>CAKZVD010000044.1 GCA_937922085.1 uncultured Tenacibaculum sp. | reverse complement strand
GTGGTGGAGGTGGACAAAATTTCTTTGCAACTGCTGGTGGTAAAAATCCAGGAGGTATACCAAAGGCTTTAGAAAAAGCAAAGGAATATATCGCTTAAACTTATAAAAACAGAAAGGTTCAAAACAAATAAAGTTTTGAACCTTTTTTTATTACGATGAAAAAGATAGAATAGAAGAAAGAAATAAATGGTAGGAGTAATTTTTTAAATGAAAAGAAAGAGGGAAGATTTTGATTTTAAAAAAATAAAAGGCTTTATGATTCCTTTTGTTTACTTCATTTTAGACCTAATTTTTGATACTTCAAAGATTATTAAAGAAATTCCAAGTACTTATTTTACAATTTTTCTTATTCTAGTTTTTGGTTTTACTTTTATGAAATCTTTTTTATTGAAAAACAAAAAGGAAGAAGCTCAAAATATTATTTTTTTAGCTTCTGAAAATGATTACCAATCTAAAGATACAGCTTTAGGTTTTTCTATATTTATTGTTGGAGGTTATTTTTTATGGTATTATTTAGTAGATAATATTCATGTTAATTTTTCAATTTTGGTAATGTTACTATTTCTTTTAGCAGTCTCTAGTTCTAAATTATCCAAAACGGCGTTTTTTCAGATAAATGAAAATGAAATTTATTATGAGAATAATAAAGAAAAAAGAGTATTTGAAATTTCTCAAATTGAGGAAGTAAAAGTTTCTAAAAATGAAATGATAATCTATAAAAAAGATAATTCTAAAGAGTTACTTCCCTTTTTAGAATTCAATAAAACAGATTATATAGAAATTAAAAGATGGTTTCATCGATGTCTCCCAAATAGTACTGTTTTAAAATTCGATTGAAAATTTTAAAACAATGTCAGTATTATTTTCAATAAACTTCTCAAGCGAATAAATAGCCTTTAAGTCAATTCATCTATTCTTTTAAGCATTTTATCTATAGATAAAAGACTCACGGCGAGAAATAACGATGTAAACAATGAAGGTGTTGTAACTTTGAAGTATAATTAAAAGTTCACATACATAAAATATATAAAAACAAAGGAAATGTTTTTAAACATTTCTAACAAGTTTCATTTTTTGAAATTTTCACTTCAAAAAAGGTGAGAATTTTTTAGATTTATTTGGTTGATTAATAAAACCTTTTGCATCCCCAATATGCAAAAGGTTTTTTGTTGTTTTAACTTTAGTTAGTTACGGCTTACTTTATTCAATTGTTTTAGAATAGTCATTCATTAAAGAGTATAATATAGAACAGTATAGTTATTGCCATTTATATATTCTTAAGCATGTATACTAAACGATATCGACCTGCGTTTATAAACAAGTCAATAAACTTAAAACAAGTTTAAGGCTATATTAAATGTGAAATCCCTAAGATTAAGTGTTTGTTTATGATTTGTTTATGTGTTAAAAGTAATCATTGTATAAAAATATGTATTGTTTTTTTCTTGTGCCTTTCCTGTTTTTTACAAGCGCAAGACACTCCTTTAAAATCTAAGTTTAAAGAGCCTATTACTAAAACTTGGATTAACACTTATGGTAATATTAGACTTTCTAATCGTTTTTACTGGATAGCACAAACACACTTTCGTTTTCAAGAAACTGAAAAAACGCCTTTTGTAGGACAATTAGCACAAATTTATAATAGACATGCTATTGGATATATTTATTCTAAAAAGTTTAATGTTAGTCTTGGGGGAGTTTTAAGGTTTAACTTTAATACAGATGAAGATTCGGAAGATAAAAACTTAGTGCCTGAATGGAGGATATGGCATCAATATATGTTTGCTGCGCCTGTTTCTTCGTTGCTTTTTTATCATCGAATACGTGTTGAACATAGATGGACTAAAAAGTTTAAAGAAGACAGTAAATATATTTTTAGAAATAGATGGCGTTATATGTTTAAAGCTAAAATACCTTTAAATTCAAATAAGTTTAAACCAAAAACTTTTTATGCTTCTCCAGAAGCAGAATTAATTTTACAAAGTGGAAAAGCAGTAGCTGGTAGTGTAATGGAAGATTTAAGATTACACATGTCTTTAGGATATGTAGTGAGTCCAAGGTTAACCTTAGCCACAGGTGTCATGTATTCTCACGGACAAACACTTGAAGATGCAACTAACTTTAAACAAAGTTGGACAGCAAGGTTTCATATGTACTTCTCTTTAGATCCTAGAAATATCAAAAATAAAATGCCATCAATCCATATGGATGACTAATTTTTTAAACATTTATGAAAATATCAAAACCTTTAATTATTACATTCTGTGTAGTGTTTTTTTTCTTAATTACAATTGTAATTTATAGTAATGTAAAACATAATAAACTTAAAAAAGAAATAACACAATTAGAAACGAATTATATTTTACTTAAAGAAAAAATAAGTAACGACAATAGTTTGGTAAGTATAGATTCTTTATTAGTTAATGGAGAATATGAAACAGCTTTAAGTGCTTATGAAAAACAATTTTCAGACTCTATAAAAGATGATGATAAAGATTATGTACAGTTTCGTATAAAAATAGCAAAACAGTTTATGAATTTAGAAGGAAAAACTGTTAAAGAAAAAGAAGAAATGAATATAGTTGCCAATAAGAAAATATCAAACAAACAAGATGATTCTACAAAAACAGCTATAAATTATGATTCTTTATATAGTGTTTTAGAAAAAACAAAGAAACAATTGTATTCTGCAAAAAGACAACTTAAAAGAAAGTCTGTTGTAGGTTATTTGACTTTTAAAAACTCAAAGAAACATACACTTCATTATGTGGGACATGTAAACAAAGATAAAGCAAGTGGTTATGGAATAGCTATTTTTGATACTGGAGGTAGGTATGAAGGAGAATGGACAAATAATAAAAGAGAAGGAAAAGGTGTTTTTTATTGGGAAGATGGAGAGCATTATGAAGGAGATTATAAAAACGATCTTAGAGAAGGAAAAGGAACGTACTTCTGGACAAATGGTAAAAAGTATGTAGGAGGTTGGAAGAATGATGAGCGAGAAGGAGAAGGCGTTTTTTATAATAAAAAAGGTAAAATATTAGCTAAAGGAGTTTGGGAAAATGACAAACTTGTAAATCCAATAAACTAAATTAGAACTAATAAAAAATAATAAAATAAACACGAAATAAGTTTTGATTTTAGTCATCAATCAGGTAAATGCATGAAATTATATTAAATTCGTTGTATTTAAAATTTGATTCGTGATTTTACAAACTGAAATACCCTTAAAAAAACAGATACATAATCAAATAGGTTATGATTCAAAATTATTATTGTTAGGTTCTTGTTTTTCTGAAAATATAGGAGATAAGTTATCTTATTACAAGTTTCAATCGAATCAAAATCCGTTCGGAATTTTATTTCACCCAAAAGCTATTGAAAATTTAATTTTGAATTCAATTAATGAAAAAGAATATTCAGATAATGATGTTTTTAATCATAATGAGCGTTGGCATAGTTTTGATACACATTCGGTTTTAAGCACTACTAAAAAGAGTGATTTAATAAACAGTTTAAATGATTCTGTAAAAAAGACTTTAAAAGAAATAAAGCAAGCAACACATATTGTAATTACCCTAGGTACTGCATGGGTATATCGTTTTATTGAATCGGATAGTGTTGTTGTTAACTGTCATAAAGTTCCTCAAAAAAAATTTTTAAAAGAAATTTTACCAGTAAATGAAATTATTGAGAGTTTAGAAGGAATTTGTTCTTTAGTAAAATCAATAAATTCGAATATAACTATAATTTTTACCGTTTCTCCTGTTCGTCATATTAAAGATGGTTTTGTTGAAAATAAACGTAGTAAATCACATTTAATAACAGCTATTCATGAAGTAGTTGAACCAAGAAAGAAGGTGTATTATTTTCCTTCTTATGAATTGATGATGGATGAATTACGGGATTATCGTTTTTATAAAGAAGACATGATTCACCCAAATAAAACAGCAATAAATTATATTTGGGAGAAGTTTGTGATTACTTGGGTTAAAGAAAGTGCTTTACAAACAATGAAAAAGGTAGAAGAAATTCAAAAAGGAATGACACATAGACCTTTTAATCCGAATTCTGAAGCACATTTGAAATTTTTAGAAAAATTAGTTCAGAAAAAAGAAACGCTTTTACAAGAATTTCCTTTTATGAGATTTTAGATTATAATGTAAAATTCCATCCAATAGTTAAACTTAGAGTATTTAATCGAGATGAATTTATTACTGTTTTTTCAGTTAACTGTAGGTTATTTCTTATCTCAACTATTAAATTATTTTTTTTATTAAGAACAATTTCTTTTCCTATACCCAAAGAAAAACCAAAATTAAAAGCATTAAAATTAGTTTTTGTGTCGTTAAAAAAAGAACTAATTGTATAGCTAAAAAAAGTTCCAGCATTAATGAAAAAAGGGTTTATATCATTTAACTTATATTTAATTAATAAGGGAAGGGTTAGTTGGTTGTTAGTAAATATTGACTTAGAGGGAGATGAAAAGTTCTCAGGATCATTTACTAAAGCAAAGTTATAATCTAGGCTTGTTTTTTTTCTTTCGTAATTAAGTTCTAGTTTTAAAGAAAATCTATTGTTTATAGGGTATTCAAATGAAGATCCAATAAGGTAAGAGAACTCTGAGTTATATAATTCTGCATCTAAAGTAGAAGTATAATTAATACCAGTATTTACACCAAAAATAATTTTTTTCTGAGCATAAATTGAGCTAGTTAATAGGGATATTAATACTATAAATAGTGTTTTTTTAAGCGGCATAAAGAATTATTTTACTATTGAATTTTCAAAAATAATTTTCTGAAAGAGAATTTGCTGTTTTATTTTGAACTAGTGTTATAATATGGGGTTAATTGGAGATTATAAAGTGAAATTCCAACCAACAATTAAATTTAAAGAGTTTGTTTTAGCTGAAACAAATTTACTTATACTGGTTAATCCTAAATTATTTCTAAGCTCAATAATCAAATTATTTTTATCATTTAAAGAAATCATTTTGCCTACACCAAAGGACAAACCAAAATCAAAGTTTGTCATTCTTTCAGAGAATTCTATAATTTCATTGTTAGGAAATGTTTCTTTCGCGCTAATTAAATACCCTAAAAAAGGACCTCCATTAATGAAAAAAGGGTTAGAATTTCCAAATTCATATTTTAATAAAATGGGTAATGTAATAAATTGATAATTAGTTTTTATTTTATTGCCTTCTTCTATAAAAATAGGATCAATTTCAGATTGAAAAGCTTTAATTTCAAAGCTTTCTCTTTTACTTTCGTAATTTAGTTCAGCTTTTAAAGATAAATTACCTGAGAGGTAATAATTAGAAACTAGCCCAAAGAGAAAAGCAAAACCTGAATCATCAGTATTTTCATTTGGAATTATAATATCATTACTCTCTCTTATCGATGAATAATTAAGACCTGTATTTATTCCGAAAGTGATTTTTTTCTGAGCATAAATTGAGTTAGTTAATAGGGATACTAATACTATAAATAAGGCTTTAGTAAGTTTCATAAACAATTTTTTATTTTTAAAAACGCGAAATTAATAAAAGTAAATGAATTGACAACTAACTAGATATGGAATATGAATATAAAAATAAGAGTAGTTTTAGTTATGAAACGATCAATGGAAAAATCTGAATTTTCTCTTTGCTTTTTAGAATAAAAGTATTGGGGTCAAATTATAATATTAAGTTAGTAGTGTGTTTTTGAAATATTTGATATTGTTTATTTGTAATTTTAAGTTGATGTTTTTCATTTAAAACTTTAAAAGATCTTGAAAAAACATCTTTTTCAAGATCTCATTTTTTTAAACGATTTGTTGCTTTTTGGGGTTTTTGACGACAATTAGCCAAGAACACAATTAGTTTATGATTTATAAATACTTATCTACATTTCCCCAAGGACCACCATTAATAATATCGATATCATGGTTTAATAAAAAATCAGTTGCTTGTCCGCTTCTTCCACCACTTCTACAAACAGCAATTACAGGTTTGTTCCATGATTTTATTTCTGCTACATTTTCAGGAATTGTATTTAATACAATATGTTTAGCTACTTCGCTATGTCCTTCATTCCATTCTTCTAGAGTTCTTACATCTAATATTACGGCTCCTTTTTCTAAATATTCTTGTATTTCGTTAGTCATGTTTTTTCTTTTAAATAAATTAAAAAAACTCATTATTAAATTGTTTCTTTTTTAGGCAATAAAGATAATCCATTCTCAATTAAGTCTCTGTATTGTTCATTGCTTTTTAAGTTGTGCAAATATGTTTCAATTTCTTGTTGAACAGCATAATTGTTTATTATTGAAATTTCAAATAACTCGAGAGGTAATAACCAATCTTGATTAAATTGTTTTTTTACAATATTAAATATGGCACTAATTCTTTCTTCTGTAAACGTTTTTTCATCTCTTAAATTTCTTACTTCATCATATAAAGAATATAATTCTTTATCTTCTGTTGAGTATTGAATTTTATGAGTTTTAGTTTCAGAAACTTTACTTCTGTCTTCAAAAGAATTAACATCCGCAGGACCAGCATAAGCTGAAATTACTTCTAAACCAACAGCCATATCGTAAATTCCCCAATCTGGGTGAAATAAAACGGTGTCCTTGTGTGTTACAGTACAATTTTTAAAGGAAATTAATTGAATTCGACCTCTTAAATCTCTAGTACCTGTTATCACATCTCCTTTCACTTTTACACCACCTTCAAATTCTAAATCAACAGTTTTACCTTCGTAAATTCCGTAGGCTTCCAAATCTCTTGGGCTCATGTTTTCAATAGGAATATTAATTCCTTTTAATTTACCAATAGGACTTCCAAAACCTTCTTTATGGTATATAGTTCCGTGACCAATTAATTCTTTATCACGATTCGCTAAAGCGGTTTCACCTGTAGTTTGTATATAAATAGGGTTGTTATTTTTATCTGCAATAACATTAGTGAAAACACCAGAAACTTGTAGCCCTGTACTTAATTCAATAGTACCAAGGTTTTTCGAGTTTATAAGTTTGCGAAGGCCACTTAAACCACCTTTTCGCATTCCCATCGTGTTTGCATATTGTTCTAAAACTAAACTTAAATGCGCAAAATCTGGAGTAACAAATAATTGAGGTTGTGGTTTGGTAATATCAAAACTCACATTAGAAGCTTCTAGAGAATAAGGTATTTTCTTCACCTTATCTTGCATACAACCCACACTTTCTCCTATAGAAGATAATAAACCAGCACCATAAATTTTAGGATCTTCAACAGTTCCAATTAAACCATATTCTACAGTCCACCAATGTAAATTTCGTATCTGAGCCATTTCAGACAATTCTCCCATGTTTTCTTGTAACCATTCTACTTTTTCTTGAGCTTCTTGAATCTCTTTTTTTGAAGAATTAGGATGCTCTTTTAAAATAGATAGTAAACGTATGGCTTCATACATTTCATAATCTCTTGAAGATGAAATTGCTTTCGCTCCAATTTCTCCAAACCTTCTTAAATATTCAGCATATTCAGGATTAGCAATAATTGGTGCATGGCCAGCTGCTTCATGAATAATATCTGGAGCAGGAGTATATTTTATGTGATCTATAGTACGCATATCAGAAGCAATAACCAATACGTTATATGCTTGAAATTCCATAAAAGCATTAGGAGGAATAAAACCATCTACAGAAACAGCAGCCCAACCAATTTCTTTTAAAATACGATTCATTCCTTCCATTCTAGGAATTGTATCTATTGAAATTCCTGTTTTTTGCAAACCATTAGTATAAGACTTATGAGCTACTTTACCTAAATAATCAACATTCATACGCATTACATAACGCCATACAGCTTGATTTTGAGCAGTATATTCATTATAAGGTTGTTTTACTACAAACTTATGTAAATGTTTGGGTAGCTTTTTAGTTACTTCATTTAGTTCAAAATGTGTCTCCATACCTTATAAAACTTGAAAATTTAAGCTATAAAATTACGGAATTTCATGCTTATAAAGTGTTATAGGTTTAAAAATAAACAGATTTTGTATATTTACGTAAATCTCAAAAAATTAAAGAAATGCGAAGAGGAGGCTTAAAAATCCGATTATTAATCGGTGCTGCCATTGCTTTATTTGCTTTGGTTAAATACTGTTCTAGTGCAGAGATAAACCCTCATACTGGTAAAAAACAACATATTTCTATTTCACCAAAAGAAGAAATAGCAATAGGTTTAAGCTCTGCCCCGCAAATGGCACAACAGCATGGAGGCTTACATCCTGATACTAAATATCAGCAAGTAATAGATTTAATAGGGAAGAAGTTAGTAGATAACTCTATTGCTAGGCAATCTGGTTATCCGTTTGAATTTCATTTGTTACGTGATGATAGAGCTATTAATGCTTTTGCTTTACCAGGAGGACAAGTTTTTATTACGTTTGCTTTGTTTTCTAAATTGGTAAATCAAGATGGAAGATTAAATGAAGATATGATTGCAGGTGTTTTAGGTCATGAAATAGGTCATGTTATTGGAAGGCATTCCGCTGCTCGTATGGCAAAACAAGATTTAACACAAGGGTTGTTATCAGGTGCTGCAGTTGGTTTTGATCCTAGTACAGCTCAAGGTGCTGCTGCTATAGCAAATGTAATTAACATGAAATATGGGCGTGGTGATGAATTGGAAAGTGATGATTTGGGAGTCAAATTAATGATAGATTCTGGGTATGATCCTCGTTATTTAATTAATGTAATGAAAATTTTAAAAGCTGCTGCGGGCCCAAACAGAACTCCGGAATTTCAAAGTACGCATCCAGATCCTGAAAATAGAATTCAAAAAATAAATGAAGCAATAAAAAAATATAGTAAATAGAAAATAATTATGACAGAATTAAGTTTACATTCTTCAGGAAAAAAAGATCATTTAAAATCTTTAAAAAAAGATATAAAAACCACAAATAAAGAAAAAAGAGGAATAAAATCATTAAAGAAAATTTTTAAAGTAGAAAAAAGAAATGCAGATCATAATTTATATTAATCTTCTTTTTCTTAAAAAGTAAAAAGAATCCCAGTAAAGTTTCATGAACTCTACTGGGATTCTTTTTTTTACTAAAAACGTAACATTTTTTCTTTTTCAACTACTTATATATAAATGTTTAAAAAGAAAAATTATGAGTTTTGGAGGAACAGTTTCAGCTATGCTGATAAATTTAAGAAATAATAAAAAATCACGTACGAGTACTTTTGAAAAAATAGAAAGGTATCGTTCTAAGTACAGAAGATCTAATAAATTGTTTTTTGCTAAAAAAGCAACACTAGAAGAAATAAATAAAATAGGAGAAGAAACTAGAAGAGAAAATAGAAATATTCTTGTTCAAAAAATAGCCCTTATTAGTACCGTTTCTTTATTAGTTTTATTCGCAATCGGTTTCGTTAAATTTTAAGGTTTCATTATAAATCTTTAGTACTTTTACTGTTCAATTAATATTATATCGATGAACAAGAAAGTTATTTTAATGATTTTAGATGGTTGGGGTATTACTCAAAAGCCAGAAGTATCTGCTATATATAATGCAAAAACACCTTTTATAAATTCATTATACGATAAATTCCCTCATTCAGAATTAAGAACAGATGGAGAGTATGTAGGTTTACCTACAGGGCAAATGGGAAATTCTGAAGTAGGGCATATTAATTTAGGTGCAGGTAGAATTGTATATCAAAATTTAGCCAAAATTAATAAAGCGATAACTGACGATACATTAGCTAAAGAAAAAGAATTATTAAAAGCTTTTGAATATGCTAAATTGAATAATAAGAATGTTCATTTATTAGGTTTGGTTTCTGATGGAGGAATTCATTCACATATAAATCACATAAAAGGATTACTTTCTGCAGCAAATGATCACGATTTAAAAAATGTGTATTTACATGCTTTTACAGATGGTAGAGATACAGACCCTAAATCGGGTAAAAATTTTGTGAATGATATTCAAAATTTCATGGAAACTACTACTGGTGAACTTGCAAGTATTACAGGTAGGTATTATGCGATGGATAGAGATACTAGATGGGAAAGAATAGCTTTAGCATACGAGGCCTTGGTGAATGGAGCAGGAACGTTTTCTAAAAATGCTACTGAAAGTATCTCAAAAAGTTATGAAAATGGAGTAACGGATGAGTTTATAAAACCTATTATTATGGTTGATGAAAAAAATCAACCTAAAGCTAAAATAGAGGAAGATGATGTGATTATTTTCTTCAATTTTAGAACAGATAGAGGAAGACAACTTACAGACGCTTTAAGTCAAAGAGATTTTTCGGAATTTAAAATGAAAAAAATGCCTTTGTATTTTGTTACTATGACAAATTATGATGCTACCTTTAAAGGAATGCATGTTATTTATGATAGTAATAATATAGAAAATACGCTTGGAGAAGTATTGTCTAAGGCTAATAAAAAGCAGATTAGAATAGCAGAAACAGAAAAATATCCGCACGTTACTTTTTTCTTTTCAGGAGGAAGAGAAAAAGAATTTGAAGGCGAAAAACGTTTATTGTGTCCTTCACCTAAGGTTGCAACTTACGATTTAAAGCCAGAAATGAGTGCTTACGAAATAAGAGACGCAATTTTACCAGAATTAGAAAAAGGAGAAACAGATTTTGTGTGTTTAAACTTTGCTAATGGAGATATGGTAGGACATACAGGTGTTTTTGAAGCTGCTGTAAAAGCATGCGAAACAGTTGATAATTGTGTGAAAGAAGTAATAACTACTGGTTTAGATAATGGGTATACCACTTTATTAATTGCAGATCATGGAAATTGTGAAACGATGATTAATCCAGATGGTTCTCCAAATACGGCACATACAACAAATCCAGTTCCATTAATTTTAGTTGATAAAGAATTAAAGTCAATAAAAAATGGTATTTTAGGTGATATGGCTCCAACTATTTTAAAATTAATAGGAGTTGAACAACCTAAAGAGATGACGCAATCTCCGTTAGTCTAAATACAATTCAATGAAAAAAATAATAGTCGCTTTATCCGTTTTTATAATTACATCATGTGCAATCCATAAAAAAGTACAAGCGACTAAGAATGAAAGTGGTCATTTAGTAGGTTATGCTATTAAAAAAGACTTTCAGCAAGAGCCTTATGGGAGTAAATGGTTTACGGGGCGTTATAATAATTATAAAACAGATAAGCAGACTATAGAGAAGTTAAAGTCATATTTAAAAGATATTGAAATTAAAGGGTTTATGGGGACTTGGTGCGGGGATAGTAAACGCGAAATACCTCATTTTTATAAAATTTTAGAAGAAGCAAATTTTAATCAAAAAAACGTATCGTTAATAACAGTTAACAGACAAAAAACGGCACAAGGTTTAGAAAAAGGATACGATCTTTTACGTGTGCCTACATTTATCTTTTATAAAAACGGAAAAGAAATTGGCCGTTTTGTAGAACACACTGTTGATAATGCCACATTAGAACACGATTTACTTCAAATTGTTTCGGGTAAACCATATAAACATGCTTATGAATAATAAAACAAGTATGTTTATTCATTAATTTTGATGAATAA
Source organism: uncultured Tenacibaculum sp. (assembly GCA_937922085.1). Classification (GTDB taxonomy): domain Bacteria; phylum Bacteroidota; class Bacteroidia; order Flavobacteriales; family Flavobacteriaceae; genus Polaribacter. The sequence continues at coordinate 22,298 of CAKZVD010000044.1, read as the reverse complement.
AGTATATTTGTACTCTTAATTTTTCTACAAGAGATGATTATACAAAAAACTAGAGAAGAAATAGAATTAATGCGAGAAAGTGCTTTGGTAGTTTCTAAGACATTAGGCATGTTAGCTAAAGAAGTAAAACCTGGAGTTACTACTTTGTATTTAGATAAATTAGCAGAAGAGTTTATTAGAGAACAAAATGCCATTCCTGGTTTTTTAGGATTATACGATTTTCCAAATACTTTATGTATGAGTCCAAACTCTCAAGTTGTACATGGTATTCCAAATGACAAACCTTTAATTGAAGGAGATATTATATCGATAGATTGTGGTGCTATAAAAAATGAATTTTATGGAGATCATGCGTATACTTTTGGGGTTGGAGAGATTGCTCCTGAAACTCAAAAATTATTAGATATAACAAAGGAAAGTTTATATGTAGGAATTCGTGAGTTAAAGATTGGAAATAGAGTAGGAGATGTAGGGTATGCAATTCAGCAATTTACGGAGAAACACGGTTATGGTGTAGTTCGTGAATTAGTTGGGCATGGATTGGGTAAAACAATGCATGAAGACCCAGAAATGCCAAACTATGGAAGAAGAGGTAGAGGTAAGAAATTTGTAGAAGGAATGGTAGTGGCTATTGAACCAATGACAAATATGGGGACGCATAAAATTCGTCAACATAAAGATGGTTGGACGATTACTACTTTAGATGGAAAACCTTCTGCTCATTTTGAACATGATGTAGCTATTGTAGATGGAAAACCAGAATTACTATCGACATTTAAATATGTATATGAAGCTTTAGGAATAGAAAGTAATGAAGAAGATGAGTTTAGAGCATAGGATAGTTATAGAAAAGTATTCCTTTCTTTAGTATATGTTTTTAAACCTAATTCTAAATTAAAACAATATAAATTGTCTCTTTTTAAAACGATATTAAATACGATTCCACGCCCTTTTTTAATAAAAGCAAGCTACCTTGTTAGGCCACTATTGTCTTTATGGTTAAAAGGGAAGAAGTTTACAGACCCTATTGATGGAAAATCATTTCGGAGAATGCTCCCTTATGGGTACGAAGTACAGAGACAAAATGTTCTTTCTCCAAGTACACTATCTCTAGAAAGACATCGTTTGTTGTGGTTGTATTTAAAAAATGAAACGGATTTTTTCACTTCAAAAGAAAAGAAAAAATTATTGCATTTTGCACCAGAGCAATGTTTTTTAAAGCGTTTTAGGAAGTTAAAGAACCTAGAGTATACAACTACAGATTTAGAATCACCAATAGCGGATGTAAAAGCAGATATTTGTGATTTACCTTTTGAAAATAATTCGTTTGATATTATTTTTTGTAATCATGTTTTAGAGCACATTCCAGATGATAGGAAAGCAATGCAAGAGTTATATAGAATTTTAAAACCTGGTGGATTTGGAATTTTTCAAATTCCACAAGATTTATCTAGAGACTTAACTTTTGAAGATGATTCTATAACAGACCCAAAAGAAAGAGCAAAGATTTTTGGGCAGTATGATCATGTTCGTGTATATGGGAAAGACTACTTTAATAAACTTAGATCTATAGGCTTTAAAGTAGATGAAATAGATTATACACAACAGCTTTCTCAAGAATTAGTTGAAAAATACGGATTGGCAAAAGGAGAAATTTTACCAGTTTGTTCTAAATAATAGTTTCATTCGGAAACTATTTTTAGTCATTCGGAAACATAATCTTTTAAACTTACTTTAAGAATCTCATTTTTATGATATAAATGAAAAAAAATCATAAAGATGAAGACAAAATTACTTTTTTTAGGGTTGCTAATAACAATACAAAGTTTTAGCCAAATTGTTACTATACCAGATGCTAATTTTAAAACATATTTACTTGGAAATACAAGTATTAATACGAACGGGAATACAGAAATTGAATATAGTGAAGCTAGTTCTTTTACAGGAATTATCAATTGTTCAAGCAGAAGTATCTCTGACTTAACAGGAATAGAAGCATTTGTTAAATTAACGATTTTAGACTGTAATGACAATCAACTAACCACACTTAATACAACAAACAATCCTGATTTATTTCTGATAAAATGTGATAGAAATTTATTAACCTCATTAGATTTCACCAATAACCCAAGACTATCAGGATTAAACTGTAATAGTAATCAAATAACAAGCTTAAATGTGAGTAATAATATACAATTATCAGCATTAAATTGTTATGGAAATCAAATATCAAATATAGATGTAACAAATAACATTCATTTAACTCATTTAAATTTAAATAGTAATCAATTAACTAGTTTAGATGTAAGTAATAATTTAAGTTTAAGCTCTCTTATTTGTAACTATAATCAATTAACAGCATTAGATGTTTCTAGTAATACAATGTTAAAAGGACTTAATTGTGGGAATAATCTATTAACAACATTAGATGTTTCTAATAATTCTTTATTAGAAACAGTTTTCTGTTCTTTTAATCAAATTATAGATTTAGATTTTAGTACTAATTCAGCTTTAACTAAACTTCGTTGTAATGGAAATCAATTAACAAGTTTAAATGTTAAAAATGGGAACAATCTTAATGTAGATAATCGGTTTTTTAGGATTGATGATAATCCAAATTTAACTTGTGTTGAAGTAGATATAGCAAATTATAGTACTACTAATTGGGTAGTAAAAGACGCTCAAACATCTTATAGTATTAATTGTAGTTCTTGTATTGTATATATTCCAGATGTTAACTTTAAAAATGCAGTATTAAATCATACTCCAATAATAGATACAAACAATGATGGAGAAATACAATGTAGTGAAGCTTTGGCAGTAACAGGAGTATTGAATGTAGCTAATAAAGGAATTGTAGATACTACAGGATTAGAAGCTTTTGTAAATATTACAAGGTTGGCAATGTTTAATAATGCTATTACAAGTATTGATTTATCTTCAAACACGTTGTTAACACAACTTTTATTAGAAAGTAATCAATTAACAACAATAGATATTTCAATATTATCCTTATTAACGGATTTTAAAGCGCATTCAAATTTATTTACTAGTGCGAATGTTGCAAATGGAAATAACAGTAATATGTGGAGAATGCAATTACAAGGAAATTCATCCTTAACTTGTATTCAAATAGATCAAGGATTTACCCCACCAACAAATAATAGTTGGTTAAAAGATGCTACCGCAAATTATAGTTTTAATTGTGGTCCTTGTATTGTGAATATTCCGGATGTTAACTTTAAAAATGCAGTATTAAATCATACTCCAATAATAGATACAAACAATGATGGAGAAATACAGTGTAGTGAAGCTTTGGCAGTAACAGGAGTACTAAATGTATCAGGGAAAGGCATTGTTGACACTACAGGATTAGAGGCTTTTGTAAATATTACAAGATTAGCGATGTTTAATAACGCTATTACAAATATCGATTTGTCTTCAAACACTTTGTTAACACAACTTTTATTAGAGAGCAATCAACTAACAACAATAGATATTTCTATGTTGTCATTGCTAACGGATTTTAAGGCACATTCTAATTCATTAACAAGTGTAAACATTGCAAATGGTAATAATAGTAATATGTGGAGAATGCAGTTACAAGGAAATCCATCATTAACATGTATAAAAATAGATCAAGGATTTACCCCACCAACAAATAATAGTTGGATTATTGATACTACAGCAAATTATTCAACAAGCTGTCCACAATACCCAGTTGCAAACCCTAATGCTAATATTTCTTTAAATATATTACAAAGGAATAATAGTAACTTAGTTGTATATCCAAATCCAACATCAAATACTATATCTGTAAAAGGAATTGATTCAATAGAAAAACTTTCGTTATTTACTGTTGGAGGAGATAAATTAATAAGTAGAGATAAAACAAATGAAATGAATATTTCTAAGTTAGGGAAAGGAATTTATTGGTTGATAATAGAAACAAAAGGAGAAGTGATAAAAAAGAAGATTATTAAAGAATAAATTAAGAATACATAATTAAAATATAAGCCTCTGAAAAGAGGCTTTTTTTAGCTCTAAAAATTAGTAAGTCAAACATTGATATAGTAACAGTCTTGGGAAATAAATTGAGAAGATTTTATTGATGTATGGTTAAGGTTTATAGAAATTTTAAAGATAGAAGGGGTAACCTTTTATACCTAAAGTTGTCATTAGTGAAAGTAGGTGAGTTTAATTAAGATTGTTTTAACAAAAAGTAATTAAAATACTGAGCAAAATAAGGAGAAACACCCTTGTGTAGATGTTTCAAAAAAGCAAAATTGTAATGAATATATCTACTCAAAAAAGAAAGTGTATCAATGAAAAAAAGTAAGCTATTTATTATTCTATTATTTTTTTGTTATAGTGTTAAAGCGCAGCATCCTGTTTTTACACATTTAACAGAAAAGGACGGTTTACCAGATATAGAGTTCTATAGTGTTTTAGAAGATAAAGAAGGGTTTATTTGGCTAGCTGCTGATAAAGGTCTTTTTCGTTATGATGGAAGAGAGTTTAAAAACTACACACATCCAGATAAAAGAGCATTGTCTGTTTTTGGATTAAAATTAGACGCAAAAGGAAGGGTTTGGTGTAATAATATTTCTGGTCAATATTTTTATGTAGAAAATGACTCATTACATCTTTTTAAAGATTTAAAAGAGATTAATAAACGAGGTAATCTAGCTACTTTTTTAATTTATAAAAAACATTTAATAATTAAAGATTATGGCTCAATAATTAAAATATCAATCGAGGATAATAAAAAGCATGTTAAAAATGTAGCAGATTCAATTAGAGCTTCTTTTATAAATAATGATACATTGTTTTTCTTAAAAATTAAAAAATTACTATTCTCAGTTGATGGAGAAAAGTTAAAAAAGAAAATAACTTTTAAAAGCGAAGATTACCTTAAGGGGCGTCAATGGAGAAACACATTTAAAGGCAATAAACAATTTTATTATTCATACGATTTCAATAAAACAGAAAAAAAGGCTCGCTTTGTAAAAAGAAATAAAGATAGGATTATAGAAATACCACTTCCTGAAAAATTAATAAATAATTATACAATAGATTTTTATACAGAAAACGATTTTTTATGGTTCTGTACAGAACAAGATGGAGTTCTTTTATATAAATATGACAATGGAAAGCTTATTTATAAAAGAAACTTTTTTAAAGGTAAGTCAGTTACTTCAGTAATAAAAGATAGAAATAATAATTATTGGTTTACTACGAAACGAGAAGGAATATATATAATACCGAATATTTATATAGAAAAATACGATTTAAAAGAGGATGCAAATAATATTAGTGCGATGCATAAATTTAAAGACTCTTCAGTTTTATTTGGTTCAACTAAAGGACATTTAGCAATACTAGATAAAAAAAACAGAAAAATTAAATATATAAAATCAAAAGACAATCAAAAGGTAAACGCTATTTGTACTACAGAAAAAGATGCATATATAAGTTTAAAAAACAGTTCTTATAGGTATAGTAAAAAATTAAATAAACTGTATAATAAATCTAGTAAAATAAAGCTTTTTAATGTAAAAGATTTATCTGTTACAAATAATGAAAATATTTTATTTGCACTGTATGGCTCTGCAGAGATATTAGATACGAAAACAAAAAAAGCAAAAAGATTAAAAAGTAAACGTGCCTATACAACCTATTGTAGTAAAATATCTAACAATATTTATGTAGGCTATGTTGATGGGTTAGAAATGTATGATGTTAACTTAAGAGCAACAAAAATTTTATTTAATAAAAAGCCAATTTTTGCAATAGATATAGATGAAACTAAAGATGGTACCATTTGGGTATCTACTTTTAAAGACGGTTTAATCAAAATAAAAAATGGAAAAGCTATTGTAAATTACACAAAGAAAGATGGTTTATTGTCTAATCAAACAGGTATTGTAAAAGGAGATGGTAACATATTATGGGTTACAACAAATAAAAGCCTACAAGTTTTAAATACTAAAACAGGAGAATTTAAAACATTGACTAAAAAAGATGGAATAACGTCTTTTCACATATCAGATATTGTACTTTTTGAAAACGCTCTTTTTTATAGTTCTAATGAAGGTCTTTTTGAAGTAAACAGGGAAAAAGTCTTTGATAAAAGTAAAATTTTCGATTTTTATTTTACAGATGTTTTTATAAATGATGTGAAATTTCCAAAGCAAAAAAAATACAATTTAGCCTCTGATTCTAAAAAAATACAATTTTCATTTCATACTAACGGATTTTTATCTGAAGAAGATGTGATATACAAATATCGTTTATTAGGTGCCTCTGATGCATGGAGCACTATTTCGGAAGGTATTAATCAAGTAACGTTTAATAATTTGGCATCAGGTAATTATACATTTGAATTAAAAGCAACTTATACTATTGATGGTAGTGAAACAGAAGTGAAAAGTGTTGAAATAAAGATACAATTACCCTTTTATAAAAAAACAGCGTTTATAATAGGTAGTTTTTTAATAGTTCTGTTATCTGTACTATTCATAGTAAGGAAAAGAATTAAAAAAATAAGGATAACCCAAAAAAGATTGTTAGAAAAGGAACGTATGCAGAAACAAATAGTAACTTCTAAATTAGAAAGTTTACAATCACAAATGAATCCGCACTTTATTTTTAATGCATTAAACTCAATTCAAAACTTAGTGCTAAAAGAAAATAAATATGATGCTTATAATTACTTAACAAAATTCTCTTTATTAATGAGAGAAAATTTAAATATGAGTAAAAAGAGTTTTGTTGATTTTGAAGAAGAAAAACAAATGTTAACTAAATATTTAGAGTTAGAAAAGTTACGCTTTGGCCGTGATTTTAAGTATGATATTATTATAAAAGATAAAATAGAGAATATTAAAATACCAGCTATGATTATCCAACCTTATATAGAAAATGCGATTAAACATGGCTTATTACATAAAGAGAGAGGGGATAAAAAGCTGGTGATTTCTTTTTATAAAGAGACGGTTTTAAAATGTGTTATTGAAGATAATGGTGTAGGAATGGAAGTTTCTAAAAAAATTAAAAAAGAAAACGGAAATAACAAAGAATCTTTTTCAACAAAAGCAATTAATGATAGAATGTTTTTTTTGAAAAACTATTATAAAACCGATATAGGTATATTTTATAAAAATGTTTCAGAAGGAACAAAAGTAGTTATAAAAATACCATACAAATTAGCCTAAATTAACCTAAACCTATATAAAATGAAAAAGATGAAAGCCTTAATTGTAGACGATGAATTAAAAGCAAGAGAAAACTTACATTGTTTGTTAAATGAGTTTTGTAAAAATGTTCAGGTTGTAGATGAAGCCTCAAATGTAGATGAAGCTGTTTTATCAATTAAAAAACACCAACCAGATGTTGTTTTTTTAGATGTAGAAATGCCTAGAAAAAATGGATTTATGTTGTTAGAAGAATTTTCTGAAATTAATTTTCAAATCATTTTTATTACAGCATATGATATGTATGCTATAAAAGCATTTGAAATAAGTGCTTTAGATTATCTTTTGAAACCTATAGATATTGAAAGATTAAAAGGAGCAGTTTTAAAAGCAACAAAATCTATTGAAAATTTAGAGGAAACAAAATTAAAATTAAGGGCTTTACAAGAGAATAAAAAAGAACTTAAAAAAATAGCGATCCCTTATAAAACAGATTATGCGATAGTAGATGTAAGCGATGTTTTATGTATAGAAGCAGATAGAATGTATTCAAGGTTACACACGAATACAAATAGAAAATATATGGTTGCAAAAAAATTAAGTTATTATGAAGATGTTTTATGTAATAAAAGCAATTTTGTAAGATTACATAGATCTTGGATTGTGAATTTAAATAAAATTAGAACCTATTCTAAAAAAGAAAGAGAAGTAATATTGGATACAAAATTTAAAATACCAATAAGTAAAAGTTATAAAGATAATTTTGAAGCATTATTTTTTGCTTAGAATAGTTCAATTATAATTAATATATATTCGTAACTAATTTTAACAAAAAACAAAATGAAGAAATTTTTAATTTTATCAGTAATGTTAGTTGCTTTTTTTTCTTGTTCAGATGATGAAAGTGAAACAAATTTAGATCCAATAATAGGAGTATGGAAAATAGAGAAATTTGTGGAAGAAGATATAGATGGAACTATTATTGATGGAACTAATGAATGTACAACACAATCAACTTTAATATTTAAAAGTGACAATACATCAAGTGTTCAGTTATTTGGAGGGCCAGATCAAGATGGTAATTGTGCTTCCGATCCGGTAGCAAAATCTACTTGGACTAATGAAGGAAATAATAAATATGAGATACTAGAAGAAGGAGAAACTAGTAGTGAAATATTTACTATAAACTTTGAAGAGGATAATACAAAATTTACTATTGGAAATACTACTTGGAGAAAACAGTAAGTAAAAATATAAGAATTAAAAAGGGTGAAGTTTTAAAATTTCACCCTTTTTTTATGATTTTAAAAATTCATATTCAAAATTTCTCCACTTAATTGTAGTAATTGTATCTCCGATAACTTAGCATTGTACTTAGCGTTATTTAAAGAAGCTTTTGTGTTTAAAAGATTCAATTGAGCTTGTCTAAATTCGATAGAAGTAACTTGTCCTAGTTTAAAACGTTCAAGGGTTCTGTCAAAATTATTTTGACTCGTAAGTACATTTTCTTCTTGAACCTTTAAAACGAATAATTGATTTTGATAATTTCCCCAACTATTTTTTAGTGTATTCTTTAATGTTTCTTCTTGTTGTTCTAAAAGAATTTGTTGATTCTCTTGCGTTATTTTTGCATTAGTTACTCTTGTTTTAGTAATTCCCCCATCAAATACATTCCAAGATAAACGGAGTCCTGCATTTAAACCATTAGTGTTAATTCCTGCTAAAAAAGAAGTAGATGGGTTTTCACTTTGATTCCAATTGTAAGAACTTGTTAAGTCTAGTGTAGGTAAGTAATTAGATTTAGCAAATTTTATATTTAAATCATTGATTGCTAAATTCTTTTTACGTTGTTTTAAAGAAACATTATTTTCTTTGGTTTTATTATATATATCTTCAAAGTTCTTTAGTTCTTGAAAAGAAATAGTGGTTTCTACTTCGTAGCTTACATCTTTATCGGTACCTAAAACAATATTTAAATCACGTTTCGCATTTAGCAACTGTTGTTTATTGTTTATATAAATAATACTATCATTATTCATATCTACTTTTGCATTAAGAAAAGCTAATTTAGAAGACTGACCATATTCATATTGATATTCTGCACGTTTTACACGCTCTTTAGAAATTTTCAATACTTCTGCTAAATTTTGACTGTTTTCAGTTAACCTAGCTACTTGAAAATACAATGTAAAAATTTGTAAATACGTATTTTCTATGGTTTCTCTAGCTTCTAATTTTGTTAAATTATAGGTTTCCTTTAGCCTTTGATAATTGTACTTTCTACCCAAACCATCAAAAATGGTGTAATTTAAATTTACAGAAGCATTGTAAGATTTAGTCACTGCTCCTTTTATTTTTTCAGGGTCAAGTTTTTGTCCATTTACTTGCCTCGTAATTTCTTGGTTTTCGTTTCTATAATTTGCTCCTGCAGAAGTAGAAAGCGTAGGTAAAAAACCGGTGTTATATATACTGGTGTTATTATTAGAAACTTTTAAATTGTTATTTGCTATTTTAATACCGTAATTGTTTTTTAAAGCAATTTCGATAGCCTCTTTTTTTGTTAAAACCTCTTGCGCTATTAACGAATAAGAAAATAGTAAAACGATTACAACAAGGCTGTTTTTTTTAATGTTCATCTTCCTGATCAAATTTAGATTCTATAATTGCTCTTTCTACTTCTTCTTTTGAAATTTTAGCACCTGTTTTTAACCATTTTATACTAACTTTAATAGAGTTAGAAACAGACAATAACATTGGTAACATAATAAGTGTTAAAACGGTGGCAATTGCAATACCATAAGCAATAGATATTGCCATAGGAATTAAAAATTGTGCTTGTCTACTTTTTTCTAAAAGTAAAGGAGCTAAACCAGCAACGGTTGTTAATGAGGTTAGAAAAATAGCTCTAAAACGAGATCTTCCAGCTTCTATTAAAGCATTGTCATAGGTCATTCCTTCTTTTAAATAACTATTGAATTTACCAATAAGTACTAATCCGTCATTTACCATAATACCAATTAAAGCTATAATTCCTAAGAAAGATAAAATACCAATGGCAAAATCATGAAAATAGTGCCCCCAAACGACTCCAATAAAACTAAAAGGAATCATAATGATTAATAGAATTGGTTGACTGTAAGAGCGAAATGTAAAAGCAATAACAATATAAATAAGCGCTAAAATTACCCATCCAACAGTACCTACAGAATTAGTTGTTTTATTTCGTTCTCTATTCTGACCTTCATAAATAGGAGTAACAGTAGGGTATTTAGAAGTAATTTCTGGCATAATACGCGTTTTTATATCCTCTAAAATATCTACAGCACTTCCTTTAAACGCTTTTAAGTCGGCAGTAATTTGAATTTCTCGTTTTCCTTCTAAATGGTTAATCGCAATGTCTCCACGTTCAATATAATACGTTGCAATTTCAGAAAAAGGAATTCGAGTTCCTATAGGAGTTAGAATGCGCATATCATCTAAGTTTTTAATAGACGATCGATCTTTTTTATTATAACGTACCCAAACTTTAATTTCATCTTGTCCTCTTTGAAAACGTTGTGCTTGAAAACCAAAGAAACCAGATCTAATTTGAGACATCACAGATTGAAGATTTAGTCCTAATGTGTATGCGTTATCTTTTAATTGTATTCGAATTTCTTTTATTCCTGCAGGATCATTATCAGAAACATCTTTTAACTGTGGATTATTTTCTAATTCTAATTTTAATTCCTTTTTAGCTGCTTTTAGTTCTTTAATATTATTACCTAATAAAGAAACGGCTACAGGGCTACCTCCAAAATTTCCTCCAGAACCAAAAACTAAGTTTTCTACACCATATACTTTTCCTACTTTATCTCGTATGTTATTGGTGATTTCTGGTGAAGAAAAATCACGAGATTCTCCAGGTAATAAATTAATCGTAAGTGTAGCATTTGCACTACCAGGCCCCACTCTTTTTATTACATTTTGTACTACATCTTCATCGCCTGTTTGTTTTTTGGTATACTCTTTATTTGCAATCCATACTTTTTCTTCAATAAAAGAGATGATAGAATCGGTTACTTTTTCGTTCGTTCCTTGTGGCATGTTTAAGGTAACCTGAATACGATCACTTGCAATTCTAGGAAAGAAAGCAGTTCTAACAATTCCACCTCGTATAGAAGCAATACTTAAAATAAAAATACCAATAGGTATGGCAAAGGCAAGAATTTTATTTTTTAAGGAGAACTTTAAAATAGGAAGATAGAAATCATCTCTTATTTTTGATAAAAATTGATCTGCTTTTTCATTTACTACATTAAAAAAAGTATCAAATTTATTTGTCTTTTTTAATTCACCATTTTCCTCTCTTTTTCTATCTAAAGCTTTAGAATGTGCTATATGAGCGGGTAAAATAATAAGTGCTTCTACTAAAGAAACCGTTAGTGTTAATAAAACAATGGTAGAAACTTCTCCAAAAAAACTACCAATTCGTCCATCTAAAAAGAAGAAGGTAGAAAAAGCAATAATAGTTGTTAGAATTGCAGAAACTATTGGTGGAATAACCTCCATAGTACCATCTATAGCTGCTTGAACTTTAGATTTTCCTAAATCGTAATAATGATGATAAATATTCTCACCTATAACAATTCCGTCATCTACTAAAATACCGATCACGATAATCATTCCGAATAATGATAATACATTAATAGTAACATCAAATTGCGCTGCAAAAATAAACATTCCAAAAAATGCGACAGGTAAACCAAATGCAACCCATATTGCTAATCGTACATTTAAAAATAAAGCAAGAAAAAAGAGGACTAATAAAATACCTACAACACCGTTTTCTATTAATAATTTTGTTCTTCCATTTAAAGTAATAGAACCATCACTAGAAACATTTAATTGTACATTTTGATGCTCTTGATTGTACTGATGAATGTATTCTTTTATTTTATCAGCAGAACTAATAAGGTCTTCATTATTGGTGTTGCTAACAGTAACGTTAATGGCTAAGTTTCCATTATAATATAAACGATCTGGGTTTTCAGACCATTTATCAGAAACATCTGCAATATCTTTTAATCGAATTATAGTACCAGAAGGATTGGCTCTAACAATTATGTTTTGCAATTCAATACCATAATAAAAACGATTACGAGCTCTAATTAAATAATCTTCACTTACCGTTTTTATATTACCACCTGTAATTAATAAATTAGAACTTCTAACAGCATTAGCAACTTCATTAAAAGATAAATTATAAGCAAGTAAATCTTGCTCTCTCACTGCAATTTCGATTTCTTCATCTGGAAAACCTGAAATAGCAACTTGAGAAATTCCTTCTAGCCCTCTAATATCATTTTCTACATCTCTTGCATATTGTTTTAAAGATTTTAAAGAAACATTTTTACCACTTACTGTAAAACTTATGGTAGGACGTACACTTTCTACTTTAGCAATAACAGGAGGCTCCATTCCACTAGGAAAAGAAGGTACCCTATCTACTGCATTTTTAACATCAGATAATACAATATCTATGTTTTTCCCCTTTTCAACTTCAACTCTAATAGTTGCGCTATTTTCTCTTGAAACAGAGGTAACTCTTTCTACTCCAACAATCCCTTTTAAATTGTCTTCTACTTTTAAAACAACTCCTTCCTCTATTTCTTGAGGTGAAGCTCCTGGATATATTAAATTGATATTAATTAATTGAGAATCTACCAACGGAAAGAAGGAAGATTTCATGCTTAAAGCTCCCATTAAACCAAATACTAAAAAAGCAATAATGGTAACATTTACGGCAACAGGATATTTAATAAAATAAGTAATTATTTTTTTCATTATTGCTTACTTTTTATTGGTTTTAACAATCATACCTTCATAAGCACCAGGTAACACCTGAGTTAAAATTGTAGTATTGTTTTCTACACCTTTTAAAACAAGTGTTTCACTGTTAAAATGAACAGGTTTTATAGTAATTAAACTTAAAATACTATCATTTTTAACTGTATAAATTTTAGAATTGTCAACTAGTAATTTTCTCGAAATTTCAATGGCATCTTTTTCTACTTTAGCGTTTAAGTTAGCTTCTAAATACATACCTTCTTTTAAATCTTTATGAGCAACTTCTATATATACTTTAATAGTTTGCGAAGCTAAATCTACCTTCCCATTTACACGAACAACTTTACCAGTATAATTTTTAGTTTTTTCTAAATTAGATAGGTTTACAGAATTACCAACTACTAATAAATTTGCATAATTATTGTTTACAGTAACTTCTAATTCATAAACAGACTCGTCTATAAACTCTCCTAGTTTTTGACCATTTCTAACTAAAGCTCCAGGAGAAACTAATGCCTCTGTTAAGATACCCGTGAAAGGAGCTCTAATGTTGTATTTACTAAGCTTTACTTCTAAATTTTTTATGTTATAATAAGAAGAAGTAATACCACGACCAGAAATAAAGTAAGTTTCTTTATCTGTAGTTGTTTTTGGTAATACTATAGTTGTTTTATTAATATCAAATTGTTGTAAATAGCTTTGCCATTTTTCAAACTCAGTCGGATAATCTAATCGAATATCTGGCATTATTGAAGCCAAAAGATTAAATAAATTACTTCTTTGAGCTTGTAAATTGGCATAAAATTCAGCACTATTAATATTTAATAGTACTTGCCCTTTTTTATAACGAGTACCTGCTTTAAAAGATTTGTTTTGTTTTTTTAAAACTCCTTGAACTTCAGAAAATAATGCTACTTTGTTTTTAGCAACTAAATTACCATTAGCAGTTAATGTAATTGGAATTTCTTTATTTTGAACCTTCTCAACAAAAACGGTTTTAATAATTCTCGAGAATTTTGGTTTTCTTTTTTTCTTTTTTCCTACGATATAGTTTCCAACTAGTATAGCACCAAAAACTAATAAAACGCCAAGAATTGACAGAATAATTTTTCTCATGTTATTTAATAATTAAGCATGTTCTTCTTTTGAACAAAAATTGTTTTGAATTTTTTTTAATGTTGTAATCATTTGTTCTTTTTCTTCGCGACTTATTGTTTGTTCCATTTTAGATAGCATCTTTTTTACTATAGGAATTACTTTCTCAAAAGTGTCTTTACCTAGAGGTGTTAAGAAAACTTTTTTAATACGTTTGTCATTGGTGCATTGTTGGCGAGATACATAATTCTTAGATTCCATTTTAGCAAGTAAGCGAGCTAAAGATGATTTATTTCTAAAAGTTAAACGAGCTAATTCATTTTGATATAAACCATTTTGGAAATACAATTTTTTTAGAACAATCATTTGTTCCTTAGTAATATCTAAATTGTTTTTTTCAAAAGATTCTAAAAGGTAGTAGTCTACTATTTTTACAGTTTTACCTAACCATGGACCCAAAGAGTTTTCGAAAAAATTAATGGAATGCTCCTCATTTTTCATTCGGCAAAAATAGTGAAAACCTTAAATGGTTGCAGGTGCAACTACTTAAGGTTTTGTTAAAAGAAAAAAGAATATTGTTTTTTGTTAATTTTCGTATTACTAGGTTTTTAAGTAAATAAATGTGGTTAACTTACATTTGAAGTTATATTGCTAGAATATGCTTTGTAAATAGAGTGATATGTTGTGAATAAAATAAATTTATTACAAAAAACTAAGTGCTAATAAAAACCAACCAACCACTAAAAATAAACCTCCAATTGGTGTTATAGGACCTAAAAAACGCATTTTTTTTCCGTAAGCATTAGATAAAACTAAACCATATATGCTGAAAGAGAATAAAATAATACCTATACAGAAACACCACAAGCTTCCATTTAATTCTTTAGTATAACGAAATCCCAAGAGTAATAGTAGAAGCGCGTGATACATTTGATATTTTACACCTGTCTCAAAACTGATTAATTGTTCTGAGGTTAATTTCTTTTTTAAAATATGCGCTCCAAATGCTCCAAAAATAATTCCGAGCATTCCTAAAATTGAAGCGAAAAAAAGTACAAATTGTTGATTCATTTATTAAAAATTAAAACCTAAAGAAAAAGAAAAACGATTTCCATCATTTCCATCAAATAAAGATAAGTTAGCTGTAAACATATCTAAGCCACTAAACCATAAAGAACCTCCATAACTTGTATTCCAAGTTGAAGATTTAGTAGCAAAAGGACTCCAAACTTTTCCATAATCGAATCCAGAAGTTACTCCAAACTTCATAGGAATAAAAGCCTTAAAACTACCTATTCGCAAACGTAGATCATTAGTGTGGTAAAAACTTTCTGTTCCTGTAAAACGTTGGTTGTTAAAACTACGAAGTGTTTTATTACCTCCTAAAGTAGCAGCATGATAAATTTCGAACCTGTTTTTAAAATTTACATGTGTACCTATTTCAGAAGCATATACTAAACTTCTATTTGAAATTAAATTTTGATAAATAGCTAAAGAGGTTTTCAGATACCCAAAATGTCTATTGGTAAATTCAGTATTCATTTTACCACCTATGGTTAGGTTAAAATTCATTCCCTTTGTAGGAAAACTATTGTTGTCTATTCTTTGGTGATTAAAAGTAGCTTCTCCTCCTACAAAGTAATTTCTGTCAAAAATATTGGTAACACGATTCGATAACGTATTGATGTTTCTATTAAGCGTGTTTTCTACTTTAATAGCTTCAAAACTACCTGTAAGTTTAAAAGTACTACCCCAATTAAACCTTCTTACAAGAGAACTATTTATATTGTATTCCTCTTTCTTAACCCTATAAAAATCTAAATCTAAGTTTTGATT
Organism: uncultured Tenacibaculum sp.; assembly: GCA_937922085.1. Taxonomy (GTDB): domain Bacteria; phylum Bacteroidota; class Bacteroidia; order Flavobacteriales; family Flavobacteriaceae; genus Polaribacter. Next base: position 6,342 of record CAKZVD010000044.1, on the reverse strand, counting down.
ATAGATAGAATTATTACCCCAACCAAAAAAGTTGAATGAATAATTACTACTCGTTGCCCTTGCTTTTAATTCTAAGCTCCAATTACCAATAAATTCAGTGAATTCTCCAGTATAATTGATGTCAAAACCATTAACACTTGTATAGTAGTTCGCAGTTAAGTTATGTTGATTGTCAAAAGGTTTTTTCTTAAATCCATAACGAGTGTGTGTAATATCTACACCAACAGCAAAACCATCATCTGGATTACCCCCAAAACTAGGAAAAACTAAAGTAGTGTTGTTATCAATATCTCTATGGTTATAGGTGTTTTTGTAATAGTTATCTTGGCGTAAATCATCTAATTCACCAGAACCTTTAACCGTATTTTTCTTAGAAATATAGTCATACACTTTCGTTTTTTTACTCCATCCAGAAACAGAAGAGGTATCCTCATAAGTATCATGGTTATGTCCACCAATTAATCGAATTAAGATACTTTTATCTACATCACCAGAAATATAAAATTCATCATCACCATTTAATCCATACAGTTGTACTTCGTTGGTTTCTTCAGTTTTAAAAGTACGTTCATATATTTTTATTTCTTTTCTGAAAATTTCAATACTAGTTTCATTGTTGTTTAAACGTTTTACAATGAATTTATCATCTTTATCGGTACCAACAATTTGAACTTTTTTAGCTTGTTTTTTATAATAGCGCTCAGCAATTTCTTTTAATTTATTTCTTCTAGATTTTATTTTAGCAATAATCTCTTCTCCATCAATATCAAAAATACTTTTTGGGAATTTTTTTATTGCATTTTCAATAACTTCATCAGTTAAGTTATTTTGAATATGTTGTACTTCTTGTAACCAATCTTGTAATGTTAATTTATTTAAAAACTCAGTATCAAAGAATCGAGGATAGTTATTATACCATTTCATGTCTTTAATGTCATAATCCATCGATTGCATATTTTTAACCAAAGGAGTATTTAACTTAAAAAGAGGAATAATTAAACCATCAAATTTAGAAAAAGGTTGATCCCTATCTCTTGGAATAGGCCTGTAATATGTTTTGCCCTTTTCAGTTTTAAAAGCTGCGAAACGCCATTGATCTTCATGACGATCCCAATCACCAATCACCATATCAAATAAACGAGAACGTACTGTGAATTTTTGATCTACAACATGTTTTCCATTTTTCCTGACTTTTTCTAAAATGTCATAGGTGCTAATAATTTTTTTAGAGTTACCAAAAGAAGCAACATCTTCTCTATTACCAGCAGGACGTTCTTCTAACAAATACATTTCTCCTCCAAAAATATCGTTATACATACCTAAAGAAGGTTGTTTTGGCATATAGTATAATTTAGGATTGGTATGATAAATACCAGTAGCTTCTGCCATATCTGGAATTACAAATGCAGCATACGGATGAGACATGGTAAATACATCTTGTACAACATCTACTAAAAATGTACCTTTAAGAACACCTCCCATAATTCGACTTCCGTCTTTGTACATAGAACGTAAAACGTATTGTTTTCCTTCAGGGTTTTCTAAACGTAAAGAATTTGTTTGATTACCACCACCACGACGAATAGGTTTTAATCCACCAAAAACATTTTCTAACTCTAGTACAGGAATTGTAATGTTTTTACCGTATTTTTCTCTGTTTAAATTACCCCACATAAATTTATGTACCCCAGAAACATCTACATCTTCTTTAGTATATAATGAAGTGGTAATTTCTTTTTTATGTTGGTTAAATTCTGAAAAATCAAAATCTTCAGTAACTACATTTTTACGAGAAGTTATTATTTGTTTGCTAAAAAGAAGTTTGTTTTTATCTTTATCATTAGCGGCGTAATATTCAACAATAGCAGAACCATCATCGTAGAAATTAAGTTTTGAATATCCAAGGTTTCCGTATGTGAATTTAGCACCATAACCTATTAATGCAGCAGATTCTTTAGAACCAGAACCGCTAATTATTTGTTTAAATCCGTTATTTTGTATGTATTGAAGGTTGTGTTCATGACCACTAACAAAAACAATATTATTTTTAAAATCATTGGCAATAGTTTCAATTTGATTTACAAAATCACTGTATTGTTTATGAAAATTGTCAGTTTGCATTCCAACATGAGATCTAATTAAGTTTTTTAAAGTTCCTAAAACAGGAATAGGTTTCATGTGATCTTTTACAGAAAAACTACCACCATGAGGCCCGTTAGAGTACATTGGATGATGCATTGCAACCACCACATTTTTATACCTGTTTTTCTTAAATAAACTCCACAATTCTTCAATAAAACGCTCACGTGTTTTTATATCACAATTGTCATTTATTTTAGGTTCTTTGTCCCAGTTCATAATAAACCACCTACTATCAATAGTAATTAAAGTGAGGTTGTCATTAATTTCAACTTTATCTAAACCACATCCATTTTCAGGCAAAAAAGTATTTTTACCTAATGCTTTTTCAATGATTTTTTCTTGTCTTTTTAATCCATCAATTCCATGATACCAATCATGATTTCCAGGAATAAAAACGGTTTTTCCTTTAAAGTTTTTTACACTGTTTATTTGAGTTTGAATGCGATATTTTGCGAGTTTATAGCTGTCATCTTTTTTAGGAGGAACACCAATAGGGTATACATTATCACCTAAAAACAAAGCAGTACTGTTTTTCGTAGCTTTTTCTAGCTCTTGTTGAAAAAAAGTTAATGAAGGAATTTTTTCATTCATAGGAGCATTACCAGCATCACCTATTAAGTAAAATGAATGTGTAGGTGTTTTATGATTGTTAGTAACTATTTTAGTTCCTTTTTTATCAGAATATTGGGCTTTGTAGGCTGCACATCCAGAAATAAGAATGAATGATATGAAGGTGAAAATACGAAATAGTTTCATGTATGTAAAAACTTAGTTGTAAACAAAACGCGAAGGTAGTAATATAATTTAACCGAGAAATTATGAACTACAAGATAACATAGAACAACCTATTTTATGTTTTGCCCATTCTGGTCGTTTAGTAAACCATTTTTCATTCTCAGGTTGTTCATCGTATGGTTTTTTAAGTAGAAGATACAATTGATCAATTAAATCATAATTTCCATTATTAGCTTCATCAATTGCCAGTTGAGCCATGTAGTTTCTAAGAACATATTTAGGATTCGTAGTATTCATTTTTAGTTGTCGTTCTTTGTCATTTAATTTTTCAGAATTTAGAGCTTCTATATATTTTTGAAACCAAAGAGTCCAAGCTTCTTTAATATTAGACGTTAATTCTGTTGTTTCATAAAACGCATTTTTAATTTTAGAAATTGCTATTTCTGTGGAGTCTTTTTTAGTAATAGTTCCTAAGTTTCTAAAAAAGATAGTATAATCAGTTTCAGTAAGTTGTATTGTTTGTTCTAATTCAGCGATTAAATTTGTATTATTAGCTGTGTACAAACCTAATTTGTTTTTCATCATTTGGTTATACTTGGTGCTATACAAATTTTCATATTCATTTAAGATCGTTTGTAAAGGATCTGTTTCTTCTATTAAATCATATAAAGCATTTGCTAGTTTATACAAATTCCACATACCAATGTAAGGTTGATTTCCAAATTTATATCTTTTATGTTGTGCATCTGTAGTATTAGGAGTCCATTCAGAATCGTAACCTTCTAACCATCCATATGGACCATAATCAATGGTTAATCCTAAAACTGACATATTATCTGTATTCATTACACCATGCACAAAACCAACTCGCTGCCAATGAACAATCATTTCTATGGTTCTGTTTCTTACTTCTATTAAAAAATCAAGATATTTTTGTTTTCCTTCGGAAGTGATTTCAGGATAAAAATGTTTTATGGTATAGTCTGTCAAAGATTTTAAAGTATCGTGATTTTGACGCGCAGCTAAAATTTCAAAGTTTCCAAAGCGAATAAAACTAGGGGCCATTCTACATACTACAGCTCCTTTTTCATAAGCAGCATTTCCATTATACATAACATCTCGTAAAACATCATCACCAGTTAAAGATAAAGATAGAGAACGTGTTGTAGGTATGCCAAGATGATGCATTGCTTCACTACACAAATGTTCTCTAACAGAGGAACGAAGGACAGCTAAACCATCGGCAGTTCTAGAATATGGAGTTTCACCAGCTCCTTTTAATTGTAAAGCCCAGTGTTTGTTATTATGTTCAATTTCAAATAAATTAATGGCTCTACCGTCGCCTAATTGTCCTGCCCAATTTCCAAATTGATGGCCTCCATAGCACATAGCATATGGATGTGTGTTCTCAAAGACTTCATTACCAGTAAAAACATTTAAGAATTTACTTGTACTTGCATCTTTTTTGGTAAGTCCAATCTCTTTTAATAACTCTTCAGATATGTGAACAAGTTCAGGTTTTGAAGTTTTCTTAGGAGTTACATATGAAAAGCATGCATTTATAACTTGTCTGCGAGAGTTTTCAAGGGATTTATCAGCTGGTAGATCTCTAGTAAATGTATTATCTATTTTGAAATTCATTGGTGTTTTAAGTCAGTTTTAGCGATAAAAAGCTAAAGTTTAGATTATCTCAAAGTTACATAATATTTAGCTCAGGAGAAGTGGAGAATAATAATTTGAAAAATGATTAAAGTGTGTGGTTGTTATATATTTAATAAAATAGGCTTATTTTTATGTTTTTAGCTTTAAATAAATGAAAAACATTGATTATGATTAAAAAAAATGTGTTTTGGCTGTTTGTTTTGTTGTTCTTTGTTTCAGTTTCAATCTTTTCACAAAGAGTTTCCATTCAAGGGAAAAAATTTAAAAAAAATGATAAAACTTTTTTTTTAAGTGGAATAAATAGCCCTTGGCAGAACGATGAATATTATAGAATAGATTTTTTAGGAACGAATCATTTTAGATTGCAATTTTGGAAAGATGAATTTGAAAAAATGCAAATTAATAAAGTGAATTTTGTTAGAATATGGGTACATGGGAGAGGTAATAATACACCAGAATATGATCAAAATGGTTTTGTAAAAGGACCTTCTCAAAAATTTTATAATGATTTAGATGGTTTATTGAATGAAGCTAAAAAAAGAAAAATATATGTTCTTTTAACAATGTGGTCTTTTGATATGGTTTTAAAATCTGGTAACGGTCAGCCAGGAAGTTCTCAATATCAAAAAAATAGAAATGTAATTAGAGATTGGAATAAATTATTAAGTTATCAGAATAATTTTTTAGCACCAGTGGTAAAAAGATATGTATTAAACCCGTATTTATTAGGTTATGATATTATTAATGAGCCAGAGCATATGTGGGAGAATAATAATAACTTAGTAGATGGTCAGATAAGTAATGAAAATACGAAAAGATTTGTAGCAGCTTGTGCAGTTACTATTCATGAAGCATCTAATTATAAAAATTTCACAACAGTTGGATCTAAATGGATTATTTACAATAGTAGTAAATACAATGGTTGGAATAATGAATCTGGAGATAATTGGTCTAACGCTTCTTTGAAGGCACAATATGGAGGACATACAGCAGCTTATCTTGATTTTTATTCAATGCATTGGTATCAATGGCAGAGTACTGGAACTCCGTTTAGAGATAAAGCCTCTAGTCTTTATCCTGGTGTAAATAAACCTATTGTGATAGGAGAGTTTCCTGGTCAAGATTTACCTAATAATACTTGTGGTTGTACTTGTAATACTCCCGGAGTGTGTGACTTTAATATTAAGTTGAAAAATGTGTATGTAAAATTGAAAAATAAAGGATATGCTGGAGTTACTGCTTGGAGAAACGGAACAGAAGATGATGGATTTGGTAAATCTTCTAAAATTTATGAAGCAACAAGGTTTTTTGCAAATAAATTTCCAAACCTTGTGTTTCCAACAAATACAAGTTCTAGAAGTCAGTCAAATAATATAGTAATATCAGATTCAGGTTTAGAGGAAGCGGGTAGTTCAAATATTGTTATACACGCCAATAATTTATTAGAAGGAAAAATAATGTTAGAAATACGATCTAAAGAAGTTAATTATATAGACGTAAAAGTATTTAATAGCGTGGGGCAATTAGTTTATTCTAAAGAAACTACTAATTTAAGAAAAGAAGAACCCTTTATTTATTTAGATTCTTTTAATAGTACAAAGATAAAAGGGGTATTGTTTTTTAAAATTAAAACAAATGAATCTATGAAAACTTATAAAATTCTTCACTGCCGTCCGAAAGTTTTAAAGATCTCCTATATTTAGGTTGTTACCTATTGTAAACAGGTGTTTTTTTTAAGTTTTCACAGAAAATAAGTCTTGTTTAAAGTCTATTTTTGTTTGTGGTTTTCCTCTGATTTTTTTC
>CAKZVD010000043.1 GCA_937922085.1 uncultured Tenacibaculum sp. | reverse complement strand
ATATCCTTTTCTAGTTTCTGCTAGAAACCGAAGTGATTTAAACAAAAATTTAGATGTAAATACATCTTTAATAGCCTCAAATTGATTTATATAATTGGTTGCCCAATCATCACCATAATAATTATCATGAGTAAATTGATTCCAATTGTATTTGGTGGTTTTTGGTATTTGCGCAATTTGTTTATCATCTAGCATTCCACTAGCATATAAAATAATTACCAAGGGGTGATAATTTCGTTTGTACATTTTCTCATAGCTTTTTCAGGGCGGCAAATGTAGAATGATATTTCAATAAAATATAAATAAAAAATCCTTTTGCATTGGGGAGCAAAAGGATTTTTATTAATCAACCAAATAAATCTAAAAAAATCTCTTTCTTGTAGAATTGAGATTTCAAAAAATGAAATTCTTTTTGGGGTATTTATAAATACACTCTATATTTTTTAAAAAACTATTTTCTTGAACTTAATTACACTTCAAAGATACTATAGGTTTGTCGTTTGTTCTATTGAAAATCGATATGAAACTTTCAAACTATAGATGAATGGATTGTATTGTTCGATGAGGTGTTAATGCATTTTAAAATATAGTCATTCAATAAAATGGAGAAAAAGAGTGATTAATATTAATGATCAAATTTTTTTTAATTTAATAATTAGTTTATCTAATTATCATATAATTAAAATTTATTAAAGAATAGCTTTGTTTTTATTTTGTTTACTTATTTTTGAAATAAGTTAAACAGAAAAGAATATGACTTTATTAAACGAAGCGCTTGAATTTGAGAAAGCAAAAATGCAACATATGTCTACTAGCGATAGAGTTGTTGCTTCTAGAGAAGCAAAACGATTAATCTTGGCTATAAATGAGATTTATAAAAAAACAAAAGATTCTAATCTTATGGATATTATGAAGCGTTTGACTGTGAAGAAGAAGAGAATAGAAATAAGGTTAAAAGGAAGACCAGAACCTTTATTTTAATTACCAATCATATTTAAACTAAAAAATACATGCACAAATTAGCTATCGTAAGAAGAGAGCATTTCAATGCTGCGCATAGGTTACACAATCCGAATTGGAGTGATGCTAAAAACAAAATTGTTTTTGGAAAATGTAATAACCCTAATTACCATGGGCATAACTATGAAATGGAAGTTAAGATAATAGGATTTTGTGATGCTGATACAGGTTATGTTATTGACACAAAAATTGTTTCAGATATTATAAAAAGTGAAATTTTAGAACGTTTAGATCATAAAAATTTAAATCTTGATGTCCCAGAATTTAAAGAATTAAACCCAACAGTAGAAAATATAGCAATTGTAATCCATAATCTAATAAGAGCAAAAATAGATAGTGCATTTGATGTGAAAATTAAACTTTACGAAACACCAAGAAATTATGTTGAATACCCTTATTAAAGAAAATATATTGAATAACCTTTCTGAACAAGAGATAGGAGATGACCACATCAGTACCGGATTAGAAACTCCTATGAGAAAAGATGCTTTCAATATTTCTGATCAAGAAAAGAAAGAACAAATAGCCGTTCTATTTGAGGAAATAATGAATGTTATGGGACTGGATCTTACAGACGATAGTTTGAAAGGAACCCCTAAAAGAGTTGCTAAAATGTATATTGATGAGATATTCTCAGGATTAAATCCAGAAAATAAGCCGAAAATAGCGCTCTTTGATAACAAGTATAAATACAATCAAATGCTAGTTGAAAAAAATATTACTTTTTATTCTAACTGTGAGCATCATTTTGTACCAATTATAGGTAAAGCGCACCTTGCATATATTTCTTCAGGTAAAGTAATAGGTTTATCTAAATTAAATAGAATCGTTGAGTATTATGCTAAAAGACCTCAGGTACAAGAGCGATTAACAAATCAAATAGCAAATGAATTAAAAGAAATTTTAAATACAGAAGATATAGCAGTTATCATAGATGCAAAACATTTATGTGTTTCATCTAGAGGTGTTAAAGATGATACCTCAGCAACTGTAACTACTTATTATGGTGGAGCATTTAACACTCCCAATAAAATAAGAGAATTACAAAGTTATCTAACTGTTTATTAGTGTTTTTTTACTTTAAAATAAGATGATGTTTAATTACTTTAGATATACAAATAAAAATGTTTTTATTTGTAGCGAGTGATGCTTATATTTGTAGCAAATGAAAAATATAGCTAAAAATATAAAGCATTTGCGTCGGTTAAAACAGTTAACTCAAGAGCAATTTGCAGAGAGTGTCTCTATCACTCGTTCTAGAGTTTCTTCTTATGAAGAAAACAGGTCAGAACCTTCTATAGACACCTTAATAATGTTCTCAAAGTATTTTAAACTTCCTATAGATGTACTGGTGAAAAATGATTTAACTTATGCATCAGATAGTTCGTTTATAGAAATAGGAAATCAACGTGTTTTATTTCCTATTACTGTAGATAATGAAAATGATAATATGATAGAAGTAGTTCCTACTGAAGCTTCTGCAGGGTATTTATTAGGGTATGATGATCCAGAATATATTGAACGTCTAGAGAAAATAAAACTTCCTTTTTTACCTACAGGTAAGCATAGAGCTTTTCCAATTAAAGGAGATTCTATGCATCCAATGAAAAATGGATCATATGTAGTAGCTAGTTTTGTAGAGAATATAAGAGACGTTAAAGACGGTACTTCTTATATTGTTATAACAAAAAATGAAGGAATGACTTATAAGCGTTTGTATAATAAAGTAGAAGAGGATAACTCACTGTTACTTGTACCAGACAATAAGAATTATGACTCTTATAATATTCCTATATCTGAAGTTATAGAGTTATGGGAGTTTACTTGTAGTATTAACACACAAGAGTATGATGAGCAAGATTTGAAAATTAGTAGTATTGCTAATATGTTAAACCAATTAGGAGTAGAATTGAAAGCGTTAGAAAAACTACAAAAATAATGTTTTAAGAGAAATTAAGAAGTTCATGTGTTTATTGTTTCAATAACTCTTAAAGCTGCTTTTTCTCCAGAAATCATAGCAGCGTTTAAAGAACCATTTAATTGAGTATCTCCTGCTAAAAAAATAGTATTATCTATCTGCGTATTTAAAGGTGATATATTATATTGTAAATTATTAATTTCAGGCAAAGCTTTTTTTATACTGTACAGTCTTATAAATTTACAAGAATTAATATTACAATACTCTTTTAATTCTTTTTTAACCTGTTTAATAAGATGATCATCAGATAGATTTTGAACATTAATAATAGTAACAGAAAGTAATTCTTTGTTTGTTTTTATATTAGATTCTAAACTAGTATGATAAAAAATATTATTAATTAGAGAATTATTTTCAGGAATAAGACCAATTAATGGTTTCTGAATAATTCTTTTTTCGGTTTCAAAATATATGGTAACACAAGATTTCCATTTTATAGAATTATTGTTAGAATCAGGAATTAAGTTATTAGATTCCGTAGCAATTATAGTGAAGTCATTTTTTATTTTGTTATCATTTGAAAACTTTATTTCACCATTTCTAACTGATTTTACATGAGTATTAAATTGAAAAGCAGTGTTTTTTAAATTTTGAGCTAATTGTTTTGGAATTGCCTCCATACCAGACCTAGGAATGGTAACATGTCCTTTTCCAAACATTTTATAAATAAATTCAAACATTCTACTAGAGGTCTCTAGTTTGTTTTCTAAAAAAATACCGCTAAAAAAAGGAATAAAAAAATCATGTATAATTTTAGAAGAAAAACCTAGATCCATTAAATAAAATAAGGTAGTTTTTTCTTTATCAGAAAATATAGTAGAGATAGTTTTTTTCTTTAGTTGATTGTTTAATTTTAGTATTTTATATTTATCTAAAGGAGTTGCTATTTTTGAAAATACTGTAGAAAATAATAATGAAAAGTTTCTTAAAGGGTCTCCTAGTATATTTTGCTTTCCCTCTTTAAAAATAGAAGCTCCAGGTAAAATTTTCTGTAAATCTAAAGAGGTTAAGTTTAGATATTTTTGAACAGCTGGATACGCAGTTAATAATACTTGAAATCCATGATCTAAATAATAGTTATCTACAATGTCTGTTTTTATTCTTCCGCCAACTCTATCTGTAGCTTCAATAATTGTAGGGCTAAAACCGTTTTGTTCTAAAACAGTAGCAGCAATTAAACCACTAATTCCAGCACCAACTATATGTATTTTATAATCTTTCTTTTTCATTTTGTTTAATTATTTACTCAAATATATAAACAAAAATATTATTTTTGTAACTTAGGACACAAGCATCCGAAAGTTTGAATACCATAAAAGCTTGAGAATCCCGTATTTTAGTTTTGCGAACAAAAAATACAATTTATGGGACTCTTCAAGCGCACTAAAAATACAAACAAGCCACTAATCCGCCAAATCATAGATTT
>CAKZVD010000042.1 GCA_937922085.1 uncultured Tenacibaculum sp. | reverse complement strand
ATATATCATCACAAAAACTAAAAACACAACTAACTACAAATCAAATTATTTTCTTACCTTAACAAGTAATTAACCAAATAAAAATCAAATAATCATGACTAACAATCACTTGTTTATTATGAAAGGGAAACTAGTCCCTTTATTTAACCTACGGATGGCATTATTATTAGCCCTCTTTTTAACTTTCTTTTTTCAATCTTTAAATGCTCAAAAAATGGAACGAGCCCCCGGTGTTCAGGTGGTTTGTCCTGCTAAATTTGAAGACATGCATTCCAGAATGGGAATGAAACAGCTTACTAAAAGAAAGAGTATTTTAACAAAAAAAAGTGCTACTGCCGAAATTATAGTAACCTATGGACCTGGTGCATTAGCGAATCCTGAAGCAAGGGCTGCTTTTGATTTTGCTTTAGCCATTTGGGCAGAGGAAATTGTTTCTTCTGTTCCTATTAGAGTATCTGCCGAATTTGCAGATTTAGGTGCTGGTGTATTGGCTTCTGCCGGTCCTTCTACGCTAGTTAGTAATTTTTCGGGAGCTCCTAAACAAAATGTATTTTACCCTATTGCTTTAGCTAATTCACTTGCTGGTGAAGATTTAGCTCCAGATACTGAATTCGATCTTGTTGTTAATTTAGGTAATGGAATTCCTTGGTATTTTGGTACCGATGGAAATACTCCTGCTGGTTTATTCGATTTTGTTTCTGTTGCTTTGCATGAAGCTGGACATGGATTAGGTTTCATAGACGGTGGTAATGTTAGTGGTGGTACGGGTAGCATAAATAATGGAGGGAATCCTTTTATTTTTGACACTTTTGTAGTAGACAGCTCTAATAATTCTGTTTTAGATTTACCAAACCCATCGGCAGAATTAGGCGCTTTTTATACTAGTGGAGATGTTTTTGTAAATGGTGGTTTTGCGATAGCTGCTCTTAATGGAGTTAGTCCAGAATTATTTGCCCCAAATCCTTTTCAGGGAGGTTCTAGTATAGCGCATTGGGATGAAGCTGCTTTTCCGGCTGGAGATCCGAATTCTTTAATGAGCCCTCAATTTGGAAGTGCAGAATCTAATTTTGATATTGGAGATATTACTCGTGGATTTTTCAGAGATATGGGATGGGTTTTAGCAGAACAAGCACCTATAACTGTAGTTCCTAATCAAGTTAATGAAACACTCAATGTTGGTGAAACCATTACACAAGATATCACTGTTACTAACACTTCAGAAAATCCTGTAACCGTTACTACTTCTACTAGCCAAAATGCTGTATTAATTACTTCATTAAGTTCTAATGGTTTTACTTTACCTGTTGGTGAAGCAATTACTTTTACCGCAGAATTAAGTACAGTAGGTGTTAATAAAGGTACTTATAATGAAAGTATTATTATTACTATTGATGGTTTCGCTGAAACAATTAGTGTACCTCTAAACATTCGTGTATTAGATGGTACAGAAGCTCCTAGTATTGTAATTAATCCTACTTCTTTTAACGAAACAATACAACAATTACAAATACAAACTCGTGATTTAGTAATACAAAATACGGGAGATGATGCCTTAACATACAATGTTACTATAAACGGTATACCACAAATTACATTTGCTAATAAAGCTCTTAAAACAAGTACTTTTATTAATAACAGTGGATTTAAAAACCAAACGGCTTCTAAAACTATTTCAGCTACTGTTAAACATGCACAAATGGTAACTCTAAATGGTAATTTTAATCGTTTAGCTACTAATTTATATGCAGCAGATTTTGAAAGTTTTGAACTAGGAGATTTAAACGATCAGTTTGGTTGGGCAACTTCACCTGTTAATACTTGGTCGGTTACCGACACCAATCCTTTTGAAGGAGAGAAAGCAGTACGATTACAATCGGATGGTACAAGTACTAGAGCTTTAGCTTTTTCTCCATCTATTACTCCCGGTTCTCAACCTTTTATGGTTGCTTCAGCAGATATTAACCTTCAAGGTAGTGGTACTACTTGGGAATTTATACCGCAATCTAACTCCGCAGAATTAGTAAATACTAGAATCCGATTTAATCCAGATAATACAATCGATGTTTTTGATTCTGATTTAGGTGCATTTACTAGAATTGATATGGTTATTCCTAGTGGATTTTTTAATATTCGCATAATAGTAGATAGAGATGATGCTTCACTAACTGTTTATATTGATGATCAGTTAATTCATAGTGGAAGAGCAGCGGCAAATCAAATAGAACAGATTGTTTTATTATCTGAAATGGAAAGTGCAACTTCAAGTATTGATATAGATAATATTGAAATTACTGATGGAGATGCTAATGCTTTCTTTTTATCTGTATCTCCTGTAAATGGTTCAGTAAACTTTGGCGAAGAAACAACACTTGCTGTTAAATTTGATACTAGAGCATTAGCTATTGGTCAATACGATGCTACTATTAATATTACAAGTAATGATATTACTAACGCAAGTATTGATATTCCTGTATCACTAACAGTTGTATCTCCTCCTACTATTGCAGTTACTCCAAATTCATTAACAACTGCTATTAATGTACAAACCGACAATCCGGCTACAAAAACGGAACGTTTTACTGTTACCAATAATGGTCAGGCTAATTTAGATTTCACAACTACAATTGACAGAACGATATTCACTTCTTCTGTTAACTCTAAGATTTCTGTTACTTCTCTTGATTTATCTAAATATGGAGTAGGAAATACGCTTAAATCTGAATTAAAATCAGCTTCTAAATCAGGGGTTTCTTTAAAAGCATTGAAAAATAAAACTTTAGAAAGCAATATGAACATTGCTGATTCTATAGCCTATGATACAGGTATTAATTTTCCTGATGATTTTGTAGGATTTAATAATGGAACTGCATTAACTGCGGCTGTTAAATTTGATGTTGATAGAAATTTCACACTAACTGCAATACGCAATGGATACAGAACAGAAACATCTACAGATCCTGTTATTCTTGAAATTTATCAAGGTGGTGCTACCCCAGCTGACGGAACTTTGTTAGTTTCTCAAACCATAACAGAAACAAGTACTGATGGTGTTTTTGCTATAGAAACTCTTAATGAAGCTTTAAATTTTTCTGCCGGAGATTCTTTTTGGGTAGTTCATAAATATGCACAAGAAATAAATTTCCCGCAGGGGGTAGATGATAATGCTACTGTTAGACCAAACACTTATTTTATTAGTGGTGATGGAGGTGCTAGTTATAATTCTGTAGATTTTGTTTTTTTAGTAAGAGCTCTTAATGGAGAAACAAATGATTATATAACACTACAACCTTCTGAAGCAACTGTTGCTCCTGGAGAGTCGGTTGATGTTCTAGTTACTTTTGATGCTACTAATTTAGCAAATGGAAATTATGCATCAGACATTATTGTTTCAAGCAATGATCCTGCTACACCAAAAACAACCGTTGCTACAAGTTTAGATGTATCTGGGCAAACTTCGTTTATTGAATTATCTGATGAATTTATTTTGTTCAATAATGTATTTATTGGTAATCAATTAGAGAAAACATTTACACTTAATAATTCTGGACTTGCTCAAATAAACATTACTTCTATTACATCAGATAACGGAGCTTTTATTATTACTCCACAATCTGCTGTTATTGGTGCAGGAGAAAATTTAGAGGTTACTGTTAATTTTTCACCTAGTACTGCTGGTAATGTTAATGGTATAATTACTGTACAAAGTGATGCTTCTAATGCTACTACTTTAGAAGTTATAGTTAATGGTATTGGTGTAGAACCTCCTATAGCAGTTCTTAATCCATTAAAAGTATTTGAAAGTGTAGATTCAGGAAAAACAGTAGATACACAGCTTACAATAAAAAATGAAGGGAAAGCGCCTTTATTATATTCTTTTCCAGACCTTGCTGTTGCAGCTGCTTTAGCAAAACCAGATGTAAAATTAAATGATACTCGTATTTTACAATTTAATACTAGTACTATTGAAAAAGGTAAAAAAGATACACGAGTAGGCTCTAAAGTTTTATATAGTCTTGGTACAGATACTGGATTCGGTTATCGTTGGATAGATAGTGATGAAGCAGGCGGACCTGTTTACAATTTTGTTGATATATCTGGAACTGGAACAGAAATTACTTCTGATCTTGGAGGTGATGGAAGTTTAGATGTTTCTTTACTATTTCCTTTTGATTTTTATGGAACTCAGTATAATAACGTTTTTATAAATGCAAACGGTTTTGTTTCTTTTAGCGAACCTGGGTTAGCCACATTTACAAATACTCAAATACCAGTAGATAATGCTATAAATAATGTGATTGCTGGTTTATGGGACGATTTAGAACCTCAAAATTTTAATGGTGCTGTTCATTATCAAGCATTTCAAGATTCATTTATAATACAATGGACTAGTGCTTCTGTGTTTTTAGGATCGGAAACAGAAACCGTTACATTTCAAATAGTCTTAAATTCTGACGGAAATATAGATATCTTCTATGAAGATGTTAATACTGCTTCTTTTCTTAATTCTGCTACTGTTGGTATTGAAAATGCAGAAGGTACAGATGGTGCACAAGTAGTATTCAATTCAGCATATATTAAAGATAAATTAGCGCTTCGTTTTATTAAACCAGATGTTGGTTTAACTTCTTTTATTTCAAATGTTACACCTATGTCGGGAGTGGTACCTGCTGGTGGTTCTCGAAATTTAAACGTAACATTAGATGCTGCTGATTTAAATGATGGTGTTTATTTTGATGAATTAGTAGTTTCTAGTAATTCTCCTGACACCTCTAAAAGCACATCTTTAATAGAACTTACTGTTAAAGGCTTTCCTGAAATAGTAGTTTCCAAAGATCCTATTTCTTTTGAGCCTATATTTATTGGTTTACAAAGTAGTAATGATATTTTAATAGAAAACAAAGGAACGAAAGCTCTGGAAATTGTGTTAAGCAATCAAAATTCTGATTTTACAGTAATTTCAGACACCTCGAATCCAATTCTACCAGGAGAAAGTCAACTAGTGACTATAAGCTTTGCTCCTACTACTATTGGTACTATTGAAGATAATTTAGTGATTACAAGTAATGATGCTTTTGGTAATGAATCTGTAAGTATTCCTTTAAATGGTGTTGGTATTGATCCACCGGTAATAAAAATTACTCCAGAAGAATTCAATGTAACACTAAAAAGAGAAGATAGTATAACAGAAACTATCGTTATTGAAAATACTGGTGGTAGTACTTTAAATTATTCTCTTGTTAACCCACCATTTTCTACAAACTTAACTAATAATACACGTAGTAATGGATATGCTAAACTAGTATATGAAGAAGAAATTATTAATAAGGAGCAAGTAGATAATAGAATTGGGCCTAAATTTTTAAATGCCAGTGGTGGGCCAGGAACATTCGGGTATACTTGGGTAGATAATAATAGTAACGGTCCTGCTTATAATTTTATTGATATCAGTTCTACAGGTACACTTGCAAATGTAGGTTCTGATGGTGATGAAACTGTTAATTTACCTTTTACATTTAATTTCTTTGGAGAAGATCAAAACGATGTAATTATAGCTGCCAATGGCTTTTTAACTTTTACTCCGGTAACTGCTCTTTTTGGCGCTTTTTTAAATCAACAAATTCCATCGGAAGGAAACCCTAATTTATTAATAGCTGGTTTATGGGATGACTTAGAACCTCAGAATGGTGAAGGTGTTTTTTATCAAGCTTTTGATGATTATTTTATAGTTCAATATCAAGATGTTCCTGGATTTGGTACTACAGACCCTAAAACTCCTGTTACATTTCAAATTATATTGTTTAAAGATGGTACTATTAAAATGCAATACAAAAATGTTGATTCACTTATTAAAACAAGTGCAACCGTTGGTATAGAAGGACCTATGGGAGAAGCTGGTTTACAAGTTATTTTTAATACAGAATTTTTAACAAATGAATTGGCTATCACATTTTCACCTCCTGTTATGGGAAGTGTTGAACCTGGTGATTCTGTAGAAGTTCCTGTAGATTTTTCAGCTGTAGGGTTGGAAGCAAATACAACATATACTTCTAATATTATTATTAGTAGTAATGACCCTGTAAATTCTGAAGTAGTCATACCTGTTACTTTAAATGTATTAGATGCTCCTGAAATTATTAGTTATACACTTATAAATGCAACTACTAATGAAGAAATAGGAGTTTTAAATGAAGGAGATATTATTGACTTAAATGATTATAATGGTATTAATAACTTTAGTGTAATTGCAAACAAAGGCACTTTAGATATAGGTAGCGTTGTGTTTGATTTTAATGAAGAAATAGGATTTAAAACTGAAAGCAGAGCTCCATATTCTCTTAATGGTGATTTTAATGGTACCTATTTTAGAGGAGTGGAGTTTTTATTAGGAGGTAACACCATTACTGCAACCCCTTTTGATGCTAAAAATGGAAACGGAGAAGCTGGTATTCCATTAACTATAAATTTTGAAGTTATAGATTCAAACCCTCCTACTGTTACTAGTTTTTCATTAGTAGATGCACGAAGTAATAAAATAATTGGTCCTTTAAATGAAGGAGATATTATAGATCTTGCAGATTATAGAACGAATAGTTTTTCTGTTATTGCAAATACTGAAGGATCACGTGTAGAAAGTGTTGTATTTGATTTTAATGAAGAAACAGGTTATAATACTGAAGATAGAACTCCGTACTCGCTTAATGGTGATTTTCCTTCAAGAAGAACAAACTTTATAGGAGTGCCTTTTTCTATTGGTAACAATTCTATTACTGCTACTGCGTTTAGAAATGATAACGGAAAAGGCGATAATGGAGCTCCTCTTTCTATCAATTTTGAAGTTATTGATAGTAATGCACCTGTCATTACTAGTTTTACATTAATTAATGCAAATACGAATAAACCAATAGGAACACTAAACGATAGAGGTACAATTAACCTTGCGGATTATTCAGCAAATAGTTTTTCTGTTTTAGCCAATGTAGAGGGTGTTAGTAGAAGTGTTGTATTTGATTTTAATGAACGAAATAGATATAAAGTTGAAAATTTTGCTCCATATAGTATTGGTGGAGACTTTTTTGGAAACTTTACTCCTATCCAATTTTCTTTAGGTACAAATACAATTACGGCAACTCCTTATAAAAAATTATTTGGTAAAGGAAATGCAGGTACAGCGATTACGATAACTTTTAATGTTATTAATGAAAGCACAACCAATAACACATTAAATGGTCAAATATCTCCTAATCCTGTACTAGATATTGCTACTATTACCTTAAAAGAAAATATAGCTAAAAGTTTTAATATTAAAGATAATATGAAACTTAATGCTTCTATACACACTTTATCTGGATATATAGTTAGCCAACCTGAGGCCTTTAAACTTAATGAGCAAAATAAAGGTGAAGTTAATGTAAGTAATTTATCACAAGGAATTTATATATTACGAATTACAGATCAAAATGGTCTATTAATTTCTCAAATAAAACTTGTGAAAAAATAATATTTATTTAAATAAATATTAATAAAATAAGGTCACCTAAAATTTAGGTGGCCTTTTATTTTATAATAGAAATTAAAAATAGTTTCTTTCTTCATCCTAAAAAACACCTATTTGTAGGTACTTATAGGTACTCCATTTTCAACTAGTTTAGGCACGTTATAATACCTAGAATAAAATCTAGCAACACATTTATAAAAACTAAACTACATGGAAAATAATTCTAAAAACCAAAAACCAAAAACCAAAGAGTCAGAAAGTAATTTCTTACAACGCTCTAAATTTAAACTAGCAATTGGAATTCTCTTTTTTTATTTACTTTTCATCGCTTTTTTAACTTTCTATATAGATATAGATGAAAAATACTGGGGTAGATTTCTCTTTTTATTTTCTGGGGTTGAGGCAATTGTTTTTGCTGCAATTGGATATGTCTTTGGTAGAGACGTAAGTCGTAATCTAGAAAAGAATGCTGAGAAAAAAGAAAAAGAAGCCAATAAAGAAAAAGAAAAAGCTATTAAAGAAAAAGAAAAGGCAGAGAAAAAAGCTGTGTTAAACAAAGAAAATCTTATTAGAATTCAAGAAGCTGTTATTTCTGAAAATCAAAATTCCTTTAACAATTTAGGTAATGAAAGTATTGGAACTTTCACGACTAAAAGTGTTACAAAAAGTGAAATTGCCTCACCTAAAACTATAAATAGATCTTTAGAATTAGCAACTAACTCCTTTAAGGTTTTAGGAGCCTATGTAGAAGTCTCTTTTAAATATACTATTAAAGCTGATGACTTTAAGTCCATTAGTATTGATGGTAATACGAAATATGATACTAATGGATATTATAGTGCTGTATTTGCTTATGGAAATACAATAGATATTGAAGTAGATAGAGACAACTTTAAAATATGGGAATTTGAAGCTACAGATATAATAGATGAAGATGGTAGAAAAATGAAAATGTCTAACTCTCCCTTAAAAAGTAATGGGAATAAAACTTCTTTTAAAATTGAATACTAATAAAATATATTACATCGTTTTATGTGGTTTTATCTTTTTGACTCATCAAAAAATAGCGTCACAAACACTAGGACAAGATAGTAACGGATTTAGTGCTATTGTACTTCCTTCCTCTACCTTAAATTTAGATACTTCTAATGATATAATTACGGTTTCCTTTTCTCAATTACATAAATTATCTAAAATAAAAGAACTCAATGATGAAAAATTTAGCACAGCTAAATGCTTTATTGATGGTAAAAATGATTTAAAAAAAATTAAAACCTGCATAAATAACGCTTGGATAAAAGATGAAAAAAATTATAAAAAAGAAAATACCTCTTTATTATATGGACTAGAACTTTTAGGAGCTTCTAAAACAGGATTATCTGTTATTTTAAATGATGAGATTTTAGTGAATTCTGGTAGGGTTTCAGGAATACTTGGCTTTCATTTTAGAAATAAAAAATATAATAAAAAAACGTTGCCTAACTATATTAAATATAAAACTGAACAAGTAAAAACTTCTAAAGAAATAGAAACTCTTGAGTCTAAATTAAATTCACTTGTTCAAAAAATGCTTATTAATGGTATGATAACTAGTGATAAAAAAAATAGGCTACTCCTATTTAATTCTCTAAAAGAAACTGAACATAAAATAGATGAGGTAAAAACAAGAATTGAAAAATTATCTGATTTTGAATCTACCACTAAAATTAAAATTCGATTAAATGAATTAGATAATCAAAAAACGATTTTAAAAACTTGTTTAAATAAAATTAATGCAATTGCATCTACATATAACCCTATTCCTGAATTAGAAAAATTAGATGATATTACCATTAAAAAATTACGTTCTGAAATTGGAAATATTAACCAGCTAATTGATGATTTAAACACCAATTTTAGTACCTACAAAAAAATCATTTTAAAAACTGATTTAAGTAAATACTTAGAAAACGATACTTGGTCTGGTCTTAAAAAAGAAATAATAACTAATCTCACTTATTTAAAAAGTGATTACAATTACTTATCGAATGTAAAAAAAACGCCTAATAAAGAACTCATTAAATTATTCAATCAATATTTAGAAAAACTAAAAGAATTTAAAAAGATTAAAAAAGAAATAAAAAAAATTGAAAACAAACAGCTTCACTTTAATAAACATACTTTTTATACAAAAGGTGGTTTAATTGGAACTTCTTTTTTATATGATTTAAACAATGGAGCAACTTCTCTTAATGATAGAATTATTGAAAGAGGTTTTCAGGGTACAAAATTTGAATTAGGTTGGACACATCAATTTAAGTCTTTTAATTTTTTGGGAGTAAACCTTTCTAAAAGTTATACAGATAATTCGAATTTACTAAAACCTAAAACATTTAAATTTAAAACTATCGATACTACAGTTAGCCCTAATTTGGAAACCTCAAGTTCTATTACTGCTGTTTCTGGCACTTATGATCGCTTTGATGAATATCAAATAAGTGCGGATTATGTTGGTTTAATTCCTTTAAGAAATAAGAGTACCTATAAAAACAAAGAAAAGAACGCTGAGGTATTTTTAAACTTGAATCCGTATGTAAGGCATCGTTTTTATGGTAACTCAGCATTGTATAGGCCAAATACTTCTTTAGGGCTTGGAGTATATGCTTTTAAAGCTAAAAAAAATACTATTGTTGGCGGGTTATTTATAGAAGCTAACGATTTGTTTAATAACAATCGTGAAAAAGCTATAAACTTTACAAAACAAGTAAATATTGGCTTGGTCTTCAAATACTCTTTAAATTCATTCAATCCTACAGATTAAAAAAACAAAAGCATCAACTAAAAAAAGTTGATGCTTTTGTAATAATAAATTTATTTTAAAATAAATTAAAATTTAAACTGTAAAGTAGTATACCAATTTCTTGGTGCTGAAGGAATAATACCTGGACCAGGATACCCCGTTGCTCTTCTTGTAAAATAACTTTTATCTAAAAGATTATTCACTCCTACTTCTAGCTTTAAAAACTTATAAGAATAAGATGCTGAAAAATCTAATATATTATAACTAGGTATGGTTCCTATAGTCCCTTCTCTATTACCTCCAATATCAGGTAATGAATTTGTTGCATCTGTAAACTGTTGCGATAAATGTGAATACTGAAAACTAGTTAAAAAGTTTTTATATCCAAAACGAATTCCTGTTTTCAAATTAAACTTAGGAATAAACTCCACTTTGTTTCCCTTTACTCCTTGTTTTTCTGATTTTGTATATTCAGAATCTATAACTGATAAATTACTAAATATACTTGTTGAATAATTATTACTTCCAATATTTAATAAACTTAATAAATTAACATCAATTAAACTTTCTATTCCATAAATAAAAGCATCTCCTATATTTGTTCTTAATCTATCTCCCTTATTTGGTCCACTAGACTCCAAGACAATTCCAATTCTATCATTATAAAAAAGACCAAATGCACTTAAGTCATAAGAAATAAATTTATTCCATCGTCCTCTAAATCCTAAACCGCTAGTAAATCCTTTTGAATCCACTATATTTTCATCCACTATAAATGTTGGGCTTACTGTTCGTATATCAGAAAAAGTTACAGATCGATAATTCTGTGAAATATTACTATACAATTCTGCATAATCTGATAATTTATAGCTTGCTCCTATTCCTAATAAAATAAAATTTCTATTTTTTATTCTATTATCTTCAAATTCATTATTTGAATTTGGAAGCGGGTTTCCTGCTCCATCTCTATTCACAACAGTAAAAGTTCCTTTACTTTCTGTATTTATATATTCAAATCGAAAACCTGGCGTAACACTAAACTTATCCGAAAATTTAAAAATGTTTTCTCCAAAAAAAGCAAAATTTTCATTGGGTAATGTAAAATTAGAATTAATATAATCATCTGTTTCAACGATATCAAAATCTGCTCTAAATGAATTAGTTCCTGCTCCCTGTCTACTTTTATTATCTGCTTTATAATATTTACTACCAAGTAAGAAGGTATTATCTTTATTAAATAGTTTATAACTTGATAATAAACGAGCTTCTACTGACCAATTATTAAAATCTCCTAAAATTAAATCTCTAATTTCATATCCAGTTCTTGGGTCTTTAATATCTATATCTTTAATTGGATTGGATTGCACTGCTCTAAAATTCCCTCGATAACCTACTGCTTTTCTAGAAGCATTTAAACCTGAAACATTTAAAGTAAATTTAGTGCTTTCTGTAAAATTATGAGAAAATTTCAAATTATATAAAAACCAATCTACAGCAAACCAATTACGAGTTCTATTACTTTGTAAAGGGTTTTCGTTAAACATCGTATCTGTTAAACCACCTGCTTGCTGGGCTAAATACTTTAAATAAGTAACTTCTGCTTCTAATTTGGTTTTATTATTAAAATCATACCCCAAATGTGCAAATATATTTTTTGAATTAAATTCAGAATTAGGTCTAAAACCATCTCCTTGCTTGTAGTTATAATAAGCATAATAACTTAATTTATTAGAAGTTCCTCCTACACTTGTAAAATTGGTAAACAAATTAAAACTTCCTAAGGTATTTCTTGTTATAATTTCTAACGGTTTATTCGGATTCGGTTTCTTCATTACAAAATTTATTAAACCTCCAAATTGAGTTCCATATTGTAAGGAAGCTGCTCCTCTTATTACTTGAATTTCTTCGACTCCTTCTGCCGGAGGTGTGTAATAGCTTTCTGGGTATCCTAAAACATCAGCACTTATATCATATCCGTTTTGACGTGTATTAAAATTAGCTGTTCTATTTGGATCTAAACCTCGTCCACCAATATTTAACTGTAAACCTGCATCATCGTTTTCAAAAATATTTAAGCCTGCAATTTGACTATATAATTGTCTCGCATTATTAGATGCTAAATTCGCTGTAGACTCATCAATTAATATTACTTCTGTCTTCTTTCCTGCATAAATTGCAGTTCCTTCTACATCTTTTAATCGTCTTAATTCAAAAGCTTTTCGCTTTTTAGCTTGTATTTCTACTTCAGATAACTCTTCTGAAAATAAAGCTAATGTTATATCATAGGTATTCGTTTTAGAAGTATTTATTTTAACCTCTTGTAGTTCATATCCGTTCAAATAAAACACAACTATAAACTCTTTCTTTTTAGCTAGAAACTCATAAGCCCCATTATTTTCTGTTATCGCTAATGTATTTCCATCTCCATCAATAATTTGTACTTTTTGTAATCCTTTTTTTACTTGATTACTAACTTTACCTGATATTTTAATCTGTGCGTATATTGATGCCCCCATCATTAATAACAACACTAAAAAACTACAATCCCTTAATTTTAATTTCATCTCTAAATGGTAAAATCCAATTTTTATGTTTAAAACTTTCTTTTTGTTTATATAAATCTACGGTAGAGTCAATATATCTTTTACTCAACCTTCCGTTTAATGCTACAAAGCAATCCGCGTATACCTCTATATTTTGATGCCCTTGTTTTGTAAAATGATTTCCTAAATAATGAGCATATTCCAATATAAAATCGGGCTGAAAACTCATTTGCTTTTCTTGAAAACTTGTTAAAAAATCTGTATTGTCAACATAGAAAAACTCTTTTGTTTTTCCATTCATTATTTTAAAGTTAGCGTAACCTGCTTTTTCCATCAACATTACTCGCCATGAAAAACGATATCCTTCTTCCGTCCAAAATAATTCTCCAGGATACATTAAATACCTCCAAGGAAACAATAATTGAAACATAAAAAACACCACAACAATTTTTGGTATCAAAGTATTTTTATAACGATATACTTTGGTATTTGAAATACTATTCCTTGATAATTGGAATCCTTTTTTTATATATAAAATTATTTTTTCATGAACTCTTGCATCAAAGAAAATAAGAGTTGCTACAATCATTATATAAGGAAACATCCCTATAGGAAACAAAATTCTAGTAAATACATGAAATATAACGACCAAAATAAAAGCTAGTGAACGTGTTTTTTTATTTAATAATAGAAAGGGTATAAACAAATCATAAATTATTCCACTCCAACTCATTGCATAGTGAAACCAATTTTGTTGCATTAATGTATTTCCTATAATTGGTAAGTCATATTTTGAAGGCAACCAAATTTTCAGAGGCATTGCTCTAAACAACCAATCAGAATTTAATTTTGCTAAACCAGCATACATATATACAATTCCCAACAATAATTTAATACTATCAATTGTCCATTTAGGAACTAAATTATATCCTCTTTTTGACAGAAATGCATCTACTGAAAATCGTGCATTGGCTGGTAAGAAAATAAGTAAAAAACTAAGACTACTAACAAAATAATAATGATTTAAATAAGTAGTCTTATCCATCAATTCTATATACGTAAAGCTTATAAAGAAAGTAATAATTGCTATTCTATATTTAAATCCTAATAAAACAAATAGAGCAGCAATAATGGCAATTATAAAAATTAGATATGTATAAATTCCTATTGGTTTTATCCATTCAAAACCGTAGTAAGAAAAATGAAAATTTGGTTTAACATACAAGGTATCTATCCAACCATGATACCAAAAGCGTATCATACTAATACACATTAAAAGACCAAATAAAACACGAAAAACAGCTAACGGAGCTGCATTTGTTGTCTTTAATATGTAATTTTTAAAATTCATTTACTACGCAAAAAAGCTGTCTGAAAATTATACAGACAGCTTTTAAATTTTATATTATCTTATATTAATCTCCGTCTGCATCTACAAAATCTACACTTATATTAAATGCTTGTAACATATCAACTTTTAATAATACCACTGCTTTTTGCAACTCATCATATGCCATTGTCATTTCAGTATTGTTCGTATTTATTTGTTCATAAAAACTAGCATCCAATTTCTCTATTTGATTTTTAGCTTTATTAAATTGGTTTTCAATACTTGAAACCAAATCTGACTTGTTTAAACTTACTAAATATGTTTTAAAACTTTCACCTGTAGATGTACCTTCAAATGCTTTTCCTGAAAAGAAATTTTGAACAGCAGATAGTCCTTCTAAAGCAAATTCTTTAGAATCTTCTTTTTTATAAAATGCTTCTACTTTTTCTGGTAATGGTGTACTCGAAAAATTACCCGCTGGAATACCAAATTTATTAGCTCTCAATCTTTTTTCATAATAAAAGATATAATCATTTATTAATTTATTTAATGAGCTTGTTGCTGTATTACTTGTACTAGATATAAACTCATTTCTAAAACTTCCTTGCCAATCTTGAATAATTTCAGAAATCATGTTAGTCATAAATGCTGTTATATCTGTTAAATACTTTTTATATGCATCAGCATTTACATCTGTCGTAAATTTTTGTAAAACTTGCGCTTCATCTGTACCTATTCCAAATAATAAATAATCTAATGCAGGAAAACCTTGCGCATCATGATTGTTTGAACTATTAAAATCATAAGATCCACTAGTAATGTTTGCTTCAACATCAGCTACTGTAACTGGGTAAATATTAAAATGATTTACAAACTGTAATTGTTCAGCCTTACCTATATCAAACATTGCAACTTGTTGCCATGCTTTATATGAACGAAACCAATATGTTTTTACTTGACCTAACGATAATGAATTAGGATTCTGTACAAACCCTTTTGCATTCCCATCTAAAAGAATTAATTCATCGTGTAAATTTTTAAATGCCGGGATAATTATATTGTCT
This sequence comes from uncultured Tenacibaculum sp., assembly GCA_937922085.1. Lineage (GTDB taxonomy): Bacteria > Bacteroidota > Bacteroidia > Flavobacteriales > Flavobacteriaceae > Polaribacter. The sequence continues at coordinate 15,587 of CAKZVD010000042.1, read as the reverse complement.
GCTACATTAGTTAACAAAGCTCCTCTGTTAAAACTATCTGTATTTCCACCTCCATTAGAACCAGTTGTTTCATCAGAACAACTTGAAAGAATTAATAATGAAGTAATTAAAATTAAATATTTTTTAAACATGATCTCTTATTTCTATTTATTCTAAATAAATCTGGGCAAAGATAAAAAGTAGCTGCAAAAACAGCTACTTTTTATTAAATTATTTTTATTAAGAATAATTCTAGTTTGTAGATGCCGCTTTTTTAACATCTATTCCATACGCTGTTCCTATTTCTTCTGAGATATCGTTTAACTCTATTTCAGTTACATCCCAAAAACCATCACCTTCTAATAAAGTAGTTGTAAACTCTTCTATTTTTGTACCTGCTAAATGTGATACAGCTACATTACTAGAGGTATCTCTTGTAAAACGTAAAGACTCTATAAAACCATACCCTTCAGATAAATCGTGAAAAGCAGCTGCTTTATCTGTAGTTAATTTATCTTTACCTTGTTGTAAATAATAAATTGCTCTAATTGCAATTACTTTAGATATTGCGTCTCTAAGTATTTTAGCTTGCTCGTCTCTCACTTTGTAATTTTTAGCAACAATAGCAGCTCTTCCTAACTTAAAAGCATTGTAAATTTCATCTGCAATTCCTGCATAATCTGGATCTCCTTCTACTCTAGATATATATTTACTTAAAAAACTATCTGCTCCTAATTGAGGGTTCTCTGCATTATCTGTACCATATAAATATCCAAATGCTTCATCCCATTTATGCTCCATTGTTGTGTAGTTTTTATCTGTTGCAACAGTTCCTGCATCATTTTCAGCTACATTTGTTCCTTCATCTAAAACATTAACACTTAAATAATTATTTAATATTTGATCTACCATTAAACCTCCTATTAAAGCTTTATTAACAGCTTGGTTTAATTCTAATCCTTTTACGTTTACATAACGATTTTTTGCTCCTCCGTTTTCTTGAATTTTACCAGCTTTTCCAGCTTCAGCAGCATCTCCCCATTTTGGAAAAACTTCTTCTACTTGCTCTTTAATCCATCCATCAAATTTTATTTTAATAGCATTTGCTTCTGTAGAATTACTTGAAAAGAAATCTTTAGATGCAGCTGTTTTACTTCTTACACTTTTTGAAGAAGTATTTAAATTTGCTTCAGAGAAATCGTTATTTCCTTCTTCATGTGCAAACATTCGCTTCAGCTGCATTAAAGTACTTGTTTCTATATTTAAAGCACTAATAAGTTCTTCAGCCATCTTTATACGAGTAGTTTGTCCAGAATAACTTACTGTAGTACTTCCATTTCTTTCAAATTTATAAGTAGCTGGTGCTGTTACTGTTTGATCTACAATAGGTTCATCATCATCTGAACATGATACAAATGTAATTGCGCTTAACACTAACGCAGATAAAATAACTTTCCTCATTTTATTAAGATTAATTTTAAATAATGAGACAAATATATAATTGAAAAAATAATTCACAAAATTTATTTAGATTTATTTTAAATAAAAATAAGGAAGTGAAATTTTATTATCAAATAAGTTTGTTATACAAAACACATATGTTTCTGTATAACAACGCTTAAAAAATTAATACAAATTATATTTTATTTTTCTGTCTTTAAAAATTCAATAATACTTTTACGAACATCATAAGATATTTCATTTGAAGTAGGCTTGTAAACCTCAAAAACATCCGCGTTTGATTCTTTTAGAAAGGGTATATCAAAACCTTTTAATAAATAATCGGAAGTAGCAATAGTGTAAGTTTTATTAGGATTTATAGCTTTATTTTGAACTAACCACATTCCTTTTTCATTTTTACTAACATTATAGTATTGTAAATATGCTCCAGTTCCTGAGGCTTTATCTCCAAAATTTAAGACTCTATCTAATAAATTTCCTTTAATTTTAACTTTAAATACAGCTCCTCCGTAAGGAAGTACCTTAAAAATATCTACTGGTGTTATGTCTCCTGATAACATATCATCTATTCTAACAGATCCTCCGTTTACAAAAGCGCAATTTACTTCATCATTATAAGCAAAACTCATAGATTTTGCTATTATCTTTCCCATATTTGTTTGAACAGATCTTATCGGAGTATCTCTAGCATCTAAAGCTACTTTTGCTGTATATATCTTCTCATTAGGATTAGCAACTACCTCTTTTATTTTTAAATTTAAAATGTCTTGCCACTTTTGAACTATTTTATCTACAGATACATCAGCAGGAATACGCTCATTTATTGTTTTTAGCTCAGATTTTATATTCGTTTTTTTTGTTAGCGGATCATATTCAAATCTATGAATATAAACCGTTTTAGCATTCGCGTCTGCTTTTGCTATTACTGTATTCCCTATTTTTTCATACTTATTAGTATGTTCATGCCCCCCCATTATTAAAGGAACATTAGGTAATAACTTTGCTATTTCTATATCATTTTCTAATTTAACATGCGTTAATCCTAAAACAATATCAACTTTTTCTTTTAACTCATTGTAGGTTCTTTCTGCTTCAATAAACATATCTGAATACGCTACATAATTTTTAGGATTTGAAGGAATACACACACTAATGAAACCTATTTTAACTTGATTTCCATTTACATTGTATTCTTGAATATAAGTTTCATTTACAGATTCCTTTTTCCCTTCAATTACTTTATGAAAATAGTTATTTCGGCCTTTATTTTTATGAAAAACATTTGAAGAAATCCATTCAAAATTACTTTGATTCAATCTATTTTGAAGGCTATTATAACTTAAATCAAACTCATGGTTACCAAAAGCTACTAAATCAAAATTCATAGCATTCATAACTTCAACCATATGTTTTCCTCTAACTCTTTCTCCATCAACTTTAATCGTTCCTAATAAAGAGGGGTTTAAAAAATCACCTGCTAACATTAGCATAGTATTAGGATTTTCTTCTAATAACTTTTTATGCAATGCTTCTACCCTAGCCATTCCTCCATACTTATTGTTTTGAACAGGAGCAATTTCATACACATCATTTAATTGAATAATAGTGAAGTATATTTTATTAGTTTTTTTTTCGAATTTATATTCTTTGCTCGATGTAAGACCATCTAAAGATGATTTACATGAAGTTAAAAAGAAAAATAAGGTAATGACTGTTATTGTAGATAACTTAATGTATTTCACAGCAAAAGGTATAGGATTGTTTTATTCGTATCTTTTTTTATTCTTACGAATTACTTTTCGGTAATAAACGAGTTCTTCAAATTGATAAAAGAAATTAATTTTTCTCTTTGCTATTGTCTCTGGATTTTTAATTTTCTCTCCTAACACAAAAGCTGTCCAGCTTTCTGCGATATCTTCTTCTGGACTTTCAGCAGCATAATCGGTTAAAAAATCAGTATAATTATCTTTATATAAACCATATAGCTTTTCTAAACAACTTTTTTGTTCTGTATAACAATAATTTCTTTGAATAAAATCCCATTCTTTTAATAAGGTTCCATCCCAAAATTCATTTACAAATTTGTTCAAATAACTTTTTTTATCTGTAATACCTTCTAAAGTAACATAAGGTTCATTAGGATTTTGCTTTGTTTTTAAACCTTGAGTAGGTTTAATTTGAGTGTTATTTAAGGTAAGTAAATGTCCAAATTCATGAACTAAAGTATAAATTGATTGGCTTATTCTTGTTTCATCTTTACTTGTAAAATCAACATCAATAGGATCTAATACTAATTGCCATTCTGTATTTTTATCATTTAAAGATCCTAAAGCACCTGTTTTTTCATCTTCCCCATCAGTCATTAAAACTAATTTCTTAATATACTTTTGGGTAATTCTTTTAGGAAAAATATTATAAAACACATTCCAGTTATAACGAGCTATACTAGTTTCATCATCATTGTTTTCAATAAATATTCCATTTCTAATATCCCACGTCCCTAATGTTTCACCTTCAGTTGAAGGAGCTATTTCAGGTTTTAGTGAAAAACTAAAAAAGAATAAGATTAAAAAACTAAACTTCATCTAATATTTATATATGGTTAAAAACATCTAGAGCTTTGTTATATGAACTTTCAAAACTCATTGGTTTTACATTCGTTTCTATTTTATTTGTTGTGAAATACGATAACATTTTTTCTGTTGGCATATTTCCTGTTAAATCATCTTTTGCCATTGGACAACCACCATATCCTTTTATTGCTCCATCAAACCTATTACAACCTGCTTTATAAGCACTATCAATTTTCTCAAACCATGTTAAAGGCGTTGTATGTAAATGAGCTCCAAATTCAATTTTAGGGTAATTAGGGATTAAACTTGAAAATAGATAGTCTATTACTTTTGGGGTTGAACTACCTACCGTGTCAGACAAAGATACAATTTTTACGCCCATATTTGCAAGTTTTTCTGTCCAATTTGCAACAATATCTACATCCCACGGATCTCCATAAGGATTTCCGAAACCCATTGATAAATACGCAACTACCTTTTTATTGTTTCTATGCGCAATATTCAAAATATCTTTTAATATATCTACCGATTCTGCTATTGTCTTATGTGTATTTCTCATCTGAAAATTTTCAGAAATAGAAAAAGGATATCCTAAATAATCTATTTCTTCAAAAACACATGCATCATTTGCTCCTCTTACATTAGCAACTATTGCTAACAACTTACTTTTTGTATTAGATAAATCTAGCTTACTAAGTACATTCGCTGTATCTTTCATTTGGGGTATTGCCTTTGGTGAAACAAAACTCCCAAAATCTATGGTATCAAAACCTACTTTTAGTAATGAATTTATATATTCAGCTTTTAATTCTGTTGGAATAAAATGACTCTTTATACCTTGCATAGCGTCTCTTGGACACTCTATGATTTTAACATTTTCAATCATTATGCCAAATATAATAATATTTTAATATTTTTATTTTTTATCACCTTAAATTAATTAACAATTTAAAATTAAATGAATATTTTTTTTAGAATTTAAAAAAAGTGTAACATCTCATTTTTTCATGAGTCTTTGAAATAGATAAACTAGAATTGGAAACAACTAACTTACACATAAATCAACTAATTAAAAGCTGTAAAAAAAATGATGCTGCAGCACAAATGCAATTATATAAATTGTATTACAAGGCTATGTATAATTCAGCTTTAAGAATTTTAAAAAATGAATTTGAAGCAGAAGATTTAATGCAAGAGGCTTTTTTATCGGCTTTTACTAAAATAAATGATTTTAAAGGAGAGGTTACTTTTGGAGCTTGGTTAAAAAGAATTGTTATTAATAAGAGTTTAACACAATTAAAAAAGAACAATAGATATAACGAAGTTAAAATGGAAATTGTTCCTACCGATGAAGATGAAATAACAACCGTTAATTATAGTTCTTTAAATGTAAAAAGTATACTTAATGCTATAAATGGTTTAAAAGATAATTATAGAATTATTTTAACATTAAACTTAATAGAAGGATACGATAATGAAGAAATTGCTCAAATACTAAATTATAGTAATGAAAATGTAAGAACTACAATTTCTAGAGCCAAAAAGAAATTAAAAGGAATATTAACTCACAATGAAAAACAAATCAATGTAAATGGAAGATAAACTGAGAGAATTTGTTTTAGAGAATGATTTTGACATCCATGAACCACAATTAGGTCATGAAGATCGATTCTTAAGAAAACTAAATAGAAAAGAGGAAACCAAGAAATCTAATTTTTCATGGAAATGGTTATCAATAGCAGCTTCTGTAATATTATTAATAGGTTTTTATTTAGGTAGCACCTTTAGAGATGGTCCTCCTAACAATATGTTGTCATCAGAAATGGCAGAAACTGAACTATTCTTTATAAATACCATTAACCAAGAACTAAAAGAAATTGAAGGTCACAGAAATATTGAAAATGAAAGTATTATAGAAGATGCTCTAGAGCAAATAGAAGAATTGGAAGATCAATTTAAAAATTTTAGTGACGAGCTTAAAAATATTGGTAATGAAAAACAAATTATACAAGGTATGATAAGTAATTACCAACAAAGATTACAAATACTTGAAAAATTACTTTTTCAACTAGACATTATAAAAAACCCTGAAAATCAAAATAAACAATTCAATGAAATTATTTAATAAAATATCGTTAATCATCTTTTTAATTCCTCTAGCTATAGCTGCTAGCGATTTAAAAAAGCATGAAAAAACTAAAACCATTAGTAAAAAATTTAATGTAAAAAGTAATGCTACTTTATATATAAAAAATAAGTACGGAGCTGTTAATGTAACTACTTGGGATAAAAACACTATTGAAATTGAAGTTAAAATTATAGTGAAAGGTGGAAATATAGAAAAAGTGAATGAAAAACTAAATACTATTCATATTGATTTTGAAGCTAATGAAAGTTTAGTGGAGGCTAGAACTAGAATTGAAAACACAAAATCTAGCTGGAGTTGGTGGGGTAATAATTCTAAAAACATTAGTTATAAAATCAATTATTATATAAAAATGCCTATTACAAATAATGCTGATTTAAATAATAAATATGGAAGTATCGATATAGATGTTCTTGAAGGTAAAGCTAATATTGATTGTGATTATGGTTCTATTCAAGTAGAAAAATTATTAAACAAAGAAAATTCTATTAATCTAGATTATTGTGGAAATTCTACAATTAACTTTCTGAAATCAGGAAATATTAATGCTGATTATTCTAAAATCGCTATTAATAATAGTGAAGAATTAAAAATTAATGCTGATTATACTACGGTAAAAATTGGAAAGACAAAAAAAATAAATTTTAATTGCGATTATGGTAGCGTTGCTATAAATGATGTTGAATCTGTTAATGGAAAACTAGATTACGCAGGTATAAGTATAGGAACAGTTAGAACAGATTTAAATATTAATGTTGATTATGGTAGTTTAAAAATTAAAGACCTAGTAAAAGGATTTAACAAAGTATATGTTGATGCCAGTTATACAGGTATTAAAATAGGAACTTCTGCTAAAAATGATTTTACTTTTTTAATTGATTTAAGTTACGCTAGTTTTAAATATCCTGATAATTATGTGCAAACAACAAAATCTATAAAGAAAGGATCTAAAAAATACTATGAAGGTAGTTTTGGAAATGAAAATAGTAATTCTAAAATTCAAATAAATTCAAATTATGGAGGTGTTTCATTAAAGTTAAATGATTAACTATTACTTTAAAACCATTGATTTGTATATAGAATATCTTGCTATATAATATAAGAAATGATAAATAATAACGTAGGTTAAATGCTCATCTATATAACTAGAGATAGCCATTAAAACATCTGCAAAAGGCATTAAAGTAGTGCCCAAAAAGAAATACCTCGCCTTTTTATTATTTTTATTAAGCAAGTTTAAAAAAGTAAAAAACACTAAAACAATAGATAGTATTCCCATAACTAGTACAGAGATTTGTATTCTTACTATATAGTCATAAAGCAACGTATAAATCATTATAAACGTTAAGACAAAAGGAAGCGCATAGAAAAAAAACTGAGGAGATATTTTAGACAATACAGAACGTCGAATAATAACGATATATAGAAATCTATTAATTATAAGCAGAAATAATGCTGGATAATAAAAGGTTTCCTCAAAAACAAACAGAGAATCTGACAGAATTGAAAGTAACAAAATTAATACATACGTGTAATTAACTTTCTTCGTAGTCTCTAAATATAAAAAAGACAATGAAAACAGTGCTACTAGCTTAATTATAAACTCTAAGTTAACATCTTTAATAATTAACGGGATTGCAACTGAAATAGCCATAACTATGTACAGTAACTTTAAAAAAGTAACTCCTTTGTTAGCGATGTTTTTTTTAATCAATTGTAATAATTATTAATAACCTAAAAATATAATAAAAAATGAGAAAATTACTATTAACCCTATTTATTTTATCTAGTATTTCTATTTTTTCACAGAGTTGGTGGAATTCTAAAAAAATACGTGGTAATGGAACAACAACTACAATAACTAGATCTATAAAAAATTTCGATCAAGTAAATCTCAGTGGTTTCTTCGAAGTTATACTTGTAGAAGGTAAGGAAGGTGAAATTACATTAGAAGGAGAAGAAAATATTTTACCATATGTTATAACTGAAGTTAAAAATGGTAGTTTAAATATAAAAACTAGGAAAAACACGAATATTAAAACTACTAGAAAACTAACAGTTACAGTACCTTTTAATGATATTAATAGTATTTCTCTTGGTGGTTCTGGAAACATTATTTCAAAGAAAACAATAACAGGGAATCAAATTTCATTTTCTATTGGTGGTTCTGGAAATATTAAAGCGAATGTAAAAGTAAATACTGTTAAAACTTCTATTGGTGGATCTGGAAATATTAATCTACAAGGTCAAACAGATCATCTAAAATGTTCTATAGGTGGTTCTGGAAACATTAAAGCTTACGATTTGTCTGCAAATGAATTAAAAGTAAGCTTAGCTGGTTCTGGTAATATTAAAGTAAGTGTAAAAGAAAGAATTAAAGCAACTGTAGTCGGTTCTGGTAATATTTATTATAAAGGAAACCCTAAACATGTTGATATTAATTCTATAGGATCTGGTGATGTTATCAAAAAAGATTAAAACATGATAAAGATTTAAATTAAAACAAAAGAGATTACTTTAAAAGTAATCTCTTTTGTTTTTTAATATTCATCAATATTAAACTCTGTTATTTTATTTTCTTTAGACAGTTTCACAATTAAAACCATAGTTGCATTATCAAATTCAAGTAAATAACAGTTTCCCTTCTCTCCTTCTAACCAAAACTCATTTGAATTAATTTTACCTAACTCCTTAGTATAAGTTTGTATCATTTTTTCAAAATCATTGTAATTATTTATCTTCTGATAATCAGTTGAGAATAAATCAAAAATACTTTTTGATTTATTTTTATTAAATGAACTAATAATTTTCTTCATTAAATCATCATAATCGACATCTGTTTGAGAATAAGATAATTGAATTGAACATAAGAAAACTATTATACTAATAATTTTTTTCATCTTGGAAGTAATAAAAGGTTAATATCGGGGGTAAAAGCTATAAAGTGAAGCTTTAAACAAATATACAAGTTAACTTTAACATTAAAATTATCCTATGTAAACAATTCCTTTTTGTTATTAAATTTCATTTTTACCTTTTTATAGGGAGTACATCACAGAAAATAATTAGTAGATTTACGCTAACCAAATTGAATATAATGAAAACTATAAAAATTTTATTTTTAATAGTTCTTTTATCTTTTAAATTATTTTCACAGTCAAACTACCAAGCTCCTACCCTATCTGCTGGTTTAGATAACATTGCTTTTAAAAAAGGAACTTTAGATGTTGAAATACTCGCTAAAATTATAGCAGAAAAACAAAAAGAATTAATTAGAGAAGGAATTAAAAGAACAATCTATAGATCTATTGGAGAATCTAAAAAATTAGATGATTTTACACAATTCTATATTGAACGCGTTGTAGACATTATTTTTAATGAAAAAAACCATCAAGTAATTACCAAAAGAGTACTTGAAGAAACGACCAATTATCTTTTCATTTTAGGTACTACTAAATACATATTAGAATCTAAAAATGATGCTATTAAAAATATTTTTTTAGATGATGAAAAATTTCCTAATCTTGATGACAATATTATTGAAACCAATATTACAATTAACAAAAATCATATAAAAGAAAAGCTCGAAAGCATAAAAAATCGTACTACAAAAAATGCTATCATAAAAACAATACTTACCATTTGTAAAGAAATTACTTTATATGCCTATCCGTAATTAATACCACGTGCTATTTAAAGATGCTAAAATGAGTCTATCAGTAATTTTATCTTCGAAATATCTCCTATTAAATTTATAGCAAAATTCATTCAAATAATTTTGTATATATTTTTTATCAATAACATTATGATGATTTCCTAATAGCACTTTTTTAGCATTACTAATAGTTCTATTTACCCAAGGAAATAGTTTAGCAGACTTAGATTTATCAGGCTCTATTATTACTAAGTGCTTTTTAATTACTTCTTCAAGCTTATTATACCCTCTGTATCCATCAGATGTTACTTCGGTTTGTTTTTCTACATTTGTTTCGACCTTACTATTAATAGATTCTATAGTTAAATTATCCATTAATTTCATCTTCAAAAAACCTACATTCTTATTCGTCTTGTTTTTATACTTTTTATTAGCTTGTGGTACCTCTTTTGATTCTACCATCACTAAAACCTTAGCTTGTCTACTACTTCCTCTTCCTCTTTTTTCTTTTTCAGATTTATTAGAGTCATCATTTACAGTACCTTGAGTTTTCTTATCGGTACTTTCAAAAAAGCCTTCATCTATTTCTATATTTTGTGATAATGTATATAAATCATCTCTTTTCCCCATAACAGCTCTCAATTTATGCATCATATACCAAACAGGCTCATATCTTTTAAACCCTAATAGGCGTTGCATTTCTTTAGTTGAAACTCCTTTTTTAGTCATGGTCATATATTTCATACAATATAACCAAGATTTAAAGGTTAAATTTGAGTTCTCCATTACTGTTCCGCTTTTTAAGCTTATACTTTTATTGCAATTCTTGCAGAAAAAACGCTGTTTGCCTTTTTGAAATCTAAAATCTTTTCCTTTACACCCTGAACAACAAAGTCCTGAGGATAATCTTTTTTCTTTAAAATGTATCATACATGATTCTTCATCTGGAAAGCTTTGATGAAATGTGCCTAAATCCATAGTCATAAGGTTTCCTTAAAAATAACTCTTTTATATTTAAAGACAAGTTACGGATAGGCATATTACTTTAATTAAAAAACTAGGTCTTTTAAATGATTTTAATTATCTGGAACATACTTCTATTTATAATAAATCTTTAACCTTACCTGAAAATAATTTACTAGAATTAATTTCTTTAGAAGATAAATTTGATTTTAAGAAAATAGACAGTATTTCGATCAATAACTTTCAAGGAAATTTAAAAGATTTTCTTAAAAATCCTACTGATAATATTCCTGATTATCTTCTGAAAAATTTAAACGTTAAAAAGTGTCTTTCATTATTAAAAGTATATAAAACTATTAAAGATTTAGTTGGTAACAGTAGTATTTTAAAGGATATAACAAGTAAAAGTGGTATTAAATTTAATTCGGTAGAAAAAGACCTTACTGAAGTAATTAAAAATTATGAAAAATTAAATGTTTTTAGCTTTGATGATGATCAATTAATTTTCTCTTCAAAAAACAAAAATTTAAATAAAATCAATATCAACAATTTAATTTCTCATTACAAAACCATGAAAAATGAAATTGAACGCTTTAAACAACAATCTAAAAACTTAACTGATAAATTAACTGAGGTTGCCAACTTTAATTATTCGTATATATATAATAATAAAAGTATTAGCTATAATATTCTTAAAAACACTATTGTAAATCAACCTAAAGAAAAAATAATACAAGTAGCAAATCAAATAGCTAATAATAGAAATAAAAACTTTATTTTACAAAAAACAGAAAATTTTATTGATAAAAACGCCATTGATTCTATAATAGCTCCCAATAAAATTGATTTACTAAGTTTAGAAAGTCAGGTTAATAATTTAAAAGAATGTAAAAACTTTTTTTATGTAGAAAAGATCATTGAAGAAAGAGATATCATAAATAAATATTCAGATAAATTATCTAAACTAGAAAACCATCAAACTTTTTTTAATGATTATTTAAAAATTAAGAATGATCTCATTAATAAACCTTTTAATGAAAGTATTGATAAAATAAACTCAAAATATTACGAAATAAGAAAGCTTTATAAACTATCTGAAGCTTTATTATATTCTTACAAATACTTAATAAAAAATACAGATACAAGCTTAAAATCATACATAGACACCATTCTTTTAGAAGAAGAAACCAATGCCTATATTATAGAACGTTTAACAACTTCTAGCTTAATAGATCCTTTAAAAATTAAAAAATATAATGTTGAAAGTTTTATTAAATTACTTATAAATGATATTAATAATACTAAAATAAAAAATATAAATTTTGCTATTAATTTAGGTGGCACTTATGAAGATAAATACACCTCTATTGAAGATACTTTAATACAAATAGGTAATAAAATTAATTTAGGTGATTTTTATAAGAAAAAAACGTATGATCTATATCTTGAAATAAAAAAACTTCTTAATAATTTCAATTTTGAAACTAAAGAAAATTCAACGCTCACAAATAAAGAATCAAAATTATTAAAAAAACTATATCAAACGTTCTCAGACAGAAACCTACAAAACAAAGTTGAAAACTTAAGTGTTTTACAAGATTTAAATGATGATTTTTTATCTGAATTACGAGTTTTATCAAACAAAATAAAAAAAGATTCAACAAATAAAACTTCCCTTAATAAAATAATCAATAGCATTAATTTTTCTAACACAAAGTTACTTATTGAAAAAACAAAAGAGAACAAGAAATTTCTTTCTCCTAAAATTATTAATAACGTATTAAGTTTTTTAAAATTCATCGGTAATATAAAAGAGTTTAATAAAGCAGAAACCTTTACTTTTTTACTCCAAACAATGGACGATTACAAAGGTTTATTAAATTTTGACAAAGAGAATCTAAGAATAATTCCCGATTTGATAAACTCACTAAGAACATATTCTATTATTGATTATGATAAAAATATTATTGAAATTGATGTAGCTTCTGTGTTAATACATTTACTTGAAAAATACCAACAAAAAAGTGATGTGCTTTTTTATGCTACTGTAGGTGTTAATCAATTTTTTATACCAAATTACAATAAGCAGAAACCCGAAGACACAAATTATAATTATGGAATGTTTAGTGCTGCTTCTGAAAAAATTGGAGCTAAATGGAAAGTTATTGATTGGAATAACAAATACTATAAACCTACTGAACTAATACATGAAATAAGAAGAAAAGCCTATGTTTCTGACTACTATGTAATGGCATATGTTTCTGGAATATTATACAAAATAGCAAATACATCTGGACGAAATTATGATGATGTAAATATTGGTTTAGCCACTGGGTTTACCTTTTTTAATTCTTTAGATTTTAATGTTAGCGTATCAATTCCTTTTAATGAAAACCCTTTTCAAAACTATTTATTTGGCTTCTCTTTTGATATTCCTTTATCTGAATACTTAAAAAGATTATAACGCTATCGAATGTATTACGGTATTTTTCAATATTTTTGAAACTTTAAACAACTAAATCATACAATGAAAGATACTGCACTAACACATATCCATAATGCTTTAGGAGCTAAAATGGTTCCTTTTGCTGGTTATAATATGCCTGTTCAATACGAAGGTGTAAATGCCGAACATGAAACAGTAAGGAAAGGCGTAGGTGTTTTTGATGTAAGTCATATGGGAGAATTTTTCCTAAAAGGAGAAAACGCATTGGCTTTAATTCAAAAAATTACAACCAATGATGCTTCTAAATTAATTCCTGGTAAAGCACAATATACCTGTATGCCAAACAATGATGGTGGTATTATTGATGATTTAATCATTTACATGATTGCTGAAAACGAATATATGTTAGTAGTAAATGCTTCTAACATTGAAAAAGATTGGAATTGGATTTCTAAACACAATGATTTAAATGTTGATTTAGAAAACCGCTCTGAAGATTGGTCTTTATTAGCCATTCAAGGACCAAAAGCTGTTGAAGCAATGCAATCGCTTACTAAAGTAGATTTAGCTACTATTAAATTTTACACTTTTCAAATAACTGATTTTGCTGGCATACCAAATGTAGTAGTTTCTGCTACTGGTTATACGGGGTCTGGTGGATTTGAAGTATATGTAAAAAATGAAGATGTTGCGCAACTTTGGAAAAATGTTTTTGAAGCGGGTGCTGCTTGGGGAATTAAACCAATTGGTTTAGCTGCTCGTGATACTTTACGTTTAGAGATGGGATACTGTTTATATGGTAATGATATAGATGATACTACTTCTCCTATTGAAGCTGGTTTAAGTTGGATAACAAAATTTTCTAAAGATTTTGTGAATGCCGAAGCTTTAAAACAACAAAAAGAAGAAGGTGTTTCTCGTAAATTAGTTGCTTTTGAAATAACAGAACGTGGTATTCCTCGTAAAGATTATGAAATTGTAAATGCAGAAGGTACTGTTATTGGAAATGTAACCTCAGGTACTATGAGTCCTAGTTTAAATAAAGGAATTGGTTTAGGGTATGTAACAAAAGAAAACTCTAAAGTAGATTCAGAAATTTTTATTCAAATCCGTAAAAAACAAGTAGTTGCTAGAGTAGTGAAATTACCTTTTTATAAAGGATAAAAAATATAGTATTACAAAACAAAACCCCACAGGTTTTAAAAACGGGTGGGGTTTATTTATTTTTTAAACTAAAAACTAATTATTATTTCTCTAATAACTTTTCCAGTTTAGCCAAACGTTCAGATAAAGATTTAATTTCTTTATTCTTTTCCTTCAATTTTTCAATCTCTTTTTCTTGCTGAATTGTATATAAAGTTAACTCCTCTATTTTTTGAAGTAAATTTTTATTCATTTCTCCTAATAAAACACCATTTTTTACTACTTCTTTAACAGAAGGTATATTTTTTAAATGTCCTTTTCTTTTTATATGATCTTCTACTTCTTTTAATGTTGGTAAATTATAACTTTCTTCGAATACAAAATCCGGCCAACCTACTAAATCTACTTTTACTTCTTTTGAATGAATCGTTCCATTTACTGCTAGTTTAGAATCTGGGGTTCTTGTACCAATTCCTACATTACCTCCATTATTAAAATAACTATTTTCTCCAACAGCTCCAGAAACCCATGTGTTTGTATCCACTACAGGGTACTTACCTAATTCAACTGTCATTGGTCCTAGACCTATTGCATCATTTACTCTTAAATTAGCGGAATTACCTGAAGTTTGTAAAAACATAGTTGGATGTGTAGTTCCTCTTGTATTTGTATGAATCCAAGCAGGTCCATAACCTGTTCCATCATCAGAATAACTCCAGTGCATTTTAAAAGGATATATTCCTCTTTTAAGTTCTGCTCCATATATACCTTCTAATACAATATCACTATTTGAAGTTAATATTTTAGACCAATTACCCCAAGTTGTAGCTGAAGCTAACCCATTACGATAATAAATACCTCCAGCATTAAAATTTAATTGATGATGATGCCCTCCAGAGTTATCTACCCAAGGTGCAAAAGTCATCATCCCTGAATAAGTACCAAAACCGGGCACTCCAACAGCTTCTCTAGCTTTAAAGTCATACTTTACTTCACGATTATATCCTGATGGTGGAGTATTTTCTGCTCTAGTATCTCTAACTACTTGCCCAGTCACAACAAAACTTATTGCCATAAAGGCAATCATTGCAATTTTTGTTTTCATATATCTATTTTTAAATCAATTTAATAAAGCGGCAAAAGTAAAAAAGTTAAATTCATAAACAAACAAAACCTCACCCATTTTAAAAACGGGTGAGGTTTATTGTTAATCTATTTTAA
>CAKZVD010000041.1 GCA_937922085.1 uncultured Tenacibaculum sp. | reverse complement strand
AAATACATCATTACTTCTGTTAGTTTTCAACTAACAAAAAACGTTCATAAACTCAATACCTCTTACGGAGCTATTGAAAATGAATTGCTTCAAAAAAACAATACAAAACCCTCTATAAAAGATATTTCTGATGCTGTAATTACTATTAGACAATCTAAATTACCAGATCCTAAAAAAATTGGTAATAGTGGTAGTTTCTTTAAAAACCCTGTTATTTCAACAACACTTTTTGAAAAGCTTAAAAATGAATATCCAAAAATTCCTAGTTATCCTATTTCAAATACAGAAATTAAAGTACCTGCAGGTTGGTTAATAGAACAAAGTGGATTTAAAGGAAAACGTTTTGGTGAATATGGTGTGCATGAAAAACAAGCTTTGGTATTGGTTAACTACGGAAACGCTTCTGGGAAAGATATTTACAACCTAGCAAAAACTATTCAGGACACCATTAAAGAAAAATTTGCTATTGATTTAGAGATTGAAGTCAATGTGATTTAAGATTGTTTTATTTAATAAAAATAGTACAATAGAAAGTATTAGCAAGCTGTAATAAAATGAAACTTATTTAGATAAGAAGGTAATCGATACAAAAACATCAATAATCATCCAACTTTTTTAACTGAACTTAAAAAGAAACTCAATCAAATATAAGTTGTGGAAGTTGCCTCCTAAAAAATGATCTTCTTACATTTGATTTAAAATAAGAAACATGTTAAAAAACATGCTGTCAATAGTTCTAATATGTACTATTTCTTCAATAGTATCACAAAATGATACTAAAAATGGAATTTATGACGATGATGGAAATATTAGCTCTTATAAAAATGGAAAACTGCATGGTAAACAAGTAAAAAAAGAAAGTTATTCTGAAAAAATAGAAACCTCTTATTATAATAATAGGGAAATTCTAAAAAAAGAATATAACTATTTTTTATTGGAGAAAAATAACTCAAAACATACTGCTGGTATTTATAAAAACGGAAAGCCTTACAAAGGATACTTCCCTCAAAACATAAAAGAACTTCTAATTGTAGACTATTATGAAAAAGGGAAGAAAAAAATTCAATATTTAAAAGAGAATGTATTAAGTAATAAAAACGATATTCTATCTGTAAAGTCGACGTATAAAAAAGATCAAATTTATGACGGCGTTTGTCATGAAATAGATAAAAAACATTTAGTTATTAATCACTTAAAAAAAGGAAAACTTATAAAACAAGTTTATTGGGTATTTCCTGTAGATGATGACAATTTTGAGATAGATTATGACAATGCAATTACGATTGCTTATAATGACAATGGTTTTATTATCACAGAAAAAAATGAACCTAGAGCTAAATTAATTCGTGATAAAAATAAATTATTTATTTTTTTTGATGATAAAGAAGTTATAAGAAGTATACAAACTGGTAATACTTTAAAAAATAAAGAAGTATTATTTTATGAAAAAAATGGAATTTTTCATAGAAAAGTAAAAGATCAATCTCTAATGTTATATCCAGAAGAATACGATACCAATATTTCTAACAAATTATTTAGTATGTATGATGAACTTTCATGTTACAAAAATTATACTGTAAATATGAATACTTTTATGGAAGGTCTTACATACCCTAAATACGAAGTTCCTTTTGTTAAAATAAGTTATGATAATAACAGTAATCCTAAACGAGGTATTATAGTTACTCAAAAGGGTAAAAAGTACTCTGGTAAAGTATATAAAAAGGGGAAATTATCAAGAATCTTAAACAAGGTTTCTAAAGACAGTATAAACAATACATACAGAAAAGAATTCTTTTAGTATTCAAGAAGAAAAGTGTTTATAGTTTATGCTTAAGAAAAAATCTAATCAATTTTCAAAATAGATGATTCGCTAATTATACTTAAATTTACAAATTGTTACTACTCATTTGAAAAACATTGAAAACAATAATACTATTACTTTTAATTTTAACTTCAATCCTTTATTCTTATGGGCAAGGAAATGGTCTTTATAAGTTCCAATCCGAAAATCGTAAATACGGATTTATAGATAAAACAGGAAAGATTAAAATAAAAGCAGAATATTTAAATGTTGGAGACTTTAGTGAAGGTCTTTGTAATGCTTCTAAAGAAGTCATTAAAAAAGGGTATAAAAGTATTTTTATAGATACTTTAGGTAATAAGGTTTTTGATATTAAGAATAATTTTCCTGAAACAGCTTTTAGTTGTGGATTTGCTCGGATTTCTAACTTTAAGGAACATTGGTTCGTAAACAAAAGAGGTGAAAACGAATTCGGAAAAACATGGAAAGATGGACACGGAAAATTTGAAAATGGAATCGCTTATGTTAGTGAAAAACAATTTTCAGATTTTTACCCTATAAATACAAAGGGAGAAAGAACAAAAAACAAAACTTATTCAAGAGTAGATATTTATAATTCAAGAAAAAATAATCTATTAAAAATCAATAATAATTCGAAATTTAAGTCTAAAAAATTTATTCCTTTTAAAGAAAACAAACTTTGGGGGTTTAAAGACAATCTAAATAATATAATTATTCATCCTCAATTTTATAAAGTAGATAATTTTAAAAACGGAGTTTGTGCCGTCAGAATAAATAAAGTACTATTTGAAGTTATGGGGGACTATTTTCTTGATGCGTTAATTGATGAAACTGGGAAAATTCTTATAAAAAAAGACATGCATTGTTATATGGGGTTTCAAGGAGAGCTAATTGAATTTTATGGAGGTTCACATTTCTCAGGAGGCGTTCATTATTTAAATAAAAACGGAGAAGAAATCATACCTACGAAATAAAAACACACTGTAAAATATTAATTATAAGATTAAACTATCTTAAAAAGATTATTTTATACTTATACACTCCTTTTAAAACTTAATTAATATTATTTTGCAAAAGTATTCTACACAAAGCTAGATAATGAAAATACTTCACACCGCCGATTGGCATTTAGGACATAGACTACACGAACAATCTCAATTAGAAGAACAGACTTTGTTCTTAAACTGGATTGAAAACTACATTATTGAACAAAAAATTGATGTACTATTAATTTCTGGAGATGTGTTTGATACAGGTTCACCATCTAATCAAAGTTTAGAAATCTATTATAGTTTTTTAGTGAAGTTAAAAGCGACTACCTGTAAATCTATCATTATTACAGGCGGAAATCATGATTCACCAGGAACTTTAAACGCACCAAAACATATACTAGATGCACTTTCTATAAAAGTAGTTGGAAAGGCAACTGAAGATATTGCTGACGAAGTTTTTAAAGTAGAACTAAATGACGAAATAGCCATTATTGGTGCAGTTCCTTATTTACGTGACGGAGATATTCGACGTGCTGTTGCAGGTGAAACTTTTGAGGAATTAACCGATAAATACAAAACAGCATTAATTAATCATTACAAAGCTGTTGCTGAACAATGTAAACTCATAAATACCACCAATGCTCCAGTAATTGCAATGGGGCATTTATTTGCAACAGGTGGTTCAATTTCTGATAGTGAACAAAATATTTATGTAGGAACTTTAGGACATATTGGTGCGGAAGATTTTCCTAGCTATTTTGATTATGTTGCTTTGGGTCATTTACACAGACCACAAATTATTGGCGGAAATGATAAAATCAGGTATTCAGGATCTCCAAATATTCTTAGTTTTAGTGAAATTAATTATGATAAAAAGGTTCTTATTTTAACACTCGAAAATAATAAGATTACTAAAATAGAAGATCAGATAATTCCTAATTTCAGAACTTTCCATAAGCTAAAAGGAACGATTACTGAGTGTATAGAAGCCTTCCCTTCTATTACTTCTAATGCATATAAATTAACACCCTGGGTAGAAATTGTATTAAAAGAAGATACTAGTATAAATACCGATGATTTAAAAAAAGCAGCTGAAAACTATACCTTTGAAATATTAAAAATTTCTTTAAAAAACAGACGTCAAACAAAAGGTATTGAAGAGTTGTTAGAAAACACAAAATCGATAAAAGAATTGGTACCTACAGAGGTGTTTAAATTAAAATGCAAAGAAATGAGTTTTGATTTAGAAAAAAATCCTGATGTTTTAGATGCATTTAACGAAATTTTACAAGCTGTTAAAAATCAATAAGGTTCCGTTTACATGAAAATTTTAAAAATAGAGTTACAAAATATCAATTCATTAAAATCGAATACACCTATTGTCATTGATTTTGAAAACGAGCAATTTAAAGATGTTGGTTTGTATGCTATAACAGGATCTACCGGAGCAGGAAAAACAACTATTTTAGATGCTATTACTATTGCTTTATATCATAATGTACCTCGTTTCAGAGGTGCAAAAGGGACTTTAATTGATGTAGTAAGTCATGGTGCTAATGAAGCTTTTAGTGTAGTTACTTTTGAAAATAACAATACTATTTATGAGGGGTATTGGGGAATTAGATTGGCTAATAAAACTGGAGTTGCTTTAAAAAACCCTATCGAAAAAGTTAGTTTAAAAAACTTATCTACTAAAAAAACGTTAGCAGATCAAAAAAGAAAATACCTTGAAGTTGTTGAGGAGGTAACGCAATTAGATTATACGCAGTTTTTACGATCTGTTATGTTAGCTCAGGGTGATTTTGCTTCTTTTTTAACCGCAAAAGGCCCTGAAAAAGGAAGATTGTTAGAGCAAATTACAGGGGAACAGATTTATAAGAAAATAGGGCAACGTATTTTAGAAAGAAAATCTAAAGAAGAAAACACGCTAAAAGAAATTCAATCTAAAATTAATTCAGAAGATGTTTTAAATGAAGAAACTAAAACTGAATTAACTCAAAAAGATAAAACACTAGATGAAGATCTTATAAAAATAGAAAAAGAGATAAAGACTACCCAATTAATTACAGATTGGTACATAAAATATGCTAAATTAAATGAAGAAGCAAAAAAACTAGAAGAGAGTTCTTTAAAAATAGACACCTATATTAAAAGTCACAAAGTTGAGTTAGAAGCTTTGACTTTACACGAAAAAGCAATGCCTTTTAAAGAAACTGTTCAAGATTTTAATAGAATAGAAAAGAGTAAAAATGATAAAACCAATCAGTTAAAATTAATTGATGAAAATTTAATTACTTTAAAACCTAAAATAGCAAGTTTAGAAAAATTAGTTAAAAAAGAAACCAGTGATTTAGAATCTAGTAACAAAGAATTTACGAATTGGCTTCCTAAATTTGATTTAATAACCAAATTAGATGGTACACTTAAAAATGAAGTCGATAACAAGCGAAAAATATTTCTACAATTAGAAGAATTGACGCTGAAAATTCAAAAATCTAAAAAAGAGCAGAACGATTTTATAAAAAAAATAGCACAGAACAATGAGGCTATAAAAAAATCCGAATTGTTTTTAAAAGAAAATAGTTTTTTAAAAGAAGTTGATTTAGAAATTTCATCTTGGACCAAAGACTTAACTACTTTAAAAGTTGATAAAAAATCACTAAAAGAAGATACAGCATCTATTCTTTTAAAAAAGAAAGAGATAGAAGAAACTGCTAGTTTTATAAAAAAGGAAACAGCTCTGTTACATGAAAAAACAATAGCTATTGAAAAGGTTGAAGAAGAATATATTTCGATTTCAAAAAAGCTAACTGAAAATAACCTAACAGATCTTTTAGATAAAAAAAAGAAACTAACTGAAAAAGAAACAAATTGGAAACAATTTAAAAACCTTTCAGTACAAACAATTCATACACAAAAAGAGCAAACAGGTTTACTAGGAAAAAAGAACAGCTTTGTTAAGGAATTAAAAACTGTTGAAAAAGAATTAAATGAAATTCAAAAGGATCTTATAGTTCAAGAGAAAGCTGTTGCTGATGCTACTAAAATTTTAGATTTAGAAAAAAGTATTGCCAAATACGAAGCAGATCGTCAACACTTGGTAAAAGGAGAGCCTTGTGGCTTATGTGGTTCTGTAGAACACCCGTATACAGAGAATTTAAAAGTCGCTGATATTTCTAAATCGGAACTAGAATTAAATACTCGAAAGGAAAAATTAAAAGAAATAACAACTACGAAAAGTGAATTAGATAAAAAAGAAGTAGCATTAAACACCGCTAACAATAGTTTTATTACACAGCTTAAAAAAATTGAACAGGAATTAACTTCTTTTAAAATGGAGGCTCTAAAACTTTCTATTGATTGTGAATTAACCAATGATTCTAAAATAATTGCTGAATTAAATTTAATTGACGAGCAAATAAAAGTAATAGACCATACTTTACAAATTAATCAAGGTTTACAAAAAACTAAAAACGAGTTATCTGAGCATATAAAAACTCAAAAAACAACTATTAATACCCTAAAAACTTCCCTTGCCGCTCGTGAAGGAAAAATAAAAAATATAGAAAAAGATGTTAACTCAATTCAAAAATCAATAGATCAATTAACTAAAGCTTGTACTAATTTAGAAAAAAGTTTAACTGTTAAATTAGCTAAATTTAAATATAAAATCCCTGCTGTTTTACATACAGATACTTTTATTGAAGAAATAGAAACTGCTATTTTAAAATTCAATAAAAACCAAGAAGGTTTTAACAAATTAAAAGCTGAGAATACAATCGTTTCTAATAATTTAGATAATAGTAAAAAACAACAAGAACTACATCATATCGCTGAAAAAGAACATCAAAAAAACCTAGAAAAAAGTATTTTAATTACTTCTGAATTAACAACAAAAAGAGTAGCTATTTTACCATTAAACGTAACTGTAGAAAGTAAAAGGGTTGCTTTACAAACGAATAAAAACAAATTAATTGAGAAATTAGATGTAAGTGAAAAAGAGCTACAAAAACAATTAAATACTAAAACAGAAAAAGATACTTTAAGAACTAAAAATATTGAAGAACAAAAAAAGCTAATTGAAGAACTAGGTACTTTAAAAACAACTTTAGACACTCTTATAGTAAATAGTGATTTTGAAAGCAAACAAGCCATTGAAAAAGCATTATTAGATAAAGAAACTGTCTTAAATTATACCACAAAAAAAGAAAGCATAAAGAGAAATCAACTTAAAATAAAAGCGCTAAAAGAAGAGAATTTAAAAGAAATAAAAGCTTCAAATGATTCTAAAAAATTTGAACTAACTCAAGCTGAAAGTAAATTAGCATTAGAAAATCTAGACTCTAAAAAGAAAGAGTTTTTAACTGAAAAAGGTAAAATAGTAGAAGCTTTTAGAAAGGATAAGGAAATAAGAGATCGTAATAAAGAAATCTACAAAAAAATAGATTTACAAGAAAGTGTTTGCAGAATTTGGAGAGATTTATTTAAAGTTATTGGAAACTCTAAAGATGCTTTTAATGTATATGTACAACGTTTAACTTTAAAACATTTATTAGACCTTGCTAATGTGCATTTGTACAAATTAAATAAGCGTTATTCTTTAAAAATGGAAGAAACCTATAAACCTAAAGAAGAACTTAATTTTAATTTAATTGACCACTATCAAACCGATCAAGCTAGGTTGGTAGATACTTCTAGTGGTGGTGAAAAGTTTATTATCAGTTTAGCCTTAGCTTTAGGTTTGTCTGATTTAGCAAGTAAAAATGTTAGAATTGATTCTCTTTTTATTGATGAAGGTTTTGGTACACTTGATAAAAACTCTTTAGAAACGGTTATTTCTACTTTAGAGACATTACAATCACAAGGTAAAATGATTGGTATTATATCGCATGTAGAAAACTTAAAGGAACGTATTTCAACGCAAATTAAAATCACTAAAAAAAGTAATGGTGTTAGTGTCGTTGATATAGTATAACATCCTTTTAATACATTAAATTACTCCAGTACTTGAGAAAAACAATATACACCTTGGGACAACTTAATTTTAAAGACCTCACAGGTTTTGAAAACCTGTGAGGTCCGAGTTTCTGAAATCTGACAATCAGATATTTATATAACTTTAAGTTGTTTTTGCCTTTTACTTTGATTAAATCATTAAAAACTGTAACAAATTAAATCTTTTAACTACTTATAAATAAAACCATTAATTATGAATAAATATATGACTCGTTTTGTGAAGTTTTATCAATGTGAAGTAAGAATGTTTAAAAGAATTCTTGGTATAAAATAATTGTTTAAAAATTGAAAAAATCGATTTTTCTAAAGTAAAAGAAACTCAATACATCAAAGCTATGAAAAGTGTATCGTTTTTATTCTTCGTTTTATTTTTCTCTTTATCTATTCATTCACAAAGAAAACAATTTGAAAAAGAGTTTGGTACAACTAATTCTAAGAATTTTAATTTATTAATTAAAGATTTTGAAAAGAACATTCTTAAAAAGAAGTTCCCTAATGTAAAAACCGACCAAGCTTACAAATTATTTTTAAAAAATTATATAGATAATAAAATCAATCTTAAAGATAAAATATATAATTATGGTAATGAAATATTAGAAAAAGACAATTTTAAATTGAAAATTTACAGGGTACTTGATTCTACATGGGTTGGTAAACCCGTTTTTTCAACATCTAATGATACTGTTTTTAACGCTAGATATAAATACCTCAATATTAAAAAAGAAATAGATTATTTATTTTCAGAAACGTCTGTTGAAAAAACACCTAGATTAATTCGTGAAAAAGATGTGAATTTAAATGGTATATACTTTAAATCATTAGAAAACATTTCTCATAAAGTTAATATTCTTAGAGGCTATTTTGAAGACGTATATTATTCAGGGACATTTCTTAATAAAGAGATTTTAGCTGAAAATATTCTAAACAATAAAGTAGATACAAATAATTATTTTGTAAAAATAGCTATCCTTACAAACATTGTTTATTTGTAAATAGAATTATTATATTTAGAAGTATACAAAATTCCTTTTATAAAAATTTTATCAGTATAAAATAATTATTCCAAAATATCGTTCTTTATAACTTGAAAAAGAACAAAACTTTCCTCTTAAACCTTAAAATATGTTAACAACAATCAAAAAAGTATGGTTTTTAATAATCTTAACTTCCTTACCTACAATAAATATTATTGCTCAATCAAATAAAAACCTCTACAAACATAAAGTAAAAGAGATTAAACAAATTTCATACGATGTAAAAGAAGGAAACCCTCCTACAATTATAGAAGATGCTTTTAGTGGAAAAGAAAACAATTTTATAAATGATTATATAGTTAATGAAATTTGTTTCGATGAACATAAAAATATAATTAAAAACATTCAATATCGTAACGATAATAAAGCTACAAGTAAAACAACTGCCTATTTAAGAAATAAAAATAATAACGTATTACAGGAAGTACTAAAAACGAATTCAAATGATGAAATAGAAGAGCTTAATATTTATAAATATGATGATAATGAAAATATTATTGGAATAAAAACATACAATAAAAAAAATGAATTAATAAAAAGTAAGTTTAAAAAGTACGACGCCAAAAAAAACAATATTGAAACAATTTTTAAAAATATTATAAGAGGCAGTACTCAAAAGTTTACTTTCACTTATAATAAAAATAATTTAAAAATAAAGCAAATTAGTTATTACAACAAAGGTTGTTTAAAAAACAAATGGACATATAGTTATGATAAAAATGGGAATGAAATTGAAAGAGTTTTAGAAAAGTCTGATAGAAGTACAACTAAAACTGTATCTCAATATGACCAAATGAATAATATTTTAGTAGAAACTACTAATAATAACAAAGGGGAAATTCAAATAGTAGATTATATGTATACCTACGATAGAAATAATAATTGGATTAGGAAAGATCAAAACTCAAGAGGAAAACATAAAAGTAAAATATGGTTTAGAAAAATTGAATACTATAAATAAGATGAGAATTACCCTTCCTTTTTCAACATCTTAATATGACGTATCAATCGATCTGTTTCTATAGCTATTGTACCATTATACACCCCTCTAATTCGTCCCTTTTTATCTATTAATATAAAATTCTCCGTGTGCACAAAAGCATCTTCATCTTTTGTTTTTACAAAATCTTCATCCGCAAAATAGGCTTTCCTTGCTAAGTCATAAATTTCTTTCTTATTTCCTGTTACTAAATTCCATTTTTTAGAGGAAATTTCATTTTCAATAGCATATTTTTTTAAAACTGAAACAGAATCTTTGGTAGGCATTACCGTATGAGATAATAATAAAATTTCTTTATCTTCTTTAAATTCCTTTTCAATTTTACTCATGTTTTTTTCTAAAACTGGACAAATACCTGGGCAAGAGACAAAGAAAAAATCGGCTACATAAATCTTACCTTCATACGTTTTCTTTGTTATAATCTTACCCTCTTGATTTATCAAATTAAACTCTGGAATGGTATGAATATTTAAATATTCAGGTGAGTCATTTGAAATCCATTCTGGTGTAAACAATGCCGAATTAAAAAAGGGCAATGTTGTTTCTTTATTTACTTTTTGTACTTCTTTACAGCATATAAAAAAAACAAGTACTGTAAGTAATCCTATTTTCGCATTAAAATTTCGCATTAAAACCTTAACAAGGGGACTATCTAGCCTTAAATCACATTCTGTTAATTTTCTTATTCTTTTAGTTAAAATTTTCATCTACTGTATTTACTGAATAACATTTTTTTAATCCTATTAATCCAAATCGTTCTCCATTTTTAACCACAAAATTGGCTTTTATTTTTCCATTTTCTTTCCACATTTTCTGACTTCCATCCTCTTTTCCTTCCACATAATTAAAAACCTTTAAGAGTTGCTTATTTTTATACCATTCTTTTACCGTTCCATGATACGCTCCCTTCATATTAAAATGATATTCAAACATTTTTCTTTTATTAATATACCACCCTAGATGTGTCCCTATTTTTATTCCTTTTTTATAAGTTCGTTCAAACCATTTATTCCCATTTACATACCAACCTTTGTAATAGCCTTCTCTTTTACCTTCAAAATATTGTGATTTTGATTTTAATTTCACCCCTTTATAATATTCATTCAAAATACCAGAGTATGGCGTTTTATTAAATAACAAAACGCCATTAATCAATTCAAATCTTACATCAGATATATTCTTTTCAATACTAGGAATAACAAAAGGTTTTACAGTTATTGATTCCTTTTTCTTAAAATTACATGAAGTAATTATACATATCGTAAATACTATAAATATCTTTCTCAACCTACCTTGTTACAGTTCCTGCTGTTCCATAAAAACCATTTCCATTAAGATAAGGAGCCTCACTAGTTATATGATAATGATAAATCCCATTAGGAAAATCAGTTGTAACACCAACATGTCCATGAAAATCGTCTAAATCAGTGTTTGTAATAGTAGTACTATTTTCTGAAGAACCGTATACAGGAAAACCATCAGATAGTAATCCCAAAAAAGCATCCTCTCCATAAGTATCTGTTAAAAACTTTGGTTTAATATGATAATGGTATTGTGTATTGGCAGGGTGCCCTAAATACTGATCAAAAGAATTAATTTCATTTGTTAAAGAGGCTCCTCCTGCTGCATATTGATTAAAAAACACAACCCCATTTCTCGATATTCCAATAGCTCCCATTGGAGTTTCTGCTTTATTAGATGCTTCAGCGGGATTTAAAGGAATACTAAAAGTAATATTTTGTTCTCCTATAGATCCGGGGTTTTGCCTCCAATCAGGATTCGTTCCATTATATGCTTCATACAAAGCATTACTAGTGTCCCAGTATGGGCTTTTATGATTTGGTAAATCTTTTGTAATAAAGGTTACTGTATTTCCATTAACAGAATACGTTAATCCTGTACCCTCAAATTTTGATAAGATGGGTGTTATATCATAGTTTGTTACTGCAGGAGCATCTGTATCTCCATTATCATTATTGTCATCTGATCCACAAGCATAAAACAAACTTACAGTCATCACTAATGGTAGTGCATATTTAATTAAATTACTTTTTTTTATCGTATTCATATTTAAAATTATTTATGGGAATTTGTTTAATTAATTTCTTAGATTATGTACTTCCGAAATTAATGTGTTTTTAATAAGATCATTACTAGCACTTAAAGGCAGTTGATTGGTACTTAATAAATTGGGGTTTTCTAATGGGTTTGCACTTAAATCATAAAATGCTTCTTCTCCATTAGCAAATAAAATATACTTATGAGTAGCATTTCTAATAGTATAATCTACACCTGTACCACTATCATCTTTTATTTCTGTATATATATATTCTCTAAAATTAGGAATAGAATTTATAAATAGTTCTTTAAAACTTTTACTATCATTTAATTCTGTAGTTCCTGTACCTGCAATATCAGATATAGTTGCAAATAAATCCGTAGTATTTAACAAGCTACCATCAATTTCATTCATTCGGCTTACGTTTTTACCTGATACAATCATAGGTACATTAACACCTCCTTGGTATACGCTTCCTTTTGCTCTTCTTGTATTATATTCTTGTACAACTTGACCTGGTGTACCATTGTCTCCTATAAAAATAATAACTGTATTCTCTTTTTCTTTTTCAGTCATTGAATCTAATAATCGTCCCATTTCTGTATCCATTGCTTCTAAAACAGCCATATAATAAGGTTGTGGATTCGCATCTATACTAGCTTGATCTGAAGGTAATGATTGTGTATGAAGATTATTAGGAGGTAAATGAAATGGTGTATGAGGCGCGTTATAAGCTAACCATAAAAACCAAGGTTGAGTTTGCTGATCAATCCAATCTATAGCTAAATCTGTAAATTTTGTAGTGGTATACTCATTTGAAGTTGTCGTTTCTCCATTTTCTGTAAAATTCCAGTTAGTATACGATTGTACTCCTCCTGTTAAAAGACCTGCATAATAACCAACTCCCATTTGTGTAGGATGTGTGGCAGTTCTTGACAAATGCCATTTACCAACTATAGCATGTTCATAATTTGAATTATTATTATCTAAATATTTTTGCAATGAAGTTTCAGAAGTAGAAAGTTCATCATCTACTTGCAATACATTGGTTCTAAATCCATATTTACCTGTAATAATACTCGATCGTGTGGGTGTACAAGTTGGATAAGACCATAAATTAGTAAATCGAACGCCAGAAGATATCATTCTTTGAAGATTTGGCATGTTTGGCTTTACTGTTCCTATATCAAAACCTGGTGTTGCATCTAATCCCATATCATCTGCTATAATTAATAAAACATTAGGACTATTTGATTCTCCTTGGTCTATTGGTTCTTCGGAATCACTACTTTCTTTACTACATGAAAAAATAAAAAAGGATAAGAGTAAAATTTGGGGTAATAAAAACCTCATAATTTGTACTTTTTTAATAATTAGACCTTTAAACTTTTAAAAGGTTTAAAATCATGTTAAAAAAGTACAAAAAAAATCTAATATAATAAGCATAAAATGCTCATTATATTAGATTTTAAAAGGTTAACAAATTAATTATTTATATAAAAAAATCTTTAACGATTAAATTTATTTGTATTTGATTTATTTTCTACTTTTACGTAAATCGGGGTTACTTCTTTTTTATATACTCCTGTTATAAAACCAGTTAATTTACCGATGTTTTCAAATATTGTAGTTAAAAAATTCATACTTATGGTTTTTAGGGTTAAACACACTATTATGACACTTCTATTTCTAAAAAGTCACAAAACATAAAAAAATAGTTGCGTATCTTTGCAACATAAAATTTAGTTTTATGAAATTAGTAATTTTAACAATTGGTTTATTAGCTTTAGCTTTTGCAGGTATTGCTATAAAAATTTGGGCAAAAAAAGATGGTGAATTTGCAGGTACTTGTGCCAGTCAAAATCCTATGTTAAATAAATCTGGTGAATCATGTGGTTTTTGTGGTAAAACTCCTGATCAGTTTAATACTTGTAATGAACCTCAACACCAATAAAATTGAGAAACTATAAATAAAGAGGCCCTTAAACATATTGAGCTAGCAAAAGATAATAATCAAACTTCTTTTAATTATTTATTAGATACCTTTTGGGGTATTGTATATGGGTATCAATTAAAAAAAGTAGGTAATGAAAATGATGCAGAAGATATTACTATACAAACTTTTGCAAAAGCTTTCAATAAAATACATACGTTTAATACTGACTATCAATTTAGTACTTGGTTAATTGCTATTTCTAAAAATTTACATCAAGACTTCTTAAGAAAACGTAATTCTTCTATTATTATAAAAACAACTTTAGAAAACAAAGATGATTTATATAAAGTAGTTGATACAACTCCTAGTCCTGAAGATAAAATAATTACTGAACAAAACTTAGCCAAATTACTTAAAGATATTAAAAAGTTAAAACCTAAATATCAAGAAGTAATTCATCTTCGTTTTTTTCAAGAATTGAGTTATAAGGAAATAGCTATTCAAATTAACGAGCCAATAAATAACGTTAAAGTTAAATTACTTAGAGCAAAGAAGCTATTAGCTGAAATAATTAAAAAAAGTAATTAATGAAAAAAATTACTTTTAGTGTTTTAGGCCCCGGTCTTTTATTTGCTGGTGCTGCAATAGGAGTTTCTCATTTAGTACAAGCCACTAAAGCTGGAGCAGAATATGGCTTTGGCTTAATATGGGCTTTATTATTAGCACATCTCTTTAAATATCCTTTCTTTAAATTTGGACCTAAATATGCTGCTGCTACAGGAGAAAGTTTATTAGATGGCTATAAAAAACTAGGTAAAGGATATCTTTTACTGTATTTTATAGTAAATATAATTACCATGTTTGTTATTCAAACTGCAGTTACTATAGTAACCGCTAGTTTAGCTTCACAACTTTTTGGTATTACAAATAACTTAGTACTATGGTCCGTTATACTACTAACCACCATATTGTCTATACTTTGGATTGGTAAATACCAACTTTTAGACAAATTAATGAAGTATATTATATTGTCTTTAACAATTAGCACTATAATAGCTGTATCTATAGCTATCTTTAAAAATGAAACTACTTATAATTTTATTCAATTCTTTCCAAAAGAAGCTCTAGAAATAAGTTTTTTAATTGCTTTTTTAGGTTGGATGCCTGCTCCTCTTGATATTTCTGTTTGGCATTCACTCTGGACGATAGAAAAATCAAAAAATACTGCAGAAAAAATAACGGTAAAAAAATCTGAATTCGATTTTAATATCGGTTATTTTGGTACTTTAATATTAGGGATTTGTTTTATGATACTAGGAACTTTAGTACTATATAAAACAGGTACAAAGTTTGCTACAACAGGAATAGGTTTTGCTACACAATTAATAAATATTTACACGCAAACTCTTGGTGAATCTTTTAAATTAATTATAGGGATTGCTGCTTTTACAACCATGCTTAGTACTACAATAACAACATTAGACGCTTCTCCTAGAGCTATGGAAAAAGCTTCTTTTTTATTATTTAAAAATAAAGGAAAATTAAATTATTGGTTTTGGATCTTATTTTTAGTTATTGGAACCTATATAATATTACAATTTTTCTTAAATAACATGGCTACTCTAGTTAAAATTGCTACTATTTTTTCTTTTTTAACAGCTCCTATTTTTGCCTTTTTAAACTATAGATTAATTACAAGTAAGTTTACTCCAAAAGAGTTTCAACCTAATTTATTTATTAAAGTACTTAGTTGGCTAGGGATCTTATTTCTTTTGATTTTTAGTTTTTGGTTCATTTCAACACTGTTTTAAATAGCTAAAAAACAGTTATTTAAAAAAATAAATAAAAAAAAACATAAAAAAAACGATAAAAAAATTAAATTAGCATGATTTTTGGATAAATAGACTGAAATCAAAAATTAAACCCCAATATTAAAAATGCAGATTAGACAAATTTTATTTAAATCGGTGTGTGTATTTATTACACTTTTTTCTTTCCAAAGTATTTTTTCTCAATCAGAAAAACTAAAAAGCGCTTTTACAGATACTAGTATAAAAGTACAAGGAAAGCTTCAAGCAGAGACAGGTAAATACAGGTATGATTATCATGATGTTTATCAATCAGATTCTCTAGCTAAAGATTTACAAGCAAGCGGTTACCATGGTGGTGGACCATCTTGGTTAGGTATTATTTACGGTGCTTTTAAAGTTTGTGAAAATAATTTAATCGATGATTTAGAAATGAAAGTAGAAGTAACTGGAGTTACTTTTTGGAGTAAAAACAAAGAAGATTTAGAAAAAATAGGGAGAGTTGTTTCTATTATTAAGTCAGATTCTGCTTCTCTTCAATTAGCTATTGATAAAGCTTCTGAATTAGATATCATGCAATAAAAGATTCTTTGTAAATTTGTATTTTAAATTTCACCAAGAATGTCAGAAAATATTGCTGTACCAGTAAACAATAAAGAACGTGTAAAAAAACCCAAATGGTTACGAGTTAAGTTACCTGTAGGTAAAAAATACACCGAACTTAGAGGTTTAGTAGATAAGTACAATCTTAACACTATTTGTACTAGTGGTAGTTGTCCTAATATGGGAGAATGTTGGGGCGAAGGTACTGCCACATTCATGATTTTAGGAAACACGTGTACTAGATCATGTGGTTTTTGTGGTGTTAAAACGGGTAGACCTGATACTGTAGAATGGGATGAACCAGAAAAAGTAGCTAGATCTATTAAAATAATGAAAATTAAGCATGCTGTTATTACCTCTGTAGATCGTGATGATTTAAAAGATGGTGGTTCTATTATTTGGAGTGAAACAGTACAAGCTATTAGAAGAGCGAACCCTAACACAACTTTAGAAACTTTAATTCCAGATTTTCAAGGAAACGAAAAATTAATTGATCGAATTATTGAAGTACATCCTGAAGTAGTTTCTCATAATATGGAAACTGTTAAGCGATTAACTAGAGAAGTTCGAATACAAGCTAAATACGATCGTAGCTTAGGTGTTTTAAAGTACTTAAAAGAAAAAGGTATGCGTACTAAATCTGGTATAATGCTGGGCTTAGGAGAAACTGAAGAAGAAGTGATTCAAACCATGAAAGATGTAAGAAGTGTTGGCTTAGATATTATTACTATAGGACAATATTTACAGCCTACAAAAATGCATTTACCTGTAAAAGAATTTATCACACCAGATCAGTTTAAAAAATACGAGACTATTGGTAAAGAAATGGGATTCATGTATGTAGAAAGTGGAGCCTTAGTTAGGTCTTCTTATAAAGCACATAAACATGCTCGTTAAAATGATATTTAATTATGAATTCCTTAACATAAGGGCTTTCAAATATTAAAAAAATGTAAATTATTCAAAACAAACAAAATTACAGCTCTATTATTCGTAATTTTGGCACAGATATTGAAACCATATAATTGTTAGCGATAATAATTTGTTTTCAATGTGTAAATTATTTGAATTAGTTGATTAACGAAAAACCACCTCTATGAGGTGGTTTTTTGATTTTTATAAGTTGTATTATTAAATAATTAATTTTTTAAATAAGTAATAGTGTTGTAAAAATTAAAAATGCTAAAATTACTAACAAGAAAAAGTAAACTAACTTTTTATTTAAAGAAGATACAAACACTTTATAAGCATTAGAATCTTTAAATAAAATATTAAAAATTAAAGTCAAAATCAAAATAGGTACACCACATAATAATAATATTAAAAAAAAATACCAAACACCATCTGATTCACCAAATAATAGATTCATTTTTGATTTTTAACAAACTTTAAAATTACTATTCAATATACCCCATTTTTTTCATCCATTCATCATTAAACATTTTACCTACATAACGGCTTCCGTGATCATGAAAAAGAATTACTACTACATCATCTTTTGTAAAATGCTCTTTCAACTGTAGAGCCCCTTTCATTGCTGCTCCAGCTGAATTTCCTAAGAACATACCTTCCTCTTTTGCTAATAATTGTGTATAAACAGCAGCATCTTTATCTGTTACCTTTGTAAAACCATCAATAATTTCGAAATTTACATTTTTAGGTAAAATATCCTCCCCTATTCCCTCTGTTACATAAGGATAAATTTCTTTTTCATCAAAAATTCCAGTTTCATGATATTTCTTAAACACAGATCCATAAGTATCTATACCCCAAATTTTCACATCAGGATTTTGTTCTTTTAAGTATTTCCCTACTCCAGAAATTGTTCCTCCTGTACCTACACCAACAATAAAGTGTGTAATCTTACCTTCAGTTTGTTTCCAAATTTCTGGTCCTGTACTTTCATAATGAGCAATTGCATTACTTGGGTTATCATATTGATTTACATACCATGAATTTTCTGTTTCTTCTGCTAATCTTTTAGAAACTGAATAATAACTTCTTGGATCATCTGGTTCAACTGCAGTCGGACACACAACAACCTCTGCTCCTACAGCTCTTAAAATATCCATTTTCTCCTTACTTTGCTTATCAGACAATACAAAAACACATTTATAACCTTTAACAATAGCAGCCAAAGCTAATCCCATTCCTGTATTTCCTGAAGTACCTTCAATAATAGTACCTCCTGGCTTTAATCTACCGTCTGCTTCTGCATCTTCAATCATTTTTAAAGCCATACGATCTTTAACTGAATTCCCTGGGTTAAATGTTTCATATTTAGATAAAACTAAACATGGTAATTCTTCTGCCAGTTTATTAATTTTTATTAAAGGAGTATTCCCTATGGTCTCTAATATATTGTTTGCGTAATTCATTTTCTATAATTTGTAGTGCAAATATAATTTCTTTCTATAATTTTCGTGATTTATTCCCATAAAAAAATCCCATATTCTGGGATTTTTTTATATCTAATTTGTTTAGCTCTTATCATTTAGTTAAACCAAACTATAAAAGATTTCATTTTAGCAATGTCTGGTATTTGTTCAATACTAACTTTTCTCATATTAAACTCTTTTAAACCCAATTGTTCTTTATCTATAGCAATTGTAGCATTTAAATCATCTATAAATATAGTAGCAGATGAAAAAGAGGTTTCTATTTTACTAATAGCATTATTAGCATTAATCTCACTAAAATTAGATCTAATGTTTAATCCTTTAGTTGTTTTAAATCTATCATCAAAA
Organism: uncultured Tenacibaculum sp.; assembly: GCA_937922085.1. GTDB lineage: Bacteria > Bacteroidota > Bacteroidia > Flavobacteriales > Flavobacteriaceae > Polaribacter. The sequence continues at coordinate 8,580 of CAKZVD010000041.1, read as the reverse complement.
ATTTCAATACTTTTAATGGTAGATGTAGAATCTAATTGTTCTTTAGGTACTACTGTTAATAAATGCTTTCCTCCTTTTTCATAAATTTGGTATTCATCATCATCTTGAAAGTAGTTATTACCTTTAGCTCCTTCACTTAAAATTTTAACAACAGAGTCTTTTGCATACAATTTCTCTAACTCTTGCATAGTTGTACTAGTTGTTATTTGTCCAACTTTACCTTTAGTAATTGTGTAATTATCCTTTCCACATTGTACAAAAACAAATGAGATAGATAATATTAATACAATTTTAAATAGTTTCCTCATATAAATTAATTCTAGATATAACGATTGGTTTTACGTTTTAGTTTATAATACTTTTTTTAAAATACCAAATACAGCTCTTATAAAAGTTGCACTTGTTAACACCTTTACAAGAGGGTTTTGTCTTGTACTTCTTCTCCTTGTTGTAGATGTTGTCCTTTTCTTTCTTAACTTTTCTTCTTCCTCTCTTTTATCCTCTTCTGTTTTTTCTTTATTTATTTTTTCAATTTTTTTACCTAATAATTCATAAGCACTTTCTCTATCAACTTCTTTATTGTATTTATCTACCAATTTAGAAGCATTTAGTACATCTTGAATCTCTCTTTCAGAAAGCACATCCATTCTACTCATTGGTGCCCTTAACATTGTTCTTGCTAAAGGAGTTGGTATTCCTTTTTCATTAAGTACAGTAACAAATGCTTCTCCAATACCTAATTGCGTTAATACTTCTTTAGTATCATAGTATTCTGAATCAGGATAATTTTCTGCTGCTAATTTTAATGCTTTTCTGTCTTTAGCTGTAAAAGCACGCAATGCATGTTGTATTTTCATACCCAACTGTGCTAAAACATCTTCAGGTACATCCTTTGGGTTTTGGGTTACAAAATACAACCCTATTCCCTTAGATCGAATTAATTTAACAATACTTTCTATTTGACTTAATAAGGCTTTTGATGCTTCATCAAAAACTAAGTGAGCTTCATCTATAAAAATAATCAACTCTGGCCTACCACTATCTCCTTGTTCAGGAAATGTTTCATACACCTCTGCTAACAATTGAAGCATAAAAGTTGAAAATAATTTAGGTTTATCTTGTATATCTGTTAATCTTAAAACTGAAATTACTCCTTTTCCATCTTCATCAACTCTTGTTAAATCTTCAACTTCAAAAGACTTTTCACCAAAAAACAATTCTCCTCCTTGTTGTTCTAACTCTACTATTTTTCGTAGAATAGCACCTGTACTCGAAGAAGATATACGACCATATTCTTTTGAAATTTCCTCTTTACCTTCTGCTGTTACAAATTGTAACATCTTTTTAAAATCTTTTAAATCTAATAATGGTAAATGATTATCATCACAATATTTAAATATAATAGCAACAATACCTGATTGCGCCTCTGTTAAATCTAATATTCTAGATAGTAAAACAGGTCCAAATTCAGAAACAGTAGCTCGTAAGCGTACCCCATCTTGTTCAGATATTGATAATATTTCTATAGGAAATTTTTGTGCATCAAATGGTATTCCTATTTTCTCATGCCTTTCATCAATCTTTACATGTCCTTCACTTGCCGATGCCAATCCACTTAAATCTCCTTTTACATCCATTAACAATACAGGAATTCCTTGTTCAGACATATTTTCTGCTAAAACCTGTAGTGTTTTAGTTTTACCTGTACCTGTTGCACCAGCTATTAAACCATGTCTATTTAATGTCTTTAAAGGAATATTCACCAAAGCATTTGTTATGGTTTCTTCTCCTAACATACCCGCTCCTAATGTTATAAAATCACCTTTCGTTTTATAACCTTCATTTATATAATTAAGGAAAGCTTCTTTTTGACTCATCGTACGTTATTTTTGATAAAAATACTATTAATATTAGCATTTCAAAAAAATGACAACTAATTTATTTCATCAAATTTTATAGGATTTTAATTACATTTGTTAATCAACTAAAAAATAGAGATAATGAAACTAATAAAATTATTAAGCATCTGTGCTATAGTAATTCTAAGTTCTTGTAAAAACACAGTAGAAAAAGAAACTATTGTAGAAAAGGAACAAAAAAAACCTTTAATTTTTCATAAATCGAAATTAGAACGTAAAAAAGATCCTCCTTTTTCAGATGTTGTAGAAGTAGGTAATACATTATATTTAGCAGGACAAGTAGGTATTAACCCAACAACAGGAAAATTACCTGAAGGCGGCATTGTTGCTGAGACAAAACAAGCTTTAGAAAATATTAAAGAGGTATTAAAAAACCATGGTTCTGATTTAGAGCATGTAGTAAAATGTACTGTTATTTTAACTACTACTGATGATTTTACTGAATTTAATAAAATTTTCCGTGAATATTTTCCTAAAAATAAACCAGCAAGAACTACATTTGCAGGCGATTTGCTTGTAGGAGCAAAAATTGAAATTGATGTAATAGCGGTAAAAGTAGATGGATTTAAAGACGCAAGAGTTAATTAAAAAAGGAGAAATGCTTCCTTTAATGGAAGAATTTTATACAATTCAAGGTGAAGGTGCCCATACTGGTACTGCGGCTTATTTTATTAGAATAGGTGGTTGTGATGTGGGTTGCCATTGGTGTGATGTTAAAGAGAGTTGGAATGCTAGTTCTCACCCTCCAACACAAACAGATTTAATTGTTAGTAATGCTAAAAAGTATGCTGAAACAGTAGTAATTACTGGTGGTGAACCTTTAATGTGGAGCTTAGATTATATTACACAGCAACTTAGAGAACAAAACATAAAAACTCATATAGAAACTTCTGGAGCTTATAAATTTTCTGGTGTTTGGGATTGGTTTTGTTTGTCTCCTAAAAAAACTAAGCTTCCTCTTAAAAAAGCATATGAAGAAGCAGATGAATTAAAAATGATTATTCACAATAAAAATGATTTTGAATTTGCCGAAGCAGAAGCTGCTAAAGTAAACGATAATTGTTCTTTGTTTTTGCAACCTGAATGGAGTAAACGTGAAGTTATGATACCTTTAATTATCGATTATGTAATGAAACATCCGAAATGGAAAATTTCTTTACAAACGCACAAATATCTTAATATTCCTTAAAAATTAAAAGACTTAAAATTTTACTATAAAGCCAAATCGAGATTTCGATTTGGCTATTTTTTTTATAATATTATTTAAAAGGATCTGACCACTTTTCATTAGTATAAACATCATTTCCTGTTAAAGTACTCAAAAAAGCTATTAATTCGTTTTGCTCTTCATTTGTCATATCAAGAAATTGAGGATATCCTTCTGGCATTAAACGTCGATCTAAATTATTATTTTCTGGGTGAATTTCTTTAAAATTATAATTCGCAAGAATTCCTCCTAATAAATCATTTGTTGTACCTGCATGAAACATTGGACTATTTAATTCTCCGCTAGAATGAATTAAATCTCTTAAAGTAGGCGAACGTGTTACCAAGAAATCACGCTCCTGAAGTGAATTTCCATTCAACAGAAGATCGAATCCATTATTAAGTGATCCAGTATCTATGGCTACTCGCACAATTTATTCCTCCTCCTACTCTATGAGCTACAGTAGTTGTTAAATTTCCTCCAAACAGATCAATTGTAACTTCTTCTATGTTGTATTCAAAATTCTCTGTAAATAAACGTTTCCCTACATTCTCTTCTTCTGTAAAGTCATGAAAATCACACATATGTGAACGTACTTGAGAAATTCCTACATCATATTTAGAATCGAAAGACTGAATACTTCTTATAAATTGTGTCAAAACCATAGATATTCGATCTTCGGTAATAGAAATATCTCCAAAAGTTCTATTAAATAAAATAGGATAATAAGTAGTAGAAGATAATTTAGTTATTAAATCCTGAATATCTGGAGCTCCGTTTGTACCACTAAATCCCATTTCTCCATGATCTTTAACGGGCATAATTGTTTGCACTTCTAAATTTAATGCTCTTTCATCCCAAAAAAAATCGACTCTCATCAGCAAACCTACTATTTATTAATCGCATAGAATGTCTTTGTGTTTCACTATTTACACCTTTACTAAATTGTTCTCTATCTGAAAAAGCAAACTCTTGTTTATGGCAAGATGCACATGAAACAGTATTGTTTGTAGATAATTTTTTATCATAGAACAATCCCCTTCCTAATGTTGCTCCTGCATCTGTTATAATATTATTTGTGGGTGTGTTATCTTTTCTAAGATAACCTGAAATAACTTGATTTGAATAATTAAATACAGTACTCAAATTAATATTGAGAACTTCATCAATTACATTTTGATCTGTAGCTACAGGTTCATAATCATTATTTACATCTTTAGAACAGGATACAAACAAAACGAACAAAATTGTAATTATTAAAATATATACCTTTATATTTAAAAACCTCCCTTTATATATTAGGATTTCTTTTATTTGAAAAGGTTTAATTTTAATAAATAATCTGAGTTTATTACAAGCTTAATAAAATAGATTATAGAAAGAAAGAATTGAAAACAATGAATTCAACATTTTAAGAATTCATTTAAATTATTTGTAAAAGAAAAAAAACGCCCTAGCTGACGTTTTTTTCTAAGTATCTTCAATTAAGTATTCATTATGAGCTAATGTGAGATACGTTTTTTTCTTTTTTTCATAGATTTTCCCCCGAACGACTATGATATAAAGGTTATTTATACCCGACCTTATATATGTAAGGCTTTTACTGGTACAAATATATTCCTACTATTTAACAATGCGGTATGGTTTTACCATACTTTTAGTATGGTAAAACCATACTTCTGCATTTTCCTTCTTTTTTTAACACTTTTTAACACTTTTTAACACTTTGATTAAATTTTGTATATTTGCATCACATGATGATATTAAATATACATACAACTACTTGGGCATTGATTGTTCTTGATAGTACTAGAGGAGCAGATAAGTCGCTTTCTCGAAATAGAATGTTATTTTATGATATACAATAATGATTTAAAAAATCAAAAACCAATACTATAAAAGGCGTTCAAATTAATTTGAACGCCTTTTTTAATAAAATTTAATAAATGATAATAAAAGATTTAGTTAACATATAAAATTTGAAAGGTTTATTTCATAAGCAATTAAGGACTTAAAAAAGGTTAAAACCTTAACTATCTAGATAAAATATCTGGACAGGAATACCACTACCTAAAAACAAGTTAACTGCTTTAAAATCAGAAAAATAAAACTTAAAAAAATTTACAATAATTAAAAAAAGATATATATTTGTACCATCATTATTTAAAGGGCAGTTTAAATATGATATTAAAAAGAATATTAATTATAATATAGAAATTATGAAACTAATTTATTTAAGTACTAACATGAAACAATCGCCAATAAGAGGAGTGGTTTTTAATGTACAAGTGGGTAAAGATGTTTATTGTGATTTACAATATTTGAAAGATGAATAACTAATTACATTTTCAATATATAAATACAAAGGCGTCTTCTTAGAAGGCGCCTTTTTTGCTTAAATAAGGTATAAAAATAGGCTTAAAAATTTGGATAAATCGCTTATTTTTCGTATCTTATATATTAAAGAAAGTATAAAAGTTATGACAAATACAATATTGCTAATTCTAAATGAAAAAGGACGTTTACTCACTCAAACGTAACGCACACTAAAAGTATGTTTGATATTATATATATTAAATATAACTTAAATTAAAATTGACTAGCGTTACTAAAAATTGCAACAAACGCTTCCTTAAAAAAACGACAATGTAGAATTTGCTGAAGGCTTCTCTCAATAGGCCTTGGTAGTTCAAGACTTCACGAATTGATATCAACTCAATTCAGTTCTACAAATACCACCTGAAATATTCGGGCTGGATGCTTAATGCCTCATTTTTAATGATGCTTTAAGAATAAAAATTACTAAAAAACTAATAATGCGCTGCTTTATGCGGCAAGGAAAACTATTGTCTAAAAACTAAAACATAAGTTATGAGAAATTTAAAAACATTACTAACAATCGTCGCTCTATTCGTTTTCACTACTAGCTGTACTGATAACACTGATGAACTAATTACAAACACACAAAATACTGACATTACGAATGCTCAAAGTTTCACTCCTCCTCAATCTCCTGCTAATTTTTTTACTGGTGGTGGTGATAATAAAGGAGGTACAGGTAAAGAATAAGTACTTTATAAAAGACTGTTTAAAAAATAAAAAACAGTCTTTTCTTTGTTTTTTAGCTCACCTCTAATTCTTTGGTTAACTAATAGCTAAGAAATAGATTTTTTATTTTAACATTTTATTATTCATATTTGTTGAAAAAAAAGATACTTTTATTCTATTATTAATTATTAAAATTTAAATTTATGTTAGAAAAAATGGAACAATTTCAAATTAAAAGAAAAGGTTTAGCTACTGTATATGGCGGTGCTTTAATTGTAAACACAAATGAGCCAGAAGATAATTTTACTGGTGGTGGTGATGGTAATGGTAGCACAGGTAAAGAATAAGTATATTTACAAACCTCTAACACATGTTAGAGGTTTTTTTTTTAGATTTGTTCTTAAATATTTTATTATCAAAAATTACATCTTCTTTTTATTCTTTTTAATCCATGGTATTGCATTTTCTTCAAGCTTAAAAAAATTAGAATACAATAATTATCATAGAGACAGTATAAAAACCTGGATTAAACAGTCTAAAAACAAAAATTTAAACTTAAGTATAAGAAAAATAATCTTACACAAAGCGTATCAATACATTATAAAAAGTGATAATAAGCCTCTTATAGATCTTAGTACAGTAGCCTACAGATATTATAAGTTAAAAGATACTCTCACCTTTTTAAAAATAAATACCCAAGCACTTAATCTATCAATAAAAGAAAATAATTTTTATGCTATCGGAGATATTCATTGGAATTTTGCAACCTATTATGTAAATCTTGAAATTTACGATAAAGCATATACCCATTTTAATGAGGGCTTTAAGGCATTTAACCAAGGAGACTTTAAATATGAAACTGCTAAAATGTTATATGGCATGGCAGATGTTAAAGGTATTTATAAGGATTATTTAGGATGTGAAGTTTTAATTATTAAGGCTATTAAAATTTTCAAAAAACTTAATAAATATGATGATTTATATACTTTGTACAATTACCTTGCTATTCTTCAAAAAGATATTAAAGAATATAATAAAGCTTTAAAATATTATAATAAATCTTTAGAATATTATAATAAAAGTAAAAAGAAAAAATATTTAGGTAGCTATACTAATATTGGTAATGTATATTTAAAGAAAAAAAAATATAAAAAAGCTATTCAATTTTACAATAAAGACCTTCAAAAAAATCTTAAAATTTCGCGTTATGCAAGATTAATTGATAATATAGCATACTGCAAACTTCAAAAAAAAGATACATTTGGCATCAAAAAACAATTTTTTAAAGCTTTACATATTAGAGATAGTTTAAATAATAAAACTGATGTAACTTTTTCTAAATTACATATTTCAGATTATTATTCATTTTTAAAAGACACTCTTAATGCATTTAAATATGCTAAAGAAGCTAATGTATTAGCTAAAGAATTAAAAAATGGTGGAGATTACCTTACTTCCTTAAAACAATTAGCTAATCTAGATAGAAAAAATTCTAAAAAATATTTAGATCGCTATATCGAATTTAATGATAGTTTAATTACTGTAGAGCGTAGAACACAAAATAAATTTACTCGTATAGAATTTGAAACGGATGAAATTAAGGAAGAAAGTGAACGCAATGCTTTAAGAGCAGAAATACTAAGTCAACAACGTATTTGGATTTTTGGAGGAAGTTTTGCTTTATTACTTATTTTAAGTTTATTGTACTTCTTACGTGTGCAAAAAGTACGTAATGAAAAACTACAGTTAGAAGCAGAACAACAAAAAGCCAATGAAGAGTTATATATTTTAACCTTAGCACAACAAGCAAAATTAGAAAAAGAGCGCGTAAAAGAACGTAATCGTATATCTGCCGAGTTACACGATGGTATTTTAGGAAAACTATTTGGTACTCGGGTTAGCTTAGGCTTTTTAGGGATGCAAATGAATACAGATACACAAGACAGTCATCAAAAATTTTTAGATGATTTACAAGATATAGAAAAAGAAATTAGAGAGGTTTCTCATAAATTAAGTGATAATTTTGATGATACTACTATTAATTTTGTAACTATTATAGAGCAATTATTAAAAGACAAAAGTGCTATTGGTAAATTTACCCCTCATTTTTCTGCAGATAAATTAATTTCTTGGAAAACGATTCATGAAGTTACCAAAGCAAATGTGTACCGTATTATACAAGAAGCATTACAAAATATTATTAAACATGCCAAAGCTTCAAATGTTTACATTCATTTTTCTGTAAAAAATGAAGTATTAGCTATAGAACTTAACCACTATGGACTAGAAGTCCATAGGTTATAAAATCTGACTAAAGTCAGCAGTTCGAAATCAAATGTGATCACTCTAATATGAAATTATCACTATCATTACTGGATTTCCTATGATGTTCTAAATATTCATTTA
>CAKZVD010000040.1 GCA_937922085.1 uncultured Tenacibaculum sp. | reverse complement strand
TGAAAAAAATCAGAGGAAAACCACAAACAAAAATAGACTTTAAACAAGACTTATTTTCTGTGAAAACTTAAAAAAAACACCTGTTTACAATAGGTAACAACCTAAATATAGGAGATCTTTAAAACTTTCGGACGGCAGTGGATTCCTATTAAAAAAATATTAAATGAGATTCTCAATAACTTGAATTTTGAATTCATTTTTTTTCCTAAATAAAAAGTATCTTTTGCTATGGTTTTGTATAATTCATCTCCTTTATCCATTAATTCCAGCATATCATCTACATATTCTTTCTCACTCATTTGATGAAAGTTTCCATAAAACATCAAATTTTTAACTTCTTTTCCTCCATGTGTTAATTCTGGTCGTGTTGCCAATACAGAAAAAGTTATCGAAGCAAGATTTGTTACCAAAATCATAATTGCCGGATATATTAAATGCGGGTCCTTATCTAATTGACTTAATACGGTTCCTAAAATGATGGATAAGATTAATGCATTAATAGAAATCATTATACTCGATTTTTTATCTACCATTGAATTTAATGTATATTGATTTTTTGAAACTAATCGAAATAAGGTTTCTACTCCTTTTTCTGGCCTTGGTGATATCTTAGATAGTTTTTTCTTTAATGCTTTTAATTCATCTTTATTAACTCTTAACGAATTCATTAAATAGATATCTTCTTCCTTTGTTTTCTTTTTGTCTGACATTACTTACTTATACAAATGACTAATTAACTAGTTTTTAAACAATTCCTAGAGAAAGTCGTTTCACTTTAAAAAACTTTACTCTTAAAAAACCAAAAATGTCTTCTGAAGTAAGTTTCATTTTTTTTATTTTTATTTCTATTCCAATGAATAGTTTAAACTTCTAGGTTATTTATCACCAAAATTTACAATCTTTGTCCAATATTAAGCAACTAAAAACATGATTCATTATATAAGTGGCGGAGAACGTTCTGGTAAAAGTGCCTATGCACAAGAACTAGCGGAGTCATTATCTAGTAATCCATACTATTTAGCTACTTCAAGAATTTGGGATGATAATTTTAAAAAACGTGTACAACGACATATTAATGAAAGAGATGAACGTTGGACAACCATAGAAGAAGAAAAGGATATTTCTTCAATAATTCCTGTAAAAGCAACTGTTGTTATAGATTGTGTTACACTTTGGCTTACTAATTACTATACAGATACTGAATATAATGTAGCAAAATCTTTACAATTAGCTAAAGATGAATTTGATAAACTTGAAAAAATAAATGCAACTATAATCATCATTTCTAACGAAATTGGAATGGGATTACATGCGCAAACTAAATCTGGAAGACAATTTACAGAATTACAAGGTTGGATGAATCAATACATTGCAAAAAGAGCTGATAAAGCTACCTTTATGGTTTCTGGCTTACCTTTAACTTTAAAATAACAACTTTATGATAACCCCTATTTCTAAAGAGTTAACAAAAGAATTACAAGAAAAAATAGATTATAAAACCAAACCTATTGGGTCATTAGGTACTTTAGAAACCATTGCAAAACAAATAGGTTGTATTCAAAATACATTAACTCCTATACTTTCTAAACCAACTATTTTAGTTTTTGCAGGAGATCATGGAGTGGTAAAAAACAAACCGGTTAGCCCATACCCGCAGGAGGTTACACAACAAATGGTTTTTAATTTTTTAAATAACGGCGCTGCCATCAATGTTTTTTGTAAACAAAACGATATAAATTTACATATTATCGATGCTGGTGTAAATGCTAATTTTGATACTACCTCAAATTTATTACATCATAAAATTGGTTATGGTACAAACGATTACTCTGTAGAAAAAGCTATGACTAAAGAGCAATATAATTTAGCTTTAGAAACTGGTAAAAAAATCGTTAGAAAAATATATAGTGAAGGAACCAATATTCTTGGTTTTGGTGAAATGGGAATTGGAAATACCTCTTCTGCTTCTTTATTAATGAGCTATTTTACCAATACTCCTATTGAAGATTGTGTAGGTAAAGGAACTGGATTAAATAATGAAGGAGTTTTAAAAAAAGCTACTATTTTAAAAGAAGTTTCAAATTTACATCTTTCAAATATTTCTTCTCCTGAAGATGCTTTAATTGCTTTTGGTGGTTTTGAAATAGTAATGATGTGTGGCGCAATGTTAGAAGCTGCTTCTTTAAAAATGACACTTTTAATTGACGGCTTTATTGTTACTTCTGCTTTACTTGCTGCCGCTGCAATAGATAAAAATATTTTAGAGTATTGTGTTTTTGCACATACTTCTGGAGAACAAGGGCATGAAAAAATGTTGTCTTTCTTACAAGTAAAACCTCTTTTAAATTTAGGTATGCGCTTAGGGGAAGGCTCTGGTGCTGCTGTTGCTTTTCCTATTGTAAAATCGGCAGTTGCTTTTTTAAATAATATGGCTACTTTTAAAAGTGCGAATGTTTCTGAAGCTAAATAACTGAGGAGTTTAGGAGTTTAGGAGTTTAGGAGTTTAGGAGTTTAGGAAAGTTAAAAAACCATAATGAAAACAGCTTTATTTATTAACATTTTTTGCTTTTTTTTAGCTTGTTTACTCTAATTATAAACTAAAATTTTGGTAACTGAGCAAAGTCGAAGTTATTATTATAGAACTAGCTTCATTTCGACTCCGTCCAATGACCATAAAATTATATATAGGAAAACCATAACTGATAACTGTTCACAGATAATTGATAATTGACAAACTGATAATATTCTATTTATAAAATGAAAAAACAAATACATTACTTTTTAACTGCTGTATTATTTTTTACAAGAATTCCTTGTCCGAAATGGGTAGATCATTCTTCTGAAGCGTTACAAAAAAGTAATCGTTATTTCTCTTTAATTGGTATTTTAGTGGGTAGCATAGCTGCTCTTGTTTATTATCTTTCTCACTTTATTTTTTCTACTAATATTGCTTTAATAATTAGTATGATTAGTTCTATTTGGGTAACTGGTGCTTTTCATGAAGATGGTTTTGCTGATGTATGTGATGGTTTTGGTGGTGGTTGGACTAAAGAAAAAATATTGACCATTATGAAAGATTCTCGTTTAGGAACTTTCGGAGTTATTGGTTTAATAGGTATTTTAAGTTTAAAATTTCTTGCTTTACAACATTTAGCCATACATCATAACATTCCTTTAATTTTAATAGCTGCACACGCTATTAGTAGATTTACAGCTACTCTTTTATTATACACACATGAGTATGTTAGAGATGCTGCTACTTCAAAAATTAAACCTGCAACAAAACAAATGGATAAAAAATCCTTAGTTTCATCTTTTATATTTGGTATTATCCCTCTTCTTTTTTTTAAAGATGTACTTTTGCTCCTTGTATTGCCCCCACTATTTATCACTTATGCGTACTGCGGATATTTCTTTAAGAAATGGATTGGTGGACAAACAGGTGATTGTGCAGGAGCATTACAACAAGTTTCTGAAATAATATTTTATCTTTCATTAATTACCATATGGAAATTATTTTAATAAGACATACAACTCCTAATATTGAAAAAGGAATATGTTACGGACAATCGGATATTGATGTTACAACCGATTTTTTTGATGAATTACAGCCTATTTTAAAAGAAATAGGAACTATTAATTATGATGCTGTATATACAAGCCCTTTAATTAGATGTCAAAAATTAGCTAAAAAAATTAATTCAAATGTAATTTTAGACGATCGCTTAAAAGAATTAAATTTTGGCGATTGGGAATTACAACCTTGGGGAGAAATCCCTAAAGAGGAACTTAACCCATGGATGGAAAATTTTGTGTATGGTAAAACTAAAAATGGAGAGTCTTACATAGAATTACATAAACGTACTACTGCATTTTTTGAAGAAGTAATTCAATTATCATATAACCGAATTATTGTAGTTACACATGCTGGTATTATGAGAAGCTTATGGGCTTATTGGAATAATATTCCTTTAGAAAAATCATTTGACTTAAAAATTGATTATGGTGCTATTTTAAAAATAGATACTGAATTAAATGATCAGTAGTCAGTAGTCAGTAGTCAGTAGTCAGTAGTCAGTAGTCAGTAGTCAGTAGTCAGTAGTCAGTAGTCAGTAGTCAGTAGTCAGTAGTCAAAACTAACTTATTTTGATTACATCACTATAAGAGTTACTTATTTATTTTAATCGACTCTCTTATTCTTGACAACCATTTCTCTCTTGATGGACTTTTAATCAATTGATTATCTATATAAAACAGAATCCTCTCTAAATCATCTTCAGAAAAAATCCTAGTCTCAAATGAAGTTAAGAGAGGTAATAATTCTATCCAAGCTCCTTCTGCACTAACCTGATCTCCAATTTCTTTAATTTTCAGTAATTCATTTACTGTTAATTTAAATCTTGGTACCTCATCAATGCACCAATCGCTTATAAATTCTAAAGCTAATGTATATTCACCTACCTCAACATATTCCATTGAATTTTCAACATACTCTAATTTAGGTTTCAATGTTGTACAGAGCTCTAGAAATAATGTTTTTAGTTTCTTATATCTCAATAACTTTATAATTTAGTTCTAAACAATACAATATACTAAAATCTATTACTCTAAAGTTGTAATCTTATCTAAAGCACCACTAATCTTATTCAATAGCTCATCTTTACCTTCAATTGCATGTCTTTCTTTTAAGTAACTAGGGGTATTATATGCTATATACACTTTCCCTTCTTCTTTATAAATAATGATTTTTTGAGGTAAATCGATTGCTAATGTTGGACTCACATTCATTAATGGAGTTCCTAAATTTGGGTTTCCAAAAACTAATAATTTTGTTGGACGTAGTGTTAAGCCTTTTTTCTCAGCATTCGCACTATGGTCTAATTCAAAAAGTAATTTTAAATTCGGGTTATTTTCTATTCTCCCTTTAATTGTTTTAAAGGTTTCTTCAAATTCTAATGGACTTACTTTTATCGTTAATGTTTCTTTCATATTAGTTGACTTGTTTTCTGTGGTTTGACAAGAAGATAAAAAGATCGCAAAAAATACACCTAGCAATCCTATACTGTTTCTTTTAGTAGTTTTCATTTGGTATAATCATTATTTATTAGTGTCCTGTCTTTTTTAATATTTTAGGAAACTTCTTTTTAAATCTATTTAATCTAGGAATAGATACATTTTGTATATAAGGATTTTCTGGATGTATACGTTCATAATTTTGATGATATGCTTCCGCTTCATAAAACTTAGTAAATTTCGTTACCTCTGTTGCTATTTTTCCTTTATAATACTTTTCGTTTAATAACTTAATTACATCTTTTATTATTTTTTTCTCATTATTCGTCTTATAAAAAGCAATAGAACGATATTGAGAACCATAATCTGGATGTTGTCCGTTTATAGTTGTTGGGTCATGTGAACCAAAAAATACAGCAACTAATGTTTGAAAATTAACTACTTTAGGATTGTAATATACTGCTACAGTTTCTGAGTGTCCTGTAGTACCTGTTCCTATTTTTTGATAGGTAGGATTTGAAGTATGTCCGCCAGCATAACCAGAAACAGCCTCTTCTACTCCTTCAACGCTTTCAAAAATTGCTTCTACACACCAAAAACAACCACTAGCAAAATAAGCAACCTCTTTTTTAGATTGTGCTTGTGTTACAAATAGGGTTGATAAAAAAACTAGTACGAATATTTTCTTCATTTTAAATGATTTTAAAGCTTGGTCGTTATACAAAACGATTTCATACAAAAAAAAACTATTCGAATATAACGAATAGCTTTTTAAAAACTAACAAAATTCAACACACAACTATTGAATGTTTTTGCCCATTATCGAAGTAATTTATATTCAAACTCTGGGTAACCTCTTTCTCCTTGCTCATTTAACAATGCTACAAATCGAATTTTATAATAATTTCCTTTTTTATCTTTTAACACATAAAAAGTATTTTCTATTAATTTTTTCTCTGCATCTATTACTTCTCTCCAACTACTTCCTATAACTGTATGATCTTCTTCTAATAAACTTTCATCAATATCACTTTTAGAAAAATCTGAGAATGAGGTTGTAGAATCTACTAATTTATACCCTGTTACTCCTCCTTTTCTATTATGCGTTACAAAATCTGAGAAACCATACGCTCCAAAACGTGATAATGTATTTGTAAAAACTGTAAAACATAAATTCCAATCGTCTTTTCTAGGTTCAACATCTACAAGAGTATTTGTATTAAAGCTAAAAAAACTAAAATTATACGCAGCGTTTTTCGAAATAGATACCTCTTCAAAAGTTGTATCATCTAAATCTGCATATTGTAATTTATATCCATTTCCTTCTCTTAAAATTCTAATCTTTTTCCATCCTCTAGGATCTCCTGAAATATTTACTCCTCCTACACTACTTGGTGCTCCTATTCCAACTTCAGCACCTAAATTTAATAAGTATACAGGATTTTGAGAATCATCTGCAGATACTTCAGCTATTGCAGTAGCTTTAATATCTCCATTAGGATTATCAATATATGCTTCATTTACTGCATTAAATGTTCCAACAGCAACCTCTCCTTGTAAAGAAGCTACACTTCCAGAATTTACACTATTCATATCTGTAGTTGTTAATGCTTTAGCTGCCATGTATAGAGATCCATTTAAACTAACTCTAAAGTCATTTCCTCCATAAAAACCTAAATCCCAAGCATCTCTTCTAACAACAGTTTCTTCATTTAAAAGAAAGTTAACATATACTTGGTTTGGCTCGTTAGCACCACCAACTGTTGGCTTTAATACTCCTCCTAAAAATGTATCTCCACTTAAGGTAAATTCGCTATTTCCTTGAATATTTGAATTTTCAATTTCAATATCTACTATTGTAAATATAATTTTAGTGTTTTCTTTAAAAGAATTATTAGGTAATTTTGTTATTTTAAAACTATTCGCTGTTTCTTGTTTTAATACCGATATAATAACTTCTCCATTAATGGCCTCTGGTATTGTTTTAAAATCTACACCAAGTACTGCGTTTTCAGCCGATACTTTTATTTTTACGGTACCACCTTCTGTTGCTACTCTTGAATATACAAGGTTTATTGTAGTTTCTGTCAATTCACTTTCTAGTTTAGCTGATGAATTTTCAAAAGAAACTACAAATGGATCCTCTTTAACGACAACATCGTTGTCTTCTCCACACGACATTAAAAATATCGTTGAAATAAATAATAATACTATTGCTTTTCTCATTTTGATTAATTTGATTTTTATATTTAAATATTAATGTTATAACCTATTTTTAAAAAATAAGATCTTCCATATCCCAGTGAGATATTATTTGTATTTCCTGAATGCGCTCCGCTATTTACACTGTTAGTACTAATATTAGTAACATCTAATAAATTTCTTACACCTATAGTTGCTTCAATCTTTTTACGATAAAACTTTGTTCTAGCAGACATGTCTAACCAACTAAAAGGATTAATTTTTTGAGTTTCAAATGACCCTCCAACATCAACAAATCGACTTGTTTCTCCTATATATTTAGCATAAGCTGATAAAGAAGTATTCCATTTTGGTATTGTATATGTTATGGAAGAATTCAATTGAAAATTTAATTGCCTGTTAGAGGTCTGTTCTTTTGAAGTATCTATAAATCTTGTTATTCCAAAAACACTTGCTCCTATACTTAATTTTAAATCTTTATAAGAGAAATCATTTTCAAAAGAACTTCCTATAGAAGTGAACTCATCTATATTATTATATTTAAGAGCTAAAGGAACTTGATTTACAACAATTAACTGAATTCTGTCCTTTACATCAATATATGACAGTGTTAATTTATTTCTCATTGTAAAATCTCCTAAAAACGTTGCTTTTTTAACATGAAAAAAGGTTGAAATTCCTTTTTCTGGATTTAAGTTTCTATTACCTGTTACATTATGATTTACATCTACAAAAAAGGTGAAAAGTTCATCAAATTCAGGAGTTCTAGTTCCGTAACCTAAAACTGTTCTTGCCTCCCATCCTTTTTTAAATAATTTTCTTCCGCTTAATGAATAATAAAATTGGTTTCCAAATAAATTTGTAAATGAAATACGAGCTCCTGGTTTTAAAGAAAATGATTCTGAAAAATCAATTTCTGAAGAAGCAAAAAAATCATAGCTTGTAAGTCTATTTTTCACATTCTCATCTGCCGACCCTGTTCCTATGGCAGCTGCAGATCCAAAACCTCTTTCATTTGTTAATTCGTAACCTGCTTGTAATTTTATTTTTTCAGTATTTATTAAATCACTAAAAGTTCCTCTTGAAAACCATACATTTTTAGACAAAAATGTATTTTTAGAACTATTTTCTTTTGTATCTTTTCTAATAAAATACGTAAATCGTTCTAGTTGTTTTTCTTGATTTTGGTAAGAAACAGATATGTTATAAGGAATCTTAGAAAAAGCTCCTTTAAAATTTAAATGATGAATATATCTTTTATTATTAAATTGTCTATCAAAAGAAGATGGATCAATAGTAGCAGTGGCTACATTTCTATTTAACCTAACAACAGAATTGTACCAAAATATATCTTCATTAAAAAAATCGAATTTATAGAATACTGAAAACCCTTCTTCTTTATGACTAAAAAGTAACTTAACATTATGTTGTTTTTTTGGTAACCAAGTATACCCTCTTAATTCATCTGTTTTTTCATGTTTCTTACCTTTAAGGCTATCTAAAAACCCTCGGAAATCGTTTCTATTAAAACGTAAACTTATATAATCTTTCTTGTTAAACTGATACCCTAATCCTATAGATTGTATATGTCTTCCTTCATTAAAAAAACTATATTCTTTTCCTATGGTTTCTTCTTGAAAATAGGTGTTTATTTTCCATTTACTCTTACTCTTTTTTTTGGTTATAATATTTAAAACACCAGATAATGCATTAGCTCCGTACTGAACCCCCATGGCACCTTCTACAAGTTCAACTCTTTCAATATCATCTAAATTTATAGTAGTAAAATCTATATTATTACCAAAACCTTCTTCATTAATAATAGGAATATTATCTATTAAAACTTTATAATATCTTCCTCCCAACCCCAATACATTAACTTCAGATTTTCCTGTTGATGAGTTTTGAAATACACTAATATTTAAGGTTTGATTTAATATATCTGCTAAGTTGTTCCCTCCTCTTCTTTGTATCTCTTCTGATGTAATTACTTTTACTTCAAAAACAGATTTTTTAATCGACTGTGGCTTTAATTGCCCTGTTACTATTACTTCATCTAACTTATTTTCTTTTATCGAATCTTTTTTAATTGTTTTTTGAGAAAAACTAATAAAACTTGTAAAAAATAATATACTTACGAAAACTCTATTTAGAAACATTCTTAATAATTTTACGCAAATATATTCATTATTTTTATTCAATCTAAATAAATTTTATATTTTTATCTTAATAATTAAACAATCAATTACAATGAAAAAATTCTTTATTATAGTTATTACTTTAGGTACTTTAACTATAAGTTCACAAACCAATAAAAAACAAAAAGACATTACTGCTATAAAATCTATGAGTGGTTGTTATAAAGTAGGTTTTAACTTTTCAGAAACATTTAATTACTCTAAAGAAGAAGACTATAAACCTTCTAAAGTAAAACATGATCAAGCTTTAGAATGGGTTCAATTGGTTACCGATAAAAAAAACAAAATTCAATTACAACATTTATTAATTGTTACTACAAAAAAAGGGCCATACATAGTAAAACATTGGAGGCAAGATTGGTTACATGAGAATCAAGATTTATATCTGTTTCACAAAGAAAATAATTGGAAATATAAACAACTTTCTGAAGATGAAGTGAGCGGACAATGGACTCAAAAAGTATATCAAGTAGATGATAGTCCTCGGTATGAAGGCTCAGCTACATGGGTACATGTAGATGGTAAAAGTTTTTGGGAAAATGCTTCAGATGCCCCACTTGCTAGGCGTGAAAAAACGAAAAGATCTGATTATAATGTAATGTTAAGAAGAAATAGGCATGAAATTACCAAAGAAGGTTGGATTCATAATCAGGATAATGATAAAATTATTAGAGAAGATGCAAGTAAAGATGTTTTACTTGCTCAAGAAAAAGGTTATAATACATATACTAAAGTAGCAGATACAAAATGTAAAGCTGCACAAGATTGGTGGAAAGAAAATAAAAAAATGTGGAAAAAAGTGAGAAAAAAATGGGATAAAACTTTCGATTTAAAGAAAGATATTACATTACAAGAAAAAGTAAGTAATAAAAAATTATATTCTCATTTATTTAGTTTAAAAGCAGATGCATCTAAAAAAGAAATAGATAATATTATTAATAGTTTTTTGAATTAATTTACCTTTTGTAATTTGTTAACTTAATCTCGATAAATTATGAATTTATCGAGATTTTTATTTGAATTCAATTTAGAAAAAACTTAGTAACCATTCTGAAATAGGATTTTCAATATCTAAATATATAAACGTTAACCCTATTGTATCATGAAAACCATGCATAAAAACCAATAAGCTCAAATTATCTCTATTCTTATAATAGATTAATGAGTATACAAAAGATAAAGGAATGATTCCTAAAACACCAGACATTCCTTGATAATAATGAGAAACCCCGAAATATATTGCTAGAATAGCCATAGAAATCATCCAAGCCTTTTTAGTATCTCCTAACAATGCTGACAGCCACTTTAAATAATACCCTCTAAACAAAAACTCTTCACCAAAAGCAGCAAATACCCAAACAATAATTAAGGTAATTATATAGCTTATAAAATTGTGTTTAATCCCCTCTAAAGAAGATAAATTTGCACTTCCAAAATAAAAATCTACTAATAAATCAAAAGGTATAAACAATATTAATATTACTACAGCGTATATAAAAGCTCTTACAATAGTTGTTTTTGATACTTTTTTAGTAAAACTAAACAAAGACCATTTATAATTACTAGACCATAATATTAGTAATGCAATTGCTAACCCAAAAAAATAACTGTAATTTCTATCAAAATAGTTCAGTAATGGAGCAACAATCATTACAAAAACAACTACATAAGGTTTCGTTAACTGTTCATGAATTTTAGTTTTCATTTCTTCTGTTTTTAAATTAAAGTTCTTTTTGTATACCATTATATAGCACTTGAAAATAACGTCCTTTATCTATTAGAAGTCCTTCCGATTTTCTACTCGGCCACATAGAAATGTAATCTTTAGGATGCTTAACATCTACTGCAAACACACTTCCTTTATATAATTTTTTAACCATAGAATGAAGCGTGTGCCCTACCACTATATTTTTTGCTTTAAATTTTTGAATTCCTTTATCTACTTCTTCTTGTGATAAACCATCATTAAAATATCCTCTGTACCAACTAATTCCTTTTTTACTAGATAATACAACATCCTCTATACTTTTTTTAGGCTTCGGAAAATGTCTTTGATAATAATTTTCTCTATTAATTCTATTTAAATCATTTAATGTTAAATTAGAATTTGCTATTTCTGGATGTATTCCTCCATGTGTAAATAATGTTCCATTAATCAATTCTATGGTGTTTTTACTCGACATCCATTTTCCTAGCAAAGAAGTTTTACTATACAAGTCATATTGTTGCTTCCCTAAAATAGCCGCAACCGCATAGTACTTTTGTTCAGCAGATTTATATTGTCCTTGCATATTTTTCAATTCATGATTTCCTAAAATAAAATGTACAAATCCACCTTGTTTTTTTGCTTCTTGTTCCAATTTATAAATAAACCAAAGTACTTGAGTTGTAGAAAAACCTCTATCTACAAAATCACCAACTAATACTAGATGCCCTTTACCAAAAGTCCATTCTAAATTTGTGTCAATAACTTTATTGTTAATTAAGAAATCACGAAATGTTTTATACCCACTTTCAATATCAGATATTGCTAACATTCTATTTCCGTCGTTATATATCGCTTTAGGAATTTTAAAATCTGAATGCAGTTGAAATTTAAATTTAGAAGAATCTAAAGGAAAGAAACAAGTTAAGCTTACATTTTCTCTTTTATTATACTCTCTTTTATCTACATAAAACCCATCATCTCTATTTCCTTTTACATATGCTACACTACAAACACTATCATTTTTATAAAAAACATAAGGCCCCTCTTCTTCTAAATTATAACGTAAAGAATTTTGACCATAATTAAAACTACCATTTAATGAAACTAAAACTGTAGCGCCAATTATCAATAAAACTATGACCGTTACAAATACGTGTTTAAAATATTGTATTACTCTTTTTTTCATTTGTTTATAATTTTAAATTTCAACAAATGTATTTGCTACCTTAGCTTAAATAAACTTATTGGGGCGAACTACCAATAGGCTGTTTTATAAATTAATAAAGTGTCTTTAAAATGATTTTATGCTTCCTTTATAAATATTCATCACTACTTAAAGTACGTTTGTTTAATTTATTTGTCTACAAATCATCTAATTCTAACTTTGCAGTATGATTACATGGTATCAAAAAAATAAAAAGACAATTATTTTAATAAGTCTTATTTCTCTTATTATTCCTTTATTATGGGTAACTTATAAAGCAATTACTTCTAAAAAGGACTCCATTACAGTTACTTTTGATTGGCATCCTAGTCTTATTTCTTTTTTAGTAGGTTACTATATCTTATTACTATTCTTTATCTTCTCTTCTTTTATTTATTGGTTAGTGTTACATATAAAAATGATTATTAACTTAAAAAATGAAAAAACAAAAACAGAATTAATTCATTTAAAAAATCAGGTTAGTCCACATTTCTTTTTTAATACCTTAAATAATTTATATGGACTTATAGATAAAGATTCAGAAAAAGCTAAACATCTTATTTTAAAAATTTCTGATATGATGCGTTATAGTGTTTATGAAGGACAAAAAGACACCGTTTTAATTAAAGATGAAGTAGATTTTATTTATAATTTTATTGAATTACATACCATGAGATATTTAAAAAAGCTTGATATTTCATTTACTACAGAAATAAAAAACACTGAAATAAAAATAACTCCTTTGTTATTCATTATTTTAATTGAAAATGCCTTTAAACATGGTGTAGAAATATTAAGAAATGATGCTTTTATTCGTATTTTTTTAAGAGCTGATAATTCTACTATTTATTTTAAAGTTGAAAATAATTTTAATCCTACTGTAAAAACCGAGAAAGGTATTGGTTTAGAAAACTTAACCAGAAGGTTAACTTTAATATACCCTAATAAACATACTTTTATTACAAACATAAATAATGATATTTTTAAAGCGCAATTAACGATTCAATTATGACAAATTATTTAATTATTGATGATGAATATATAGCACATGATATTATTAAAGGTTATTGTGATATGTTACCCAATTACAATTTGGTGAAGAATTGCTACGATGCTATTGAAGCTTTAGAATATTTAAATAGTAACACTATAGATTTAATTTTTTTAGACTTAAATATGCCTAAATTAAAAGGTTTTGACTTTTTAAAATCTTTATCAAACCCTCCGAAAGTAATTGTTACCACTGCCTATCAAGAACATGCTTTAGAAGGTTATGAATTAAATGTTATAGATTACCTATTAAAACCTTTCAGTTTTGAACGTTTTGTAAAAGCTATTCAAAAAATAGATGTTAGTAAAATACCTACAAAAAACACAGAAACTATAACATCTGAAATTACCCAGGAACAAATCATTATAAAATCTAATAAAAAATATTTTCAAATTCGGTTAGACGATATTTTATTTATCGAAGCTATCGGTAATTATTGTAAAATTATTACTGTACATGAAGAATTAACAATTAGAGAAAAAATTTCTGATTTAGTAAAACTATTTCCTAGTAATTTAATTTTTCAAGTCCATAAATCTTTTTTAATTTCAAAAAATAAAATTAAATCTATTGAAGGAAATCGAATTTTTATTAACAACCATACCATTCCTATTGGTAAAGTTTATAAAATAAACTTAAAACGTTTTCTCAAATTATAGTTTACTCCCAAGAAAGGAATTGTTATCAACTTTGTTTGTATGTACTAGTTGGGTTTGTTACTTTTGTTACGTAAATAATAGTAATCGTTAATGGAACACTTTATAGTATCGGCACGTAAGTATCGTCCTCAAAATTTTGAAGATGTGGTAGGGCAACAAGCCATCACCAACACGTTAGAGAATGCTATAAAAAATAATCACTTAGCACAAGCATTATTATTTACAGGTCCTAGAGGAGTTGGTAAAACTTCATGTGCTCGTATACTTGCGAAGCGTATTAATCAAGAAAGTTCAGAAAATATAACTGAAGATGAAGACTTTGCTTTTAATATTTTTGAATTAGATGCAGCTTCAAATAACTCTGTTGATGATATTCGTAGTTTAACAGACCAAGTTCGTATACCCCCACAAACAGGAAAGTATAAAGTATATATTATTGATGAGGTGCACATGCTTTCACAAGCAGCCTTTAATGCTTTTTTAAAAACATTAGAAGAACCACCTTCACATGCTATTTTTATTTTAGCAACTACCGAAAAACATAAAATTATACCAACGATACTTTCTCGTTGTCAAATATTCGATTTTAAACGTATTGGTGTTTTAGATGCCAAAAACTATTTAAAGGTAATATGTGAGCGTGAAAATATTACAGCAGATGATGACGCTTTACACATTATAGCACAAAAAGCAGATGGCGCAATGCGAGATGCTTTGTCTATTTTTGATCGAGTTGTTAGTTTTTCTGGTGATAATTTAACTAGAGAAGCTGTTACTGAAAACTTAAATGTTTTAGATTACGAAGTTTACTTTAATATGACGGATTTATTGTTAGAGAATAAAATACCGGAAGTATTAATGGCTTATAATACTGTTTTATCTAAAGGGTTTGAAGGACAACATTTTATTAGTGGTTTAGCTTCTCATTTTAGAGACTTATTAGTAGCAAAAGATGCTGCTACCATTCCTTTATTAGAAGTTGGTGATACTATTAAAAAACGTTATTTAGAGCAGGCTACAAAAGCTCCTATGACTTTTTTACTCACCTCTATTGATAAGGCAAATGATTGTGATCTTAAATACAAGTCGAGTAAAAACCAACGATTACTTGTAGAACTTTGCTTAATGCAAATTGCCTCTATCACGTTCGATGGAGAAAAAAAAAAAGTAGCAACTACATAATTCCAGCTACTTTTTTCACTTCTTTATCGCCAAAAGTTAAAAAGATTACAAAATCTATTGAACAAATAGCGCAACAAAAGCAACAACCTGTAAAAGAGCAAACACCTCCCAAAAAACAACCTCTTAAAGCTGTAGCTCCTCAGGAACCAGCTAAACCTTCTATTAAAAATATTAAAAGAAGAACTTCTGCTTTATCATTAAAAAGTTTACAAGAAAAAAGAGAAACTAAGGTAATAACTGATGAAGAGGAAAACTATGATAACCATCCTAGAACTCCTTTTAATCAAGAAGAACTTAAAGAAGGTTGGAAAAAATATTATTTTAAATTACAAGAATTAGGAGAGAAAAACATTGCTTCCATTTTAATTGCTGGTGAACCTACTTTAAAAGCCAATTTCTCAATTATTGTTACGCTACCTAACAATTTAATGAAAAACCAGTTAGAAAAAGGTAAACCAAAATTACTTCGCTTTTTAAGAGAAAAATTGAATAATTATGGTATTCAAATTACTATTGAGGTAAATGAAAAAGTAGAGAAAAAGTTTGCTTATACTCCGCAAGAAAAATATGACAAACTAAAAGAGAAAAACCCTCTATTAGAAAAATTGAAGAATACGTTTGGTCTTGATATTTAATGGCTTCATAAATGATATTATATTTTGGATTTAACACTAAATCTATTTATAGGTTTTATTTAATTTTTCAGTTTTTTGTTAAAATATTTGTTGCAAGTTTTTTAAGCCTTTAATACCATAAAGAAAATCATATTTAGAAGCAAGCCAATTCAAGCATTCTTTTTGTGTAGTATCTTTCTCTATTTTCCAACTTAAAGATATTTCTCTAAATTTATATCTACCTATTTTTTTTCGTTTCTCCATGAAAAACCAGATATCACAGCAACTTGTGAACTTGGAGTTTTTTAAAATCAGAATTCAAAATCGCCCTAATAATTTGTCCATTCAAATCATTAGTTAATGATTTACCATTTTCTATTTCATAAAACTTATAAAAATTTTCAGGGGAGTTTGTCTGCCTTTTTTATTTCATTTATTAATTCTGATATTTCACTTTCTTTTATACATTTTTTTCAATGATTTTTTGTTTAAAAATAGAGTACACTAAATAAGAGAATACTTAAAAGTATAAAAAATATTAATATTTTTTATACGAATTTCATTAACTGTAATTACTATTAAATATCTTATATATAGAACAAAAAACTCTTTACGATTGAATCACAAATCATTTTTTGTTTTCTATTTTTAATTTTTAAAGCTAAATATAAAATTTGGCTACTTTTATAAGTAAAGATCAATTTTTAAACCTAGTACTTTCTAGCTATCTTTTATATAATGTGTTATTTCCTTTTTCCATTTTTCAATTATCTTATTATAATCTTTAAAAAACACATCTTTATCTACTTCAATTTCTTTATAATTGTTAGAAAGTTTATTCATCATATTCCAACTAAAAGGCAATTCAGAATCACCAATTTTCGGGTGAGTTTCATGAAAACCTGTACGCAATATCAATTTTGTTTCATCTAACTTTAAAGCTAAACAATGATATGATAAAATTGAATCACAATTTACTCGATTATAAATAGAAATATTCTTTCTTTCGTTTAGTATTTTAATGTCTTCTCCACGTGAAGTTGAAGAGTGTATTACATAAATGTTTTTATATTCAGCAGTTTCATATAATTCTTCAAAGATTTCTAATTCATTTTCTTTAAACCAAAGCTCTTTATCTAAGTCATTAAAATCAGACTCATCGTATAAAATTATATAATAATCTTCAGTACCCAATGTACTAGGATTAGATTTAATTATTCTTAGAACAGGTTTTAATATATCTTTCACTTTGAATTTTTATTATAATTAACGGTTTTAACTGACAGTTTTTTTATTAATCTAACGTAAATTAAATAAACTTTTACAAATTAAAATTTGCTAGTTACATTTTCCCAAAAGAAAAACCTTATTAACTATTTCCGATCATTTTCACCTAACATTTCTTAGCTTATTATTTGACTTATTATTTCTTTTTCAATCCATTTTCCATTCTTGTATTCATACAATATAATTTGTGAGCAATAATCATATTCAAATAATTTTTTAGAAATTTGAACATATGCTAAATCATATTTTTCATTAAAAAAAGGCTTTGAAATTGTACAAAATCCTCCTGTACAATTAAACTCTTCCCATTCCCAAAATTCCCGCTTAGATTGAAAGCTTTTAAACTCTTCCTCAGTTAGTATTTTTTTATTAAATATAATTTCTTTAGTGACTTTAAAATTTATCCATAAATCCTTTTGTAATTTATAATGAGTACTATCTTCAATTTTAAGATATTTATTAGCTCTTTTTCCATAATTTGAAAAATTGGAAATTGAAAAATAATTTGAATTTTCAGAAATACAACTTGATGATAAATAACTATCTTTTTTATCTATTAAAATTTGGTTGATGAGCTCGGAAGTTTTCTTAGAATCTAAGCTAATTCTTTTTCCATTTTTAGATGAATTACAACTAATATTTAAAATAGTAATTATTAACAATATGTGAGTTTTTATTTTTCTCATAATGTTTAAGTTACAATTATATAATCATTTTAAGAAACAAACAACTCTTCTCCAGCATATACAATAACATCTTTTTCTTTTACTGTGCTTTCTTCTACTTCTGCTAAAATTTTTATACTTCCATTTGACTTTAAAAACAATGGAATCGATTTTAAATGATTATGTATCTCAGTTATTTTAGCATTAAAATCCTCTATAGAAGAAACTTTAATTTCGTGTACTGTAGGAAAATCTCTAATAGTTTCTGTTAAATTAATATAATCATCATTTGCAGTAAATAGCATATCTGCATTTTCAGATTCTTTAGTACTTACTTCTGATGATGAAGCTAATCGATACGCTCCTCTTTCTCCATAAACTTTAGAAAAACGATCTAAAGCATATTTATTAATCACATCACTTCCTGTCATTGCTATCAAATACCCTGCATCATTTAATTCAATGTTATCGTCTAAATTCTCATTATAAATATCAATATTAAAAGCCTCTATTCCTTCTTCTTTACTTGCTTTTACATAATTTTTATTGCTATCTAATAAAATAACTCTTTTATCATGTGTTGCTAAATATTTAGCAATTACTCTAGCTGCTTGCGAAGCTCCTATAAAAACGATTGCTTCAGATTCTTTTAAAAACACACCTACTATTTTAGCAAACATTCTAGCTGTAGTTGCATTTAGTAATACAGTGCCTAAAACAATCATAAAAACTAAAGGCGTAATATATTCTGCTCCTGCTACTCCTTCTTTCATTAATTTAGAACCAAATAAAGATGCGATACCTGCTGCTACTATTCCTCGAGGCCCTACCCAACTAATAAAGAGTTTTTCATTAAATTGTAAAGTAGATTTACGTGTACTTAAGAATACACCCAACGGACGAACAACAAAGACTATTAATGCAAATAACAAGGCTGTTTTCCAATTAAAAATAAGTTCTAATTCACTAATATTCATATTTGCTGATAATAATATGAACAGTATTGATATTAATAAAATTGATAATGATTCTTTAAAATATAATAATTCATCAAAACTCTTTAATTTACTATTTGCCATTACCATTCCCATTACAACTACAGAAAGTAATCCTGATTCATGAGCAAATAAATCTGATAATACGAAAACCAATAAAACTGCAGAAAGTGATACTACATTTAATAAATAATGAGGGGCTAGTTTATTATTAATTATTGCTATTAAAGCATGTGCAAACGTAAAACCAAAGGTAGTACCGAATAATAAAATTTTACCAAACTCTAATAAAGCAGTTTGTGTAAAACCTCCTCCTCCACCAACACTAATAAATTCAAATACCAATACGGCTACTAAAGCACCTATTGGATCTATTAGAATTCCTTCCCATTTTAATACTGCTGCTACATCTTTCTTTAAAGGAATATTTCTTAAAATAGGCGAAATTACTGTAGGACCTGTAACTATAATTAGTCCCGAAAATAATAAAGATATCTCCCAACTTAAGTCTAAAACATAATGTGCTATAATACCAGAAAGTACAAATGTTACCAAAGAACCTAAAGTAATTAACTTCGTAATTACAGGGCCTACATTTTTAACTTCGCTTTTTCTTAATGTTAGTCCTCCTTCAAAAAGAATAATACTAATTGCTAAAGACACAAAATAAAATAAACCTTCTCTAGGAAACAATCCTTTTTTACCATTCCAAACAGGTTCAATCCATTTACTTCCATCTTCACTAAAATACTCTGCTGCGATTGGGCCAACTAATAAACCTATTAATATTAAGGGTAAAATTGCTGGAATTTTAAATTTCCAAGCAAACCATTGTGCTAAAATTCCTAAAATAATAATGCCTGCTAATTCTAACATAAGTAAACTATTTATGTAAAAGTAAGTTTTTTTATACTACCATAAAACTATATATTGTAGGTTTTTAAATAACGATATTTTGACTAAAAAAATCTTAATCGGTTTAGCCTTTTCTCCTAATTTAAAAGCAAATTTACATGAAGGTATAAGAACTGCAAATATGTTTGACGCTGAACTCATTACAGTTCATGTTGGTAAAAAAGATGCTACAAAAGAAAAGGATTTACAAAATATTTTAAAAGAAGCACCTACATTACAAAAAAACTTAAAAACAATATGGGAAGAAGGAGATCCTGTTACTGTTATTTTAAAAACTTGTGTTGCAGAACGTATCGATTTATTGATAATTGGTGCACTTCAAAAAGAAAATTTGTATAAATATTATGTAGGTTCTATAGCAAGAAAGTTAACTAGAAAAGCTCCTTGTTCTGTCTTTTTATTAATAAAACCTTCTGTAGAAAGAGTTCCTTGTAAACACATTGTTGTAAATGGTTTAGAAGATGAAAAAACTCCTGAAACTATAAAATATGCTTTTGATGCTGCTAATAATTTAGGCTGTAAGAGAGTTACTATTGTAGAAGAAATTCGTCCTACTGAATTAGATGTTAAGGTAAGTGATGATAAAACGCTTAAAGAAGCTACATTAAACAAAGAACGAATAGAACAACGTGAAGATTTAAGAGTTCGAAGTATATTAAAAGATATTAACACCAATGATATCATAGTAAAAACACAAAGTATATTTGGTAAACGAGGATATTCAATAGGTCATTATGCAAAAGTAAAAAGGGCTGATTTGTTAGTTATGAATAAGCCTCAAAAAACAGGTGTTTTAGATCGAATTTTTCCCCATGATTTAGAACATATATTATCTGAACTTCCTACCGATGTCTTAATTGTAAAGTAATTCCATGACAAAAAATAATAAATTTAAAAATTTCTTGAATGAAATACCTCAAAACCTTTTCTCTGGTTTTGTTGTTTCTTTAATAGCGCTTCCTTTAGGTTTTGGACTTGCTTTAGCTAGTGGAGCTCCTCCTATTTCTGGAATTATCGCCGCAGTAGTAGGTGGTAGTATTGTAGCTATCATTGGAGGTTCTAATGTAACTATTACAGGGCCTGGTAACGGGCTTGTTGTTGTAATTTTAGGCGCTATAACCACATTAGGTGCCGGTGATATGTCACAAGGTTTCTTGTATACATTAGCAGCTATTGTAATTTCTGGTGCCATTATGGTTATTCTTGGCTTTTTACGATTAGGATCATTAGGTGATTTCTTTCCCTCTTCCGCTATACAAGGAATGTTAGCCGCCATAGGTATTGGAATTTTTGCCAAACAATTTCATGTTATGTTAGGTAATGCCAATGCTAAAGGTAGTATTGTTCAATTATTACTTCAAGTTCCTAATGGTATTATAAACTATGTTTCAACGAATAGTACTAGTGTTTTATGGGCTGGTATGGTTGGTATTATTAGTTTACTTATCATGGTATTTTATGGTAAAATTAGAAACAAGTATTTTCAGCTTATCCCTGCTCCTATGTGGATTGTTATGCTTTGTATTGGGTTGCACTATTATTTTAATTTGTTCTCTGTAAATCAATACCCTATTGATCAAGCTTTATTAATTAATTTACCTAACGATGTACTTTCTAATTTTGCTTTTCCTGATTTTGGAAAAGTATATCAATTAGATTTTATTAGCGCTGTTATCTCTATTACATTAATTGCAAGTATTGAAAGTTTATTAAGTATTAAAGCTGTAGATAAATTAGATTCTCTAAAAAGACGTTCTAACGTAAATAAAGATATTAGAGCATTAGGTATTGCTACTATGGTTAGTGGTTTTTTAGGTGGTTTAAATGTAGTTACTGTAATTGCTCGTAGTTCTGTAAATGTAA
The DNA here is from genome assembly GCA_937922085.1 of uncultured Tenacibaculum sp. Taxonomy (GTDB): domain Bacteria; phylum Bacteroidota; class Bacteroidia; order Flavobacteriales; family Flavobacteriaceae; genus Polaribacter. The sequence goes on along the minus strand of CAKZVD010000040.1, from coordinate 3,787 downwards.
ATAATAAAGGAAGTAATCGTTCGGCTAACTTTTTTCATGCTTCTTTTTTAGTCGCTTTTATTTTATTGTTTGCTTCTCAACTTCGTAAAATTCCTTTACCTGCATTGGCTGCAATTTTGGTATTTACTGGTTATAAATTAGCTTCTCCTGAAAACATTAAAAAAGTATTTAAAATTGGTAAAGAACAACTAATTATTTTTTTAATTACTCTTTTAACTACCATATCAACCAATCTTATTACAGGTATTATTATAGGTATAGTTGCTACATTTGTGGCTCATGTTATCATTAATAAAGATATTCTATTATTTGTTACTAATATATTCAAGCCTAATGTTTTAATGTTTAAAGAAGATGATAAATACTATGTAAGTGTTAAAAATTTTTCTAGTTTTTTAAACTATACAAAACTAAAATCAAAAATTGATCAGATTCCAGAAAATGAAGATGCAATTATCGATTTTTCTATGTGTGATTTTGTGGATCATTCTGTTATGGAAAATTTAAATGATTATGCTGAAGGTTTTAAACGTAAAGGAGGTCATTTTGAAATTATTGGGTTAGATAATTATAATGCAGGTAGTGAGCACCCATTTGCTTTACGTAAAAATACTGGTATTACTACTATTGAAGAAAATATAAACTTAACCAAGAGACAAAAATCATTGCAAAATGTTGCTAATGAATTAACATGGAATTATACACCTACTAAAACGATAGAAGAGATTATTGAATTACCTCATTTTGGGTATTTTAAAACGCGTCAAATAAAGAAAGTTTCTAATGTACTATCTAACGAGAGTTGTGAGTTATTTGATGTCGAATTTCATGAAGGTGAATTATTTGCTAAACAAATTATTAAAGCAACTATGTTATATATTAACATAGATCAGAAAGTTCCTGATTTTACTTTAGATAAAGAAGGGTTCTTTGAATACATATATCATTTTACTGGTTACAAAGATATTAGTATTGAAAATCATCCAGATTTCTCAAAAAGATTTTACTTATCAGGAAAAGATGTTGGAGCTATTAAAACTTTTTTCACAAATGAATTAGTATTATTCTTTGAAAGCAATAAATACTATCATATTGAAGCTAATAATAAAGGTTTATTAATTATTGGTAGAGAACGTTTAGCTGGTGTTAAAGAAATTAAAGCTTTAGCTGACTATGGTATTCGATTGATGCCTCTTATTTGTGAAAAATATAGAGTAGTTGCTGTCTAATATTAATTTAAATCATTATCACAAATTAAAATTATTGTAAATGAAAAAAATAGTTCTTTTAATTGTAATAAGTTTTATAACGCTACATTTATTTTCTCAAGTAAGAAGACCTAAAAAAAGTTTTCTTCAAAAAATAGAGCAACGAGTTGGACTTACAGATATTAAACTAGAATATTATCGCCCTTCTATGAAAGGTAGAGTTATATTTGGTAAACTCGAAAAATATGGGGAAATATGGAGAACTGGAGCTAATAAAAATACGATTATAACTTTTAGTAAAAAAGTAGAAATAAATGGTAAAGAATTAAATGCTGGCTCATATTCTATATACACTAAACCAAACATTGATTCTTGGGATATTTTCTTTTATAAAGACATTGAGAATTGGGGAACTCCTAAAAACTGGGACACAAAAAAAATAGCACTTCAAACCAATATTCCTGTAATTAAATTACACCGAGATATTGAAACTTTAACTATTAACATAGATAATATTAAAGAATCTTCTGCAAATCTTGCTATAATGTGGGAACGAACTTATATTTCAATTCCTATTGAATTTCATTTTAAAAAAATATTAGAAGAAACTACAAAAATTGAATTAAAGAGAAATGCTACTGATTTTCATATAGCAGCTGTAAATTATCATGAAAGAAATTATGATTTAGAGCAAGCTAAAAAATGGATGGAACAAGCTATTTATTTAAGTGAAAAGCCTAGACATTGGGATTATAGAGAGTATTCTGTTATTCTTTCTAAATTAAAGTTATATAAAGATGCAATTAAAGCTGCAGAATATTGCATTGAATTATCTAAACCACTTGGTAAAAATGGCATTAACGCTATTCAGTTAAGTAAGAAATCAATTAAGGAATGGAAAAGTAAAATGTTTAATTAACTATAATTAATCATTCTATTAAAAAAGAAGTAAAGATTACTTTGCTTATTACACACTATTAAATATTAAAATACGTTAGAGAAAATAGTTAATTAAAAAAGGAATAGAACTTATTTTTATTCTATTTTCAACATAAATATCTAAAAAGATATTTTTTAATCATATTTAAATTTTAAAACCAAATAAATCTAATTAATTTAAAAGTACTATTAGAAAAGTATTTTTATCTCCTATTAAAACACAATCCCTATTATGAATTTACAAAACAAAAAACTTGTTCTTCTATTAACCTTTATAAGCTGTACTCTTTTTGCTCAAAAACCAGTTCAAAACTTTGGTAAACTTAAAGTTAACAACAGCTATGTTACCGCAGAGAATGGAACTAAACTAAGTTTACCTGGAATTAGTTTATTCTGGAGTACTGCTGGTGATGTTAGTGATTTTTATACAGCTCCAGCTATAAACCATTTGGCACAAGATTGGAAAGTAAGTTTTGTACGCGCAGTAATGGGAGTTAAAGAATCTTGGGATGGTGGTAATGGCTATATTGACAATCCTACTCTTCAAAAAAATAAAATAAAAAAAGTTATAGATGCTGCAATAGCAAACGACATTTATGTTATTGTAGACTGGCATTCTCATAATGCAGAAAATTATACTGCTGAAGCTGTTCAATTCTTTTCTGAAATAGCAAAAGAATACGGAAATAATGATCATATTATTTATGAAATTTATAATGAACCTATTGGAGGTTCTGGAGCCTCAGATCAAGATAATACTTGGAAAAACACCATTAAACCTTATGCTATTCGTGCAGAAGATCCTGATAATTTAATTATTGTAGGAACTCCATTTTTTTCACAAGGGGTAGATATTGTTTCTAATACAGGAAATCCTATAAAAGAAAGTGATGTTACTTTACCCAGTGGGGCTATTTTAAACACTGCTTACACCTTACATTTTTATGCAGGTACTCATAACACTGATTTAAGAGCTAAAACTAAAAGAGCTATAGATAATGGTCTTACTTTATTTGTTACAGAATGGGGAACCGTTCCTGCAAGTGGAAATGGAGCCATAAATAATACGGAGACAGATAAATGGGTACAGTTTATGAAAGACAATTACATTAGTCATGCTAATTGGACTATAGCAGATAAAGCAGAAACTTCAAATATTATATTAAATGGAAAAGGGGTTCAAGGTTTAATTGATAATGAATTAACAGAAAGTGGAATTTTAATTAAAAAGATAATTCAAGAACAAAACAAAGATTTAGCAACACTTTCTATTAGTGATCTTAATCCTAAAGAAAATAATACTACTATTTTATACCCTAACCCAAGTACAGAGACTATATTTATAAATTCATCTAATACTATAAAAGAATATAGTATTCATAGTATAGAAGGAAAAGAAATACGTAATAATAAATTAAATTCTAAAGAAATTAATGTTCAAAATTTAGCTATAGGTAGTTATATTTTAAAATTAAAAACTTCTAAAAATAAAGTATCAAGTCACAAGCATCCGAAAGTTTGAATACCATAAAAGCTTGAGAATCCCGTATTTTAGTTTTGCGAACAAAAAATACAATTTATGGGACTCTTCAAGCGCACTAAAAATACAAACAAGCCACTAATCCGCCAAATCATAGATT
>CAKZVD010000039.1 GCA_937922085.1 uncultured Tenacibaculum sp. | reverse complement strand
TTTATAAAATCTATTCGTGGTAGTGATCCTAATGGTGCTGTATATTGGCTCGCTAGAATGATAGAAGGTGGTGAAGATGTTAAGTTTATAGCTCGTAGAATGTTAATATCTGCTTCTGAAGATATAGGAAACGCAAACCCTACTGCTTTAATTTTGGCTAATAATACATTTCAAGCTGTTGCTGTTATAGGTAATCCAGAATCTAGAATTATTTTAAGTCAATGTGCTGTTTACTTAGCCAATTCTCCCAAAAGTAATGCTTCTTATTTAGCTATAGGTACTGCTCAAGATTTAGTTAGAAAAACAGGTGATCTATCAATACCCTTACATTTAAGGAATGCGCCTACTAAATTGATGAAAGATTTAGAATATGGTAAAGAATATAAATACTCTCACAATTATCAAAATAATTTTGTAGAGCAAGAATTTTTACCCGAAGAAATATCTGGAACTAAACTATACGAACCTGGTTTAAACAGTAGAGAAAATAGTTTTAGAGAGCAACTTAAACAACGTTGGAAAGAAAAATATAATTATTAAAATTTCACTTTATAACTTTTTATAAGCAACTTACCATTGTCATAATACTGTGCTTCCCAAAAGTTATTCTCTTTTTTTATAAGCATTCCATTTTTATCTTTTATAATAAATAAATCAGGATATTGGGTTTTTAAAATTTTAAACACAACCTTTGGTTCTTTATCTACTAATTGAAAACCTATATCTGTAGGTTGAGCATACAAAGCTTCAGATTCTTTTGATGCTCCTTCGTCTTTAACAATCTTCTTTTTATGACTCTCAAGTTTTTGAGTCTTATCAACTGATACTACTACTTTTTGCTTACTCTCAGATAATTCTTTATACTTATAATTAAGTGCTTTAACAGATTGAAAAGCTCTTCTTATTGCTTCGTGATATGCTCTTTTATAGTCTTTTATTTTACTATACCCTTCCTTAGAAGTAAATAACACATTATTGAAACAATCTTTTAAAATCAATTGTGTTTTAGTTGTAAACATTCCTGAATTATCTTTCAAATTTGCAATAAGAGCCATACACTTATTTCTAGCTAAATCTTCAGGAAATTGATCGTCATTAAAAAGTACTTTGAAATTATTTTTCTCTAATAAAAATTTCACAAGTGAATTTACTTGATATTTATCTACTCTATTAAAATTTTCAAATTGTTTCGGTACAATTACGTATTTGAAATTATTGATTTTTTTTTGAGCTGAAATACTTATTGAAACTAGTAAGAAAAGAATTATTTTTTTCATCATTATTTAAAAATCACATTAATACCTAATTGAAAAGAAGCACTATTAGCATCTGCAATATCGGAAAGTTTTAATACATTATCTATCATTCCATAAACATTTAGCTTCCAAACATTCGCAGAAATACCTATTCCGAAATTAGAATATGAAAAATCATCGACAGTATAAGTTACTTTTGTATTCCAATTTCCTGAAATTTTTCTTTCATAAAAACCTGTAGCAGCAAATCTCGGACCTATTGGTTGTATGATTGAATATAACTGTAGCCCTATTGCATTATCATAATAATCATTAAACGACATATCTGAACAATTCTCTTCTCTTCTAGATTTTCCAAAACCATGCTTTATAGCTGCATTAAATTTTATCGGTCTTAAAACTGTATAAGAATCAGTATTGTCTTTTCTGATTACATTCGCATCAAAATCGTCATTTAAATCTTGCCAATAATTTGGATTAGTTGCATCATATTGAAACTCTATACCTGAAAAGAGGTAATTCCCTTTTATAAAACCGTTTTTTGTCTTCTCTGAATAACTAATAAAACCGACATCTAATAAACTTGCAGCTATTTGTGTTTGATCATCTACTTTATAAGTAAACCCTATATCGAAACCTAATCCTAAATTTCCTCCTAAAAAAGTATTACTAATTACATCTCCTGCATCAATATCTACATCTCCTTCACTATTATAAATCCCTGAAGAATTTGCAGTAACATCGAGATTATTAAGAGAATGTTCATAAATATTACTAGCTCCTAATCTAGTAGTGAAACTTCCTTGATTTCCTGTAGATGTTATATTTAATGATCCTGAATACAATTTTAATCTTGCTCCAGCAATAAATTTTTCATTAAATTTTCTTGTTATTCCTGCATGAATAACCCCTAAAACATCAATCTTTGCAGCTAATTTTGAAAACAAAAAGCTTTTATTAATAAAACCTGCGTTTCCATCTCTAACTAAAAATAAAAAATCTTTTGGAATTCCAATAAAAGCATCCATTTCTGTGTAATATCCTACACTTAGATAATCCTTTTTATTAATTTGATACCCCCCATTAATTACTTCTATTTGAGAATTTATATGAACATAATCATTATCTCCTAAATCATTTAATACTCTATTTAACTTTTGATTAAAATCAATATTATCATTTCTAAATAAATCTGCTATTGTCAATCCAGATACTCCTACATTTGCGGATATTCCAGATAAAACTGGTACACCTATATGATATTTATAATCTGTTTCTGCTCCAGGGTTTACCAATAAACCTTGAGGGATTTTATCGAAACCATATAATATTTGTTTATTTTGAGCTGTAACTTTATAGGTTACAAATAACAAAAAAATCAAAAAATACTTTCTCATAATTTTAATTTGTCCTGAAATAAAAAGTTCCTGCTGATTTAAATATTAACGAAGAAGGTACATTTACGTCTACAATTGAACCATCTGCACTAGGTAATAACGTTAATCTTATTTGAATTTTTCTTGTTCTTAAAAAACTTGCATTATTAGCTACAATTATCTCTTCTTCTAATGTAAAGTTTGCATTATTTGCATCTACATTTAAAACGATAGCATCATCTGTCATATTATCTGCTTCATCTAAAAAGATAAACTCTAATCTAAAATTTCGATTAAATTGATTATTAATTTCAAAATTCAATATAACTCTTTCTAAGTTTTCTCTTGCTGTATCATTATCTAATGCTGTAAATTCTGATGTTTGGGAAAGAGGGTTTACAATTTCCATACCTGGAATAGCAATATCATTTTGAGTAATATCAAAACTCATTAACGCAACATTAACAGCTGGTGTAATTTCAATATCATCTGCCTGGTCAAAATCAATGTTATCTACACATGAAGTAGAAGAAAACACAATTACTAATAAACAAAACCTTAAGAATAATTTCATACCTTTTTTATCTAAATTCAACGGAATATTTCTACAAAAATTGTTTTAATTCTAATAGCGAACTTACACTTTTTACTTTTAATTCTGTTTTTATTTCTTTTTCATTGAAAAAAACAGGAGTTATTCCCACTGCTTTAGCTCCTATAACATCAGCTTCATAGCTATCTCCTATCATTATAGAATTTTCAATTTTTGCACCTGCTTCTCGTAAGGCAAATTCAAATACTTTAGGGTTTGGTTTTTTAACCCCCACACTTTCAGAGGAAACCACAACATTAAAATATTTTTTAATCTTCGACTTTTCTAACTTTACATCTTGAACTTCTTTAAACCCATTCGTAATTATATGTAGCTTATAATTAGGCTTTAAATAATCTAATATCTCAATTGCTCCATCTATTAAATGGTTATTATTTGGTAAATAATTAATATAATCTTCAGCTATTTTATATATTAATTCATCTTTAACTTCAAAATTTAAAGCATCAAAAGAATCTTTTAATCTTTTATATCTTAAATCTGATTTACTTATTTTTTCTTCTCTATATAGCTTCCAATATTCAAAGTTTATAGGTACATATACATTTAAAAAAGAGTTTAATTGTAAAGTTATATTTTGTTCTTTAAAAATTTGTTGAAATGACAATCCAGAATTTTTATCAAAATCCCAAAGTGTATGATCTAAATCAAAAAAAACATGTTTAATATTAGCTGTGGTCATACATCAAAAGTAGTAATATAATTACGCTCAAATTATATTTATTTGTTAAAAAAATGTATATTCCGAGCATAAAAAAATAAGAATTGCAACTTACAGAAATTTTTAACTTATTTTTAATTGTTAGTGCAATACATGGTTTTGTGTTTAGTACATTTCTTTTTAAACGTAACAATAAAGAAGAAAAGAGTGTCATTTATTTAAATTTGATGATTCTTGTTATTGCTTTAAACAACTTACAATCGTGGTTATTAACTAAAGACATTCCTTTTTTAAACTACATTCAAATACCTTGGCATTTTTTAATTGCTCCTTTCTTTTATACTTTTTTAGTTAATTACTTAAAAATTAAAAAGCGTTCACTTCATATTTTAAATATTGTAATTCCTTTTTTTATAGTTAGTATTCTATTACAAGTTATCTATTTTTCTTTTATAAAAGGCAATACAACCGTTATTGAATATGATTTTTTATATGAAAAGTATACTAGTTTTGAAGAAGTGATTAGTTTCATTATTTCATTGAACATCTTTTTTTATTGTTTTTATATTATAAAATATAAAAACAATCTTTTTAATAATATTTTAAGTTTCGATAATTTAAAATGGTTACATACTTTTATCATTTTAGGAGGTACTTCATATATATTATGGGCAACAGCTCTAGCTGTTAAATTTTATTTAAACTTTCAAAATTTCATTGTTTTCTTTTATCCTTTAAGAATTATGACTACCATTTTAATTTATTGGTTAGGATATGAATTGTTATTTATATTACGACAAGTTAAAGAACGAAAAGAAATTAGAGAAAAAGTTTTAATTACTACTACTAAAGAAGAGACTAAAGAGGTAAACAAAAAATTTAATCAAATAGAAGAATACATACTTACGAATAGACGATTTTTAGACAATCAATTAAGTCTAGAAACTTTGGCTAATGAACTAAAAATAAGTAGTAGTAAACTTTCTAAACTGATAAACGAACAAACTTCTAATAGTTTTAATTATTTAATTAATAGTTATAGAATAGA
>CAKZVD010000038.1 GCA_937922085.1 uncultured Tenacibaculum sp. | reverse complement strand
AGAGCAAATGGGAGTATTCTTTAAATCGAAAACAGAAAATGAGAAAGTTTTAAAAGCCAATCTAAATGCTTTAAAAAAGAAATTAGAGAATATCGAAGAACGATTTGTTATTGGTGAAATAGATAGACCACTTTACGATAAGTACAGCTCTAAATACAAAAATAAATATTTTGAAATTGAGCAAGAAGTTGATAAAACAAGCGGATACAGTTCGAACCTCAAAAAAGTAATCAATTTTGTTACTAAAACATCCACCAATGTATTGCCATTATGGGAATCTTCCACTTTAGAGAATAAAAAGATTTTTCAGCAAATGCTATTTCCAGACGGAATCTTCTATAATCACGAATTAGACCAAGTTCGAACCACTAGAGTAAATTCTTTTTTCTCGCTAATCCCAGAAATGACGGGTAATATAGGAAATAAAAAAAGCGGAAATTCTATCAAATTTGATAAAATCTCCGCTTTAGTGAGCCCTGCAGGATTCGAACCTGCGACCGCCTCCTTAGAAGGGAGGTGCTCTATCCAGCTGAGCTAAGAGCCCGTAGTTTTTTTGTTTCTACGAAAACAGTGTCGGGGTGGCAGGATTCGAACCTGCGACCTCCTCGTCCCAAACGAGGCGCGATGACCGGGCTACGCTACACCCCGAGTGCAATTTCTTAGCGGAGAGACAGGGACTCGAACCCTGGCGACAGTTTCCCGTCGACAGATTAGCAATCTGCTGCATTACCACTCTGCCACCTCTCCAATATCTCAATTTCAAACCGCAAGTTTGAACTAAAAATTGCGAGTGCAAATTTAGCATTAGAAAAGGAATCTCACAAGTTTTTTTGATAAAATTTTTACTTACTCTGGATACTCTACACGTAAGTGATATATATTCATCAACTTAGCTTTAATAATTTTTTTTATTTTTTCTATCTCCCTAAAGGTAATATCTGAATTAATGAATTGATTATTGTTTTTTTGCCCTTCAACAACTTTATCAATTAATTCGTCTATAGATTGTGCTGTTGGATTTTTTAAACTCTTTGATGCCGCTTCTGCCGAATCACAAATCATTAAAATAGCTGTTTCTTTAGAAAATGGTATTGGACCTTGATATCTGAATTTCTTTTCGTCAATTACTACATCAGGGTTATTTTCTTGCTCCTTTTTATAAAAAAAGTACACTAAATTTGTTCCATGATGTGTTCTAATAAAATCAATAATCCTATCTGGTATTTTATTTTTTTTAGCTATTTCTATCCCTTTAATGACATGATTTAGAATTATCTGAGCACTATCTTTAGGAGACAAATCATTATGTGGATTTACTCCTGTAATTTGATTTTCGGTAAAATACTTAGGGTTCGTCATTTTTCCTACATCATGATACAAGGCTCCTGTACGTACTAACATAGAATTTGCTCCTATTTCATTTGCTGCTGCTTCTGCTAAATTAGCCACCTGTATCGAATGTTGAAACGTTCCTGGTGCTTTTTCATTCAATTCCCTTAAAAGTTTAGAATTTGTATTAGAAAGCTCTAATAAAGTAACGTCAGATACTAAACCAAATACTTTTTCATAGAAATAGATAAAAAAGACCGCTAAAAAAGATAACAAACCATTCATTGCAAACCATCCAAAATATTCCCATTTTATATTTGTTGCATTCCCTTCTTTTATAATAGAAAATGCAAAATAAGTAATCATATAAACAAATGTTACTTGTAATATTGAAATAAACAGACTAGCTCTTTTATATAATTCTGATACAGATAAGATTGTTACAATTCCTGCAATGATATGCAAATAAATAAACTCAAAGCTATTAGGAACTATAAACCCAAGTAAAAGAATAGTTAATATGTGTGTAAATAACCCTAATCTCGCATCAAAAAAGGCTTTTAATACAATTGGAAGTATTGTTAAAGGAATTACATATAACAAATCTGGGTTATAAGTAACCATTAATGTTTGGGCAAAAATGATTAGCAAAACATTTAAAAAAATAAAAGTAACTTGACTATTATTATTAAAAATATCTAGCCTATAGCGGTGTAAAAACAATAATAACATTAGAAGTGCTAAGGAAACCAAAATGGTATACCCAAACACCAACCAATTATAATTTGATTTGGTCCATATTTGAGATTTAGAAGTCTCTTTTAATGATTTTAGAATATTAAAATTTCTCCCTTCAACAATATCTCCCTTTTGAATTATTAATTCATCTTTAGATATTTTCCCTTTAGTATATGAAATTTCCTTTATTGCCTCATCCAGTCCTTTTTGTGTAAATTCAGCATCAAATTTCACATTAGGTTCTAATAGTTCAGAAAGTTGTTTTACTGCAAAATCTTTACTAAATGATTTCTTAAAAATTGAAAAACCTTCAACAATCATTGGCAAAATTTCTTTAGATTGTGTAAGTTTTGTAAAAGGAACATCTTCTATAGAATGTGCTTTTCTTACTGCTATTAATGTATTTTCATTTAATTTTTCCTTCGAAACTTCATCCACAAAACCGTAATCATATACTTTTTTTATTATTTGTTCTCCTTCATCTGTAAGTTTTTCTATTTCTAACGAATTAACACTATCTAAAGACGACAATGAATTCATCATTTTTAAAAATATTTCTTTTTTCTTTTTAGGAATCTCTAAATCATATGAAAAACATTGTTGTAATGACGTTTTAATCTGCTTAATTTCTAACGAAACTTCTCCTTCAGATTTCTGAATTGCAAAATCAAACGGAGCATACAAATTATTATACTGCCAAGGTTTACCTCTAGAAAAATCATATCTAAACTGCCCTCCTTTTGGCAATAAATATACAATTGAAAAAGTAGTGATAATGAACAACAATACCCTATAAATAGATGCGTTGTTTTTATATAAACTGTTAATAATTTTGTCCATTTTCATAAAGTTAGAATTGTAAATATAACCTTTTGTTATTATTTGAGAACTTGCTATAAAATGGTTATTTTCGCATTACATAACAAACAAATACATTTACAATGAAAGAAGTAGTTATTGCATCTGTAGCTAGAACTCCAATTGGAAGTTTTTTAGGTACATTGTCTAATATACCTGCTCCTAAATTAGGAGCTATTGCTATCAAAGGCGCGTTAAATAAATTAAATATTGAACCAAACCAAGTAGAAGAAGTTTATATGGGTAATGTTGTATCTGCAGGTTTAGGTCAAGCTCCTGCTAGGCAAGCAGCTATCATGGCTGGTATTCCAGATACAGTGCCTTGTACTACTGTTAATAAAGTATGTTCTTCTGGTATGAAATCTATCATGTTAGCTGCGCAGACAATTGCTTTAGGTGATGCAGAAATCGTTGTAGCTGGAGGAATGGAAAATATGAGTATGATACCCCATTATCAACATGCAAGATCTTCTACCAAATTCGGTCCAGTAAAAATGGAAGATGGAATGCAAAGAGATGGTTTAGTTGATGCTTACGAAAAAGTTGCCATGGGCGTTTGTGCTGATGAATGCGCTACTGAATACAATTTTTCTAGAGAAGATCAAGATAATTTCGCTATAGAATCTTACAATCGTTCTGCTAAAGCTTGGAACGAAGGAAAGTTTGCGGATGAAATTGTACCTGTTGAAGTACCACAAAGAAGAGGAGAACCTGTTATTTTTAGTGAAGATGAAGAATACAAAAATGTAAGAATGGAAAAAATACCATCTTTACGACCTGCTTTTACTAAAGAAGGAACTGTTACTGCTGCAAATGCATCTACAATAAATGATGGTGGGGCTGCATTGGTCTTAATGTCTGCTGATAAAGCTAAAGAATTAGGTATACAGCCTCTTGCAAAAATCAAAGGATATGCAGATGCTGCTCATGAACCTAAATGGTTTACAACCGCACCTGCTAAAGCATTACCTAAAGCTTTAGCTAAAGCTGGTATTTCTACTGATGAAGTTGATTATTTTGAATTAAATGAAGCTTTTTCTGTTGTTGGGTTAGCTAATACAAAAATTTTAGGATTAGATTCAGATAAAGTAAATGTTAATGGAGGAGCTGTTTCTTTAGGTCATCCACTAGGTGTTTCTGGAGCTAGAATTGTTATTGCTTTAACTTCAATTTTAAAACAAAACAATGCTAAAATAGGTGCTGCTGGTATTTGTAATGGTGGTGGTGGTGCTAGCGCAATGGTTATTGAAAGAATTTAATTTTTAAAAGTTTTCCTATTGTTTGGAATTTGTAATTTAAGTATTATACCGCTTCGTTTAGAACCTTCAGATACTTCTGAAATGGTTAATCAAATTATTTTTGGTGAACATTTCTATGTTTTAGATAGAACAAAAAAGTGGAGTAAAATCAAATTAGCTTTTGATGGATATGAAGGGTATGTAGATAATAAACAATATGAAGAAATATCTGAAATCACTTTTAATCAACTAGAAAACGAACATCAATTCTACGCTGGAGAATTAATTGATTTTATTTCTGATAAAAACAATAATTTAACAACAATTCCTCTAGGTGCTAGATTACCTTTTTACAAGAAGAATACATTTACTATTAATAACAATTCATATATCTATGAAGGCAAAATTAACAGTAAACAATTACCTAAAAATTCTATTGTAGAAATTGCTTTTCTATTTTTAAACACCCCTTATTTATGGGGAGGAAAAACTCCTTTTGGAATAGATTGTTCTGGATTTACTCAAACTGTTTACAAACTTTGTGGTTACAGTTTACTTAGAGATGCAAAAGAACAAGCTACACAAGGAGATGTTTTAAGTTTTATAGAAGAAAGTGAACCCGGTGATTTAGCTTTTTTTGATAATGAAGAAGGCCACATTACTCATGTAGGCATTGTTATGAATGATTACAATATTATTCATGCTCATGGTAAAGTTAGAATAGACAAACTAGATCATAGTGGAATATACAATACTGATACTTTAAAACATTCTCATAAACTCAGAATGATTAAAAAAATGATATAAAAAAAGGCGGAAATTTAAAATTTCCGCCTTTTCTATTTTACTCAAGTATATTACTACTTATCTCATTGATTTATATAAATCTCTAAATTCTTTAGACTTAGAGTTCATCTCTAAAACTTCATAAATACTCATTAAAGATTTAACAGTATCTACTGTTCGATTTAAGCCATCAGCTTTTTCTAAATAAGGTAACGCTTCTTTATATACGTTTTTTTGATCTAAAGCCAGTTGATCGTATTTCTTAAAGTTCGATAAATTCTTATTCATTTCTTCAACAATCGCTTTCTCTTTATCCAAGATAACAACTGATAAATTCATATATGCATCTGCATAATCTGATTTTAATTCAATTGCTTTTTTATAATATTTAATAGCATCCTCTGCTCTACCTTGATTAAAGTTTACAACTCCTAAATTATAATATAAACTAGGGTTATTAGGATCTAAAGAGACTGCTTCATTCATCAACTCTCCAAACTTATCCATTTTACCAAGCTTTATATACATATCAGCTTCATTCAATAATAAATTTAAATCTTTAGGGTTTGCTTTTCTTGCTTCAGACAATGCTGCTATAGCTTCATCTGTTTTACCCTGTTCTTTTAAAATTAAAGCTATGTTTTTTATAATTAAAGCTGATTTACCGTCTGTAGTCTTATTAACTGGCTTCAAATATTTTCCGGATTTAACCATTAAATCTCTTTGAGTTTTACTACCCAAATTCTCTTCTTTACCATTCTCTTTGTTAGTAGCTAAATACAGAGTTTCTTTACCTGTATAACCAACATCCCTTAACTCTTTATAGTACTTTAAAGCATCTTCATACTTCTTAGCTTGCGTTGCACTTACTGCTGCATTATAGGCAAATGAAGTATCTTTAGGACTTAATTTATAAGTCATGTAAAAATATTTAGCCGCTTCAACAAAGTTTTTATCCTTATTGTATGAGTTAATAGCTTTTTCAGAAACAGACTGTATAATTTTATTCATAACTGGTCTAGCTTCAGAAGAATAACGCTCTTTACCTATTTTCTTTTCAAAATCAAATAATTGATTAAAAGCTGCAACCGCTTTTTCATAATCTTTCTTTCCTACTTCTGTTTGACCTTTTAAAAAGTAGTACTTAGATTTATATTTATCATCTGCCCCTTCAATTGATCCTTCTATTGATTTTACAATTGTTGATGCTCCATTAAAATCATTTTTATTAAGTGCCTTTTCTATAGATTTAAGTTCTTTCTTTTGTGCGAAAGAAGCTAATGTTAATAAACCTAAAGAAAATACCAATACTTGTTTTCTCATTTTAGTTGTTTTTATTTTTATGTTATACAGAATTCTTAATTTACAATAGTTTCATTTTCAATTTCCGTGCCATTCTCATCTTCATCTTCTTCTTGCATAACTTTAGCAACAGCTGCAATACTGTCATTATTTTTAATATTAATTAATCGAACACCTTGAGTTGCACGTCCCATAACACGTAAATCTTCTACAGCCATTCTGATAGTAATTCCTGATTTATTGATAATCATTAAATCATTAGAATTATCTACATTTTTTATAGCTACCAAATTACCTGTTTTTTCCGAAATATTTAATGTTTTAACTCCTTTTCCTCCTCTATTAGTAACTCTATAGTCTTCCAGTTTAGATCGTTTACCATATCCTTTTTCAGAAACTACTAAAATATTACTTTCCATATCATTCACAGAAACCATACCTATTACTTCATCATCTTCGTGCTGTAAAGTGATTCCTCTAACACCTGAAGCAGTTCTACCCATAGGTCTCGTTTTCTCTTCTTCAAAACGAATAGATTTTCCAGATTTCAATGCTAACATTACTTGGCTATCTCCTGTAGTTAACTTAGCTTCTAATAACTCATCGCCTTCTTTAATAGTAATAGCATTAATTCCATTTGCTCTAGGGCGAGAATATTGTTCTAAAGGAGTTTTCTTTACTTTTCCTTTTTTAGTAGCCATTATTACATAATGACTATTGATATAATCTTCGTCTTTTAAACTATCAGTAACCAAGAATGCTTTTACTTTGTCATCTTGTTCTATATTGATAAGATTTTGAATTGCTCTTCCTTTAGTATTTTTACCTCCTTCAGGAATTTCATAAACTCGCATCCAAAATACTTTCCCCTTTTGTGTAAAGAAAAGCATGTGCTGATGATTTGTCCCTATAAATAAGTGCTCTAAGAAATCTTCATTACGAGTAGTAACTCCTTTTTGACCTCTTCCTCCTCTATTCTGAACTTTATATTCATCTAAATTAGTACGCTTAACATACCCTGCATGAGAAATAGTTACTACTACTTTAGTGTCAGGAATCATATCTTCAATACTCATATCTCCCCCAGCATACTCTATAACAGAACGACGCTCATCGCCATATTTATCACGCACATAAATTAATTCTTCTGTAATTATTTTATAACGTCTCTCTTCGCTTCCTAAAATATCTTTTAAATCAGCAATAGTGAGCATAACATCATCGTATTCTGCTCTCAACTTATCTTGTTCCAGACCTGTCAACTGACGCAATCGCATTTCTACAATTGCTTTTGCTTGAATTTCTGTTAATTCAAAACGTTCTATTAATTTCTCTCTAGCTTCGTCTGCATTTTTCGATGCTCTAATAATAGCTATTACTTCATCTATATTATCAGAAGCAATAATTAACCCTTCTAAGATGTGCGCTCTTGCTTCAGCTTTTTTTAATTCAAATTCAGTTCTACGAACAACTACCTCATGTCTGTGTTCTACGAAATAATGAATTAATTGTTTTAAATTTAATTGCTCTGGTCTTCCTTTTACTAGAGCAATGTTATTTACACTAAAAGAAGTTTGTAATTGTGTATATTTAAATAGTTTATTTAAAACAATATTAGGAATAGCATCTCTTTTTAAGATATAAACGATACGCATTCCTTTACGGTCAGATTCATCTCTAATACTCGAAATCCCTTCTAACTTTTTATCATTAACAAGATCAGCTGTCTTCTTAATCATATCAGCTTTGTTAACTTGGTAAGGAATTTCAGTAACAATAATACATTCACGTCCTTTCACCTCTTCAATAGTAGCTTTTGCACGCATTACAATACGTCCTCTACCCGTATGAAAAGCATCTCTTACACCATCATAACCATATATTATACCGCCAGTAGGAAAATCTGGAGCCTTAACATATTGCATTAATTCATCAATCTCAATATCTCTATTTTCAATATAAGCAATAGTTCCATTAACTACTTCTGTTAAGTTATGTGGCGCCATGTTTGTCGCCATACCAACTGCAATACCTGAAGCTCCATTTACCAATAAATTTGGTATTTTTGTAGGTAAAACAGTAGGTTCCTTTAAAGTATCATCAAAATTTAATTTATGATCTACAGTCTCTTTTTCAATATCTCCTAACATATCTTCAGAGATTTTCTGCATACGTACCTCCGTATAACGCATTGCTGCAGGACTATCTCCATCTACAGAACCAAAATTCCCTTGACCATCAACCATCATATAACGCACACTCCAATGTTGTGCCATTCTCACCATAGAATCATATACCGATGTATCTCCATGTGGGTGGTACTTACCTAAAACTTCTCCAACAATTCTTGCTGACTTTTTATAAGCTCCTGTAGATTTTATCCCCAATTCATGCATTCCAAATAATACTCTTCTATGTACTGGTTTTAAACCATCTCTTACATCAGGTAGAGCTCTTGATACAATTACTGACATTGAATAATCAATGTAAGCTGATTTCATTTGCTCTTCAATATTAATTGGAATCAACTTTTCGCCATCTGCCATATTAATCTTTTTATAATATTAGAATTCTTTTCGTTAAAAAAGTGAATTTTAACAACTATAAAATCCACTTTTTTTGCTAACTATTAGCATCTATATAACAATGCAAGATATTATATTAAGTAAAAATACCCAATTTTTAACCAATTATTTTCACTTTACTTATTAACAATTCAACTAGCTTTTCAACAGTTTTAACACATATTTAAACACTGTCTTTTTGTCTATTTTTTTAACTGGCATATTTTTTGTAATTTTTCTTGAAAATTTCTTATTAACTTTACAACTAAAGAAAATTAATTTATGGACGAAAATTTTTCACCGGAAGTTAGAGATGTGATCACTTTTAGTAAAGAAGAAGCTTTACGACTAGGCCATGATTTTATTGGCACTGAACATCTTTTACTAGGTTTAATTAGAAAAGGAGATGGAAAAGCGGTAGATATATTAACAACTTTCGATATAGATTTAGATTTAATTCGTAAAAAATTAGAAAAATTAAACCCTACTTCTTCTAATGAATTAAATAAAAAAACCAATTTGCATTTAACTAGACAGGCAGAAAAAGCTATTAAAACAACTTTTTTAGAAGCTAAACTTTATCAAAGTAACGCTATAGATACTGCCCATTTATTACTTTGCATTTTACGTAATGAAAACGATCCTTCAACTAAATTATTACAAAAATATGATGTTGACTACGATCAAGCAAAAGCGATGTACAAAGAGCTAAATATAGAAGACGGTGATTTACCGATAACCCCGACATCAGAAACATCTGGAGATGATTTTGCTGATGAAAAATCTGAACCTTATGGTCAACAATCACAAAGAAGCAAAGCCAGTAAAAAGTCTAAAACCCCTGTTTTAGATAATTTCGGAAGAGATTTAACTGCTTTAGCTGAAGGAGGAAAATTAGATCCTGTGGTTGGAAGACTAAAAGAAATTGAGCGTGTATCTCAAATTTTAAGTAGACGTAAGAAAAATAACCCTATGTTAATTGGTGAACCTGGTGTTGGTAAATCTGCTATAGCAGAAGGTTTAGCCTTACGTATTGTTAATAGAAAAGTATCTAGAATTCTTTTTGACAAAAGAATTGTTTCTTTAGATTTAGCTAGCTTAGTTGCTGGAACAAAGTATAGAGGGCAGTTTGAAGAGCGTATGAAAGCTTTAATGAATGAACTTGAAAAAAATGAAGATATCATTTTATTTATCGATGAAATTCACACCATAGTTGGTGCTGGAGGCGCTACTGGTTCTTTAGATGCTTCTAACATGTTGAAACCAGCATTAGCACGTGGTGAAATTCAATGTATTGGAGCTACAACTCTAGACGAATATAGAACAAACATCGAAAAAGATGGTGCTTTAGAACGTCGTTTTCAAAAAGTTGTGGTAGATCCTACTACTGTTGAAGAAACTGTACAGATTCTTCATAACATAAAAGGAAAATACGAAACACATCATAATGTTGAATTTACTGATGAAGCAATTTTAGCCTGTGTTAAATTAACGAATCGTTATATGACAGATCGTTTTTTACCAGACAAAGCTATTGATGCTTTAGATGAAGCGGGTTCACGAATTCATATTACAAATATTGTAGTACCACAACAAATTTTAGAACTAGAGTCTAAATTAGAAGAAATTAGAAGTCGTAAAACAAAAGCGGTTAGTGGACAAAAATATGAAGAAGCTGCCAAGTTAAGAGATGATGAAAAAAACATAGAAGCAGCATTAGACTCTGCTCAACAGCAATGGGAACAAGATTCTAAATTACATAGAGAGGTTGTTACCGAAGAAAATGTTGCTGAAGTAGTTTCTATGATGACAGGAATACCTGTAAACAGAGTTGCAGAAGCTGAAAGTAATCGTTTGGCTGAATTACCTTCTTTAATTAAAGGAAAAGTAATTGGTCAAGACGAAGCAGTTACTAAAGTTGTAAAAGCTATTCAACGTAATCGTGTTGGTTTAAAAGACCCTAACAAACCTATTGGTTCTTTCATTTTCTTAGGTTCTACAGGTGTTGGTAAAACGCAATTAGCAAAAGTATTAGCTCGCGAATTATTTGATTCTGACGATTCTCTAATACGAATTGATATGAGTGAATACATGGAGAAGTTTGCTATCTCTAGATTAATTGGAGCACCTCCTGGATATGTTGGATATGAAGAAGGTGGACAATTAACTGAAAAAGTTCGCCGTAAACCTTATTCCGTAATACTTTTAGATGAAATTGAAAAAGCGCATCCAGATGTTTTTAACATGCTTTTACAAGTATTAGATGATGGACATATTACAGATAGTTTGGGTAGAAAGATTGATTTTAGAAACTCTATTATCATTATGACATCAAATATAGGAGCCAGAAAAGTAAAAGATTTTGGTGGTGGAGTTGGTTTTGGTACGCAATCTAAAAAAGAACAAGAAGATGCACATGCTAAAAGTATTATCGAAGGAGCTTTAAAGAAATCTTTTGCTCCAGAATTTTTAAATCGTATTGATGATGTTATTGTATTTAATTCATTAGAACGTGAAGATATTCATAAGATTATTGATATCGAGTTAGCAAAACTTTTAGATCGTATTTCAGATTTAGGATATAATTTAAATCTTACAGAAAAAGCAAAAGATTATATTGCTGATAAAGGTTTTGATAAACAATATGGAGCAAGACCTCTTAAACGTGCTATTCAAAAATATATCGAAGATGCTTTAGCTGAAGAAATCGTAAATTCTAAACTAGTTGAAGGAGATACTATTTTTATGGATCTAGATGATACCACTAAAAGGCTCACCATTAAAATTGAAAAAGGTGACAAACCTGAAGAAACAAGAACAGAAATAAGTGATGAATAATCATTACACATAAAAAAAGCGGAACATTATATGTTTCGCTTTTTTTTATTATCTTTTTCCTATTAGTTAATTAAATTTATTCTCAATAATTTATAATTTTAAAAATGGAAAGATTTAAAAATTCATTTGTCGTTTTTTACAAACCTCTTAGTTTCTTATTTTTATTAAACCTTATTTATTCTTGTATAAATGCAAATGCATCTGAAGATGTAAAAAACAATAATAAACTCAATAAAAAAGAAAGAATCGTAAGTAATACCGTCAAGAAATATTGGTACGATGGCAATGCAGAAATATCTAGTTTCCATCTAAAGCAAATTAGATACGGAGAACTACATGAAGGAACAGCTGTACTTGTTTATGTTACTGAACCATTTTCAAAAATACGCAACACTAAAGCAGATTCTAAACACTCTGATAATGTTTCTGTTTTAAAATTAAACACCACTAAAAAGTTTAATACCGGAATTTACCCTTATTCAATGATGAACAGCTCCTTTTTCCCTGTTGAAGGAAGTAACAATTCATTAAAAATAACTTCTTCAATTCAAGAGTGGTGTGGTATGACTTTTCTTGAAATGAAAAATGATAAAGACTTCAATTTTAACTTAAGTTCATACTTTGAAGGAGCTTCATTTAAAAACAAAAAAATTGAAAAAAAATTACTTGAAGATGATTTATGGTCTTTAATTCGTTTAAACCCTGAGTTACTACCAAAAGGAGAGCTTCAAATTATTCCCTCAATGTTTTTTTTAAATTCTATGCATAAAAAAATCAAATCGTACACTGCTAACCTCACTTTAAAAAAAGAAAGCAAGATTACTAGTTATGAAATCAGTTACCCAGAATTAAACAGAAAAATTATTATTCGTTTTAAATCTGAGTTCCCAAACAAAATTACAGGTTGGAGTGAAACATACTCTAGTGACTATGGAGCCAATAGAAAAACACTTACAACTGAGGCTAAACTAATAAAAAACTTAAAAGTTGATTATTGGAATAAGAATAGTAATAAAGATAAACATTGGAGAAATAAATTAGGGTTATAAGTACATCATTTAACTAATAACATCGTTTTTAATTCTAGTTATTTTTTAGATTTGCATTGATGAAAAAAATTATAAATTCTAAATACTTACTTCCTCTTTTTTTAATAATTCTATTTATCATTAATTTGATTCAAGGATATGCTACCGAGTTAATTGCTGATGAAGCTTATTACTGGACTTATAGCAATGAATTAGACTGGGGGTATTTTGATCATCCTCCAATGGTAGCTGTTTGGATAACCATTTCTAAATTCTTTTTTTCAGAAGGAGAATTAAGTGTTCGCTTTTTTTCTGCAGTAACACTTTCTGTTACTTATTTTATCATTTGGTTACTAATAGATCATAAAGAGAAAAAAACATTCACTTGGCTCTATTTACTAATCATTAGTTCTACAGCCTTATTTACAGTATATGGTTTTATTACTGTTCCAGATACTCCTTTAATTCTATTTTACGCTTTATTCTTATTAGGGTACAAAAAATATATTTCAGAAAAATCTCTTCTCAGTTATTTATTATTAGCAATTTCAATGGCAGGAATGTTATATAGTAAATACCAAGGTGTTTTAATTATATTTTTTGTATTACTATCTAATTTAAAGGTTTTAAAAGATTATAAAATATGGATTACAGCAATTGTAACTATACTCTTATTTTCTCCTCATTTGTATTGGCAATTCAACAATGATTTCCCTTCTTTTAAATATCATTTATTAGAAAGAAGCTCTAGGCGTTATCGAATTGATTTTACTACAAATCATTTCCTAAATTTAATTGCTATTATTGGCTTTACTTTTCCTATAGTTTATACAGCCTTTTACAAACGTTTTAAAGTTAAAAATACTTTTGAAAAAGCTTTACGTTACATTGTTCTTGGTTTTGCTATATTTTTCTTTTTCTCCTCTTTTAAAAACCACGTACAAGCGCAGTGGATACTTCCTATATCAGTTTCTTTAATTATAATCACTTTTTATTTCTTAATTGAAAACAAAAGGTTTTTAAAATCATTTAAAATATTAGCTTTTATTACTATACTTTTCGTCTGTATTTTAAGGTTTGCTATGATTAACGATGACATACTACCTAAACAATTTGAAATGCATGGTAATAAAAAATGGGTCGCCGCTTTAGAAAAAAAAGTTGGTAATAAAACACCTTTATTTTTGAATTCATACCAAAACACTTCTACATATTGGTTTTATTCTGGTAAAAGGCCTTATCAATATAATTCTTGGAACAGTAGAAAAAATCAATATGATTTATATTCATTCAATCAAAATTTTAATATTGACAATGTAATAGAAATTGGAACTCATAAAAAAGATACTCCTACAGATTCTGTTACAAAAAGAAACAAAGGAAAAACATACTTAAGATCATTTAAAAACAATTACATAAAAAATAATCTTGTCATATTTGAAATCAACCCTACAAAACTCAAAGAGAATACCATAAATAACATTCCTGTAAAATATGATTCTTCAAAAATCAATAGTCATAATATTAAGATTATTGTTTCAGTTGTTTTAAAATCAAAATACAATATAGCTATACATCAAGCTGAATTAAAAGACAACAGTATCATTGTTAATCTTCCTAAGTTTAAATCAAATTTTAAACCGACTCAATTTTATATTGTTGGAACTTACAATATAGAAAGTAATCCTATTAGGTTAAGTACTCTGAAAAATATTTTAAAATAAACCTATTCTTAATACAAAAACTTCTAATAAGAAAAAAAAATGTTTTCTTATTAGAAGTTTTTGTATTAAATATTTTCAATTAAAACTGAAAAGAACTAATATTATAATTAGCTATTAATTTAGAGCTATTTTAAACACTTTTTCATAAAGCATTTTGTATATCTTATAAAACGAAATACCCAGAATTATACCCGATAAATAACCTACAGTTACATCTATTGGATAATGTACTCCTAAATAAATTCTACTATACCCAAAAACTAAAGGGAAAAGTAACATTAGATATATAAACTTATATTCTTTTCTTAATAAAAGAATTGTGAAAATTGTGAAAGTCATGGATAACGATGCATGTCCAGACCAAAAACTATAACCTCTTGGCTTGTACGAAAACTGTCTTAGATATTCTTTTAATTCAGGAGTATTACAAGGACGAATTCTACCTGTTAATCCTTTTATTAAATTTGTGAATTGATCTGAAAAAGCAACTAGTATTGTTATAAACAATAATGTAAACACAGTTTTTTTTACACCAAACCTTTTAGCTATTAATAGTAAAACAATAACAAATAACGGGATCCAATTAAATTGATTTGTTATTTTTAACCATATTGGATCCCATTGTTCGCTACCAAAATTATTAAGATAAATTAAGATCTCTCTATCTATAGAGATGATACTATTTAAAAAATTATTATTTCCCAACTTTTATAACTTCTATTTCGAAAATAAGATCTGTATTCGGTTTAATTACTGGTAATCTCCCTACTTCCCCATACCCTAAATAACTTGGTATAAATAAACGAGATTTTTCTCCTTCATATAACATTTTCGCTCCTTCTTTCCATCCTGCTATCAATGGTAAATTAGGATCATTAATTGTGAATGTAAAAGGTTGTCCTGCTCCATCTAAACTTGAAGCTATTTTATTTCCTAAATCATCTAATAATGTATAATGAACTGTAGTAGGTAAATCAGGATTCACTTTTTTACCAGATCCTTTTTGTAATTGTAATATTTTTAAACCAGAATTAGTAGTTTTTGCGCCATCATAATATCCAAATTCCTTTTTAATTCTTTCTTTAGCTTCTTTAATTCTTTGCTTTCTTTCAATTTTTCTAGCTTCAGAATTATCTATTTCAAATAAGAAAACCTCAGGAGCGTTAAACGCTTTAGCTTTCTTACCTACTCTAATTATATCTACTTTATTAATATAATCGTCTTTAGCTATTGTATCAACAATATTTTGACCTAGTTTTACTTTACCAAAAATAGAATGCTTTCCATCTAACCAAGGTGTTTCTTTATGAGTTATAAAAAATTGAGATGAATTTGTACCTGGTCCAGAATTAGCCATAGATAAAACTCCTGCTCCACTATGCCTATGAATTAACTCTCCTTTTTCATTTAAAGGAAATTCATCATCAAAACGATAACCTCCATTACCTCTACCTGTTCCAGTAGGATCTCCCCCTTGAATCATAAAATCTTTTATTACTCTATGAAATTTTATTCCATCATAATATGGTTTTCCTTGTAGAGAATCTGCTACTTTAGGGTTATTACCTTCTGCTAATGACACAAAATTTGCAACTGTCATAGGCATTTCATCTGCATGAAGTTGAATTAAAATATCCCCTTTGTTAGTTTGAATATCTGCATATAAACCATCAGTTAGATCTTCATATTTAACAGACTTACAAGAAACTACTATAACTGCAAGTAAAATTATTGATTTTATTGATTTCATTTTCTTACTGAAAAAAGAAAGGCATTAGTAGTGATTACTAATGCCTTGATTTTATTAATTAATGACCGTGTCCGTCTCCTTTAGAATGTTGTTGATTAGCTCCTGCTGGTGCAGCTGGAGGAAGAATTTCTAGTAATTCTACATCAAAAACTAACGTTGAAAAAGGTTTTATTTTTGGTAATCTACCTTGATGACCATAAGCTAATTCTTGAGGTATAAAAAACTTATACTTAGCTCCTGGTTTCATTATTTGTAAACCTTCTATCCAACCTTTTATTACTTGAGTTACCCCAAATTCTGCTGGCAATTTTCTTTCTACAGAACTATCAAATACACTTCCATCTATAACTGTACCGTGATAATGTACTTTTACTTTATCCGTAGGCTTAGGTGTTTCACCTGCACCTTCTTTTATAACGGTATATTGTAAACCACTTGCTGTAGTAATTACACCCGATTTAGCTTTATTATCTACTAAGAATTTTTCATTTTCTTTCTTGTAGTCAGCATATTCTTCTTCTGCTTTTTTCTTAGCTGCCTCTTCTTGTATTTTTCTTTGTTCTATTTGTTTTTTCTGGAAATAACTTCTTAAAATATTACCTGCATCTTTTGGATTTATCAAAAGATTAGTAGAATCTGCTCCATTTAAAAACCCTTGAACATATAACGAAGTACTTAACTCTTTAGCATTAGGATCGTTAGACATTTGAAAACCTGTATTTAAACCTAGTGCGTAACTTACAGAATCTTTCTCATTTTCAAGACTTTTCTGTGTGTTCGATACTCCTTCATTCTTACAAGCGACCATAGATACTCCTACTATAGTTACTGCTAAAAATTTATTTAACTTCATTAATTTATTTTTTGAGTTGATTAATCTTAATTAGAAAAGCAAATGTAATAGTTTCTAATTTTTTATGTCTTTAAAATTTAATTTTATTTAATTTCTATTAATTCCACTTCAAAAATAAGCATTGAAAATGGTTTAATCTTTGGCATTCTACCTTGAAATCCATAAGCCAATTCTTGAGGTATAAAAAATTTATATTTTGCCCCTATTTTCATTAACTGCAAACCTTCAACCCATCCTTTAATCACTTGAGATACTCCAAACTCTGCGGGTTGCTTTCTTTCTACTGAACTATCAAATACAGTTCCGTCTATTACAGTACCATGATAATGTACTTTTACTTTATCTGTAGCTTTAGGGCTTTCTCCTATTCCCTCTCTTAATATTTGATATTGTAAACCACTTACCGTAGTGATTATTCCTTTTTTAGATTTATTTTCTTCTAAAAACTGTTCGTTTTTTTTCTTAAAATCAGCATATTCAACCTCAGACTTCTTTTTCCCTTCCTCTTCTTGTTGACTTCTTATTTCAGCTTGTTTCTTTTGAAAATACTTTCTAACAATATTTTCAGAAGCTTTAGTATCTAATAATAAGTTAGTAGATTTTATACTATTCAAATATCCTAATATATACAAATCAACATCCAAATCTTTTGCCATAGGATCTGTTTTCATTCGTAAACCAGTATTCATACCTATAGCATAACTAACCGAATCTATTTCTTTTAACAAAGGTTTTTCTTTTATCACTAATTGCGCTAAACTAGACAAGCTAATAAAAGTCAATCCTATAAAAATCTTCAAACTATTTAGTTTCATCTTCTGTTTCATTTTTAATCTCTATTAAATCAAGGGTACTTTTTATGGTCTGATTCATTTTTATTCTATTGCCATCCCCTGTTACTCCAAAAGCTCTATAAGACGGAATAACAAACATCATTTTCTCCCCTTTCTTCATCAATTTCACCCCTTCTTGTAAGCCTGGAATAAAATCTTCCATGTCAACTTTATAATCAATAACTTGCTTTTCATAAAGCACATTATTATTTATATCTGTTATATTATAATTTAAAGTAACTACATCTCCTTTTTTAGCTGTAATTCTGTTATTTGTAGTATCCTTTTTTACATAAGCATACCAAAAACCACTTAACGATGTTTTATAATCTATAAGAGTATCTTTAGCTAAATGCTTTTCAATATTCTTTTTTTCTATTTGATTTAACTTTTTGTTTTTAGCAATAACATCTTTATAAAAACTATTAATTGATTGCTGCTTAGGTCTTCTAGCAACAGCTTCACTGCATGCTATAAAACAAAACATAATTACAAAAAGTAAATAGAAACTATTCTTCATATGATTTTATTAATTCTTGCTTATAATTTGGTAATAAAGATATAAAATTAGAAGTAGTATCTTTCAATGATACTGTAGATTTCCCTCCTGAAGCATTGTCATGACCACCTCCATTAAAATGATTACGTGCAAATTTGTTTACTGAAAAACTTCCTTTAGAACGAAAAGAGATTTTAACAATTCCTTGTTCTTTATCTTCAATAAAAATAGCTGCAAAAACAATTCCTTTAAGAGATAAAGCATAATTAACAACTCCTTCTGTATCTCCTTTTTCGTAATTAAATTTGTCTTTTTCTTCTTGAGATAATGTAATAAAGGCAGTTTTAAACTCTGGTAATATCTTTAAATTTGTTAATGCTTGACCTAACAATAATAACCTACTATATGAATTTGAATCATATATATTACTGTGTATTTTATCATTTTTTGCACCTTTATCAATTAAATCTGCTATAATTTGATGAGTTTTACTTGTTGTAGATCTAAAACGAAAAGATCCAGTATCTGTCATAATTCCTGTATACAAACAAGTTGCTATATTTTCATCTATCTCATCTAAGCCTCCATCCATTTCTATGAAATTATAAACCATTTGACAAGTAGAAGACATTCCTGTATCAGAATACATATAAGCAAAATCATCTGGTTGTTGATGATGATCTATTAAAGCGAAATCATTTTCATACTTTTCTAAAGTATTTTTCATATCATCTCCAACTCTATGCAATGCATTAAAATCTAACAAGAAAACAAGTTCTGATTTCGACAACTCTCTAACACTTTGTTTATTTTGACGATCAAAACGATATACTGTTTTAGAACCAGGAACCCAGTGCAAAAAGTCTGGATATTCATTTGGCATTAAAACCTGTGTTTTATGTCCTTTTTTATCCAAATAATGTTTTAATCCTAGTGTAGATCCAAGTGCGTCTCCATCTGGATTTCTATGCCCAATAACTACAATGTTTCTTGGTGTTTTTAAGTAGTCTAAAAGTTCTTTAAAGTTCTTTAAAATCATAAACGGCGAATATACAATTTAATATTCTTTTAAATATTTATTAATATAGGTTTTGTTCTTTTGTAATCAAACTCAAACGTATGTATAACATAAAAACAGTTCTATTTATTGTATTCTTAATTCATCAAGTAAAAGCACAGCAAGATTTCACAATTGCTTTTGGATCTTGTAATAAATCTTCTGTAGAAAATATTTTTTGGGATGATGTTTTAGCCTTAAAACCTAATTTATGGATATGGGGTGGAGATGTTATTTACGCTGACACCAAAAACATGTCTAAAATGAAAAAAGACTATGCCCAACAACATAAACAAAAAGGATACAAAGAAATTACAGATAAAATTCCTGTTTTAGGCACTTGGGACGATCACGATTATGGTAAAAACGATGCTGGGACTGAATATTCTATGAAAAAAGAAAGTCAACAATTATTTCTTGATTTTTTAAAGGTTTCAAAAACAGATAAGCGAAGAAAAAGAGAAGGAGTTTATCATTCTAAAACATACAATACTGATGAAGGTTCTGTAAAAGTAATTCTTTTAGATACTCGCTATCACAGAACAAAGCTAACAAAAGATAATACAGTAAGCCATAAAAAATACATTCCTAATAAATTTAATGAAGGAACCATTTTAGGTAAAAAACAATGGAAATGGTTAGAAACTGAATTAAACAATTCTAAAGCAAACTTTACAGTTATTATGAGTAGCATTCAAGTATTATCTAGCCAACATCGTTTTGAAAAATGGGCTAACTTTCCTCATGAAACTATTAAGTTATTCCAACTTTTAAAAACTTCAAAAGTAAAAAACGCTATTATATTATCTGGAGACAGACATATTTCAGAGTTTTCTAAAACAATAATAGAAGGCATGAACTATCCTATCATCGATTTTACTTCAAGTGGTTTAACACATTCCTACAGAAAATTCGAAAAAGAAGAAAACAAATACAGAGATGGTAATGTAGTATTTCTAAAAAGTTTTGGTGTACTTCATTTTAATTTTAATGAGAAAAAAGTTTCTTTTCAAATGCGTGGAAATGGGAATAGTATACTTCAAGAAATAGAACAAGTATATCCTTAACTTGTAAGTAACATTAAAAAACGTATTTTTGCGCGAAATTATAATTTAGAAACAAATACAAATGGCAACAAATAGAACTTTTACAATGATTAAACCAGATGCTGTTGAAAATGGACATACTGGTGCTATTTTAGAAAAAATTAATGCTGCTGGATTTAGAATTGTTGCGGTAAAGAAAACGCACATGACTAAAAGAGATGCTGAAGCTTTTTATGCAGTTCATAACGAACGTCCGTTTTTTGGTGAATTAGTTGAATTCATGACTCGCGGACCAATTGTTGCTGCTATTTTAGAAAAAGATAATGCTGTTGAAGATTTTAGAACTTTAATCGGTGCTACAAACCCTGCTGAAGCAGCTGAAGGTACTATTAGAAAATCATATGCAACTTCTATTGGTGAAAATGCAGTACATGGTTCAGATTCTGATGAAAATGCAGCTATCGAAGGTAACTTTCACTTTTCTGCTAGAGAAATGTTTTAATTAAAAACATTATAAAAAACATAAAAACGCGTTGCTTAATAAGTAATGCGTTTTTTATTTGTTATAAAACTACTTAAACCAACATTATTTTTCTAACAACCACTTCTCCCATTTCTTCATTTATCATTTTTACAATTTTTTCTTTTCCGTAACTTAATTCCTCTCTTAAAACCGAAGAGTTTAATCGAACAATTAAAGTTCCGTTTTGCAACTTAACTTCACTTGTATAAGAAGACACTCCAGATCCCATCAATTTTTTCCATGCTTCCTCAATATGGATTTTCTGAAAACCTTTTTCTAATTTATTCTCTTTAATAAAAGAATTCATTAAATCTTTTATTGAAATACTATTATTTTCTCTTTTTGCCATTTTACTAAAGATTAAATATTTGATAAGGTTTATTACTTTGTTTCACTACTTCTTCCGTTCTTTCAAAATGAGTATCTGTAATAAAAATCTGTCCAAATTCATCATTGTTCACCAAACTAATAATTTGCGAAACTCGATGCTCATCTAACTTATCAAAAATATCATCTAATAACAGTATTGGTGTTATTTCAGATTGCTTTTTTATAAATTCAAATTGTGCTAATTTTAAAGCTACTAAATATGATTTCTGCTGTCCTTGAGAACCAAATTTTTTCACAGGATAATCTCCTATTAAAAAACTAAGATCATCTTTGTGTACTCCAACAGAAGTATATTGTAATACTTTATCTTTTTCTAGATTTTTATCTAACAAATCATTAAATGATATTTCATTTAATTGACTTTTATAATATAAATTCACTTCTTCTTTAGCGTTAGAAATTACTTGATATTTCTCATTAAAAATAGGTGTGAATTTTTCTAAAAACTCTTTTCTTTTTTCATGTATTATGGTACCGTATTGTATTAATTGCTCATTGTATACCTTCAAATTTAATGCATCAAAAGTACGATTTGCTGCAAAAAACTTTAATAATGCATTTCGCTGACTTATTACTTTTCCGTAAGCTATTACAGCCTTTAAATATTCTTTATTTTGTTGAGAAATTACGCCATCCATAAACTTCCTCCTATTTTCACTACCCTCTGTAATTAAATCTCTATCTGCTGGTGAAATAATAACCAAAGGAAACTGACCTATGTGTTCAGAAAACCGTTCGTAAACCTTTCCGTTTCTTTTTAGCATCTTTTTTTGCCCTTTTTTCAAAGAACAAATAATCTTCTCTGTTCGTTCGTCTAACATGTAATCTCCTTCAATTACAAAAAAATCTTCATTATGTTTAATATTTTGTGTTGCAACAGGATTAAAATAACTTTTAGTAAACGACAAATAATAAATTGCGTCTAAAACGTTTGTTTTCCCAACGCCATTGTCACCTACAAAACAATTAATTTTTTTTTCAAAACTAAATGTTTGTGCATCAATATTTTTAAAATTCACTAAAGATAATTTCTCTAAATACACGGGCTTTCTTTGTTTATAAAACAGGAAGCGCAAAATAACGAAAAATCGGCTTTTAAAATCCAATTAAAAAAACTATTTTTGCGCCACTAATTTTATAACAATTATGGCAACATATAAAAAGCGTGGATATAAACCTAAGAAAGAAAAGGTTGTAGAAGATACTATTGAAGATACATTCGATGAGTCTCAAAGTGACGTAGCTAAAGCATTTGAAGGATTAGATGAAGCGGCTAACAAATCTGAGCAATGGATAGAAAAAAATAGTAAACCTTTATTTTTGGGACTAATCGCAGTTGCTGCAATTATTTTAGGCTATTTAGCGTATAATAAATTTATATCAGAACCAACAGAATTAGAAGCTTCTAACGAATTAGCATACCCTAGATCTTTTTTCGATAAAGCGGAAAAAGCTGCAGGGACTGAAGCCGATAGTTTATACAACTTAGGTTTAAAAGGTGGTGTAGATGGTAAATATGGATTTTTAGATGTAGCTAATACTTTTGGAAGTACTAAAGCAGGAAATATAGCTAATTATTATGCTGGTATTTCTTATTTAAAAATGAAAAAATACGAAAAAGCTATTGAGCATTTAGATCAATTTAGTTCTGATGATGAAGTTTTAGGCCCTACTGCTTTAGGTGCAATAGGTGATGCTTTTGCTGATTTAAATCAGCAAGAACAAGCTTTAGAGTATTATGAAAAAGCTGCTAGCAAAAAAGCAAATGAGTTTACAGCTCCAATGTTTTTATTTAAAGCTGGGCAAACAGCGATGCAATTAAAGCAATATAGTAAAGCTGAAACTTTATTTTCAACTATAAAAGAAAAGTATGCTACTACGCAAGTAGGTAGAGATATTGAAAAGTATATTAATAGTGCAAAATACGCACAGTAAAGTGTGCAGTTATTAGTGCTCAGTTAAACAGTTTAAATGGTAAACTCTTTTTACTGAATACTGTAAACTAAATACTGCCAACTATAACAAAATGGCAACAACAAATTTATCTTATTACGATAAAAACACAATCCCAAATGCGAAAGACTTTCGATTTGGGATTGTTGTTTCAGAATGGAATCCTGAAATCACAAACAATCTTCATAAGGGTGCTATAGACGCATTACTAGATTGTGGAACTGTTAAAGAAAATATTGTTTCTTGGGATGTTCCTGGTAGTTTCGAATTAGTTTTCGGTTGTAAAAAAATGATTGAAACAGAGAAACTAGATGCTGTAATTGCAATTGGTAATGTAATACAAGGAGAAACAAAACATTTCGATTTTGTTTGTGAAGGTGTTACCCAGGGAATTGTTGATTTAAATATCAAATATGATGTACCTGTTATTTTTTGTGTACTTACAGATAACACCAAACAGCAATCGATAGATAGATCTGGAGGTAAACTAGGAAACAAAGGAATTGAATGCGCTATTGCTGCAATTAAGATGGCTGCAATTAAAAACCAAGGAAGAACTAGTACCAGTGTTGGTTTTTAATTCCTCTCCCTTTTTTAAGATGAACAGAATTATAATAATTCTATTTTCTCTTTTGCTTTTTTCTTGTAATAAGAATAAGGAAATTACTCCTAAAAAACTTAACAAAAAAAAGAACAACAATTAAGCTCCAGTTTATTAAAAAAAATAAAGACTTATTATAATGAAAATTATGGTGGTAAAGGAATTGAACTAATTGAAGAGAAAACAGACTCTATTTTAAATATTAGTTATCGTTCTATTCCAGAAACTAAAGATGATTTTGGTATGACGCTTATGAGTATTTCTATTCCTCTTAAAGGAAAAAGGGGGATTTATTTTAACGATTTAAACTCAGACAAACAAGAAGATGTATTGGTCATTGTTAATACAGAAGGCGGTGGCGGTGGTGGAAACGTTTGGTGGATTGATTATTTTGTGTTTTTAGAAGAAAAAACAAATTATCAATTAATTAAACCTATTACTAATTGGCAAATAAATGACTGCCAAGGTTATTTTAGTTTAGAAAAAATTGAAGATAATACATTAATTGGGAACTCCTATTGTTACACTTCTGAAGACGGGAGATGTTGTCCTTCTTTAGAATATAGAACTAAAATAAAGCTTATTAACAAACAATTTAAAGTTACCAGTACAGTTTTAACAAAAAAGAGAAAACAATAACTTTACTAAAAAAGCCTTAATTCATACTCTTATCTTGATCTCTTATCAATTATTCCGTAACTTTGAATTTCCATTTTGGTGTGGTTTTTGAAACACTCAAATAAACTACAAAAAAATTATTTATGGGACT
Source organism: uncultured Tenacibaculum sp. (assembly GCA_937922085.1). GTDB lineage: Bacteria > Bacteroidota > Bacteroidia > Flavobacteriales > Flavobacteriaceae > Polaribacter. The sequence goes on along the minus strand of CAKZVD010000038.1, from coordinate 61,994 downwards.
TTTAAACAGACAAAATAAGAAATTCGATTACCAGCCACGTTATTACAAAGGTGAAGGCAGTCCTTTTGAGTTAAAACATAGATTTGACGAACACAGAACCAGTGTAGGTAAGAAAAAATCATTAAAGGGGAAATTTAGTTCCGCTATAAATGAATTTAATACTTCTGAACATGGTGGTTTTAACAAAACTATAATAGCTATTGTACTAATTTTAACGCTTATTTTCTTATACTTGATAGACTTTGATCTATCCATATTTTTACCAAATAATTAATGTCAGATATCATACAATTACTACCCGACCATGTTGCCAATCAAATTGCAGCAGGTGAGGTTGTACAACGCCCAGCGTCTGTAGTTAAAGAATTATTAGAGAATGCAATTGATGCAAATGCTACTACAATTACTTTACTTTTAAAAGGTGCTGGTAAAACACTTATTCAAGTAATTGATAACGGAAAAGGTATGAGTAATACCGACGCCCGTTTATCTTTTGAAAGGCATGCTACTTCTAAAATTAAAGATGCGCAAGATCTTTTTAATTTGCAAACCAAAGGTTTTAGAGGAGAAGCATTAGCTTCAATAGCAGCAATTGCACATGTAGAATTAAAAACAAAACAAGAAAACCAAGAATTAGGTACTTCTATAAAAATAGAAGGAAGTGATATCGTATCTCAAGAGGTTGTATCTACCGCTAAAGGTACAAGCATAGCGGTAAAAAATTTATTTTACAATATTCCTGCTCGTAGAAACTTCCTAAAGTCTGATACAGTGGAAACACGTCATATTATTGATGAATTTCAGCGAGTTGCACTGGCACATCCAATGATCTCTTTTTCATTATACCATAATGACAATGAAGTGTATCATTTAAAGGAAAGCAACTCTCGCAAACGTATTGTTTCTATGTTTGGTGCGAAAACGAATGAAAAATTAGTTCCGTTAGACGAACAAACCGACATCATTACCATAAAAGGTTTTATTGCAAAACCTGAGTTTTCAAAAAGAAAAAGAGGAGAACAATTCTTTTTTGTAAACAACAGGTTTATTAAAAGTTCTTATTTAAATCATGCTGTTAATAATGCTTTTGAAGGATTATTAGAACAAGGTACACATCCCACCTATTTTATTTACTTTGAAGTACCTCCTAATAGTATTGATATTAATATTCATCCTACTAAAACAGAAATAAAGTTTGACAACGAAAAAGCATTATATGCTATTTTAAGAGCAACAGTAAAACATAGCTTAGGCCAATACAACGTTGCTCCTATTTTAGATTTTAATAGAGATGCTAATTTAGATACACCTTATAATTTAAATAGTAAGCAAAGTTTTTCTACTCCAAAAATTATTGTAGACCCTACTTTTAATCCGTTTAAAAATGATGTAACCGAAACTACTTCTTTTAAAGAGGAGCCTAAAAGTACCAATACCTCAACATATCAATCTAATTTCAAGAAAGACCCTGGTAGTTGGGAATCTTTATACACAAGTGCTGTTTCTACAGAAACCACCAAACAAGAAGAACTTTTTGAAACCAAACAAGAAACTGAAACTGGTAAAACATTTCAGATTCAAAAAAAATATATTTTAAGCTCAATTAAATCGGGAGCTGTTTTAATTCATCAATCTTTAGCGCATCAACGTGTATTGTATGAAGAATTTTTAGAAAACATTACTGTAAAAGAAGCTAGTAGTCAACAGTTATTATTTCCTATTAGTATTAATTTATCTACCACAGATATAGAAATGATTTATGGAATAAAATCAGATTTAGAAAGTACTGGTTTTGTTTTTAATGAGTTTACAAAAGAGGGAGTTACTATTGGTGGTATTCCTACTTCTATAACAGAAAGTCAGATTACTTTAGTTTTAGAACAATTATTAGATGACATGAAATTAGAAGTTCCTAATGAAAGTTTTAGCCATTTTGATGTTATGGCAAAATCATTTGCAAAATCTTTAGCTATAAAAACAGGAACAGTCTTATTGGTTAAAGAACAAGAAAACTTAGTAAATAATTTATTTTCATGTAAAGAACCAAGTACTTCTCCTCTAGGAAAAGCTACTTTTAAAACCTTAACTTTACAAGAAATTGATACTATTTTTAATAAATAAACTATGCAAAAATTAACTCCAGTTATAAAGCATTTAATTATTGTAAATGTGATTTTATTTTTTGGGCCAATAGTATTAAAATTGGACTTAACGAATATATTTGCTTTGCATTTCCCTAAAAATGAGCATTTTGGATTTTGGCAATACTTGACGCATATTTTTATGCACGGTAGTGAATTTCATCTTTTATTTAACATGTATGGTTTATGGGCATTTGGTACTCCTCTAGAACAAATGTGGGGTAAAAATAAATTTTTATTCTTTTATTTCTCTGCGGGTATTGGTGCTGGTTTAATATATACTTTAGTAAATTATTATCAGTTTGATGGTATATATGAACAATTAGTTAACTTAGGAGTATCATCTTCAGATATTATGGATATTCTAAAAACTGGTAGATATAATGACTCTTTAATTACACTCTCACATGAGACAATGAGTGAATTCTACTCTTTATATAACGCCCCTGCCGTAGGTGCATCTGGTGCTATTTATGGAATTTTAGTAGCTTTTGGTTTAGCATTCCCTAATGCAAAGCTAGCAATGATCTTTTTTCCTGTTCCTATAGCTGCTAAATATTTTATTCCTTTAATAATAGCAAGTGATTTATTTTTTGGAATGACAAAATATTCAGTAGGAAATGTAGCGCATTTTGCACATGTTGGTGGAGCTATTATAGGTTTTATTATTGCTTGGTATTGGAAAAAAAATCAATTTAGAGTTTATTAGAATGGAATTTATAAAAACATTAAAATATAATTTTAAGAACGCAAGTATTGTAGAAAAACTAATCTACATAAATATTAGCGTATTCATTTTAGGTTTATTAATGACTGTTTTTTCAAGTCTTTTTAAAATTCAGAGTACGTTTTTAGGTGATTGGTTTGCTCTTTCGTCTTCTTTTAGTTCTTTACTAACAAAACCTTGGGCACTTATAAGTTATGGTTTTTTACATGGTGGTTTTTTGCATATTCTTTTTAACTGTATGTGGCTATATCTTTTTGGACGTCTATTTTTAGATTATTTCACACAAAAACAATTGCTTAGTTTTTATATACTGGGTACACTTTGGGGTGGTTTATTTTTCTTAGTAGCTATGAATTTTTTCCCTCTCTTTGCAGGGCAAACTTATACTTTAGTTGGGGCTTCTGCTGGTATTTCTGCTATTATTATCGGTACCGCTACTCATATTCCAAACTATCAATTACGTTTTGCTTTAATTGGTTACGTAAAAGTTTGGCATTTAGCAGCATTTTTTGTCGTTTTAGATTTAATAAAATTAGCAGGAAGTAATGCTGGTGGTCATTTTGCTCATTTAGGCGGTGCTTTATTTGGTTATTTATATATAAGTAGCCTTAGTAGTAAAGAATTAGATATTTTTAAACCTTTTACCAATCTATTTCGTAGAAAAAAGAAAGCTCCTTTAAAAACGGTACATAACTCAAAAAAGAAAATGGCTACAACTGGTCCTTTTAAAAACAAATCTGAAAATCAACAACAAATTGATGAAATTTTAGACAAAATAGGAAAATCTGGTTATGATACACTTTCTAAAGAAGAGAAAGAATTTTTATTTAAACAGGGTAAAAAACAATAGTGGCAAATAAGAAACAAAAATATTCTTTATTTAATAAACTGCTCTACTATATAAACTCTATTGCAGCTACTATATTATTGTTATCTTATTTTCTTGCTTTTATTTCTCCTAAAACTGTTCCTGTATTTTCTATAGCTAGTTTAGCAATACCATTATTAATTATAATTAATCTCTTATTCTTAATTTATTGGTTGTTAAAACTTAAAAAACATTTTATAATTTCTGGTATCGTATTACTAATTGGGTGGATTTTCTTTCCTCCTTTTTTAAAATTTTCAGAAAAGAATACAGCGCGTAATAATGACATTAAAGTAATGAGTTATAATGTTCGTATGTTTAATGTATATAAGTGGATTAAACAAGACGATATTGATCAAAAAATATTCAGTTTTATAAAAGAAAAAGATCCAGATATACTTACCATACAAGAGTATTACAATTCTAAACAAAATAAAATTAGTTATCCATATTCTTATATTGTTTCTAAATCGAAAAAAAAGAAATTTGGCTTAGCTATTTATTCAAAATTTAAAATAATTAATAAAGGTTCTTTAGATTTTAAACAAAGTGCCAATAATGCTATTTTTATTGATATTCTTAAAGGAAAAGATACGGTGCGTGTTTACAATTTACATTTACAATCGTTAAAAATAAATCCAAGAAAAGAAAACTTCGGAGAAAAGAATTCTGAAAAATTAATTGCTCGTTTAAAAAATGGTTTTAAAAAACAAGCTTCTCAAGTAGCTGTTTTTTTAGATCATGAAAAAAAATGGAACGGAAAAAAAGTTATTTGTGGTGATTTTAATAACACAGCTTTTTCTTGGGTGTATAGACAAATTTCTAAAGGTAAAAAAGATGCTTTTGAAGAAGCTGGTATTGGTTTTGGTAAATCTTTCAATTATTTTTTTCCGATGCGTATCGATTTTATTTTAACAGACAACAAAACTCAAATTCATAATTTTAAAACCTACACTCCAAAATACTCTGATCATTTCCCTATTATGTCTAGAATAAATTTTGAATGATTATATTCGTTTTTGTATTAATACATACAATAAATGATAACAGATAGTATAACGAATCCTATAATTGCTTATTCAAAGGCTTTATACAATGTTTTCCCTGGTTTTAAACCTGAAGAAATAAATTTTATTACTAGTAAAATTACGGTTACAAAATTAGATACAAAGAAACTCTTTTTAATGGCTGGTAAGGTTCAAGAAAATTTAGTTTTTGTTTTTAAAGGGTTACTACGTGTTTTCTATATTAATGATAAAGGAGAAGAAATAACCATTGCTTTTGCAAAAGAAAATAGTCATGCTACAGATTACAGCGCCTTTATTAATCAAGCTCCCTCAAAATATCATATTGAAACTTTAGAATCTAGTTTATTAGTTAATGTTCCATTTACTTTAATTCAAGAATGTTATGCTAAGTATAAAAATTTCGAAAAATATGGTAGATTAATTGCTGAAAGACATTTAATAAAAAGGCAAAACAGAATTGAAAGTTTTTTGTTTGAAAATGCTGAGCAAAGATATCTCAACTTTATATCGAAGAACAAAGATATTTTAAATCGTATCTCTCTTACACATCTTTCTTCTTTTTTAGGTATTAAACGTCAAACTTTAACCAGAATTAGAAAAAAAATAATAGTATTATAAACAGAATCATATCAACAAATGAAAGAAGGAATTATTAAAGATGCCTATGAGCTTATTATAAAAGAGATACAAACCATAATTACCATTGCTTATCTCTTTATTGTTGCAATTGGTATGCTTTTCACTTATCAAAAATATTCACAATTTGGAATTAATATTTTTGATTATGCAGATGTTTTTGATTTTTTAATCGCTCCTTTTTCCGATTTTAAAATAGTGTTTTTTTCTATAATTACAATAGGGTTAATTGCAATTTTAATTAAAATAGATATAATATTAGAAAAAAAGTTCCCAAAAACATATTCTAAATTAAGTTTTGGTTGGAATAAAAAAAAATCGTTTAATAATACCAGATATTATTCTTTCGTTATTTTAACAATTTCATACTTATACCTTGCTGCTAATAATTATGGAAAACACACAATGAAGCTTATAAAAAAAAGTGCTCCTATAACTCTAAAATATAGCGACAATGAAACAGTAAAAGGAATTGTTATTGGAAAAACACAAGGCATTTTGTTTCTATTACAAGATGAAAAAATTAAAGCGATACCTATTGGCTCTATTGTAAAAGAATTTGAGATAAAATAAATTCTTAAAAAACATTTCATCTTTTGTATTCTAATTTAAATGATACTTCTTTCTAATATGACACAAATGTGTCGTGTAAAAAAATCAAAATCATAGAGTTTTGTAAGATTATTAATAATCTACAAAATGGATCTAAAAAAAACATTTCATCTTTTGCAGAAGATATCTCCAAAAATCTCTGCTCAAATAGCTTTTAACTTTATTTCTAAACCTAAAAACAGAAAAATAAGAGCATTTGAAAAATCAATATTAGAAACAGCTAAAAACTCTACCATTCAATTTAAAAAGTTTAAAATTAAAACCTTTAAATGGGGAAATGGGAACAAAAAAGCACTACTCGTTCATGGATGGGGAGGAAGAGCTTCCAATTTTGGCGCTATTATTCCTGAATTAACAAAAAACGGATATGAAGTTATTAGCTTTGATGGACCTTGTCATGGTGATAGTACAAAGAAAAAAACAAGCTTCTTTGAAATGTCTGACTTAGTAAAATATTTTTTACAAAAAGAAGAATACGATTTAATTTTAACACACTCTATGGGATCGGTTCTTACTTTTACTGCTATGGACTCTTTAAAATACAAAGCAAAGCAAATGATTGCTTTAACAACTCCTAGTAAATTTTCGGAATTTATAGGCCTTGCTGTTCTTCAATTTGGTTTGACTAAAAAATCAACAAAATTACTTATCAAAAAAATAAAAAAAACAACCACAAAATACAATCCAATGACTCATAAAGTTAAGGATGTTATTAAAAATATAGAAATTAAAAGTTTAACTTTTATTCACGATAAATTTGATAAAGTAGTTCCTATAGAAAAATCAAAAACAGTAAATTCTTTCTTTAAAAATTCTAGCCTTATAGAAATAGAAGGAACTGGACATTTTAAAATGCTTTGGTCTAAAAAAGTAATTCAAATTATTGAAAATCAAATCTTGAGTTATAACACTCAAAAAGCAATCAATTAAACAGAACATATTAACTAAGAAACAGTCCTTTTTTATGTTTTAATTTCAAAAAAAATAAAAATATTTACTATTAGTTTTTGTCCTCAAATCTAAACATAACATGAATCTTTTAACCTATTATTTCTTATATTCACAAACAATTAACTAAACAACTACCTATTTATATGAAACATTTTGATGTTGCTATTATTGGTAGCGGTCCTTCTGGAGCCTCTACAGCATTTCATTTAGCTAAAAAAGGAATTTCAACTGTTATTATAGAGAAAGAAAAACTACCACGTTATAAAACATGTGGTGGTGGCTTCGTTTTTAGAGGAAGAAAAAATATGCCTTTTGATATTAGTAATGTTATAGAAAGAGAGTTTAATACTGTTGATATTTTTTTAGGTAAAAAACTACATTTCCAAACAGTTAGAAAAGATCCTACCATTACCATGATTATGCGTGACTCTTTTGATAACTTAATTGTTGAAGAAGCTAAGAAATTAGGAGTTACTTTACTAGAAAACAACAAGCTTACTGCTATTACATTTAAAGATAAAAAAGCATATTTAACTACTTCTGAAACTGAAATATCTGCTAGTTTTGTAATTGCTGCAGATGGAGCTTTAAGTCCAACTGCTAAAATGGCTGGTTGGGACAAAGAAACTAGAAAGTTAATTCCTGCTTTAGAGTATGAAGTAGAAGTACCTGAAGAAGACTTTAACCGTTTAAAAGATGAAGTTCGTTTTGATATTGATGCTATTCCTTACGGATATGCTTGGAATTTTCCTAAAAAGAATCACCTTTCTGTTGGTGTAGCTTCTACAAAAAAAGCTAAAATTAACTTAAAAAAATATTACCAAGAATATTTAAAAACTATTGGTATAACCACTATTTTAAAAGAATCACAACACGGATTTCAAATACCTATTGCTCCAAGAACTGACGGTTTTGTAAAAAATAATGTTTTTTTAATTGGTGATGCTGCTGGTTTTGCAGATCCTATTACGGCAGAAGGTATTTCTAATGCTATTTATAGCGGGGTTTTGGTTGCCGAGGCTATTAGTGAAAGTAACTTGCATTTAGAAAAAGCAAAAGAATTGTATTTAGAAAAATTAGAGGCAAAATTACTTCCTGAAATAAAAACAGGTTTATGGTTAGCCAAGTGGTTTTACGAACAAAAAACAATTCGTAATGTGATGCTTAAAAAATACGGACAACGATTTAGTGAAGCTATGGCTGATATTTTTCATGGAGAAAGATCGTACCCTAAAGACATTAAACAAGCTATTACAAAAAAAATTAAAGAGTTGGTTTTTTAATATCAATTCTATGATAAAAATTTTAGATCCAGTTTTGCTATCTTAAACTCAATAATATTAAGTTATCATTTCAAAAAATGTAGCAACACCATTTTTACCCTTGAAAATAGTATAAAATGTTTTTTTTGATATTTTTAACTAAACTAAATCACTCTGTACACTTAAAAGTACAGAGTTTTTTTTGACACCAAAAGTTCTATTATTATTTAATTTTATATTGGAATTATTATAATTTGATTTCCTGTGATATTCTGAATATCTATGAACTTTTACGTAAAACTCTTTTCATAAACTAAACATGTTTTTTTTACGTTACTAAAATACTACAGTAAACTACCTCGAGGTAAGTCCACGAGGCATTAAATTAGAAATAAGTTTTAATTTCAAGGCACGCCTTGGTCTATTATACTCTTTGGAGATGCTAAAAAATTGTAACTTTTTATCTAAAAATGAGAATAATGAATTAATATTATACTAATTGGAATGAACATATTATATTGATTTCCAAATATTAATTCCGCATCTATATACTATAATTGTTTTCTACAAATTCACTCAAGGCTTTCTTTTCATAATACTATTAACGCTTGTGACTTAACTACTAACGTTCAAGGGATTAATTGTATTCTCTTTTATTTATTACTCTAATTTTATCTCTAAATACTTCGAAGTTAGGAATTTGCTGAAAATCCTTAAAAGAGTAAGCATAACCAATTAAACTAAATTATTATGGGTAAATCAAATGATTGTTGTTGGATTGTATTAGCAACTACTGGTTGTTCAACTGATACTGCAACTTCAAAAATTTCCGCTACAACTCCTTCAGATTGCTGTTGGATTATTGCTGCTACTACTGGTTGTTCAACTGAAGTTACTGTTGACAATGCTTTAAAGGCTAAAGCTAGTGTAGCTGAAGACTGTTGTTGGATTGTATTAGCAACTACTGGTTGTTCAACTGATACAGCTACAGATTCAGTTAGTGCTTTTAAAGACAATGCTGCATCTGAAAAAGATTGCTGTTGGATTGTACTTGCTACTACAGGTTGTTCAACATAATTGTTAAATGCAATAAAATTTAAGGGCAATTTTTAATTGCCCTTTTACCTAAAATAACACACTACTACTATGTACACTTTGGATACCATTCAAGAATTATTACTTGCTGAACATTTAATTGATAAAAATAATTTACTTTTTGATGATTTTGAAACTACTAGTATAAATAGAAGGAATCGTAATATACAAGTTACAACACGATTAGAGCCTAACTATTTAATAAAACAGGTAGCTGACTTAACCGCTGATAATGCTAAAACGTTAAAAAAAGAAATTCTTTTTTATAACTTTTTTAAAGAGTCTTTTATTAATTTAAAAGATTATTTACCAGTACTACGATACTCTAATATTAATGAACTTACTCTTATTATCGATTTTTATAAGAATGCAATACCACTTTGGAAATATTATCAACAAAAAGGAATTCATAATTTCCCCCTAAAAACCGTTGGAACTATTGGAAATTTACTTGCTGAAATACATCATCATTTTTCAGATCAAAATGTTATAAATCATTCAAAAGCAGATTTTTTAAGCGACGATTTACCTTTTATTTTCAAACTACATCAACCTCATCCGAATAAATTAGCTCATTTAGCCAAAGGTGGTCTCGATTTTATTGAACACTTACAAGCCCAATCAGATATTATACTAATGCTTAATAAAATAGAAGAAACATGGGAAAAGAATGCAATTATTCATGGAGATATAAAGCTTGATAATTTTATTTTATTAAATCCAGAAAAAGAAGAATCTACAGAAGTAAAGTTAGTAGATTGGGAGATGTCACAAATTGGAGACATTGCTTGGGATATAGCTGGTTGTTTTAATGATTTTATTTTTTGGTGGGTTATTACAATGCCAGATAATAAAACGCCAGATGAAATGATTAAAGGTACTAAATTTCCTTTTCAAAAACTATATCCTGCCATAGAAATTTTTTGGATAAATTACTGCAAAACGGCTTCTTTAACAGAAGAAAAAACCGAAACTCTTTTAGAAAAAGCATTGCACTATGCTGGTTTTAGAATATTACAAACCTCTTATGAGGTTGCTTCAAAATTTGATACTATACCCTCTATTGCTAATGTTCTTTTAAAAATGAGTGAGAGTATTATTAGAAGCTCACATTCCTCTAGAAAAAAACTATTTGGTTTAACCAATACAATTTTAGTATCATGATAGAACAAAAGCTTCACAACAATATAAAAAAAGTAATTAATTCTATAACTATTTTATCTGAAGATAGCTATTCTATTAATGGAATACACAGAGATTTATCTAAAATTAGAATCAAAAACGAACATGGTGTTGAACTTATTAACAAACAAGATTCTAAAGCTACTAAGTTTAAAGAAATTCTTAAAACAGACATCTATAACAATCTCTACAAAATAAGTGATGAATCAATACCATTATCTAAACAAGTTATAAATTCAGAAGATTTTTTATTAAACTTATCAAAGAATAATTGTGGAAAAGGAACATGGGAAGATGGCTGGAATATTATTGATGAAGATATTAGTAATAACAAAATAATTGTTAGTAAGGGAACTGTAAAATATTGGGTAAAAAAAGAAGAAGTAAAAACTAGTAATGGAACATTTATTAAAAAGGCTCCTTGCTTAGTTAAAATACCTAAAGAAATAAGAAAAATCAATCCGTTTTTTTATATGGCATTCGGAAATATGTATAAAGAACAAATAGCCAATTTTGAAAATCAATTGACACGATTTTATTGGAATCTCACACCTGTTGCTGCTTCTCCATATATAAAACTAATAACCGAAACATTAAATACAAATCAAGTTTATTTTAAAACAAAAGTAGTATCAAGCCCTGAAAATTATTTAAGATCAGATGCAGGAGTATTATATATTGATAAAAGTCAATTTACATTTGCATTGCCCTTAATCTTAGATGTTCATAAAAAATTAAAATCAACATTAAAAACAAAAACTCCAATGTTTACTAAAAGCATTGGTAAAGGGTTAAGTTTTGCTGAAGATCCTAAAGGTGTTATTAGTTTTGGAATTTCTAGAGCAACAATTATTAGTGAACTACTTTATAATTGTTTTATTAGAAAGATTAATATTAAAGAAGATATTTTTAAAGAAGCTCAGAAGACATTTTTACAAAAAGGAATTAATCCTGAGTTTCCTTATAGCTCAAATAAAAACCTTAAAGAATACGAAAATTTATTTACGGAAAATAGTCTCATTTTAAATTAATATTATGCAAGTTAACTCTATTAAAAATACTGCAAACCTTATAAATGCTTCAATAAACATAGGAGATCATCTTGTAAAAACCGCTATTTGGGACAATTCTAAAAAACATTGTAATTGGTTAGGCAGAAGAGATATTCAAGATGCACAATTGGCTGCTTACTCTAAAAGAAACTCGGCACTTAGTCCAGAATTTTATAGTGGTTCTGCAGGAGTAAGTCATTTTCTTCTAGAATTATATAAAGTTACTGAAAATAACACTTATAAAGAAACTGCCTTAGGAGCTTGGTTAAGATCTGTACATTATATGAAATCATACGATTTCCCAGCTTCTTCTATCTCTTTTTATGCCGGAGAATTAGGACTTATATATATTGGGTATAGATTTATAGAAGTAGCTCCAGAAATAGAAAATCACATTCAAGAAAGCCTTAATTGGTTAATTGGAAAATTAGCAAATGGTCTAAATACAAAACATTCTTTAGATGTTATAGGAGGTAATGCTGGAGCAATTCCTGTACTAATTTCATTATATAAAAAATATACGTTAGAAATTTTTAAAGAAATGGCTATAAAATGTGCTGATGAAATAGTTTCTTTAGGAAGTTGGAATGATGACATCTGTGTTTGGGCTTCTCCAAAAGTTCATGGTGTAGAACTTAATACACCACCAACCACAGGGTATTCTCATGGAGCTTCTGGAATTGGTGTAGCACTATTAGAAGCTTATGCTTTTACCAAAAACGAACAATATTTAAAATACGGAAGAGGTGCTTTTACTTTTGAACAGGCCTTATTTAATGATGATGAAGGTAATTGGATAGATACTCGTTACCCTCATTTTAAGAAAAACGGTAAAGTAACAGGAACCTTCCGATCTGCTTGGTGTCATGGAGCTCCAGGTATTTCATTAGCACATTTAAGAGCTTCTTTCTTAGATAAAGAAAGAGCCACTTATCATTTAAATTTAGCTGCTATTGGCATTGAAACTACAAAAAAACATCTTTTGGATAAATTTCATAATACTCCTGAGAAAGACGCAACATTGTGTCATGGTATCTTAGGCCTTTCTGACATTGTTTTTAGTTATGGTAAAAAAATGGAGGAAAAGGATAGCATTCAATTTTCAAAAAAAATTTCTCAACTCTACTTAAATGAATTTAATGATATTACATTAATGCCTTCTGGCTTAACTCTTGGAGGTTATAATCCTAGTATCATGGTTGGACTTTCAGGAATTGGACTACATTATTTAAGATTATCTTCAAATACAATTATTCCCACTCCTTTAATTCTAATACTATAACGCATATAATAACACAAAAAACCTCTTAGAAGTTAATCTAAGAGGTTTAATAATATTTCTTTATTCTTTTATTAGTACTTCATACTGTACTACAATTCTTCCCTATTTAATAATAAATCGTTTGTTCATTTCTGTAAACTCATTTTCTAATCTTAGAATATAAATTCCAGATTGGAAACGATCAACATTAATAGTTCTATTGTCATTTACAGCACCTTTTTCTATTACTTGACCTAACATATTTATTACCGAATAAGAAGCATCAGATAAATTTCTATTTGGTCCTACTATTTTCAATAAATGTCCTTTTGTAATTGGGTTTGGTGCTATTTGAATAGATGTAAAGATATCTTCATCCTCATCTCCTAACACATCTGTTCTTATTCCAAAGTCTCTAACTGCAACAGTAGAAGTACCACAAGAACCTTCATAAATTCTAACATTAGTAAAAGTAGAATTGTTACCAGAACCACCATCGTTATCATTAATAAACACTAATCTATCCATAGAACCTGTATAAGAATCTCCAACAGGAATTACATACGTTTGAGTACCTCCAGAATAGTTATCGAAATTAGTTATTCCATAATTCTGAGTACCATGCACTTTAAAGTACCTGGTTTGTGTTAATGTATTATCATCCTCAAAACCAATTCCATGAATCTCTCCTTCAGAAGTACTACTGAATTCAAATTCAATAACTGTATTAGCTGTTACTGTGTAATTCATTGCTATTGATTTCCAAGTATTATTTGTTAAGGTTAAAGATGCTCCAGAATTACCTACTGAGAAATTACCAGCACTATCTTGATTAGAGAAAGAACTAATTGTAAAATTGTTAAAATCTAAAGCTTCACAAGTAGGGTCTGGATCTGGTCCTCCTCCAATAGACTCACCAACAGCAATATCATCAATAGCAATATCACTTTGCCATCCACTATTACCATCTCCTGTTAATACATTAAATCTTAATTGAACACTAGATTCCCCAGCAAAAGAATTTAAATTTACAGTAGCAGTAGTCCAACTATTTCCTTGGTCACCACTTTGAGTAAATACTGAAGTCCATGCTCCATCATTATCCTTTCTTGCTTCTACTGTTAAAGATTCAATAACACTACCAAACATATGATATTGGAAACTAAGTTCTGGACTAGTTAATGTACTAAAGTTTAAACAAGGAGAATTTAAAATTGCTCTCTTGTTTGGAAAACCAGTACCATTACCAGAAGCTTCTACATAAATATATGTATTACCATCTGCTGCTGCACTTGGACCGGTACTAGCTGAAGGTGTACCACCTGTATTTCTAGTAAAATTTAAATCATCTCCTGTAGTAGCATCACTCCAATCACCTAAATTCGTTTCAAAACTTTCATTAAATGGGAATGAAGTAATTTCTCCACTACACTCATCTCCACCAGGACCAGGACCACCACCATCACAAGGATTTGTAAATGAAACTGTTTGATCCGTTTTTCCATTACTCCCTCCATTGTTATTTTCATCAGCTCCTTCTCCTACTCCTCTTTCTGCAAACGCTTTCCATATTAAACATCTGTACTGACCTCCATATAAATCTTGATCTGCTTGTAAAATACCATCACGGCCAGAAACAAACCCTGGATTATTTGCTGTATTTTTTAATCCTTCAATTACTAAAGACATTGCAATGTTATTCCCTCCTGTTCCATTATAAAAATCATTATCAAATCCTTCTTGATCTATTAATAACCAAGTCATATCCCATAAAATAGTAGCAAAAGCATATCCTACTCCATGTGGAGCTGCTAAACCATTTATATCTGCATAATCAGTATTATTAATTGATCTATTTGTAGAATAAGGAGTTGGTCTAATACCATCACCAGTAAGCCCTTCTCCTAAAACGTAAGTTCCTACACCTCTTCTATCCGATCCATTATCTCCTGCTTTCATTGTAAGCATTAATCCAAACCAATCAGACCATCCTTCACCCATTTGTTCAGAACCTCCCAAAGCATTTACTCCAGGCCCACCTACTAAACGTGTAGATATTCCGTGTCCATATTCGTGAGCTATGATAATATTATCAAAAGAACCATCTCTTCCAGGACTTGTTCTATTCCATAAAAACATTTGCATTCTTGGGTTACTACCATCTGGTGGTGTACCAAAGTTCGCATTATTTGTTCCACTTCCATCTTGAGAATCAGCATTTACTGAATCACTACCAGAACCTCCTTTACCATAATTATTTTCTTGAAAATTACCACTTGCTTCATCAAAACCATATTGATACCATACATCGTGCATAATATTATTCCAATAAAATAAATTTGTTGTAGAAGCATTTCTATAAGAACTAGGTGCTTGGTTTAAATTTACAGGAAAATCAAAATCTAACCCACTTCCTCCACTAGGAGAAGCTCCAGTTCCATTATTTCCATTTGCATCTTCTTGAGCCCAAACATTATTACCTCTTGTAATATTAAATTCAGCTCCATTTGATCCATTAGTATCATGCCAGCCAAAAGGTGATGCTGTTGTATTTGCTGGATCAGTAACTATTGATCTACCTCCGTCATCTGGGTTAATTAAAGGCATTGGATATACATTATATGAATCTGGTGCAAAAAAAGATGATCTATTAGCATAAGGTGCTAAGTTTTCGGTTTTATGAGATTTAAAAAACTCTTTAGAATTATGAACTGTATGAAGTTTATCATGACCAGGCTCATCAAAATTACATGAAATTACCCAGTTATCTTCGGTTACAATTTTACTAGAAGCTACATCTACGTAACTATTCCACCAATTTTGCCCCCCTTTTTCATACAAGTTTACATTCCAACAAAGTTTTAATTGATCTCCATCTAAAATGTATACCTTTTTTACAACAATTGGTTCATCATCTTGGGTAATGCCTGAATTTCTGTATTCAGAAATAACATTTCCTTGAACAGATTTATTTGATGTTTTAGTTAATCTTTTCGCACTAGGTAATCTGTGAGACTTAATAACTACATCAATTGCTGATAACTCAGAAATAGAAGCTCCTTTATTTGCTGATAATTTAGATTTAACACCAGTAACAAACTGATTTAAAGAATAGTTAACTTTATTATTATCAACAGACATATTATAGGTTCCATTCACAATGGGAATGTCTTTATAATACTGAGTAACATAATAGTGGGTTAAACCTTTTTTAAGTGATGAAGCTGTACTCGTCACTTTCCATTCTGAATAATCTGTTGAAGAAGAAGTACCCTTCTTTTTAAGACTGTTAAAATGTTCTTGAATCAAACCTAAGTCTTTAGGTTGAGTGTTTTGCGCAAAACTAATTTGAAGTGCTAAGAACAGCACAACAATTAAGTAGTGTTTTTTCATAATTATTGATTTTGATAGGGTTAATTACCTTAAAATTACCAAAATCAAACACTTAACAATAATAATTGTTAAATATTAACGTATACACATAAAATGTTTGATTTTAACACAATTTATTTGAAATAAAACAAAAATTAAGTTAAAAAATTAAATTCACATAATATTTTTAACATAAATTAAGTAAAAACACCAACAACAACACTTATTTATTAAGCTTCCTTACTCTCTTTAAAACCAAAAGATCAATTGGATTAATTCCTAAATTGTAAACATTTTTTTGAGTAAAACGGATAACCTCATCATAATACAATGGTATTACCGGTGCTTCGGTTATTAATATACTATCCATTTTTTGATACAATTTATATCTCTCATTATTATCTACCTCCTTTATTGCTTTATCATATAATAAGTCGAAAGAAACATTACTAAAATGTGTGTAATTAGGACCGTTAGGAGTAAAGTTTTTACTGTAAAATAAAGAAAGATAGTTTTGTGCATCTGGATAATCAGCAATCCAACTAGCTCTGAATATCGGCAATTTCCCATTTGCTTTACCTTGTCGAAGTGTGGAAGGAAGTGTAACGTCTACTTTTGTTTTTAATCCTATTTTTTGAAGCTCTTTTTGAATAAACTCACATAAATCTAAATAATTACCATTGGTAGTAATTGTAACCTCGGGATTCATATCATTTGTTTCTTCTTTATATTGATCTATTAAACTTTTTGCTTTAGAAGGGTTAAATTCATATCCTTTTTGAGAATTAAAAGAAGGTAATCCTTTAGGTATAAAACCATGAAGAGCTGGGCTTCCAATTCCATTACGTAAAAACTTCATCATTTTTACTCGATCAAATCCATAGTTTATTGCTTGACGAATTAATTTTGATTGTATCGGGTTCTTCTCTGAAGTATCTAAATAAAAACCTAAATATTCTGTATTTAAATAAGATCCCACTTCCATATTTACCTTACTCTTATATTTCATCTGTAAATTTCCTTCAAAAGATAAAATTTCATCTTTATAAGAAGCATCTAAACCCTTCATAAAATCTAAATTACCTTGTATAAATTGCAAGAATTCACTTTGTTTATCTGGTAAAAAAGTAATTGCTACCGCTTCTAAATAAGGCAAACTTTTTCCTTTTTCATCTTTTTCAAAATACAGTTCATTTTTTCTTAATACCAATTTAGTATTCTCTACCCATAGCTTAAATTTAAAAGGTCCAGTTCCAATTGGATTTTCTCTGAATTTTTTCCCAAAATAAGTTATTGCTTCTTCAGGAAGTACCGAACAATACCTCATCGTAAGTAATCCTAAAAAAGGAGGAAAAGGCTGCTTTAAATGAATTGAAAATATAGAATCGTTTTCAGCTTCAAAATTAGCTACATTTTGTAATACCCAACTACCCGGAGAAGCTATTTTTTTATCTAATAATCTACGAAACGAATATTCAAAATCTTTTGCTATAACAGCTCTAGTTGAATCTTTACCAAATAGTTTATGTTTATGAAAAAACACCTGTTGTCTTAATGTAAATTCATATTTTTTTCCATCTTCAGAAATATGCCATTTTTTAGCGATATCTGGCTGAACATGTAAACTATCGTCTAGCTGAACTAATCCACTAAAAAGTTGATTAACCGCCCATATATTTCGTTGATCTTTTGTAAATGCAGGATCTAATGAGGTTATATTAGAATGTTCATTGTATCTAAAAACTTCATGATCCTTATACTTTTTTTCTTTTTCTTGACAAGAAAAAAGAAAAACAAAAACTAAGACCAATAAAAGTCTCTTAAATAAATTAATATTCATTAGTATAAAATGTATGGTATAGCCTTGCAAAGTTATGATTCCTTTTTTTAAAATTTGTTTAGATCACCGATTACAAATTCAGTTCATATTTTGTTTCAGGTAATCCTATATCTTTACTCACAAATGTTTTTGTTTTTACAAAACTGAGTTTTTCTAAAATTTTGGCAGAGGCTATATTTTCATTAACTACACATCCTATTATTTTTCTCATTCCTATAGATTTACAGTAAACAATTAATTCTTTACATATTTCTGTTGCATACCCTTTGCCCCAAAATCGTTGAATAAATCGATATCCGATCTCATCATTTTTCTCTTCATCTTTAACAAGTGCTAAAGTACCTATAAACTCTCTATCCGATTTACGAACAATAGCATATATCCAAAAATCATTATTTTCTTTCTCATATTTATTTATAAGATCTTCTAATTCTTTTTCGCATTCTTGTAATGTTTTTATTTCCCCTGTTGCGTATTGTAGTACTTCAGGATTACTCTCTAACTCAAAAAACGGATGAATGTCTGTTACTCTAAGTTTTCTTACTTCTAGTCTTTCTGTTTCAAAAATCATAATTTCATTCTTCTTATTTTAATTCTAATTTCATAACGAATTCTGGTTGCCCTGTATTTTTACAATATTGTTCTTTTACAATATCAAACCCGTAGTTTTCTAGTAGCTTTAAAGACCCTTTATTTTCTTTTACTACTTCTGCTATCAACTTTTCTAAACCTAAATTTCTAGCATATAAAATAAGCCAATCTAAAATCTCTGTTCCAAATCCTTTTTTCCAATAATTAGGTAAAAATCGATACCCTATCTCATCATTTTCTAGAATTCCACAGATACCTATAAATTCTTTCTCTTCTTTTAAAAAAATTGCCTGTGGGCCAAATCCATTTTCATAATCAAATGTTTCTAACCACATTTTTAACTTTTCTTCCGTTTCTTTATAAGTTAACACCTTTCCTGTTACATACTGTACAACTTCTTTTTTACTCTCTAGTTTATACAATTCACTAACATCTGATAATTCTAATTTTCTAATAAAAAGACGTTTGGTATGAAAGGGAAAATTGTTAGAAACAAAACTCATAAATATTGTATTTTTGCAATTGCTTAAATGTACAAGAATGAATGCGGAAAAAAAAGTAGCTTTTTACACCTTAGGTTGTAAGCTTAATTTCTCTGAAACTTCAACAATTGCTCGTAATTTTGTAAACGAAGGTTTTAATAGAGTTGAATTTGAAGAAAAAGCAGATATATATGTTATAAACACTTGCTCTGTTACTGAAAATGCTGATAAACGTTTTAAAACGATTGTGAAATCTGCTTTAAAACAAAATGAAGAAGCTTTTTTAATTGCTGTTGGATGTTATGCGCAATTAAAACCGGAAGAATTGGTTGCTATTGATGGTGTTGATTTAGTTTTAGGTGCTACTGAAAAGTTTAATGTAACCAGTTATATAAATGATTTAACTAAGAATACTACAGGAGAAGTACATTCTTGTGAAATTGAAGATGCTGATTTTTATGTTGGTTCGTACTCTATAGGAGACAGAACTCGTGCCTTTTTAAAAGTACAAGATGGTTGCGATTATAAATGTACCTACTGTACTATTCCTTTAGCAAGAGGAATCTCTAGAAGTGATACTTTAGAAAATGTTTTAAAAAATGCCTCTGAAATTTCTAAAAAAGGAATTAAGGAAATTGTATTAACAGGAGTTAATATTGGTGATTATGGTAAAGGTGAATTTGGAAATAAGAAACATGAACATACTTTTTTAGAACTGGTTAAGGAATTGGATAAAGTAGATGGAATTCATCGTTTACGTATATCATCTATAGAACCTAACTTGCTAAAAGATGAAACGATTAATTTTGTTGCTAATTCTGAAACATTTGTTCCTCATTTTCACATTCCGCTTCAATCTGGTAGCGATGTACTATTAAAAAAAATGAAGCGTCGCTATTTACGTCAAACATATACAAATAGAGTTCAAAGAATAAAAGAAGTAATGCCAAATGCTTGTATAGGTGTTGATGTTATTGTTGGTTTTCCTGGTGAAACAGATGAATTATTTTTAGAAACCTATAATTATTTATCTGAATTAGATATTTCTTATTTACATGTGTTTACATATTCTGAAAGAGCAAATACTGAAGCTGTTCTTATGGAAGGAGTGGTTCCTAAAAATGTTAGAACAAAACGTAGCAAAATGTTACGTGGATTATCAGTAAAAAAACGTAGAGCTTTTTATGAAAGTCAGCTAACAAACACATCTTCAGTTTTATTTGAAAGTGAAAATAAAGAAGGTTACATTCATGGATTCACAGAAAATTATGTAAAAGTAAAAACCCCTTGGAATCCTTCATTGGTAAACACATTACATAAAGTAAAGCTTACTAATATTGATGAAGATGGATTAGTTCGCTTTAACTTTGAAAATAATATCGCTGTTAATTAAATTGTAACTCCTATATTTAGTAACTAAATATATAATTTCATTTATTATATTTAATATTAAGATTAAAAATCGAATTAACTTTGAAAAACTATACAATGAAAACATTATGTATCTCTCTTTTTTTATTAGCGTTAAGTTGTGGCGCTCCTAAAGATAAAATAGAAACAAAGAACGAAGAAACTAAAAATACTACTCCTCCAAAAAAAACTAAAGAAATCGTAAAACCAAAAGTAGAAGAAGCTGAAAACTTACTATTAGTTGTTTTAAAAAATCCTAAAGCAGCTGAAACTGCTAAAGCTATGATTACAAATAGTGGTTTAAAATGGAAAGAAATGATCTTAGATGAAGCTACTTCTAAAATAGCTTTAATAGAAGTTCCTAAAGGAAAAAAAGATTTTTGGATCGATCGTTTTAAAACTTCTGGTCCATTTAAATCTGTAGTAAGCAATTCAAAAGAAGCCGCAGATAAATTAATTGAAAAAGAAAAAAGCACACTTATTTCTATTCAAAAAACAAGTTGTATGGGAGATTGCCCTGTATACGATGTAGTTGTTGATAAGAAAGGGAATGTTACATTTGAAGGAAAACAATATGTTACTGAAAAAGGAGTTAAAGAATTTAAGTTAACTGATGAAGAACTTAAAACTTTAAATGAGAAATTAAAATCTAATGATACTTCTTCATTTAAAGAAACATATGATAACCCTAAGGTTATGGATTTAGGAAGTACTTATATCGTTTTAAAAGGAAAACAAGTTCATATTCGTTTATGGAATGATGATGTACCCGAATCTTTAATGGATATTCATGAATACCTAGAAGGAATACTTTTAGATAAAAAATTATTTGAATAAATAACAAAAAATATGAAAGAGAAAACGCACTTGTATTTTGTACCAGGTTTAGCTGCCAATACAAAAATATTTGAGCATCTAATTTTACCTGAAGACCTTTATGAACTTCATTTTTTAGATTGGATTCTACCGCTTTCTATAAACGAATCTATAGAAAGTTATGCAAAAAGAATGTGTGAAAGCATTGAGCATAAAAATGGCATATTAATTGGTGTTTCTTTTGGTGGTATTATGGCACAAGAAATGAGTAAAGTAATTAATAGTAAAAAAGTTATTATCATTTCAAGTATAAAAAGTAATAACGAATTACCAAATCGTTTAAAACTTGCTAAAAAAACTAAAGCCTATAAATTGTTCCCAACCAAAGTTGTTCAAAACTTAGAAGATTATGAACATCTTTTTTGGGGAGACTATTTAAAAAAGAGAGCTGAATTATACAAAATGTATTTATCTGTTAGAGATGCAAACTATCTTCAATGGGCAATACATAATTTATTAAATTGGAGTCAAGATTATGAATTAGAAGGTCTAATTCATATACACGGAAATAAAGATGAAATCTTTCCTATTAAAAATATAAAAGAATCTATCGAAATAGAAAATGGCACGCATATCATGATATTAAATAAAGCTAAAACTATTTCGAAAATTCTAGAACAACATTGTAATTATTAAATTCAACACAAAAATATATGAAACCATTTTTTTTACGTACACTAATTATAGTAAGTCTTTTAATTTTTGGCTTTTTGCTTCTTAATTTAGCAAAACCTGAACAAAATACTGTTGAAAATAGCATTCAAATAAAAAAAGACACTAGTATTGTAACTAAAAATGTTAGTAAAACTTACGAGGTTAAAGCTGTTAAATTACCAGATTACATTGAATTTGCTGGGGAAGAAGTACCGCTTAGTAAAGCCGATGTTCGTGAACGTTTAGATAGAGAGCTATTAGTAAATACCTATTGGCAATCTAATGGTTTGTTACTTATGAAAAGAGCTAATAAGTTTTTTCCTTTAATAGAACCTTTACTACAAGAATATAATTTACCTGATGATTTTAAATACTTGTGTGTCGCTGAAAGCGCATTAATACAGGTTCCATCCTATAAAGGAGCTGCAGGTTATTGGCATTTTATGCCTAAAACTGGTAGAGAATATGGTTTAGAAGTAAATAAAAATGTAGACGAACGTTATAACTTAAAGCTATCTACCAAGGTTGCTGCTGATTATTTAAAAAGAGCTAAAGCTAAATTTAAAAGTTGGACTTTAGCTGCTGCTGCCTATAATGCTGGTAGTGGAAGAATATCTCAGCGTTTGCGTGAACAAAAAGTTTCTAGTTATTATGATTTATTGTTAAACCCTGAAACTGGTAGATATGTTTTTCGAATATTAGCCTTAAAAGAAATCATGTCAAATCCAGAAAAATATGGTTTCATTTATGATCAAGAAGATTTATATACTTTTCCTGAGGTAAGAGAAATTGTTATTGATTCGCCCATAAATGATTTAGCTGATTTTGCAAAACAATACAATACTACCTATAAAGAATTAAAAATAGTGAATCCTTGGTTACGAGACACTAAATTAAATAATAGTACTAAAAAAGAATACCGTATAAAGATTCCTATAAATTAAAATGACATCAGAGTATCACCACACATTTGTGACAAATAAATCATCCTTATTAGATTATTTCAAATGAATAAAATAAAAACTGCCTCACAGATATTATTATTAATATTTTTCATACTCATTATTATTTGTCTTTCAATGGGAGGGTATACTCCATATGTTAGTGTGGCATTTGGTTTTTTATTTCTATATTATTTAATCTTGTACATATTTTTGATTTTGATTATCAATTCAAAAAAAACAAACAAAATATATAACTACATCAGTTTTATAATTTTTGTTTTTCCTTTCTTATTAGCTATAATAGACTACCAACAACTATTTGAATTCTTACTCCGAGGTGTCTAAAATATTTGATATATCGTTCAAAATAAAACTCTAAATAAATTAAAATATCAAATAATATATAATGATTTTAACAATAAACATTCTTATAGGACTAATAACCATAATACACCTTTATATTTTATGGTTTGAAATGTTTGCTTGGGAAACTAGAGGAAGAAAAGTTTTTAAACACTTTCCTGATGATTTATTCCCTAAAACTAAAACCATGGCTGCAAATCAAGGTTTATATAATGGTTTTTTAGCTGCTGGTTTAATTTGGTCTTTTTTAATAGAGAATATAGAATGGAAAACTAATGTTTCTTTATTTTTCTTAAGTTGTGTTGCTATTGCCGGAATTTATGGAGCATTAACAGCTTCAAAGAAAATTTTCTTTGTTCAGACTTTACCTGCTAGCATAACAATAATACTTATTATATTAACCCGTTTTTAATAGAATGATTTTTGAATATAAATTCAAAAAATTTAAGAAATAAAAAATCCTCTTTTAAAAGAGGATTTTTTATTTCTTAAACTCCAAATTGATTTAAGTGGTGATCTAAGTGTTTATAGAATAAATTGCTCCACTCTTGTTTTGTTAGTTTACCAAAAGAATGTGATTCTTTCCCATCAAAGTAATCTTCTCCTAATTCTTGAGTTTTCACTATATAATCTACTAACTTTTGTTTTTCTGTTTCAAAATTACGCTCATCTGTAATTAAAAACTGAGGTGCCGTTCTTCCATTTTTAGGATATGCCTTTTCAGAAACTACCTGTTTTTTAACAAATAGTTTTAACATGAACTTTACAAATGCATTAGGCTTAGGAAATTTATCTGTATAAACTCCTTCATAAGTTACTGCACAATGGGCAAGCATTTGCGCAATATGCATCTTTCCCCATATTGGTTTACTTTCTGATGTTAAATTATTAATTCTCTCAATAATTCCCTCTGTAACTTGCTTTGTAAAGATGTTTTTCATGATAAAAAATTAAATTAGTGTAATATTTTAAATATCAATTCTTTCAAAATATCTTCATGAGATTGATTTGCTCCTACCCCTTTACTTTTTACATCTGCATCTCTTAATAAACCGATTACTTGAGATACTTTTCTCATTGGGTAATTTTTAGAAGCAGATACATAATCGTCCACAAAATATGGGCTTATTCCTAAAGTTCTTGCTACTGATGCTTTAGATTTATCTTTTAATCCGTGGTATGATAATAATTGTGTAAAAAAACTATTCAACAACGAAATTGTCATTACTAAAGGATTCTTTTTAGGATTTTGACTAAAATATATAATAATCCTATTTGCCTTTACAATATTTTTATTTCCTACAGATTTACGCAATTCAAAATTATTAAAATCTTTAGAAATCCCTATATTTTCTTCTATATGATTAGGACTTATAATAGTTTCCTTAGGTAAAACAGAAGTAAGTTTATCTAATTCGTTGCTTATCTTGCTTAAATCGGTTCCTAAAAACTCTACCAACATTTGAGTTGCTTTTGGTTCTATGGTATATTTCTTCCCTCCTAAAACACGTCTAATCCAATCTCCTACTTGGTTTTCATATAATTTCTTACTTTCAAAAATCAACCCTTTTTTAGCTATTGCTTTATATGATTTCTTTCTTTTATCTAGTTTTTTATATTTATAATTAAATACGAGTATTGTTGAAGGCTGTGGGTTTTCTGCATAAGTTTCTAACTTGTCAATTGTCCTACTTAAATCTTGTGCCTCTTTTACTATAATCACCTGATGTTCTGACATCATAGGGAATCGTTTAGCAGAAGCTACAATTTCATCTACAGATACATCTCTACCATACATTACTGTTTGATTAAACCCTTTTTCAGACTCATCTAACACATTATTTTCAATATAATTAGAAATTTGATCGATATAATAAGGTTCTTCTCCCATTAAAAAATAAATAGGTTTTAAATTTCCATTTTTAATATCGTCAACAATTTGCTTTACCTCGTTCATTATTCTAATTAAATAATTGAAAGATTTAGTATTTTTGAATAATGCAAAAATTAAATCTTCCAACGTATTCTTTCAAAATCAAAAATAGTGAAAAACATACCCTTATTTTTGATGAATTAAGAAAAAAATATATCGTGTTAACTCCAGAGGAATGGGTACGTCAACATTTTGTAAAGTTTTTAATTGAAGAAAAAAAATACCCTGTTTCTCTTATTGCTATTGAAAAACAGCTTACTATTAACAATTTAAAGAAAAGAAGTGATATTTTAATTTTTGCATCAGACGGAACACCTAATATTATTGTAGAATGTAAAGCTCCTAGTATTAAGATAACTCAAGATACATTTGATCAAATTGCTCGATATAATTTAAAATTAAATGCTAATTTATTAATCGTTACTAATGGTTTAGATCATTATACCTGCGTCTTAGATAAAGAAAAAGAAACCTATGTTTTTTTAAAAGAAATTCCATTATTCTTAACAAATTCTAAATAAGAATCCTCAAAAAGATTCTATTATCATCAATTTGAGGACTCATAACTTATAATATACTATAAGTTATTATTTAGGGTATTTAGTTTCCTTCCTATTTAGATTCCTAACCTGGTAACTAACACATTCATTTACATTACTACCAGAAGTTGGTATAAAAATCTTATCATTAATATTATAAAAATTAATCTTTACACCTTCAAACGTATCCATCTTACACATTTTATTATGAGATATATTAACAGACTGTGCTCTTTCACCTTGTATTAATCGTTGACACTTTCCTTCAAATATATTTCCTCTTATATAAATATTCTTACAACCGTCTTCTAAAATAGTTCTCTCACTAGATCCAATAAAAATAAGTGGTTTTCCTTCTTTTGACGTATTACAAGTAAACTCGTTATTTAAAATATTAATATTTGAACTTGTATCTTCTAAATGGATTGCATTTCTTTTTTGTTCTTTATTGGCAAAAAAATCATTATCAATAATATTTACATTCTTTACTTGTGCGAATGCGATACCTCCACCAAAGTCTTCTTTAAAAGTACATTTTTGAATTAACATTCCTCTCATATCTATCACAACTGAATTATCATTACTTGCTTCATTACCAGCATCTATAGAAATAGCAAATTTTGGGGAGCCTGTTGAAGGTTGCTTTCCTTCAAATACAGTTCCTTCTATACGGATTTGACTCATTTCTTTTACATTCTCTTTTGATGTATCACTATTAAAAGCAATTCCTCTAAAAGTAATTGATTTTGTAAAATAACAATTCAAAACTTTCAACCCTCCTATATTAAAATTAGAAAAAATCCCCCATTTTGATTTAAGAAATCTTACATTATTAAATTCTACTAACCTTTTATTTACAATAACAGCTTTATTCGATTTATTATCTGCACTTATTGTTAAATTTTTAAAAGTAATACCCTCTGCATGGCAAACAATAAATACTGAATTTTTCATTATACTTGATGAAGGTTTGTTTTGAAAAAGTATTGTTTTTGTTTGCCCTTTTCCTATTATATTAACTTTTTTTTCTATTAGTAATTTTCCATCTATATGATAAAATTTTTCTCCTAATACTATAGCGTCTTTCTCTTTAAAGTCTTCATAACCGATTATAGTTTTAAGTGCTTCTTTAAATGTTTCTCCATTTTCTTTCATTACATCATCTATTTTCCATTCCTTAACAGGTGATGTTCTTTTTTGAGATGAAAGTGGGCTCGCAAACTCAGTTTTTGAAATTGATGCTTCAATAAGTTCATCATTCTCTTTACAACTTGTAAATATTAATATTAACAAAACTGTTATTTTTAAAAAAAATAATTTCATTTTAAATAATTTTAATAGTTAGTTCCTATATCATAGAAGATTATCCTAAGAATAGTATTATTTGGTTTAAGTTTGAATAAGTATTTAAGGTCTAGGAAACTTTATTTTCCCTCCTTTTAAATTTAGAATTTGATAACTAATACAATCATTCTTGTTATTTCCTGAAGTAGGAATAAAGATTTGATCATTCTTATTAAAAAAAGAAATTTTTGGCAACTTATAAGTTCTCATATTACACATTTTATTATGCGATATATTAATTCTTTGAGCTCTTTCGGCTTCTATTATACGATTAGATTGGCCATTACTTGTTACTCCTTCTGTACCTGCAAATATATTACCTCTAATACCTATATCTTTACAACCATCTGCTATAATATTTCTTTCACTAGATCCCATAAAAATTAGTGGTTTTCTGCCTGACTGTGAGTTACAAAGAAAAAAATTATCTAAAATTTTCACATTTGAAGTAGTGTCTTCTATATGAATAGCATTTTGCTTTTGCTCACTTCCTGCTTTAAACGTATTATTTTTAATAATTACATTAGCTACTTGAGCTAATGCTATTCCTCCTCCAAAATCATCTTTAAAAATACAATCTTCAATTAGCATGTTATTAAGATTCGTAACAATACTATTATTGTTTGCTGGTTCATTACCACAATCTATAGATATAGCAAATTTTTCTTTTCCTGTAAGTGGTTTCTTCCCTTCAAATGTAGTGTGTTTTATTTCAATCTGACGCATAGACTCTACTTTCGCCTTAGACCAAACTCTATTCATTTCTATACCTCTAAATGTTATTGCTCTTGTAAACAAACAATGTAAAACTTTTAATCCTCCTATATTTTTATTGGAAAAAATAGCCCATTTAGCATCTAAAAATTTAACATTATGAAATTCTATAGATTCATTGTTAACATGTACTGCTTTTGATGATTTATACCCAGCATTAATAGTTAAGTTTTTAAATACAATTCCTTGCGCTTCACATACTATAAATAAAGAACTTTCTGGTGTAGATCGTGATGAGTGTGATTGATATAACCTTGATTCATCTCTGTTTTCTCCTATGATATTAACTCTTCTATTTATCTTTAAATTACCTTGAATGTTATAAATCTTCTGACTAAGTTTTATGATATCTCCATCATTAAATCCGTCATCTTTCAAAATAGATTCAAAAGCCTCTTTAAAAGTTAACTTTCTATTTTTCATTCTAACATCTATCCACCATTCTCTAGCAGGTGATATGCTTCTCTGAAATTCAAAAGAACTCTCTAATTCTTCTTTCAAAGTAGACTCTTCTTCTATTAACTCATTATTTTCTTTACAACTTGTAAAAAGTAGGTTTATTAATAATAAAATCATTAATTTTAAAATAATTGTTCTCATTTAAGTTTGTTTTTAAAAGTGGTTAATGTGTACACAATACAATTGAAACTTAAAAAACCCTACATTATTATATTAGAAACTATGAAGCAGGTTTCTATTTTTCTTACTGTTTTTTTTTATTTTAAAAATTTAATAATTCTTTACATTTTAAAATCATATTTATAGTGTAAGTTTGCCTCCTTGAAAACTGCAATAGTCATATTAAATTGGAATGGTAAAAAATTGTTAGAACAATTTCTTCCTTCAATCGTTAACTTTAGTTCTGAGATAGCAGAAGTTTATGTCGCTGATAATGCTTCTACAGATGATTCCATATCGTTTATTAAACAACATTACCCTTCTGTAAAAATCGTGGTTAATAATGAAAATGGTGGTTACGCTAAAGGTTATAATGATGCTTTAAAACATATTGAAGCCGATATCTTTTGTTTAATCAATTCAGATATTGAAGTTACTCAAAATTGGTTACCTCCTATCTTAAATATTTTTGAAAAAGAAGAAAACACCGCTATTATACAACCTAAAATATTAGACTATAAAGACAAAAGTAAATTTGAATATGCTGGTGCTGGTGGTGGTTTTGTAGATTTTTTAGGATACCCTTATTGTCGTGGTCGTCTCTTTAACTCTTTAGAAGAAGATAAAGGTCAGTTTAATGATATTACTGACATTTTTTGGGCTTCTGGTGCTTGTTTTTTTATTAGAAGTAATGTCTTTAATAAATTAGAAGGGTTTGATGAAGATTACTTTGCTCATCAAGAAGAAATTGATCTTTGTTGGAGAACACAAAATGAAGGTTTTGGTATAAAGTATGTTGGAACATCTACTGTTTACCACATAGGAGGAGCTACATTACAAGAATCTAACCCACATAAAACATATTTAAACTTCAGAAATAGCTTATTTACTATCCTTAAAAATATTCCAAGAAAACATTTACTTTTTACTATTTTTTTTAGATTAATACTTGATGGTATTGCAGGACTTAAATTTGCTTTAGAACTAAGACCTATTCATAGTTGGTCTATCCTTAAAGCACATCTTAGTTTTTATAAGAACTTATTTTCATTTATTAAAAAAAGACGTAAGTTACAACGAAAAGCAAACTATAATATTCATACTTCAATAGTATGGCAATACTTTATTTTAAAAAGAAAAAAGTTTAAAGATTTACAATAATTTTAATTGTTATTTAAAATAAAACAAGGGGCTTTACCCCCTTGATTATCATCCTGTATTTAAAATCGTATTATTTTATTTAGTTGATACATAAATTTCAATTTCTACTTCTTTAGAGTTCATTGCTTTTGCACCATATACCTCAAAATCTGCAATATATTCTCTATCTAATTTTGTATTCCATATTTCTAACCATTTATTATACACAATATTATCATTTAAACTCCCTTTTGTTGAAAATTTAGTGTAATTACTTTTAGGTATTTCAATTCCAATCATTCCTTTAGGTATCTCTTCTAAAGAAGTAACCTTACATGCTAAAATAGTATCATAATTACCAGTATGGTCTGTTTCATAATTTGTGTATATACTATAAACTGCATCTTCTATTTTATTAGGTATTTTACTTAAAACATTATCTGTAGTAAACTGTTCCCATAATTTAGGAATGTCTGTAGCTGCTTTCATGTTCTCATTCGTAGTTCTAACTCTAATTCCAATAACTTTAAAAGATTCGATTTGTATTGTTTTCATTATTTTTTTATTTAATGTTGCACAAATCTAATTACGAACTATGTCAAAGGTATGTCAGGGGTATTGGAAGATTTTGATTTACAAATTTCAAAATACTCTTGAAGTGTTATTGAATGCTTTTCAAAATTTTCATTTAACACAATTAATTTCTGTATTAAATCTAATCTAAAAACTCTAAAATCTTTTCGCAATCTACATACTGCTATTAATAACCAATTTTCATTAGTGCTGTATACAGCAAAAGGTTCTATCTGCCTTTTTGTTTGTTCTTTTTTAAGCGATATATATTCTATTTCTAAAAGGTTAAAACTAGTTATTGCAGATTGAATTTTAATTAAATAATTACTAGTTTTTTCATTTTCAATATTACTTCTAAATACAATTCTTTCTGATAATAATTCTACTTTTTCTTTTTGCGTTTTCTTTAATACCGATTTAATTTTCGTTACTGCATTTGTATAATGCTTTACCAACGATTCGTCTTTATTTTTATTAATTAAGTTAGCTGCTGTAATCAATGCACTAGCTTCTTCTTCTGTAAATAATACAGGTGGTAAATAAAAACCTTCTATTAATGAATACCCTTTTCCTTCTTCTATGTAAATAGGTATTCCTGAAGCTTCTAATGTTCTTATATCTCTATAAATTGTTCGTACACTTACCTTATATTTTTCTGCGAGCTGAGTAGCTGTAACAATTTTTTTAGATTGTAATTGTATTACTATTGAAGTTAATCTAGAAATTCTTGGTTTAGCCTCCATATATCTCTTTCTTATCTAAATAAATATAATATAATAAGAAAAAAACAGCAATACCTCCAAAGGTATGCCATAGCCAATGCGTTCCCATTGGTAAAATAGGTTCTAATTCTCCTTTTACAACTAAATTATCTAGTGTTCTAAAAGTAACTGCAACCGCAAAAATTAAAAAGCCCAATACTATGTATTTACTATTTCTCCATTGTGTTAAATAAGCATACCATGCAAATGGAATTATTACAGTTAGTGCTGTAATTGCATAACCAAAAGAGATTCTATGTGTACTGGGAATAGGCAAGAATCTTGGTAAAATTGAAATTGATAGCAACCCTAAAAATAAAAGAATTCTTTGCCACCATTCCTTTTTAATTTTTCCTACAAAATATATAATCCCTCCAAGGCATACTAATAGTATTGGTAATCCATCTAAAATCAACCATATTTGATGGCTCCTAGTACCATGGTACATAGTTCCTCCTATCCAACTAATAAATATAATTGGTATCGCAAACAAGAAAAAGGGATGTTGCTTAGGATTCTTATATATTTTCTTCCCAAAATAAATTAGCATTATTAAAAAAATAAGGTTGCTAAATGTATTAAATAGTTCTACAGGTAACCTTCCTTCAATGGTTTCTTGATAAATAGTTCCTGTATCGTTTGGAAACTTTTGTATAAAACTAAATAACATCTATACTTCCTTTTCCTTCTCTTAAAACTTCTGGTTCTTCCTTCGTTAAATCTATTATGGTAGATGCATGATTATCTCCATATCCTCCGTCTACAACAACATCAACTATGTTTTGCCATTTTTCAAAAATTAATTCAGGGTCTGTAGTATATTCAATTACTTCATCTTCATCATGTATTGAAGTAGATACAATAGGGTTTCCTAATTGTTGAACTATCGTTCTTGCAATACTGTTATCTGGTACTCGTATACCAACAGTTTTTTTCTTTTTAAATGCTTTAGGCAAATTAGTATTACCAGGTAAAATGAACGTATAAGCCCCTGGTAAGGCCCTTTTTAGTATTTTGTAAACAGGTGTATCTATTTGCTTAACATAATCGGATAAATGACTTAAATCATTACAAACAAAAGAGAAATTAGCTTTTTCTAATTTAATCCCTTTAATTCTAGCTACTTTTTCCATAGCTTTATTATTAGTTATATCGCATCCCAAACCATAAACAGTATCTGTTGGGTAAATAATAAGACCTCCATTTTGTAAAACTTTTACAACTTTTTCGATCTCTTTAGGATTCGGATTATCATTATAAATTTTTATAAACTGTGCCATTTTACAAATCTATTCTAAAATAAAAAACTTCTAACGTTTTATGTTAGAAGTTTTTTATTTTTTTTAAAGTAATTATGCTTCACTATCAATCAGTCTAAAACCTTCTCCATGAATATTCAAAATTTCGACACTTTCATCTAATTTTAAATACTTTCTTAATTTAGCAATATACACATCCATACTTCGAGAAGTAAAGTAATTATCATCTCTCCATATTTTAGTTAATGCTAATTCTCTTGGCATTAAATCATTTTTATGTACAGCTAACATTCTTAACAACTTACTTTCTTTTGGTGATAATTTTTGTGCATCATCTCCATTAAAAGATAAATGACGTAATTTAGAATTGAATGCAAATTTTCCTATTACAAATTCAAATTGATCATCATCTTTCGATTTTTCTGTTTCTTTACGCTGTAAAATAGCTTTTATCTTATGTAACAAAACTTCAGAATCAAAAGGTTTATTAAGATAATCATCAGCCCCCACTTGATAACCTCTTAATACATCTTCTTTCATTGTTTTTGCTGTTAAGAAAATAATTGGCACTTCTTTATTTGTAGCTCTTATATCTTGAGCTAAAGAAAAGCCATCTTTTCTTGGCATCATTACATCTAAAATACACAAATCATATTCTGAGTTTTTAAACATAATTAAACCTTCAATTCCATCTTTAGCATGTGTTACATTGTAATCATTTAATGCTAAATAATCTTTTAAGACTGTTCCAAAATTTGGATCATCTTCAACTAATAAAATTTTTCTTGTACCCATTGTTGCCCTTCAATTTATATTAATGGTAGTTTTATTGTAAATACACTTCCTTTACCTTTTTCACTTTCTACATGTACAGTTCCATGATGACCATCGACAATCTCTTTTACATATGCCAACCCTAAACCATGTCCTTTCACATTGTGAATATTTCCTTTATGCTCTCGATAAAACTTATCAAAGACATATTTTTGAGCATTTTTGCTCATTCCTATCCCTTCATCCTTTACCTTAAGGATGAAATATTTATTTGTATTTTCTGTAAACACATCTATTTTAGGAGCGTCTTCAGAATATTTAATTGCGTTTTCTAACATATTTACAATCACATTTGTTAAATGAAATTGATTTCCTAATACTTCTGAGGAAATTGCTTTAAAATGTGTATTAATTTTTCCTCCTTTATCTAAAACTAATAAATTCACATGTTCTACTGCTTCTTCAATAACATCATGTGCCTCTATAGCATCTTTACTAATTTCAATTTGGTTTTTTTCTAACTTAGAGATTCTTAATACATTTTCTACTTGTCCATGCATTCTTTTATTTTCGTCTCTTATCATTTTCACATACCTCTTAACCTTTTCTTCGTCGTTTATTATCTTCGGATTCTTAATTGCATCTAATGCTAAATTTATAGTTGCAATTGGGGTTTTAAATTCATGCGTCATGTTATTTATAAAATCTGTTTTAATTTCAGATAATTTTTTCTGACGAATTAATTGATATAACGACGTTGAAAATGCAGCAATAATTATTCCAATAAAGAATAATGAGAGTAATAATACTTTCATCATACTAGATAATAAGCTTTTTTTCTCATTTGGAAACGATATATACAGTTTATATTTACTATTTCCTTGATCGTCTTCTAGTAAAGGATAATAGTAACTATTTTCTTCATCTATTTTAAAGTATCCTGATTTAATAGGAGTTGCTAATCCTCCTTCATAAACACCAAACTTAAATTCTTGACGAATATTCCTTTTTCCTAATTCATCTCTTAATGTGTTATCTAGCTCTCTATTACTAAATCTTTTATGTATAGGCGTATGACGTTGACTTTGTCTAAATAAATCTTCAAATTGTTTTTTTTGCAAACTAGGATATTCCATATATTTAGAAAACCTATTTTCTCCATCAAACGCTTTATAATCCTTATCATTAGAACCATACGTTGTAGTATACATAAAATCTTCTTTTCCTGTAAAACGTTTAATAATTACAGTATCATTGTTTACAAAATCTACAGGTATTTTAAAATTTTCTTCTAAAATTGTAGCTCCGAACGTAAATTTTTGTTTACTAACAGTATCTATTTGTTGAAACAAATAATTTTTAATTTCAGCACTTGTTCTATACTGATTTCCTTCAAAGAATTCCTTATGTTTTTCTTGAAACTCATTGTACTCTCTTTCCTTTATTCTTTCAGACGTTTTAGCTAGTGCAATTGTTACATTACCTTCAAACTCTAACTGCTTACTTTTAACGGCATCTTTAACCCAATATAATTGTACTGCTATAATTCCTATTAAAGAAACACTCATTAACACTACAATAACTATAAAAATCCTCCTTCCCATTAATCAAATGTACTTTAATAAGCAATAGCGTAAAATGCTTTTAACTTAGATTAACAAAGATAGTGTGTTTTTAAGGAAATTTTAAGAAAAATGTTAAGATATCAATAAGGGAATACTACTTTTTTGTTAATTTATTATGAATTTCCTCTATATTTTTTTTAACATCAGTAAGTGTCAGGTTTTGAATTACATAATTAGATTGAAGTGTTTTTTTTATCTCTTTCCATTGATTTTTCATTCTACTTTTTACTGCTTTTTCTGATGTATTATCTCTTTTTATAACTCTTTTAATTCGAAGATCAATAGGTGCTGTTACAGTTATAATTTTATCACATAATGCATCACTTCCATTTTCAAATAAAATTGCATTTTCATAAAGTATGTAGGCTTTTTCTTTATGTTCATCTCGAAAATCTTGTAAGTGTTGAAAAACTACCGGATGCACTATTGAATTTAGGATTTTTAATTTTTTTGTATCATTAAATACAATTTTTGATAAATATCCTCTATTTAATTCACCATCTAAATAAGCTTCTTTCGAAAAATTATCTATTATTTTATTTTTAATAACTTCAGAAGTAACCATTAGTTTTTTTGCTTCTTCATCTGCAAAATAAACGGCTATATTATCATATTCAGAAAATAATTTCACTACTGTAGTTTTACCACTACCAATACCTCCTGTAATACCTATTAACATGTTATTTATGAATTAAAAAATCTATCTTTTGTGGAGTTATTCTAACTGAAGAAATTAACTCAGGTGAATTTTGTAATTTAGGAACTAGATATTCTAAATTGGCTTCTCTAGTTTTATTATAATCACATACCACTTTAAATAAATTGGCTGTTATTTTATTGTAGTTTTTTAAACCTACTCTATATGTTATTTTAACTTTTTTAGGAAAAGTATTAAATGCCACTTCTTTAGGGGCATTCACAATTTCAATAGGTATCTCAAAACTTCCCTCTGTAAATTTATCTACTTTAACATTAACAGCAATCAATGAATGACTCGTTTTTATCTCTCTTGCTTCATCTGAAAGTTCTAATTTTAATTGAGTTACAATATCTTCACTAATTTCTTGAAACTCTATTTTTTCTGTTTTTATAGATTGTATTTTATCTATTTGAAGTTCTGGTCCAGAAATTAAAATACTATCAGGTTCCATTATAATTTCTTCTAATCCAAATCCTATTTTGTAATTAAGATTCACATCCGGTATTACAGCTATTTTCTTTGTTTTAAGGGTTCCTAATTTAAAATTAATAGTATCTTTTACTATCTCTATTAATTCCAATCCAGATCGTAATTGGTTTTGAATTTCTTTCTTTTTATTTTCTGTTAATAAATAGAAATCTGATTCACTTTTATTTTTTAATTTATCAATTAAAAAACTCAGTTTTTTATTACTAAAATTAGCAGACAATAGCTTAAAACCATTCCCTTTTACTAAAAATTCCATTTTACTTTCAGGAGTTTCTTGTAAAATTTTATCTTGAGGTAATTTTTTAAAAATAACATAATAAGTAACCTTAGCGGTATACTCTTTAGATAAATTAATTAACAACCACATTAAAAATGAAGTTATTAGAAAACTAAAAAAAATCTTAGGTATGTTAATTAATTTATTCAATAAAATGAGTTAAGATTAAAAACAAAAAAAGTGAGCTAATGCTCACTTTAAATTTACAAATAGTTTTTTATTTATCTAAATATCTTTGTGTTAAATCCATAGAAATTGCAGCTCTTTCAAATTTTATTTTCCCAGCACCTGTTTCTATGACAACGGTATTATTAGTATCATTAATTTCAGCTATTTTACCGTGAATACCGCTTGTTGTTACTACCTTTATTCCTTTTTTTAGTTCAGTTCTAAATTGTTTTTCTTTTTTTGCTTTTCTTTTTTGTGGTAAAATCAAAAAGACATACATCACAACAAGAGCCCCAAACATAAAGATCATTCCTTTCTGATCACCAAAACCACCAGCTTGTAAAAAAAATACTTTAAACATTAACTTTTCTTTTTAGGTGTTACAAATCCAGAAACTTTCAATATTTCTTGTCCTTTTACTGTATTTGTATGCAACGTTACTGTTTTACTTTGTTTATTTGGCTTACCAGAAGTATCAAACTTTACTTGAACCTCTGCTGTTTCTCCTGGTTTTATAGGATCTTTAGGCCATGTAGGCACTGTACATCCACAACTTGCTTTTGCGTCAGTAATTACTAAGTTTGATTTACCTGAATTTGTTACGCTGAAAGAAGTTTCTACTTTAAAACCTTCATCTACTTTTCCAAAATCATATTCTACTTTATCAAAAGTAATTTCTGGTGCACCTGCATTTATCTCTTGGTCTCTTTTTTCTGCCTGTAATACATTATCTTTTATAACTTTTGAAGCAGCATTACTTCCTTTATTACCACAAGATACTAAAGTTAATATTGAAGTAAGAATGGCTAATCTTATTATTATTTGTTTCATTTTTTATTTAAATATATTCTACGTAAAAATAAACTATTTTTTTTTATCTACTTTAAAGTAAACCTCTACCTATTTTTACCATCTTTTTTGTTTCTGTATAATCTTTAGACAACTTATCTAATACTCCATTAATAAAATAACCACTTTTGGTTGTTGAGTAATCTTTAGCTAACTCAATATATTCATTAATTGTAACTCTACTAGGTATAGATGGAAATTGTAAAAACTCTGTAATAGCCATCTTTAATAAAATCATGTCAATATCAGCTATCCTGTCTGTTTCCCAATTAGGCGTTTTTTCTCTTATATCTTCATCATACTTATGCTTATGCAACATCACTTTATTAAACAAGCTAGAAACAAACCTTTTGTCATCATCATCTTTATACAAACTTCCTAAAGTAAAAACATTTTGTTTCTTCTGTTTATTTAATGTTTTAACAATCCATGTATTTACAAATGGTATATCATCAACCCAAGAAATCATTGAATCTTCAAAATAATCAGCTAATTTTTCATTTGGAGCTATTATTTCTTTAAAAAAGTTTACAAGGAAAATTTGATCTTCATGATATGAATCTTCAGTAGAACTCATGTATTGCTTATACAATTCACTTCCAGATAAATTATCCCATATAATTTTAACATATTCACTTTCTAAAACCCAATTATCCATTTTATGTAACGATACATAACCTTCTAAACTTACACTTGTTTTTATTTGGTTAAGTAATTTATTGTTAACAAACTTAGTATTCGGATTTAAATCTTCTTTGGTTGCTAAAATTTTCTTTTTAGAAAGTTCAATTTTTTTGAGCGCTAAATTTTGTACTTCAATCAATAGTTGAAAATTTAACACGTATAAATCAAACATTTTTTCAATACTATATTTCAAGAACTTCTCTTCCTTGATTAAATCTGTATTTTGAGATTGCTGCATTGCATATACAGATTGCATTACTTTTAAACGAATGTGTCTTCTATTGATCATTATAATTAGGAACTTTAAAAAAGGCGATAAAGTTAATACTCTATCGCCTTGCAAAAATATAATTTTTATTGGTTCGTTTTAGCTATTTTGTTCTTTTTTACGAGCATCAATTCTAGCTTGTGCAATATTAAACGCAGCTCTGTATGTTGTTATGTTTTCTTTTTCCGCTAAATTAAAGATTTCTAGCGTTGTATTATATATGTTTTCAGTTCTTTTTAAACTTTCGTTTTTATCATAACCTTCAACTTCTGCATATACGTTTATGATACCACCAGCATTAATTAAGAAATCAGGAGCATAAGCAATACCTCTTTCTTGTAACATTTTTCCATGCTTTACCTCATTTGCTAATTGATTATTAGCCGCACCAGCAATTACTTTA
This sequence comes from uncultured Tenacibaculum sp., assembly GCA_937922085.1. Taxonomy (GTDB): domain Bacteria; phylum Bacteroidota; class Bacteroidia; order Flavobacteriales; family Flavobacteriaceae; genus Polaribacter. Next base: position 23,469 of record CAKZVD010000038.1, on the reverse strand, counting down.
GCTTGTAACTGAGCAATACTAGTATCATTTACTGTAGCCCCTAATGCACAAGGTGCATAAATATCTAAATCTAAACCGTAAATATCGTTCCCTAAAACAACATTTGCATTGTATTTTTTACTTAATTCTTCTAAACGAGCTTCATTTATATCATTTAAAACAACTTGAGCTCCTTCGTCTGTAATGTGCTTAACTAGAGTTTCTCCAACATGGCCAACTCCTTGAACTAATATTTTCTTTCCTTCTAATTTATCAGAACCAAACTTATATTTAGCAGCAGCTTTCATTCCCATGTAAACACCATAAGCAGTCACAGGTGAAGGGTTTCCTGATCCTCCTTTAGATTCAGAAATACCTGTAACACTTGTTGTCACCTCTCTTATTACATCCATGTCACGAGTTTCCATCCCTACATCTTCTGCAGTAATATATTTCCCGCCTAATGAATTCACAAATTCTCCAAACTTACGCATTAAAGCGTCGTTCTTTTGTGTTTTAGCATCACCTATGATTACAGCCTTACCTCCACCTAAATTTAAACCAGTTATTGCTGATTTATAAGTCATTCCACGAGATAAACGTAATACATCATTTAAAGCTTCCCATTCTGTTTTGTATTGCCACATTCTAGTACCTCCTAAAGCAGGTCCTAAAGTTGTATTGTGTATACCAATAATTGCTTTTAAACCTGTATCTTCGTCATTGCAAAAAACGACTTGTTCGTGACCATCAAAAGATAACTGTCCAAAAACAGGATCATTTTTAAGATCTTTAGTATCAATAATTTCCGACATCATATGTTAGTTTGTTTTAATAAAGAAACATTTTATTATTTCTTAACTTTAAAGTTGCTAAAATATGAAATTCGTAATTATAAACCAAAAAAAGACGCTTAAATTGAGGATAACACAACAAGAAAACGTTTTCTGTTTAAATAAAAACAAAAAACTATTCTTAAAATTCATTTATTAATTTGAAGGCATTACAATACTTAAATAAATATTTTATAAAATATAAATGGCGATTATTTGTTGGTATCATAATCACCATACTATCAAAGCTTTTAGCATTAAAAATTCCTGAAATCATTAAAAACTCTTTAAATATTGTTGAAGATTATTTAAGGGGAAATACTGTCAGTTTAGATGAAGTTAAACATGAATTATTTATTAATATTTTAATCATTATAGGTATTACTTTGTTAGCTGGTTTTTTCACTTTTTTAATGCGGCAAACAATCATTGTTGTTTCTAGATTGATTGAATTTGATGTAAAAAATGAGATTTATCAGCAATATCAAAAACTATCTGTTAGTTTTTATAAAAAAAATAGAACCGGTGATTTAATGAATCGAATCTCTGAAGACGTATCTAAAGTAAGAATGTATTTTGGGCCGGCAATCATGTATTCTTTAAACATGGTTGTTTTATTTGCTATTGGTTTTACAAAGATGATAAATACTGATTTAGAACTTACTTTGTACACACTAATACCTTTTCCTGTATTATCACTTTCTATTTTCTTTTTAAGTAAACAAATTAATAAAAGAACCACTATTGTTCAGGAATACCTTTCAAAATTAACGACTTTTAATCAAGAATTTTTCTCTGGTATTAATGTGGTAAAATCTTATGCTATAGAAAAAAATGTGCTCAATAATTTTAATGAGTTAGCTGACGAAGCAAAAGAGAAAAACATCGATCTTTCTAAAGTACAAGCATTGTTTTTCCCTTTAATGGTTTTTTTAATAGGAATCAGTAATATTTTAGTCCTTTACATTGGAGGTAAACAATATATTGCTGGACATATTAAAATTGGTGTTATTGCTGAGTTTATTTTATATGTAAACATTTTAACATGGCCAGTAGCAATAGTTGGTTGGGTAACTTCTATTATTCAACAAGCAGAAGCTTCTCAACAAAGAATAAATGAATTTTTACAACAAGTACCTAATATTCAAAATTTAAACAACTCTAAAACAAATCTTAAAGGAAAAATCAGTTTTAAGAATGTCTCTTTAACTTATGAAGATACTAATATTACCGCTTTAAAAAACTTAAGCTTTGATATTAATGAAGGAGAAACCATTGCTTTTATGGGAAAAACTGGGTGTGGAAAAACATCTATAGCTAATCTTATTACCAGAATGTATGATACTACTGAAGGTACTATATATATAGATGAAACTCCTATTAAAGAATTAAACCTATATGATATGAGAGATCAAATAGGTTTTGTACCACAAGATCCTTTTTTATTTTCTGATAGCATAGAAAACAATATTAAGTTTGGTAAAAACAATGCTAGTGAAGAAGACATTGTAAATGCCGCTAAAAATGCTGTTATACATGATAATATTATGACTTTTAACAACGGCTATAAAACTATTTTAGGAGAACGTGGAGTAACTCTTTCTGGCGGGCAAAAACAGCGTACGTCTATTGCTAGGGCCATTATTAAAGATCCTAAAATATTAGTTTTTGATGATTGTCTTTCCGCTGTAGATACTGAAACAGAAGAAAAAATATTGTCAAATTTACAACGTGTTTCTAAAGATAAAACTACCTTCATTATAAGCCATAGAGTTTCATCTGTTAAAAATGCAGATAAAATCATCATCCTTGAAAACGGAAAAATCGCAGAACAAGGAACTCACAATCAACTAATAACACAAGGTGGCATATACAAAAACTTATACGAACAACAACTTTTAGAAAAAGAAATTTAGAGTTTTATATGTGTAAGTGAAATATTTTGTTAGATTTGTTAGAGAAAAAACAAATAACTAAGATTACTAAGACTTGAATTATGAGCGAGAGAGTTGAACAAGAAGAGATCTTTTCACAAGTATTAAGAGCGGGAAGAAGAACCTATTTTTTCGATGTTAGAGCTACTAAAGCAGATGATTATTATTTAACAGTCACTGAAAGTAAGAAGTTTACACATGACGATGGGTCTTTCCATTATCAAAAACACAAAATCTATTTATACAAAGAAGATTTTAGTGATTTTCAAGAAATGCTTAACAAAGCTACCGATTATATCATAACTAAAAAAGGTAGTGAAGTTATTAGTGAAAGACACCAAAAAGATTACAAAAAAGCAGAAGATACAGAAGTAACAACTGAGACTGAGACATTAGTTGAACAAACTACTGAGAGTTTTACTGACGTTTCATTTGAAGATATATAACCGATTTAGTTCAAATTCAATTTACACAAGTAAAAACCACTAAACTTGGCATATTTTTGTCTATTAGTGGTTTTTTATATACTATCTTTAATTGCGAATGATTTAGCAATTGTTTCTTCCCATTCTTTTTCAGGATTACTACTTTCTGTTATTCCTCCTCCTACATAAATAATTCCGTACCCATTTTGTATTTCCATACATCTTAGATTTACATATAAATTTGAAGATTTTTTCAAATTTAACTCACCCAAAAAACCCGTATAAAACTTCCTTTTATAAGATTCATTGTTTAAAATAAATTTCTTCGATGCTTCCATTGGAAAACCACAAACGGCAGGCGTAGGATGTAATAATTTAATTAAATTTACAATTGGTCCTTTATATTTTCCAAAAACCTTCGTTCTTAAATGTAATAAATTTCCTATCCTAAAACTTTCTAAATTATTTACAGTATAGTCTGTAGTTACTGTATTTAACTTTCTCGTTAAATAATCTGTAACTAATTGCTGTTCTTCTAATTCTTTATCTCCCCAAGAAACTTCATTTATATTCTTTTTAAGCGTTTGCGTACCAGCTAAAGACATTGTTGTAAAATGACCTCCTTTAGTTGTTAAAAGTGTTTCTGGGGTTGCTCCTATCCACATTCCAACTTTAGGATGAAACCAAACATAAACAAAAGCATTCGTGTATTTATTTATTAACTTTTCAAATGTTTCTAAAACAGAAAAATCATTTAACAAGACCTCTTCTTTTCTAGACAAAACAACTTTCTTAAAAGAATTTTCTTTTATAGATTCAATTCCTTTTTCTACAAGCTTAATATGTTTTTGTTTTTTAATTTCATCTTCATTTAAAATTCTTTTATTTTTTATGAATTCTTCCTTTTTAAATTTTATTTCCTCCTCTATTAAATCCGATTTAGACAAAGGCATAATAACATTCATTTCTTTAGAATCGAAAGGAGCAAAAATGAAACCTGTTTCAGTGTAAGATTTCGATGTATATATTTCATCATTCTTTTGAAAAAAACTATTCACATAAATTGAATTCGGTTTTTTATATACTACAAAAGGTTTTTTTTTAAATAATGATGTTTCTATCTTTTTAAAAATATTCAATCTAGATGCTTTAATATTTGTTGCTTAATTAATTTGAATTTAGACCATACTAAACCATGATTTACATCTGGTATTGTTACTAAAGTAAATTGATCTTTTGAAAACTGTTCAGATAAAAACAATGAATTTTCATATGGTACTATCCAATCTCCGTTTCCATGAATACTCACAACTTTATTTGGAGTTTCTTTCCAAGAATTTTCAAAATTATTTAAATCTTTTTTATGTGACAACTTCTCTTTACTTGCTTGTTTCCATATTTTAGGTACTAACCAACGTGTTAATCTCCATTTATAAAACTTCAACATCCATGGCATTGGTTCTACTTTAGCATGTACTGCTGGTGCTAATAAAATTATTTTTTTTACTTTCTTTTTTACAGCCAATGCTATAGGTCCTCCATAAGAATACCCTACTAACACAACTTTATTATTAGGTATCTCTTTTATTATATCTACAAGCATATTTTTTTCAAAAGCAATACTTTCTTGAACCGGATTTTTATCTTTATAATTATACCCTACTCTATCATAAGAAATCATATTTGCTTTAGTTTGCAATAAACTATCAGACATATATTTTGAAAAATCATTTAAGGAACCTATTGTTCCGTGAACAAATACTATTGTTGGTAAGGTTGTATCTTTTCGTATCTCAATTTTTCGATAATCAAACCCTTTAAATGTTTCTTTAGAAATTACAGGAATGATCGCACTTGTTTTGTATGGTTCTAAAACTTTTTTATCTGATTTTGGTGAAGTAAAAAATGTAAAAGCAATATATACCCCTATTAAAAGTATACTTATTACAATAAAACTCACTTTTAATATCTTCTTTAAAATTTTCACTTTTTCTTGTCTAAGATGATATTTGTTAATTTACAAATAGCTATTAAATCATTCTCTTCATCTACTATTTTCACTTCCCATAAATCTGTTGTTCTTCCTCTATGAATTGCTTTTGCTGTTGCAAAAACAACACCATCTTTCTTACTTTTAATATGATTTATGGTAAGCTCTATACCTTTAACTATTTTATTTTTATCATTAACAAAAAAAGCAGAAGCACAACTTCCTACGGTCTCTGCTAAAGCTGCAGTAGCCCCTCCATGTAAAATACCATAAGGTTGATGTACTTTTGAAGTAACAGGCATTTTTGCGGTTAAAAAATTTTCACCAATATTTACAAACTCCATATTAAGAGTTTCCATCAAGGTGTTTTTATTATATGAATTTAGTTTTATTAGTATATCTTCTTTATCCATTTAAATTAAATAAATGTATGAAACTATTAAGGAGCTGTAAAAATACGTATTTTTGCAGTTATAAAAGTGTAACAATGTATAAAGTTAGGGCAATACTAGATGTAGAAGAAGATGTTATTAGAACATTAATAATTAATGAAAATCTATCTTTAGAAAAATTACATTTCGATATCACTAATGCGTTTGGGTTTGACGGAAAAGAGATGGCTTCTTTTTATCGAAGTGATGAAGAATGGAATCAAGGAGAAGAAATTCCTTTATTTAATATGATGGAAATTAGTCAAGGTTTATCTATGGCCAATTGTAACATAAAAGAAGTTCTTCTTAAAAAAGAAGATAAACTTATATATGTCTATGACTTTCTTCACATGTGGACTTTTTATGTTGAATTAATTGAAATATCTGAAGATCTTGTTTCTGAAACAAAAATAATCTTAAGCGTTGGAGAAACTCCTAAAGAAGCTCCAGCTAAAGTTTTTGAATCAAACTCTATATCTAACGAATTTGATGATGATTTTAATGATCCTTTTGATGATTTTGAAAACTTAGACAACTTAGATTTAGACAACTTTTAAAACACTACTTAACAAACAGTTAAAAACAACTACCTGAAATTTTAGTAACATTTTGGTATATTGTTCGTCGAATAGCTAACCGACTAAAACAAATATACTTTTGAATACTATCTTATCTATTAAAAATCTCGATAAAAAATACGGTCGAGTTCATGCAGTAAAAAATCTTTCTTTCGATATTGAAAAAGGAAATGTTTATGGCATTTTGGGACCAAATGGTAGCGGTAAATCTACTACTTTAGGTATTATATTAAATGTTGTAAATAAAACTTCTGGTGATTTCACTTGGTTTAATGGAAAACTATCTACACATGAAGCTTTAAAAAAAGTAGGTGCTATTATTGAACGACCTAATTTTTATCCTTACATGACTGCTGTTCAAAATCTAGAACTCATTTGTAAAATAAAAAATGTTCCTTATGATAATATCAATGATAAATTACAAGTTGTAAACTTATTTGAAAGAAGAGATAGTAAATTTAAAACCTATTCCTTAGGTATGAAACAGCGTTTAGCAATTGCTTCTGCTCTCTTAAATAATCCGGAAATTTTAATTTTAGATGAACCTACAAATGGCTTAGATCCACAAGGTATTCATGAAATAAGGCAGATTATTAAAAGAATAGCTAAAAATGGTACTACTATTTTATTAGCTTCTCACTTACTTGATGAAGTAGAAAAAGTATGCTCTCATGTATTAGTTATTAGAGAAGGTGTAAAGTTATATAGTGGTAAAGTTGAAAACATGATTGCCTCTAATGGTATTATAGAAGTAAAAACCGAAGGAAATCAAGAAAAGCTAGTGAACACTTTAAAAAATTATTTCGACATAGCAACAGTTAATATAGAAGATGATCTTGTTATTGCTAGGTTAGAAAATGAAACCTCTGCTGCACAAATTAATAAATATTTGTATGAACATGGAATTATTGTATCACATCTTGTAAAACGTAAACCTAGTTTAGAAGAACAATTCTTGAACCTAACAAATAACTAACCAACAAAAACTAATTTATGCTACGTCTTATAAATATTGAATTTCATAAACTAAAACACAATCGTGCCAGCAGAATTTTAACCTTAATTTATTTTGGCTTATTAACTTCTATCGCTTTGGTTGCAGCCATTAAATTTGATATCGGAAAAATAAATTTTCATCTTGCCGAGCAGGGAATATTCAACTTCCCATATATTTGGCATTTTAATACATTTATTACTGCTTTTTTAAAGTTTTTTTTACTTTTAGTTATTGTATCCATGATGGCTAATGAATATAGTTACAAAACATTAAAACAAAACTTAATTGATGGTTTAAGTAAAAAGGAATTTATTCTATCTAAATTTTATACCGTAATTGTTTTTGCTTTAATCTCTACAATATTCGTTTTTATAGTTTCTTTAATACTAGGTCTTATTTATTCTGATTTTAATGAATTATCAATTATTTTCTCTGGTTTAGAATATTTATTAGCATACTTTGTTAAGTTAGTTGGCTTCTTTTCAATGGGACTATTTTTTGGAATTTTAATTAAGAGATCTGCTTTCGCCGTTGCTGCAATTATAGTGTATTTCTTTGCTGAACTTCTTAGTTATTTTTATGTATTAAACAAGTTTTCTGAAGTTTATGCCAATGATATATTTCAATTTTTCCCTCTTAAAGCTATGTGGGATTTAATAAAAGAACCTTTTACACGTTTAGGTGCAGTAAAATCAGTAGTTAAACAAATAGGGGAAGACATTGTCGTAGATCATTCTGTACATGCTTCAGGTATTATTATTGTTTTAATTTGGACCTTTTTATTTATATTCCTTTCTTACAGACTGTTAAAAAAACGTGATTTATAATCAGTTTTCTTTATTTTTGGTTTTCAGCCCAAATTTAAAATGAAGAAATCTCTTGTAATTATATTTTTACTAGCTCTTATAAATACCTTTGCTCAAAAGCAAGCAAACATATGGTACTTTGGTAGAAACGCTGGTTTAGATTTTAACACTAGTCCACCAACAGCTTTAACAGATGGAAGTATAAATACCTTGGAAGGTTGTTCTACTTTTTCTGATAAAGATGGAAATTTACTTTTTTATTCTGATGGAATTACCGTTTGGGATAAAAACCATACTGTTATGAAGTATACTGATGGGAGATTAGCTAATAATTTAAGAGGAGATCCATCTAGTACACAATCTGGTATGATTATTCCAAAACCAAAATCAGACACTATTTTTTACCTCTTCACTGTAGATGATGGTCCAAATGGTCCTGGTTTACCTGCTTTTGGTCTTAATTTGTATACTATAGATATTTCTAAAAATGGAGGTGCCGGTGAAATTATAGATGGTCCTATAAATATTTCTTCTGGTTTAGAAGATTTATGGACTGAAAAAGTTGCAGCTGTAAGAGGTAAAGAATGTGATACTTTTTGGGTTATATCTGCCGTTGATAATAAATTTCATGCTTTTAAAATAGACGACACAGGTGTAAACACAACTCCAGTAATATCTACTGTTAGTAATTTTGCTACACGTAGAGGATATTTAAAACTTTCTCCTGATGGTACAAAACTAGCTATTGCCAATCAATTAGGTAGTGCTATACTGTATGATTTTGATGCAAATACAGGAAAAGTAGATAACTCAGGAACAATACTTACTAATTTTAGAGATGGTAACTCATATGGAGTTGAGTTTTCTGTAGATTCAAGAAAATTATACATTTCTACTGTATCTAGTTTTCGAGGTACTTTATTGGATCCTCCTACAACTTATAACCTTTTTCAATTCGATTTAAATGCTAGTGACATACGATTATCAAAATCATTAATTCATACACAAAATCCAGGATTTAGAGGAGGGTTACAATTAGGTCCAGATAGTAAAATATATGTTACTATTCCACTTGCTTATAGTGACCCTTCAGGAGATGCAACTTTTTTAGATGTAATAGAGAACCCTACTGCTGAAGCTAGAGATGTAATTTTCACCAAAGACGCAATTGATTTGAATGGTAAACTTTCAACACAAGGATTTCCTCCTTTTATTTCATCTCTATTATTGCCTATCGAAATTATTGATAATAGTTCAAGTGAAATTATTAATAATCAAGACAGACAACATTGTATTGGAGAATCTATAGAAATCTCTTCTGGAAGTGTAACAGGTACTGGCATAACATATGAATGGAGTTTTGATAATGGTACTACGACCTCTGTTCTCTCTAATACTTCAACTTTAAAAATCAACAATTTAACCACTAGTGATAATGGAACTTACTTGTTAACTGTAACACTTACCAACGATTGCGGAGATATTACGATTTTAGAAGGTGATTTTAATCTAGAAGTTTTTGATCCTGCCACAGCAAACCCTATCTCAGATATTAATTTTTGTGATTTAGATGGAGATGGTTTTAATACTTTCGATTTTCAAACTGATTTAACTCCTATTGTACTTGGAGCACAGGATCCTTCTAAATTTGAAGTTTTATATTTTAATAATAGAGCAGATGCAGATACTAATAATACTATTAATGCTCTACCTAATCCATACACAAATACTGTCCCTTTTATAAATCAAAATATTTATGTTAGAATAAACAACAAAGGCGCTCCTAATGCTTGCTATGATACTACTGAGTTTAATCTTATGGTAACAGGTATACCAAACCCTAATCAACCTTTAGATTATGAAAATTGTGATGATATCGTTAATGGTGGTGATACTGATGGTTTTTTCAATAATTATATATTAGCATCTAAAGATGCTGAAATACTAGGTACCTTATCTTCAACTCAATATAAAGTTACTTATCATACCACTTTAACAGGAGCACAAACCGATTCTTTTACTGATCTTATAGATAAAAACATACCATATAGAAATACTTCGATTAATGAACAAACTATTTATGTTAGGGTAGAAAATGTAGACAACGTAAATTGTGTAGTAATTTCTGATCCTTTATCTACAACCTTTAAACCTTTTAAATTAGTCGTTAATTCACTTCCTGTTATAATAAATGATCCTGCAGAAATTAAACAATGTGATATTGATATTGATTTAGCAACTACTATTAATTTAACTCAAGCTCAAATTTCAATATCTAACAATCACTTAAATGAAACTTTTAAATACTACCTTAGTGAAATTGATGCTAATAGTGATACTAGAAAAATAGCTGACCCTATAAATTATGCCACTTCTGATGGAGATGTTGTTTGGGTAAGAACAATTTCTTCTAAAAACTGTTTTAGAGTTTCCAAATTAAATATTACAGTTTCTTTTATTCCTGATATTACTTATAATAAAGAATTTACTGCTTGTGATGATTTTTTAGACATTGATGGAAACGACACTGTCAATAATGATGATAGAGATGGAATTTCAAATTTTAATTTAAGCAAAGCCGTTACAGAAATAAAAGAATTATTTCCTGTCTCAATTAGAGCTAATTTAGAGGTACTATTATTTGAAACTATAAATGATAGAGATGCTGTAATTAATCAAATTAATAATGTTACTAACTATAGAAATCTAAACATTCCAGCATTTACACCTCAACCTATCTATGTTAAAATTATTAATAAAATAAATAATGATTGTACAGGTTTAGGAGAATTTTCTATAAAAGTTAATCCATTACCTAATTTTGATATTACTTCTCCTCAAATAACTTGTTTAAATGCTCCTTCATTTATAGAGGCAGAAACTCCTGATGGAAATTATAATTATCAATGGAGAAAAAATGGAAATTTAAGTATTATAGGTACTAACCAACAATTAAACATTACTAATGGAGGCGTTTATGAAGTAACAGCTATTAATACAACAACAAAATGTAGCCGCTCTAAAACTATTACTATAAGTGAATCAATTATTGCTACAATTAATCAAGATGATGTTACTATTGTAGATGATTCTAAAAACAATACTATTTCCATAAATAATAATGGGACTAATTTAGGTATTGGTGATTATGAATTTGCTTTACAAGATCAAAATAAAAGAATAATACAAAATTTTCAAGATGAACCTTTCTTTGAAAATTTACAAGGTGGAATCTACACTATCCTAGTCAGAGATAAAAATAATTGTGGTGTTGCTGAACTTGATGTATCCGTATTAGAATTCCCTAAGTTTTTTACTCCTAATGCAGATGGTGTAAATGATCTATGGAATGTAAAAGGGGCAAGTACTACTTTTTATCCGCAAAGTAGCATGCATATTTTTGATAGATATGGAAAAATAATTACCTCTTTACAAATTGATGGAGAAGGTTGGAACGGGCTTTATAATGGAAAAATGTTACCATCTTCTGATTACTGGTTTAAAATTACATTAACAGATCTTAATGGTAATACTATAAATAGACAAGGTAATTTCTCTTTACTTAGAAAATAATTTATTCACTTAAAACAATTAATCTCTTTATAACTTTAATTAAAGTTATAAAGAGATTAATTGTTTTTATATTTACAAACTTATTAATTAAGTTATTCCCCTATATATTAAACTTGTATGCTTGAAAATAAAAAAAACACACTAGTCATTATTTTATTTTTCTACACTTTATTAAATTTTTCACAAAATGGTTCTCCTGTTTGTGAAACAGCAGAACCAATGTGTTCAGATAATAAGGGAGTTAAAATTTTTAATAATGTAACTGGTGTTACTAGTGCTGGAACTATAGGTTGTTTATTTGACACACCTAATCCCGCTTGGTTTTTTATAAAGGTAGGTAGTACCGGAAAATTAAATTTTCAAATCATACAAAACTCTGATTTTGATAGTAGTGGAAACCCTACTGGAGCACCGTTAGATGTCGATTTTGTGTCTTGGGGACCTTTTAACACTCCCAATTCTAACTGTACTAACTTATCTTATCAATGTCTTAATGATGACGGTTCTCCTGGTTTTTGTTTAAGTAATACTGAAGATGTTAATTTTTATCCAAACGATTTAGACAACTCTAATATTATTGACTGTAGTTTTGATGGCTTAAGTCAAGAAACATTTTCAATTAACAATGCTATCGCAGGTGAATTTTATATATTATTAATTACAAATTATGATGGTAACCCTGGTAAAATTAAACTAGAACAAACAAATTTTGGTCAACCTGGAGCTGGAACTACTGATTGCTCTATAATCTCTGGAGAATTAGGACCGAATCAAACAGTATGTAACGGTACTGAAATTACTCTTGACGGAACACCTACAACAGGTACTGCTACTGGATACGAATGGTTAGTTGATACTGGAAGTGGTTATAATACAATCGTAGGAGAAACTAGTGCAACATTAAAAATAACAACTAATTTATCTGGAACATATCAAGTAATTATTACTGATGATAAAGGAAATAAAACCACAGATGACGTTGTTATTAGTTTTTTACCTGTCCCTATAGCAAATCCTGTTTCTAATATTAATTTTTGTGATTCAGATGGAGATGGTTTCAATACATTCGATTTTCAAGCAGATACAACTCCTACTGTATTAGGCCTCCAAGATCCTGCGCAATTTGAAGTTTTATACTTCAACAATATAACTGATGCACAAAATAACAATACTGCTAATGCATTAACTAATCCTTATACAAATACTACACCTTTTACAAACGAAGATATTTATGTAAGAATACATAATACAACAGATCCTGGTATTTGTTTTGCTGTTACTCAATTTAAACTTTCTGTAACCAATTTACCTAAACCAAATCAAGCTAGTGATTACATTGAATGTGAAAATGATTTAATTGGTTTTTTCAACAATTATATACTCGCTTCTAAAGATGCTGAAATATTAGGTTCTTTACCTATATCTCAATATAAAGTTACTTATCATACTACCTTAACAGGTGCTCAAACAGATTCTTTTACTGATCTTATTGATAAAAATATACCTTATAAAAATACTACAATTAATGAACAAACTATTTATATTAGAGTAGAAAATGTAGATAATATAAACTGTTCAGTAATTTCTACTCCTACCTCTACAACATTTAAACCTTTTAAATTAGTAGTAAACCCTCTTCCTATTATAGTTAATAATCCTGCAGAAATTAAGCAATGTGATATTAATGGAGATTTAACAACTACTATTAATTTAACTCAGGCTCAAATTTCAATATCGAACAATCATTTAAATGAAACTTTTAAATACTACGTTAGTGAAGCTGATGCTAATAGTGATTCTCGAGAAATAGTTAACCCTATTAATCATATAACTTCAAATGGAGATGTTATTTGGGTAAGAACAATTTCTTCTAAAAACTGTTTTAAAGTTTCAAAATTAAATATTATAGTTTCTTTTACTCCAAATATTATTTATAATAAAGAATTTATTACTTGTGATGATTTTTTAGATATTAACGGAAATAATACTGTCAGCAATAATGACAAAGACGGAGTTTCAAACTTTAATTTAAGTAAAGCTATTACAGAAATAAAAGAGTTATTTCCTATTCCTCTTAGAAATAATTTAGAGGTTTTGTTATTTGAAACTATAAATGATAGAGATGCAGTAGTTAATCAAATTAATGATGTTACTAATTATAGAAACATAAATATACCTGCATTCCCTTCTCAATCAATATATATTAAGATTATTAATAAAATAAATAATGATTGTACAGGTTTAGGAGAATTTTCTATTAAAGTTAATCCATTACCTGATTTCGATATTACTTCCCCACAAATAACTTGTTTAAACGCCCCTTCATTTATAGAAGCAGAAGCTCCTGATGGAAACTACAATTATGAATGGAGAAAAAATGGGAATTTAAATATTATTGGTACTAACCAACAATTAAATATTACTAATGGAGGCATCTATGAAGTAACCGCGATTAACACAGTAACTAACTGTGGTCGTTCTAAAACTATTGTAATAAACGAATCTATTATTGCTACAATTAATCAAAATGATGTTACTATTGTTGATGATTCTGAAAACAATTCCATTTCTATAAATAATAATGGCAATAATTTAGGTATAGGTGATTATGAATTTGCTTTGCAAAATGAAGATAAAAGGTTAGTACATAGTTTTCAAGACGAACCTTTTTTTGAAAATTTACAAGGTGGCATTTACACTATTTTAGTAAGAGATAAAAATAACTGTGGAGTTGCACAACTTGATGTATCTGTACTAGAATTTCCTAAGTTTTTTACTCCTAATGCAGATGGTATTAACGATTTGTGGAATGTAAAAGGAGCTAGCACTAGTTTTTACCCACAAAGTAGTATGTATATTTTTGATAGATATGGAAAAACAATCACCTCTTTACAAATTAATGGAGAAGGTTGGAATGGACTGTATAATGGAAAAATGTTACCGTCTAACGATTATTGGTTTAAAATCACATTAACAGATCTTAATGGTAATATTATAAACAGACAAGGTAATTTCTCTTTACTTAGAAAATAAAACTAGATATTTTCATTTAATTAGAAACGTTTAATTTAGTCTGCTAAATTTCTATTAAAATGAATAAAGTATTTTTACTTTTTGTTTTCTTATACTCTACCCTACTTTTATCTCAAAATGATTGCTCTGATGCTATACCTGTTTGTGGAAATAGTGGGTATGCAGATCTTTCTGCTTCTGGAGTTGGGATTCAAGAATTGTCGGGTTCTAACGCGTGTTCTAGTCAAGAAAATAATAGTATTTGGTTTAAATTACAAATAAAAACTGCTGGTTCTTTAGGTTTCACTTTAACTCCTAAAGACACTTCTATAAACGAAGATTTTGATTTTTTCATTTTTGGGCCTAATGTTAATTGTGGAAGTATAGGTACTGCTATTCGCTGTTCTACAACAAATCCTAGCGCTGCAGGACAAGGAAATAATTTAACAGGAATGAATAGTACTGAAACTGATGTTTCTGAAGGCCCTGGAGCTGCTGGGAATAGTTTTGTTAAAGCATTAGATGTAAATGCTGGCGATTCTTATTTTCTTGTTATAGACAGACCTATTGGTAATAGTAATTTTGATTTAGTTTGGACTGGGACAGCTACTTTTGATGATCCTCCAGTAGTTGATACTTCTATTTTAACTGGTAATACTTTAAACATTAGTGAATGTGATGATGACGGAGATGGTACTACTTTTTTCAATTTAAAAATTAATGATGCTATTGTTGGCACACAAACAAATATTATTACTTCGTATCATGAATCCAATAACGATGCTATATTAAATATTAACCCAATACCTACACCTAATAATTACACCAATACTGCTAGTCCACAAACAGTATATATCAGGTTAACCAATACTTTAACAAATTGTTTTGAAGTTCGAGGTTTTACCTTAACCATAACTACAGTTCCTCAACTTACTACTCCTTCTCCATATGATGTATGTGATGATACAACTAGTGGTAGTGACACAGATGGTATTTTCAATAATTTTATATTATCTACAAAAGATAGTGAAATTTTAGGCTCTTTATCTCCTGCACAATATACTGTTTCCTATCACACAACATTATTAGGTGCTCAGAGGAATGCTTTTACTGATGTGATTAACAAAAATACTCCTTATCGAAATACAATCGCAAATGAAGAAAAAATATATGTTCGTGTAGAAAGTATCACTAATTCAAATTGTTTTACAGCTTCTAATGATACTTCTGCTACATTTAAACCTTTACGACTAGTCATAAATCCACTTCCAATAATACTTAATAACCCAACTGTTATTAAGCAATGTGATGTTAATTCAGATCTTACTTCAATAGTAAATTTATCTCAAGCAAAAATTAAGCTTACTAATAACTTTGATAATGAGAGTTTTAAATACTATCCTTTAGAAATAGACGCTATTAACGATACTAACGAAATTACGAATCCTTTTTTTTACAATGCTACCAATGGAGATGCTGTATGGGCTAGAACGATATCCAATAAAGGATGTTTTAGAGTTACTAGAGTTGATATTCTCATTTCTTTTAATGGAAATATTGCTTACAATAAAGAATTTGTTTCATGTGACGATTTTTTAGATGCTGATGGTAACAATACTATAAATAATGATGATAGAGACGGTATTTCTAATTTTAATCTAATTGAAGTAGTTGATGACATTAAAAATTTGTTTCCTGTAACTGTTAGAAATGATATAGATGTAGTTTTATTTGAAACATTAGATGATAGAGATGCAGTAATGAATCCGATAGGTTCCTATTCAAACTATAGAAATACAAATATTCCAGCTATTACAAGACAACCTATTTATGTAAAAGTAATTAATCGTTTAAATAATGATTGCGCAGGTATTGGAGAATTTTTTATACTGGTGAATTCATTACCTGAATTTGATATTACTTCTCCTCAAATTGTTTGTTTAAACAATCCTCCTATAACAATAGAAGCTGAAAACCCTGATGATACATATAATTATGAATGGAGAAAAAACACGAATCCAATTGTTATAGAAAATACACAACAACTAACTGTAAATAGTAAAGGGGCTTATAATGTTACTGCTATAAACACAACTACCAATTGTAAAAGAATTCAAACAATTATTGTTAATGAATCTATAATACCTTCTATAACTAATAATGATATTACTGTTAAAGATGATTCTGAAAATAATTCAATTCACATAAATAATACTGGAAACAATCTAGGTATTGGTGATTATGAATTTGCTTTGTTAGATGAAGACAAAAGAATTGTCAAAAATTTTCAAGACGCACCTTTATTTGAAAATTTACAAGGTGGTATTTATACTGTATTAGTTAGAGATAAAAACAATTGTGGTACTGCGGAAATAGAAATTTCTGTATTAGAATTCCCTAATTTCTTTACTCCTAATGGTGATGGTGTTAATGATCAATGGAATGTAAAAGGAGTTAGTTCTGCTTTTTATTCTGAAAGTAACCTTCAAATCTTTGATAGACACGGAAAAACAATCAAAGCGATACAAATTAATGAAGAAGGTTGGAATGGTTTGTATAATGGAAAAAATGTTACCATCTAATGATTATTGGTTCCATATTCTATTAACCGATTTAAATGGTAATACCATTACTAGAAAAGGAAATTTTTCACTGTTAAGAAAGTAATCTGTTTTTTATTATAATTAAACACTATCCTGCTTTTGAAAGACATAATTATCACTGTATTACTAACATTTCTAATCTTACTATTTGTTGTACTTTCCATGAGAGGCTGGCATGGAGTTTATTGGCCCACCAAACTTATTTATCCGTATTCTATGATTATAAGTATAATAAAATTGAAACTTTAGCCATCATACTTGCTATAATTCAAGTTCCAATTTATGGTTTGGTAATTAGTAAAAAACCTAAACTATTTTTTCTAATTCTCATAATTCATATAGTTACAGCTATTATTTGTTTCAACTTACCAACAGAAAATTTTTATGACTAATACAATTTACTATTAATTATTTCGTACAACAATAATTCTATTACAAAGTAAATCAAGGGGTTTAAACCCCTTGTTAAGGTTTTAATCTAAAAATGAATAATATGAAAAAAGGAATTTTAAAAACATTATTATTTTATAGTATAGGATTTGGAATTGCAGGAATATCGTATCTGACTGTTGGACATTCATATATTCACGCACCTGGAATTCATCATTTTATTTTATTTTTAACTTTAATTCTTGGTGTAATATGGACTTTAATAAATCTTATTCTCTTTATTTTCAAAACAAAAACAGGTAAATTAAAAAGAATTCTAGTTGCAAATAGCATAATAATATTAAGTTATTTTTTGCACATGTATTTTAACATATAATCAACATAAAAGATATCTATTAAAGTTGAAATTACATAAACTTAGTGCCTTTAGACCAATATAGACCTCTTCTTTTTTTATTTATAAATGAAATCGTAAAGATCATTTTTCAAGTAAACTATTCTTATTTTTGTTTTATGGATTTTCAATTAGTCGCAAACTTTCAACCTACCGGAGACCAACCACAAGCTATTAATCAATTGGTAAATGGTATTAATGAAGATGAAAAATATCAAACACTATTAGGAGTAACAGGTTCTGGAAAAACATTTACAGTAGCAAATGTAATAACTACAGTACAAAGACCCACACTTATTTTAGCACATAATAAAACATTGGCTGCCCAATTATATTCTGAATTTAAACAGTTTTTCCCTAATAATGCGGTCGAATACTTTGTTTCTTATTATGATTATTATCAACCAGAAGCATACATACCAGTAACGGGTACTTATATTGAAAAAGATTTATCTATTAATGATGAAATAGAACGACTTCGAATTAGTACTTCCTCTTCCCTATTATCTGGTAGAAGAGATGTAATTGTTGTTGCTTCTGTTTCTTGTTTATATGGTATTGGAAACCCTAATGAATTTAAAAAGAATGTCATTAAAATTGAAACTGGTCAACAAATTGCACGAACTAAATTTTTACATCAATTAGTTACCAGTTTATACGCTCGTTCAGAAGTAGAAATAAAAAGCGGAACATTTAGAGTAAAAGGAGATGTAATAACCATTTATCCTTCTTATGGAGAAAACGGATATAGAGTCCACTTTTTTGGAGATGAAATTGAAGAAATTGAGGCTTTTGATGTAGAAAGCAATCAAATTGTAGAGGAATTTGATCAATTAAACATCTATCCTGCTAACTTATTTGTTACTTCTCCAGACATTCTTCAAAATGCCATTCACCAAATTCAAGAAGATTTGGTAAAGCAATTCGATTATTTTAAAGAAATAGGGAAACATTTAGAAGCTAAACGACTAAAAGAACGAACAGAATTCGATTTAGAAATGATTCGTGAATTAGGGTATTGCTCTGGTATCGAGAATTACTCTCGTTATTTAGATGGCCGTGAATCCGGAACGAGACCTTTCTGTTTATTAGATTATTTTCCTGACGATTATTTAATGGTTATCGATGAAAGTCATGTTACTGTACCACAAGTACACGCCATGTATGGAGGAGATCGCAGTAGGAAAGTAAATTTAGTAGAATACGGATTTCGATTACCCGCTGCCATGGATAATAGACCGTTAAAATTTGAGGAATTTGAAGTACTACAAAACCAAGTACTCTATGTTACAGCCACCCCTGCTGACTATGAATTACAAAAAACAGAAGGCGTTTTTGTTGAACAAGTAATACGACCTACGGGTTTATTAGATCCAGAAATTGAAGTGCGTCCAAGTTTAAATCAAATTGATGATTTAATTGAAGAAATTCAACTTCGTATAGAAAAAGATGAACGTACTTTAGTTACTACGCTTACTAAAAGAATGGCCGAGGAATTGGCTAAATATTTAACTCGAATTCAAATACGTTGTCGCTACATTCATTCAGATGTTGATACTTTAGAACGTGTAGAAATTATGCAAGACCTTAGAAAAGGATTGTTTGATGTTTTAATTGGGGTTAATTTATTAAGAGAAGGATTAGATTTACCTGAGGTTTCTTTAGTAGCAATTTTAGATGCCGATAAAGAAGGTTTTCTTAGATCGCATAGGTCATTAACACAAACAATAGGTAGAGCTGCTCGTAATGTGAATGGTAAAGCTATTATGTATGGTGATAAAGTTACCAATAGCATGCAACGTACTATTGACGAAACAAATAGACGCAGAGAAAAACAAGTGAATTACAACACTGCAAACGGAATAACTCCCACTCAAATTAATAAGAAAATAGACGATACTTTATCTAAAAAAACAACTACTACGTATCAATACGATAACGCCATACAAAAAGCTGCTGAGCAAGATTTACAATATTTACCTAAGGAAGAAATAGAAAAACGTATTAGAGAAAAACGTAAACTGATGGAAGCTGCTGCAAAAGAACTCGACTTTATGGTTGCTGCTCAATTACGTGATGAAATTAAATTTTTAAAAGAACATTTATAATCATAAAGCACAGATAATCTGTCTTTTTACATTTTATCGATCAATACAATCCACTCATCTATAGTTTAAAGTTTAATAGCGATTTTTAATAAAACAAGCAACAAACCTATGGTATCTTTGAAGTGTAATTAAGTTCAAGAAAATAGTTTTTAAAATATATAGAGTGTATTTATAATACCTCAAAAAGAATTTCATTTTTTGAAATCTCAATTCTACAAGAAAGAGATTTTTTTAGATTTATTTGGTTGATTAATAAAAGTCCTTTTGTACCCCAATACAAAAGGACTTTTTATTTATTACTTTTTAATCAGCTCTACAAAAAACCACATACAACTCAATAACAACGAACTAACATAAAAAATAAGGTATTTACATTTCATCGATCAATACAATCCACTCATCTATAGTTTAAAGTTTAATGGCGATTTTTAATAAAACAAGCAACAAACCTATGGTATCTTTGAAGTGTAATTAAGTTCAAGAAAATAGTTTTTAAAATATATAGAGTGTATATAAAAGTACCTCGAAAGAATTTCATTTTTTGAAATCTCAATTCTACAAGAAAGAGATTTTTTTAGATTTATTTGGTTGATTAATAAAAGTCCTTTTGTACCCCAATACAAAAGGACTTTTTATTTACTACTTTTTAATCAGCTCAATAAAAAAACACAGATAACTCAATAACAACCAACTAACACAAAAAAAACAAAGTGTTTACATTTCATCGATCAATACAATCCGTTCATCTATAGTTAAAAGTTTAATAACGATTTTTAATAAAACAGGCTCCAAACCTATAGTATCTTTGAAGTGTAATTAAGTTCAAGAAAATAGTTTTTAAAATATATAGAGTGTATATAAAAGTACCTCGAAAGAATTTCATTTTTTGAAATCTCAATTCTACAAGAAAAAGATTTTTTTAGATTTATTTGGTTGATTAATAAAAATCCTTTTGCTCCCCAATGCAAAAGGATTTTTTATTTATTCTTTTTTAAGTATTTATAAAAAAATCTACTTTACCATCATTTAAAATATAAAAGAAACTATTCATACAATTATTCTAAAAATAGTCTGTATTTTTATATAAAAAAATATTAGTAAAAAACCTCTAAATATTGTTTGGTTAAAGCGTGATATACGCTCTCAAGATCACGAACCATTGTTAAAAGCGGAACAATCTAATATTCCTTATCTTATTATTTATTTATTCGAACCCAAGTTAATCGATTATCCAGATACTAGTCCACGGCATTTACAATTTATTTATAATTCTATTTTAAATTTAAATAAAACATTAGCTCCTTTTAACAGAAGGGTTATCATTTTTTATGGAGAAGCAATAACCATTTTTAAGCATTTAAAAGATAAGTTTATTATAAATATTATTTTTAGTTTTCGTGAAAGTGGTACTAAAATTACTTGGAAACGTGATAAAGAAATCAACTTATTTTGTAAACAAAATAGTATTCTTTGGCAAGAATCACAAAGAGATGGTATTTTACGTGGTATTATTAACAAAACTAATTGGGACAAACAGTGGCATAAAAAAATGCACACTCCTATAATTAAGAATACGTATTCTATTTCTAAACAAGAAACTTTTAAACATTCATTTAATCTTCCTAATAAACTAAAGATAAAATTACAAGAATACCCTAAATATTTTCAACCAGCGGGTGAACAAAATGCTTGGAGATATTTAACATCCTTTACTAATAAAAGAGGTTTTAATTATCAAAAACATATCTCTAAACCTACTGAAAGTAGAATAGCTTGTAGTAGATTGTCCCCTTTTCTAGCTTGGGGAAATATTAGTATTAAACAAGCTTTTCAATTTATAGGAACACATCCTAATGGAACAAAAAATAGTAATGCTTTCTCTGCTATGCTTACTCGATTATTTTGGCACTGTAGTTTTATTCAAGAATTTGAATTACAATGTAATTATGAAACTAACTGTGTAAATAGTGGCTATGAATTATTATTACATAAAAAAAACAAAGGATTCATTAAAGCTTGGGAAACAGGTACTACTGGATATCCTATTATTGATGCTTGCATGCGAGCTGTTGAACAAACTGGTTGGATCAATTTTAGAATGCGAGCAATGGTCGTTTCTTTTTTAACACTTAATCTAGATCAAGACTGGCGAGAAGGTACATATCATTTAGCCCGGTTATTTTTAGATTATGAGCCTGGTATTCATTATCCTCAATTTCAAATGCAAGCGGGTACTACAGGTAATGGTACTGTTCGCTTATATAATCCCATAAAAAATTCGAAAGAACATGACAGTCAAGGAATATTTATAAAAAAATGGATTCCAGAACTTGCCAATGTTCCTATATCACACATTCATGAACCTTGGAAAATGACAGCAATGGAACAAACTTTTTGCGGTGTTATTATAGGTGAAAACTATCCGTTTCCTATTGTTGATTTACAAAAAAGTACGGAAATGGCAAGAGATAAGATTTGGGGACATAAAAAGCACCCAGCAGTTTTAAAAGAAATGAATAAACTTTCTAGTAACATGATATAGAAAAAAATTATAACATTAATAATATAATTCTAATCCATTTTTTATCTATTAGAAAGATCAATATTTTTTGATTAAACTACTATATGTGCTTCGTTATTTTTGAACTCATTGGGTTAGTTATTGAATAATAATAGTCTATTAAATTACCTATATCATCTACTAAATATTTTTGAAAATTCCATTTTACACTAGAACTCTTCTTTCCATTTAATTTTTTAGATGTTAACCATGTATATAAAGGATGCTGTTTATTTCCTTTAACATGAATCTTTTCAGTTAATAAAAATTTTATTCCAAAATTTAACGTACAAAATTCTTTAATTTGAGAAGAATCTCCAGGTTCTTGACTACCAAATTGATTACACGGTAAACCTATAACTATCAGCTTTTCTTTATAATTGTCACTCAACTCTTGTAATTGATTATATTGCTTTGTAAATCCGCATTTAGAAGCTACATTTACAAATAGTATTTTCTTTCCTTTAAAATCTAATAGCGAAATTGGTACCTCATTAATATCATTTATAGCAATATCATAAATTGATTTTTTTTCAGTATTGATAAAAATACTCGAAGACAATTTTGCTTTATCATTTATTTTCATAGTTATTATTTTTTACAAAAAATTTATCTTAAACATATCGATTATTATAGTTTGAATGAATTTGCCTTTTAATTACCACAATAACTTTAATTTTTTAATGAAGAAATAATAAAAATTATTTCTCCTAAGTTCACTGCCGTCCGAAAGTTTTAAAGATCTCCTATATTTAGGTTGTTACCTATTGTAAACAGGTGTTTTTTTTAAGTTTTCACAGAAAATAAGTCTTGTTTAAAGTCTATTTTTGTTTGTGGTTTTCCTCTGATTTTTTTC
>CAKZVD010000037.1 GCA_937922085.1 uncultured Tenacibaculum sp. | reverse complement strand
AAAACACCTGTGAAGTTAGCTTTGCAGGTGTTTTTATTATTAATCATTAGTTTAAATATAATTAACCAATGAAAACTACCTTTCATCGATAAAATAAAATAGCAACAATAGTTTCTTGTAAATTTATAGTGTAAGAAGTAAATAAATAAAAGAAATTAAAATATAAGGTTTATAGTTCGGGGGGACTATAGTTAAGTAAAAAAGAAGTCAAATTAAAAACGACTTCTTTTTTTTGTTTAAATTCTATTCTACTTTTTTGGTTCTGTTAATAGAACTAAAAACCTATTTATTAATAAGTTAAACCCTATCTAATCATCAGTAATTATATATTTAACCAATAAAAACTGCTCTTCATCGATAAAATAAAATAGCAACAATAGTTTCTTGTAAATTTATAGTGTAGGAAGTAAATAAATAAGATAAAGAAATTAAAATATAAGGTTTATAGTTCGGGGGGACTATAGTTAAGTAAAAAAGAAGTCAAATTAAAACGACTTCTTTTTTTTGTTCTTTAAACTCTTTCTAATCACCAGTAATTACATCTTTAACCAATGAAAACTACCTTTCATCGATAAAATAAAAAAAGAGCAAAATATTAAACTAAATTTAGAATAGAGGTTTATAGTTCGGGGGAACTATAGTTAAGTTAATTAAAAAAAGAAGTCGTTTTAAAAACGACTTCTTTTGATTTTAAATATGTTCTAATAAGATTATAAATCGAACTTAATCCCTTGTGCTAAAGGTAATTCCGTAGTATAATTAATTGTGTTTGTCTGACGACGCATATATACTTTCCAAGCATCTGAACCAGATTCTCTTCCTCCACCTGTATCTTTTTCACCACCAAAAGCACCACCAATTTCTGCTCCAGAAGTACCAATATTTACATTTGCAATACCACAATCAGATCCTGCTACAGATAAGAAACGTTCTGCTTCACGTAAATTATTCGTCATAATAGCAGATGATAATCCTTGTGCAACACCATTTTGTAGTTCTAATGCATTTTCAACATCTCCTGAATATTTTAATAAATATAATACAGGCGCAAATGTTTCATGTTGTACTATTTCAAAATTATTAGATGCTTCTGCAATTGCTGGTTTTACATAACAACCACTTTCATAGCCTTCTCCTTCTAAAACTCCACCTTCTACAACTATATTACCTCCTTCTGCAACTACTTTTTCTAAAGCAGCTTGATACATTTTTACCGCATCTTTATCAATTACTGGCCCAACATGATTATTTTCATCTAATGGGTTACCGATACGTAATTGACCATAGGCAGCAACTACTGCATCTTTTACTTTATCATATACAGATTCATGTATAATTAAACGACGTGTAGAAGTACAACGTTGACCAGCAGTTCCTACCGCTCCAAACACAGCACCAATAACTGTCATTTTTATATCTGCATCTGGCGTTACAATAATTGCATTATTCCCTCCTAATTCTAATAAAGATTTTCCTAAACGACCTGCTACTTCTTTAGCAACAATTTTACCCATACGTGTAGAACCTGTAGCAGAAACTAAAGGAACACGCGTATCTTTAGTCATCATCTCTCCTACTTTATAATCTCCGTTTATTAAATTACAAATTCCTTCTGGTAAACCGTTAGCTGCAAAAACTTCTGCTGCTATGTTCTGACAAGCTACTCCACACATTGGTGCTTTTTCAGAAGGCTTCCATACACATACATCTCCACAAATCCAAGCTAAAGCTGTATTCCAAGCCCAAACAGCAACTGGGAAATTAAATGCAGAAATAATACCTACAACCCCTAAAGGATGGTATTGCTCATACATTCTGTGTCCTGGACGCTCAGAGTGCATTGTTAAACCATGTAATTGACGAGATAAACCAACAGCAAAATCACAGATATCTATCATTTCCTGAACTTCTCCTAGCCCTTCTTGGTATGATTTACCCATTTCATAAGAAACTAATTTACCTAAAGCTTCTTTTTTCTCACGTAATTTTTCACCAAACTGACGTACAACCTCACCTCTTAAAGGTGCTGGTTTTGTTCTCCATTCTTTAAATGCAACGGTTGCTGCATCCATCACTTTTTCATAATCTTCTTTAGTAGAAGCTTTTACTTTACCTATTAATTTACCATCTACCGGAGAATATGATGCTATAATTTCTCCATTAGAAAAGTTTTTAGAACCTGTAGATGTTCCTTCATTTATTTCTTTCAGCCCTAAAGTTTGTAAAGCTTCTTGAATACCAAAATCTGCCATTTTGTGTTTACGTTTTAGTTGTTTAAATTGAAGATCAAATTTACAAATAAAACATCAATTAATAAATTAAACAAAACAGTTGTTTTTTGTTTAAAATCAAACTTAAAATGAAGAATCTTATAACCTACTTATTACTTACTTTTTTAATTGTTAACTGTACATCAAAAAAACAGGAATCAACTGTAAATAAAGAAAAAACGAACGATTTTGCTATTGTTATTCATGGCGGTGCTGGTACTATTTTGAAAAAAAATATGACTCCTGAAAAAGAAAAAGCATATCAAAATAAATTAGAAGAAGCTATTAAAATTGGTCATGCTATTTTAAAAAATGGAGGTTCAAGTGCAGATGCTGTAGAAAAAACTATCCAAATTATGGAAGATTCTCCATTATTTAATGCTGGTAAAGGTGCTGTTTTTACCAATGCAGAAACGAACGAATTAGATGCTTCATTTATGGATGGAAAAACATTAAATGCTGGAGCGGTTGCTGGAGTAAAAGATATTAAAAGTCCTATTGCTGCTGCAAGAAAAGTAATGACAAATTCTAAACATGTAATGCTTTCTGGCGAAGGAGCTTCTGTATTTGCTAAAAAAGAAGGTTTAGAAATTGTAGATCCTTCTTACTTTTTTACTGAAAGAAGATTTAATGCATTACAACGCATAAAGGGTCAAGAAAAAACAGAACAAGACCATGACGATAAAGCTGCTTTTTATGATGCTGATATTAAAAATTCAAAGTTTGGAACTGTGGGTTGTGTAGCTTTAGATAAAAACGGAACAATTACCGCTGGAACTTCAACAGGTGGTATGACTAATAAACGTTGGGGAAGAATTGGTGATGCACCAATTATAGGTTCTGGTACGTATGCAAATAATGAAACTTGTGGTGTTTCTTCTACAGGTTGGGGAGAGTATTTTATAAGAGCACAAGTAGCTCATGATATTTCAGCTCAAATAGAATATAAAAATGTTTCTTTAAAAGAGGCAACTCATAATGTTATTCAAGAAAAATTAACCAAACTAGGTGGTACTGGTGGTGTAATAGCTATTGATAAATTAGGAAATATTCAATATGAATTTAATACTGCAGGAATGTATAGAGCTTCTATGAATGATAAAGGTGAATTAGACGTAAAAATTTATAAGGAATAACCTTTTATTTATTTTTTTATAACTCTTTTACCGCTGTTCCTGTAATCTTTACCTTTCCACCAAAAGGTAAAGCTTCTGCTTGGTATATTGTTCTTGCGGGTCTTTTATTCTCAGGGAATAATTCCATATATAATTTATTTATTTCAGGAAGGTCTTTTAAATCATCAAAAGCTATATCTATAAAAACAACATCTTCTTTTTCGAATTTAGCAGCATGTAAAGCAGAAAAAAAATTAGAAAACGCTAATTTTCCTTCTTCTAAAATTGTTCCAGGTACATATTCTCCTTCAATATTTACAGATAATTGTCCGCTTACATAACACATATTATTAACAACTACTGCATGACTAATGGGGTTTGACCAATTAGGCAAACCCTCTCCTTCAGTAATATATTTTTTCTTATTCATGTAATTATTCTAAATACAATTGTTACTCTTTAAAACTTTTCCAAAGTACTTTTTTATTTGTTGCTTCATCAAAAAAATTAGGGCAGTTATTAGAGTTAGCTACCATTCCTCCAAAGGTGCACAGTTTTTCATTCTTACGATTGTATAAGTAAGATACCTCATCTGAACATTTGTAACATCCATTTACAAGATAAACGGTTTCTTTGTTATATGTATATTGGGTTATTATTACTTTAGTAGGAAATGGACTCTCCTTTGTTTTATGTATGTATTCTTTTATCCATTTAATATTTTCAATAGGATTTTCTTGAGTTTTTGTTTTCTCTTTTTTCTGAGAACATCCAACAAATACAATAAAAATAAAAAAACTATATAATAACCTCATAATATATTCTTAAGCTTAAAAATACAATTTAAAATTCATATTTAAGTCCTGTATAAATTCCAAAAGTATAGGGTTTAAATCCGTTAGAATTTTTAGAAAAGGTACTTAGTTGAGTTTTAAACATAGGGTTGATGTTTAATTTTAATTTTTCTGAAACCGAAATATCAAAGTCTACTCCTAAATTTCCACTAAAGTTTATCGAATTTAAATTATTTGCGCTACCTAATTCTTTACTTGTAGTTGCTGTTTTTGCTGTAATTGAGTTATTATTTAAAAACAAAGTGCTAACACCAGAAACTAAGCTTGTCTTTATTTTTTTTGAAGAAAAAACTCGATACTTAGCCTCTACCGGGACTTCAATATAACTATATGTTTGCTGTAATACTCCTTTTTCTAATGTTTCATTACTTCCTAAAACTGGAGAATCAACAGCAAGACTTTCTCCAACATTTTCTAAACTAATAAATTGCGGACTATTGTTAGTTCTAAAATCTATATTAGAACTGTTATTAAAAGAAGAGATACTAGATAATAAACCAACATTTTCTGTATTAAAAACTACTTTTTGCACTTGTACACCAGATTGAATAGACCATTTCTCATCTAATTTATATGATACTTTTGCACCATATGCAACTGTTTCGTCACTAGAAATTGTATTATTATTTAAACTAGCATCTATAGCAGATTTTTTAGAAAAAGAATTAGAAGTAACAATTCCTACAACTGGAGAAACGCTCCATCTTTTGAATGTGTTTTTCTTTTTATTTTCCAAAATTTTATTTTCCTTAATTGCTTTAAAAGGAATTTTATTTTCAACTATAGAATTCTCTTTTTCTTTTTCATTTAAAATATTCATAGCAATTTCTTTACTAGAAGGTAAACCCTTTATAATACCTTCTTTTTCTTTCTCTCCTACATAAATTTTAGCGATTCCTTTTTTCATTAAAAGCAACTTTTTTGTTTCTTTTTCCTCTCTTTCATCTTTAAAATTTTCTTTACTTAAATTATTAAATTTTTGATACTCTTTTTCTTCTTCTTTATTTACTATTACTTCATTAGATTGATCATTTTGTTCTTTATTAAAAAGAGTCTTGTTGTTTAAAATACTTTCTTTTTTATTTGGAGAAACAATTATTTGCTCTTCTATAATTGTTTCATTAGTTGTATTCTGTAATACTATTAAAGCTAAAAAAACAGAAGCTATAGTTGCACCCGAAAGCCACCAAAAAGGAAGTATTCTTCTTTTTTTCTTTTTAGAAAGTTTATTTTCTATTTGCTGCCAAATTTCTGGATTTGGAATTACTTCTAAATCTTTTAGCTTTTCCTGAAATAATCTATCAATATTCTTATCCTCCATTACTAAGCTTTTCTAATTGTTGTTGATTTTTTTCTAATTTTTTCTTGAGAAGTTGCCTTGCTCTAGATAAATTAGATTTAGAAGTTCCTTCAGAGATATCTAACATTTTAGCAATTTCTTTATGAGAAAAATTATCTAAAATATATAGGTTAAAAATAAGCCTATATCTGTCTGGTAATTCTTGAATTAATTCTAATAAAAAATCAATACTTATATTATCTTCATCTAATACTACTTCTTCTTCATAAAGGTTTGCCTCTTCTTTTATTAAATATAGCGTTGACTTTTCTCTATATTTTTGCAAAGCTGTGTTAATTACAATTCTCTTTAACCATCCTTCAAAAGAACCTTTATGAGTATACTGATGTATCTTATTAAAAATAATTAAAAAACTATCTTGTAATACATCTTCTGCATCTTGTTGGTTTTTTGAATATTTTAAGCTCAAGGCAAAGAGTTTACCAGCAAATAGCTGGTAAATCTGTGACTGTGCTTGCAAATTATTTTGCTTGCATTTTTGTATGAGCTCTTGTATTTTAATGACTATCTATTGTTTTATAATCAAATTAATACTCTAATGTAGGATACCCATTTTTGCATACTACTTTCTTTGGTTCTGCTAGTATATCACATGTAGAAATTATACCCCACTTTTCATTAAATTTCTTTTCTAATTTACTGTATTCTTCTACTTTCTCTAAAAATAAAGAAACAGCTATATTTTTTGAATATGCTATATAACCTTGAGGCCCACCACAAGCTTTTGCTCCATAAGCAACAAAAGACCAATCGTTCGAATCATTACAATTTTTACTATTTGCCATTTCATAAAACTCATTAAATAATGTCATTAATTCTTGATGATCTCTTTGTTGTTCTGTAAGTTCTCTTTTTAAAATTAACGTATTATTTGTTAAGGAAATTATTTTAAAATTATGAATTAATGTTCGAGATGCTCCTTCTACATGAGGAATTTTAGCGTCATAAATTTTTAAAATATCTTTCTTTACTTCCCATGTTCCTTCAATATCAAAAAAAGAAAGTGGTGGCGTACCACACCAACCAGATGTTTTTTCTAAAAAAGTAGGATATTCTTCTTTAAAAGATAAGCCATATTCTTCATTAGGTAATTCATTTACTCTGTTAAAAATAAGTTGGTCATTTTCATAAATTACATTAGACCAATTTCCTATTAATAGATTTGTTTCAACTATAGGCATATTTTCATTCTTATTACAAGAAATAAAAGCTATTACTATAGCTAAAATTATATATATTTTTGTCTTCATTTTTTTATCTTTTAAAGGTATAACGTACATCATCTACTGCCAACCCATAATCTATCTCTAATCCTTCATTAGTATAGTTCATAACTCCTTTTTTTCCTTCTACAATTAGATATTCAAAATTATTTTCTTTCTCTATTGTATAACTATAAGTACCACTATGGTTGTTAGCAAAAATAGCTAGCACTCCTACATAATTATCTACTGTGTTTTTAATAGTAATTGTTTTTTTATCAGTATTAACTGTCCATGTAATTTGCCCTTTATCATAGTTAATATTAGGAATATTTGCTTCTATTTTAATCAAATTCAATACACCTGTAAATGTTATTAGAGGTTCTTGTTTTTCATCATCACTACAACTTGTATATAAAAAAGAAGATGCAACAAATAATAGTAAAAAAGTAATTCGTTTCATATTTCTTAAATTATTTAAGTTTAAATATTTCTTTTATTTTCTTGTTTTCATCACCATAAAAAGTAATATCTAAATCAATTTCCCATTGGTTATTTGATAACTTTTTTCCACTAATTTTTCCTGTAGGATTTACA
This sequence comes from uncultured Tenacibaculum sp., assembly GCA_937922085.1. Classification (GTDB taxonomy): domain Bacteria; phylum Bacteroidota; class Bacteroidia; order Flavobacteriales; family Flavobacteriaceae; genus Polaribacter. Next base: position 36,269 of record CAKZVD010000037.1, on the reverse strand, counting down.
TTCTTAACTGCATTATTTTCAAAAGAACAAAAACAATATTTTGTAAAAACTGGTTTAATAATTTCTAATTCTTCATTTGAATATGAAAATTCGTTAAGATTAGTATCTATTTCAAATCGAATAGTTTCTGAATACCCACTATCTGCTATTTCTACATCACCAGGCTCCACAAATTCATATTCAAAAACTACATTTTCGCCTTTTTCAATAATTCCATATTTAATATATAAATCATCGTTTGATTTAACTTCTAATTTGCTATCATTCATAAAAACATATGAATAGGTCTCTAAATTTTCTTCATTTTCATTACAACTGATAAATAAAGAAAGACAAATCGTCATAAGCGTAAGTATAATCGTTCTTGATTTCATGTTTTTATTATTAATAATTATATTTAATTTCATTTTGATATGTATCAATATTTAAAATGATACTATTCATATCTTTTACTTGAAGTTTAGAAATATCATATACTATTTCTTTTTCTACAATAGCTAAACAAACTTCTTTATTAATCAATTCTATTTTTAGTTCTCTTTTAGATGGGTTTGATTCTAAAACATCACTAGAATCTATTAAATCTATATTCCAACTACTACCATCACAACCGCTTGAAGAAATAGTTATAGTAAGAAAATCTTCTTTAATAGACACATTTTTAATTTCATAATGATAATCAGAATTTGCATTATCGTAACGATCTTTATCTATAATTAAATTATTATAATTACGCCATAATAGTTTTTTATTCGTTGCTTTATCTTTAAAATCAGGGCATGTATTTCTACCATCGATTCCTCCAAATTCACAAATTTTTTCTCCAGAACAATTATATATAACTGTTAAAGCATCTGCACAACTCATACAATCATCAATTAAAAAAACGGTTTCATTATTATAAAAATAACTGTGAATTTCTATTCTTGTACTACCCATTAACTTTTCAAAAGCTTCTTTTTTAGCTTTTAACCAACTAATATCTTCAATTGGTGTATCTGCATTACAATTATCTTTTTCAATATTTTTATCATCGTTACTACAAGAAGTTATAATTATAAACACAAATAATAATTTTAATACTATTTTCATTTTTTAAAATTTAATTGTTAAAAATTATATTGATTTAGCTAGCTTTTTCAATAAACATTAGTTTCGAGTTCTCGTTTATATTAATAAGATGTATAATTTATTAAAAGGTTGCGTCTAATAATTTTTATTTTTGCAAATAAGATGAAAGACTTTATTTTTAATATACAATCTGAAGAAGAATTTACAAATGCTACTTTACAAGTTTTCAAACATCAGTTTGAAAATAATACTGTATATCGTTCATTTTGCGATCTACTTTATGTTCACCCTTCAGATATAAAATCTATTGAAGAAATTCCTTTTTTACCTATCGAATTCTTTAAATCTAAAAAAGTTATTTCTTCTACAGACAGTATTGTTGAGACTTTTTCTAGTTCTGGAACCACAGGTAGTATTACAAGTAAACATCATATAACTGATATGTCTTGGTATGAGACAAGTTACTTAAAAGGATTTAACCATTTTTATGGTGCAATAGAAGACTACACCATTTTAGCTCTTTTACCGAATTATTTAGAACGTAAAGGTTCTTCTTTAGTATATATGGTGAATGATTTAATACAACGTTCTAAACAATCTGAAAGTGGTTTTTATTTAAATAATTTAAAAGAATTAGCTACTAAATTAATCACTTTAAATAATCAAAATAAAAAAGTTTTATTAATAGGTGTTTCTTTTGCTTTATTAGATTTAATTGAAGAATATCAATTCAATATTTCTACTACTATTATTATGGAAACTGGTGGTATGAAAGGAAAAAGAAAAGAAATGATTAGAAGTGAACTACACCAATTACTTTGCAATGGTTTTGGAGTAAATTTTATTCATTCTGAATATGGTATGACAGAATTATTAAGTCAAGGATATTCAAAAGGAAATGGGATATTTAATTCTCCGCCTTGGATGAAAATATTAACTAGAGATACAGAAGATCCATTAAGTATTCAAAAACAAGGGAAAACCGGTGGTTTAAATGTAATTGATTTAGCTAATTATAATTCTTGTTCTTTTATTGCCACTCAAGATCTTGGTAAAGTACATGCTAATAATAGCTTTGAAATTATTGGGCGTTTCGATAATTCTGATATACGAGGTTGTAATTTAATGGTTTTATAAAACCATTTTAATATATTTACAGCTACTTTTCTAAACTAGCATTACAATGAAAAAACTTATTTTCTTTTCTCTCACAATCTTTTCATTTATAATTTTTTATGGATGTTCTAACTCAAATATAAATGAACCAGCTGCTGTTAAAGGTTATGATGTTGTTTCCTATTTTAATAGTGATACTCCTGTAAAAGGTACTGAGACCTTTAATACAAAACATAATGATGTAACTTATTATTTTTCTAATAAAGAAAGTTTAGATACCTTTTTAAAAAATCCTGATAAATACGTTCCTCAATATGGCGGATATTGTGCTTATGCTGTAGCTGAAAAAAAGATTAAAATGGGTGTAGATCCTAAAGTTTATGAAATTAGAGATGGTAAACTTTATTTATTTTATAATTCATGGTTTGCTAATAAATTAAATAGTTGGCAAGAAGGAGATACCAAAAAATTACAAAATAAAGCCGATAAAAATTGGGAAGAAATTAAAAATATAAAAGAATAACTTAAATATTAAAATTAATATATAAGCCTATAGAATCATTTTGATTTTATAGGCTTATATTTTTTAATACAACTATGTTATTTAAGCTCATTTTTAACGACTACACTATCAAAATTAAAACAAAATGAGAACTTTAATTATTCTTTTTATAACTTTTATTTCCTTTTCAAGTTTTTCTCAAAAAAACACTTATAATCTTAAAAAAGGAGCAATTGCAAGTGGTTATGATGTAGTTTCATACTTTAGTAATGAAGCAAAAAAAGGAAATGATAATTATATAGCTAATCACGATGGTGCTATGTTTTATTTTTCAAGTAAAGAAAATTTAAATCTTTTTAAAAAAACGCCTAGTAAATATATTCCTCAATACGGTGGTTATTGTGCTTACGCTATAGGTTTAAAAGGAAAGAAAGTAGGTATTAATCCTAAAACCTTCGAGATTAGAGATGGTAAACTTTATTTATTTTATAACTCTTGGGGTACAAATACCTTAAATTTATGGAAAAAAGAAGGTGCAGAAGATTTAAAAATAAAAGCGGATAAAAACTGGATTAAAATAAAAAACAAGTAACTGAATTAACAATTCATTAATTTTTTATAAGTTATTTAATCTATTTCTTTTTTCGAAATTAGAAGAGTTATACTTTCATCACATTTAAATGTAATTACTCTAAAAAAGTATTTTTTTAATTGACCTGAAGATTGCAACCATGTATCTCCTGGATAATCTATTCCATTTAAAAATTGATTAGAAAAATTGATTTTTTCTCTCCTACTATTTTTTAACTTAAATATTAATTCTGCTCTTGCATAGGAAGGTTGTCCTACAAATACATGTTTACTAATAAATTTTGTTAATGATAAAGAAAAACCTTCTTTTAACTTAATTTTTTCTCCTTTTTTTAATGTTATTATTTTCCCTTTTTTAATTTCTTTAGATATTTCTTCTTGGTACTCATTAAAAATTAGAACATCTGAAATAAAAGAATTTGCTATTGATTTATATTCAGTATTCGAATTTTCGAATACTATGTTATCTTTCTCAAATTGTATTTTTATGTTATCATAACTAACTTTATACGCTATTATTTTTCGAGGTTTTCTTCCTCCAATTTCTTTAACAATAGTTGTCCAATAAATTTCATTAGTAGCTTCAACATATCTAAAATTAAGTACTTCATAATTTTTTTTATATACTGAAATATTTTTCCATTTGGTTACTTCAACTTTCTTTTTAACTGCATTAAAGAGTTCTGTTAATTTTATATTCATTGTTTCAGATTGTGCTTTGCATGAAAAGAAGTTAACATAGCATAGAAGTATTACAAATAAATTTTTCATTTGATAAAACTAATTAATCTTGTACACTAAGAACACACTGTAAACAGTGATTATAACAATGTTAAATTATAATTTTTGAGAATAAATAATTATTGACTTGAAGAGTCTTTGTGATTCTTTAAATCTTCTGTTAAATCTAACTTTCTAAGTGTTGGATTTAAAACACCTGTTGTTATAACGGTTAACAAAGTCATTGTTCCTCCAAAAACTACTGCTGTTGCTGTACCCATTAACTTTGCTGTTAAACCGCTTTCAAAAGCACCTAATTCATTAGAAGATCCTACAAACATAGAATTTACAGAAGAAACTCTTCCTCTCATATGATCAGGCGTTTTTAATTGTAAAATAGTTTGACGTATTACCATAGAAACTCCATCTGTAACTCCACTAAAAAATAAAGCCACTAATGATATCCAAAAACTGGTAGACAAACCAAAAACAAGAATACAAAGACCAAAACCAAAAATAGCAGATAATAATTTCATTCCTGCATTTTTACTAATAGGTATATAAGCTGTAATTAACATAGTTAAAAACGCACCAACGGCTGGTGCTGCTCTTAAAAAACCAAAACCTTTAGGCCCTACTTCTAAAATATCTTGTGCAAAAACAGGTAATAAAGCAATAGCACCACCAAAAAGAACCGAAATCATATCTAAGGTTAAGGTTCCTAAAATTGCTTTTGTTTTTAGTACAAAAGAGATTCCTTCTTGTAAACTTTTCTTTATTGATTCTCCTTTTTTAAGATTCATAATAGGTTTTCTTTTAATAAAGAAAACAGTAAATAAAGAAAATAAAACTAATACAAAAACAATACATAAAGAAAGATTAACACCTACTGCATAAATAGTATAACCTGCAAATGCAGGGCCTAAAACGCTTGCCATTTGCCAGGTTGAGCTACTCCAAGTAGCTGCATTGGGATATAATTTTTTAGGTACAATTAAAGCGATTAAAGAAAAAATAGTGGGTCCAAAAAACGAACGCAAAAAACCTCCAAAACATACTAATGTGTAAATTAAGTATAATGTTGTTTTAGAGTTCCAACCTTCAGTAAAACTAGGGTTTGTTAAAAAATACAACCCTAAACTAATTAAAGAAAATAAACCTATACAAAGTGCTAGTAAATTTCTTTTTTCTTTTTGATCTACAATATGCCCTGCAAATAATGCCATTGAAAATGCCGGAAGAAATTCAAACACACCAATTAAACCTAAACTCCAAGGATCTTTAGTTATTGAATAAACTTGCCATTCAATTATTATAAATTGCATAGACCAGCCAAAAACAAGTAAAAATCGGACCAGTAAAAAAATATTAAATTCTCTTATTCTTAGAGAAGCATATGGATCTTTATTTTCCATTTAAAAAATTAGCTCAATTTAAGATCCATTAGAATAGAAAATGTTTCATTAACATCTTCTTCTTTTACCACTATTGTCATCTCATGAGTAGTAGAAATTACTTCTTGTACAGCAATATTTGCCCAAGCAAATTGCTTTAAAATAAAGTAATAAATACCTGATTGTTCTAAATTTTCTTTTGGTAGTTTTATAGTGATAGAAGCTAAATCATTAACATTATTAATTAATAATTCGTTTTCAAAAATATCTTTAATTAAAGTTTGTAAAGTTTTACTCGCTACAATATTTGTTTCAAAAATACCTTGAGAAATTGTTAAGAATAAGTCATTATTTTCTGCAGCTTCTCCTAAAATAGTTGCAATTCTTTTAAATAATGTAGGAGTGTTTTTAAATGTATAATCACACAAATCTGATCTTACAATAACATCTCCTAAATTTAATGCTAATTTCTTGATATTCTTACGAATTCTTAATTCGTTAGCAGGGGACAATCTATTTATTGCCATCATTACTGCCCCAACTTTCACTTCTTTTTTTAATTGTTGGGCTACTTCTGGTAAAATTACTCTAGCTAAAGAAGAAACATTAATTAATTTTTCATTTAATGCTTCTTCTATAAATGGCGTTTTTCGGATGGTTATCTCTACAGCCTCTTGAATTGTTTTCATTTTTGTTTAAAAATTCACTGGTTGTTGTAAAAATACAGAATTTGTTAATTTTTATTTAACTTTTATTAAAATATTTGATAACTTAATATTGTTGCTATTTTTTTTATTTAGTTTATTTTTGCCCCAGAAAAAATACTACACAAGTTTTAGAGGCGTTAGAAGGTAGTTTGGTTTTCATAAAGAGTATTTTATTTTGAAGGGTTTTTTACTTTTAACTTGAAAAAATTAATCTAATTGATTAGTTAATTTATCAAACACATCTTTCGCCTCTTTTTTTCCATATAAAATAGCATATACAGCATCTATAATTGGAGTTTTCGCTCCATTTTCTTCATTAATTTTATAAGCACTTTTTGCTGCATAATATCCTTCTGCTACCATATTCATTTCTAACATTGCAGATTTCACAGTATATCCCTTACCTATCATATTACCAAACATTCTATTTCTACTAAAAACAGAGTATCCTGTAACTAATAAATCACCTAAATATGCTGAATTATTAATATTTCTTTTCATTTTGTGCACCTTCTTAATATAGCGCTTCATTTCTCGTATTGCATTACTCATTAATACAGATTGAAAATTATCTCCATAACCTAAACCATGAGCTATACCTGCAGCAATAGCATAAATATTTTTTAACATTGCCGAATATTCTGTTCCGTATATATCATCAGAAGCTTTCGTTTTAATATATCTTCCTTTTATACGTTTACTTAATTCTTTTGCTTTTTCTTGATCTTGACACGCAATTGTTAAGTAAGAAAGTCTTTCCATAGCAACTTCTTCTGCATGACATGGACCTGCAATTACCCCAATATCATCAAAAGAAACATTATAATGGTTATGAAAATGCTCTCCAACAATTAATCCTGTCTCAGGAACAATTCCTTTTATTGCTGAAAAAATAATTTTATTTTCTAATGATATTGTTAGTTTTTCGAGTTCTGAATTTAAAAAAGCAGAAGGTATTGCAAAGATTAAAACATCATATTCTGATACTATTTTATTAATATCGTCTGTTAAATCTAGCTGTTCAGGATGCAATTCAGCAGAGCTTAAATAATTAGGATTGTGCTTATTACGTTTAATATGCTCTATTGCATAAATACTACGCATATACCATCCTATATTTTTGCAATTTTCTGAAAGCATTTTTACGATAGCTGTAGCCCAACTTCCTCCTCCAATAACCGCTATTTTATCGAATCTATTCATATTTGTTGTTTGTTTGTAGCTGCTAAATTAATAAATCTATAAACTAGTATATAATTGAAGAGGTTAATTATATTTGAATGCGAAAAAATTTAACAATGACTGTACAAATAATTAATAAATCGAAACATCAAATTCCTGCCTACGAAACAGAAGGTTCTGCTGGAATGGATTTAAGAGCAAATCTTACTGAAGCTATTACATTAAAGCCTTTAGAAAGAGCAATTATTAAAACCGGTTTATATATTGCTTTACCACAAGGTTATGAAGCACAAGTTAGACCTAGAAGCGGTTTAGCTGCTAAAAAAGGGATTACTGTTTTAAATGCTCCTGGAACTGTTGATGCAGATTATAGAGGAGAAATAGGCGTTATTTTGGTAAACCTTTCTAATGATGAATTTATTGTAAATGATGGAGAGCGTGTTGCGCAATTAGTAATAGCTAAACATGAACGTGTAAATTGGCAAGAAGTTACTGTTTTAAATGAAACTGAACGTGGTGCTGGTGGTTTTGGTAGTACTGGTGTTTAATATATTTGTAAACTTAAAAGTACTAAATTTAGTATTTTTAAGTTTACAAATTTTTATTCAAAAAAATATCTGTTTGTTTTGATATTTATTTAATAACAATTTTTTTTATTTTATTATTGTTATTATGGTCTATTAACTGCACTAAATAAATGCCTCTACTTAAATTTACATTTATTTTCTGATTTTCATTTTCATAAAAATTTAAGTCTTTTTCATACATCTTACTTCCAGATAAATTATAAATATTCATTTTCATTTTTCTAGTATCGCTTTTAGAAAATACTGTAAACTCTCCATTAGATACTGTTGGAAATACTGTAAACATTTCCTTTCCTTTAACAACTTCGTTAACGGAAGCTGTTGCTCCTGTAAATTTACCAGAAAACACTCCTCTACCATAAGTAGATACAAAAACGGTATTATCATCACGTAAATCCATATCAGTTACAGCAACGTTACTCATACCATTATAAGAATGTACCCATTTTGGTGAATTAATACTAAAATCATTTGTTTTCCAAACTCCTAATTCGGTACCGATAATTACTTCTTTGGTATTTAAAGGGTTCTGTAAAATTGCTAGTACAGGTATATCTGGGAAATCTCCTTCTTTTTCTGACCAATTTTTTCCACCATTATTTGTATACCATATACTTTGTACTCCATAATTTTGCATGGTAACAAAAATCTCATTTTCATTAGTCCCAAATTCTATATCAGAAATAGTACCTATAAAATTAGGTCCAGATATATCCTTCCAAGTTATTGAAGTATTATTAGCATTACTAATTTTTAATAATCTAGCATTTTTTAACCCTGCTAATAAAAGACTATTTGTAGTAGTAAATGGCGATATTTTTAATACTGAAGGTTCTGCATTTAACAAATTATTTGTTAAACTTGTTTTTACAATAGCTGATGGATTAGAAAGTAAATTAGCATATCTTCTTATAATAAAATTCTTTCCAGAAGAATAATTAGCATATAAAATATTTAAATTAGAATCTAATTCTTCTTGGTTTATAAAATCACCCTTATTATCGTTTTCTGTATTTATAGAAATAGTGCGATCGGTCTTATAATCATATAAAGTAATAACTCTATTATATACATAATTTGTGATGTAATATTGATCATGACCATCAGTATCAAAGAAACTATATGCTCCATCTCCGCCAGAGGCTTCACTAGAACTACTAGGACTTGTAGCAGGTGCATTCTCAAATAATTGTGTTCCATTATCTTGTGCTCCAGCTAAAAAGTAATCACCTGTAAAAGCATTAGTAGGAGCTACTCCAATATTGTAAAATTGTAATGTATTGTAATTTTTTTTTCTAGGTTTTATAGTAGCTCCTGCATTATTAGAGTAATATACTCCTCCATCATTTGAAAATAACATTGTTGCTGAAGAGTTATTTGCAAAAGCAATTTCGTGTTGATCTGCATGAACTACATCTAAGCTTCCACTAATTCCATTATGCCAACGAGATATTTGAGTCCAATTAGTACCATTATTTATAGATTTAAATAAGTCAATACCTCCAACATATACATTACTGTCGTTACGAGGATCAACTTTTATTAACAAATTGTAACCAGCTTGGCCTCTAGTAAAATCATTAGCAGGTATACCAGTATCAATATCATTTGGTAAATTAACCTCAGTAATATTTTTAAAACCATCTGTAGTTCTATATATTTTTACAGGTGATGTAGTTGCTAATCTTTCAATCAAAGCATAGCCAACTCCATTAGTTAAAGAGGATAATGATATTTCAGTTCTAAAACCATTATTAAACTTTTGTAAAATTGTAAAATTTACTCCATCATTAGATCGTAAAATAGCACTTTTACCTACTCCAGAAAGTGTTTTATTATTAACACTTAGATATATAGAATTATCAATAGCTAATTCTATATTATTAGGTTCTAAAACACTACCTGAAACTGCTGGTAAATTTAAGAGTGTAAAACTTGCACCACCATCTACAGATTTATAGATTCCAACACTGCCAACTCCTAAATCAGCATCATAAGCAGAAGCTGTTCCTACAGATATGTATATTTCAGAAGTACCTGCATTATTTCTTACTAATACATCATTAATATTTTGTACACCAGGAAGTATAGTACCATTAAAATCTACCCCAGATTCTAATAGTGTAACATTAACAGAGCTCTTTCTTAAAGTATTTTTAAATAGTTCTCCATCTGATTTACCAATCATAAAAACAGGTATATTAATTGAACCATCAATAATATTTTGTATTTGAGGTGTACCATTTATATTATTCATAATAATTACCGCAATAGCTCCTGCTCTTTGAGCTTCAAAAATTTTAGTAGTAAATTCACAAGAACCTGTTTCAATCATTGCTATTCTTCCAGATACAATTGTAGTATTAATAATAGTTTCGCAAGCATCTCCTGTATTATCTATACCATCATTTACTAGTGCTAATTCTCCAGTAATTGGTCTTGTAAAATCTTTTTTGGGAGTTGCTAAAACAACTTTATATTCTCTTGAAATTGAGCTAGGTGTATTTACTTTAAGAATTGCATTACTGCTAAAAAATGAAGGACCTTTACTACCTCCAAAAACCTTGTTCCAAGTGCTACCTCCGTCAATAGATTTCCATAAACCATTCCCATTTGTATTTGGACCAGTAAATGATTCTCCAGTACCTACATAAAATATTTGACTGTTATTAGGATCAACAGCTATAGAGGATACTGATAAATTTTCTGGAATTCCAATTAATGACCATGCTGAATTTGGATTTGAAATATTAGTGTTTTTCCACAAACCACCACTTACACCACCTGCAAAAACAGTTTCATTACTAGTATCATTTGGATCAAAAATTATGGCTCTAGTTCTGCCTCCAACATTGTTAGGTCCTCTTTCTGTCCATGAATTGTCTGTTCCATCACCTGGAGATCTTTTTACAATTTTTGTTTTTGCTAAAAAGTTTTGTAATTCATACACATTTTCTTTGTGTGTTCTTCCTGTTATAGGGTTTATTTCATTTAAAAATTTCTGATCATAATATGCATTAGGAGGTATCCCTAATTTCATTCTTTCTTTTTTTGAAAGTTCAACACGTTTTTGATAAGGATGATTTGTTAATAATTTAACATGGTTTTCTCTCAATTTCTCTGCATGTGTTTTAGTTGTTTTTTCTATAAAAAAAAATGCTAAATACACACAAAAAAACAAAGTAATTATAAGTAATTTTCTATTTTTCATTTAGATAAAATTTATTTATAAACTAACTATATTTTGCTTGTTTATATATATATATTACCGTTATAACTATATATACCCTACCTTAAAAGAGTATTTATATTATTTTTAATTACCTAATACTTTCATTGAAAAAAATAACACTGTAAGAAAGTGTTTTTTAATTTTAACTATACTAAATACATAAGGATTATTGATTACTTAAAATAGAAAATTCCTTATACACCTGACTCATTTTACGAACTTCATCATATAATAATTCAAAATCTAAAAAACAATGTGAATAATATTGGTACCCTCTTTTTTTGTAAAACTCAAAAGCTTGAGGTTGCTCATCCATAGCATCTAACCATATTAATTCATATTTTTTTTTTATAGCTTCTTCTTCTAACCAATTCAATAGTTTTTTACCAATTCCGTTTCCTTGAGTTTTCGAATGCAAATAAATTCTATGAAGTTTAACTGATTTTTTATCTTTTAATTCTCCTAATTTTTTATTCCAAATAATTCTAAAATTTCCTATTATTTCTCCTTTAAAAAGTACAAAATAGTAGGAAGTATTTTCTTCTGAAAGTTCTCTTAAAATATTTTCTTTAGCATATTGTGTTTTTACATAAAACTCTCCTCCATCTTTCCAAAAATGACTGTATGCAGCTGGATAGATTTCTTTCATTAAATTAAAAAGAGATTCAGAATCAGATTCTAAAATTTCCCTTAATTTTAAGTTCTTAGAAATTGTAATCATTGGATCTTTTTATACAAAGTTACTTATGAATACTACCATCACCTAATTCCTTTTTAAGATTTTACTAAATCAATTTAAAATACTTTTTTTTAAACACTTAAAAATAATCTGCCTCACCCTAAGAGTAAGAAATATCTATAATAATTTTATTTCTTTCATTTCGAGGAAAGCTATGAGGAATTGAATCCTTGGCTATCACCCTGTGATTTAAATAAAAAGACCGTTGATTTCTCAACGGCCCTTAAATACTATATTTATATATAAACTTACTCTTGATTATCAATAGCCTCTTTAATCTTGGTTTCAAGTTCCTCCATTAATTCTGGATTATCTTTTATTAAACCTTTAACAGCATCTCTACCTTGACCTAGTTTTGTGTCACCATAACTAAACCAAGAACCACTTTTCTTCACAATTCCAAGTTCTACACCGATATCTAAAATTTCTCCAACCTTAGAAATTCCTAAACCATACATAATATCAAACTCTGCCATTTGAAAAGGTGGTGCTACTTTATTCTTAACAACCTTTACCTTGGTACTGTTACCAATTACTCTATCTCCATCTTTAATTTGTGTTCTTCTACGAATATCTAAACGAACAGAAGCATAAAATTTTAATGCATTACCACCAGTTGTAGTTTCTGGGTTACCAAACATTACTCCAATTTTTTCACGTAATTGGTTAATAAATATAACCGTACAATTTGTTTTACTAATAGTACCTGTTAATTTACGTAACGCTTGCGACATTAAACGAGCATGTAATCCCATTTTAGAATCTCCCATTTCTCCTTCAATCTCAGATTTTGGAGTTAATGCTGCAACAGAATCAATAACAACGATATCAATAGCTCCAGAACGAATTAAATTATCTGCAATTTCTAATGCTTGTTCACCATGATCTGGTTGAGAAATAATTAAATTATCTACATCTACTCCTAAATTCTCAGCATAAAAACGATCAAAAGCATGTTCTGCATCAATAAAAGCTGCAATACCTCCTGCTTTTTGAGCTTCAGCAATAGCATGAATAGTTAAAGTTGTTTTACCAGAAGATTCTGGTCCATAAATTTCTATAATTCTTCCTCTTGGATATCCACCAACGCCTAATGCTAAATCTAAACCTAAAGATCCAGACGATATTGCATCAACATCTTCAATTACTTTATCACCTAATTTCATTACGGTTCCTTTACCGTAAGATTTATCTAATTTATCTAGCGTAAGTCGAAGCGCTTTTAATTTCGCTTCCTTTTCTTTATCTGCTGCCATAAAATACTTAAAAAATGTTATAAAAATAAGAGTTGCTAAGTTATGAAAAAGTGGAAGAATTATGTGTGCTTTTTTTAGATTCCATATTTATTGTAATATTGTGCTTTCCTAACTCCTTTTTAATGCGAATACATCGACATTTTATAATTCACAAACCTTATGGGTTTCTTTCTCAATTTATAAACAATCAAACTAAAAGAAAGAAAAAATTATTAGGCGAATTAGATTTTGATTTTCCTGAAAAAACAATGGCTATTGGGCGTTTAGATGTAAAATCGGAAGGTTTATTATTATTAACAACAGATGGAAAAGTAAGCGATTATATAACTACCAGAGGAAAAGTAGAAAAAGAATATTACGTACAAGTTAATGGACAAATAACTGAAAAAGAAATTGAAGAATTAAAAAATGGTGTTGAAATTGGTTTTGATGGAAAAAAATATATGACAAAATCATGTGTTGTTTTTGCTATTAATACTCCCAATTTTCCTGATAGATCTAAAAAAATTAGAGATGATAGGCACGGCCCAACATCTTGGATTTCTATTACTTTACAAGAAGGAAAATTTAGACAAGTTCGTAAAATGACTTCTGCTGTTGGTTTTCCTACATTAAGATTAGTTAGAGTTCGTGTAGGTAGTATATTTTTAAATGATTTAAAATCTGGTGAAGTAAAAGAAGTTAAAACATTAACTTAATGTGTGTTGTATTATATTAGTTTATAAAATTTTGTACTTTCGCCGCTTAATTTTTTAAAAATAGAACTATGAAAAAAATATTTTTCTTCTTAATTATAGTATTTATTGCTAATATTTCATTTTCTCAAGAATCTGAAAGCGAAGAAATACTAAAAGAAATTTATCAAAAAAAACTAGATAGTATTAACAACTCTTTTAATTATGAAACAGGTAAAGTTTTAATACAAGATGGTTTAGCAGAAATTAATATTCCTGAAGGGTATAAATTTTTAAATGCTAAACAAAGTAAATATGTAATGAGTGATTTATGGGGAAATCCTCCCTCTGAAGTTTTAGGAATGCTTTTTCCTAAAGATACTCACCCTATAAGTGATAATTTTACATATGCTGTAGAAATTACTTATTCTGATGAAGGTTATATTGATGATGAAGATGCTAAAGATATAAATTATGATGATTTATTATCTGAAATGAAAGGAGATGCAGAAACTGGAAATAAAGAAAGAAAAAAATTAGGGTATCCAACTATTGATTTAGTAGGTTGGGCTTCTAAACCTTTTTATGATCAATCTAATAAAAAATTACACTGGGCTAAAGAATTAAATTTTGAAGGTGATAGTATTAATACTTTAAATTACAATATTAGAGTTTTAGGTAAAACCGGATTTTTAAACCTAAATGCTATAGGTAATATGGATGTTTTGCCTATTTTTAAAAATGATGTAAATGAAATTTTAAACAGTGTTTCTTTTACTGATGGTAATACTTATGCAGATTTTAATCCAGATGTAGATAAAGTTGCTGCTTACGGTATTGGTGGTTTAATTGCTGGAAAATTATTAGCAAAAGCAGGCTTTTTTGCTTTGATTTTAAAGTTTTGGAAAGTAATTGCTATTGCTGTAGCTGGTGCTTTTAGTTTATTTAAAAATAAAATATTTGGTACAAAAAGCGAAGAAAAAGACGCTTAACATTTTAATAAAATATTTAATAAAAATCTCTTGAGGTCATAATCTCAAGAGATTTTTATTTTTATAACAATTAGTTTATAGAAAAATAAGGAAGTTAAAAATTATTATTTATAAATTTTATTACATTTTTTGTAATTTTTTATTTATAAAATAGACTACATAGATTATTTAACTGAATAAAAATTAGATTCTTATATAAATTTAATCATAAGTTGAATTAAGCTATAATTGTTTTTTATGAAAAAAATAATATTAATATCCTTTTTAATGTTGTTTTCTAACATTTTTTCTCAAAACACATTTATACCTGATGATAATTTTGAACAATATTTAATAGATATGGGATTTGATTCTGGCCCTCTCGATAATTTTGTTCTTACTTCTAATATTAATTCTTTATTAGAAATATTTATTATGAACTCTAATATTTCAGATTTAACTGGAATTGAAGACTTTACTGCATTAGAACATTTACAAATAGATAATAATAACATAACTAATTTAGATATTTCTCAACTATCAAAATTAAGAACATTGGTAGCTAATAATAATAATATTTCTAATTTAGATATCTCTAAAAATTTACTTTTAGAAAATATATTTCTTGATAATAATTTTTTGAATGACTTAGACATTTCTAAAAATTTATTACTTGCTAATATTTCTTTTATAAATAATAATATTTCCAGTTTAGATTTTACTAATCATAAAGATTTAAGTATTGTAAAGCTTGATGATAATAATCTTAATACTCTAGATCTAAGAAATCAAAAAAATATTAATATCAATATTTTTAGTGTTAGAAATAATCCTAATTTGAAATGTATTTTTGTAGATAATATTACTTACAGTTTAAACAATTGGATAAATATAGATGCTACTTCTTTTTTTGTTGAAACTGAACAACAATGTAAAAATGCTTTATGTAAAGTTACTGTCGATTCTTTTAGTGATATTAATACTTGCGATCAATATATACTACCAACTTTAATAAATGGAAATTTTTATACTGAATCTGGTGGTAATGGTTTACAATTAAATACTGGTGATATTATAACTAGTTCTAAAATAATTTATATTTATAATATAGATCCATTAGATATTACTTGTTTTAAAGAAAGTACTTTTAATATTAATATATGCGAATTACCTTCAACAAGTAATAATTTTTTTCCTTCTTTTTTTACACCTAATAATGATGGAATAAATGATTTATGGTTGGTTAAATCAAACAAAAAAATAAATAAAATTTACATTTTTGATAGGTTTGGAAAAGTACTCTCTTCACCAGATCCTGCTATAGGATGGGATGGTGTTTTTGAAGGAAAAAAAATGATTTCAAACACTTATTGGTATCAAATTATTTTTAATGATAACTCATTAAAAACGGGTCATTTTTCATTATTAAGAAAATAATTATTTTATCATATAGATATGTGGAATACCATCTTCTATATATTCATTTCCTATTTTAACAAAACCATGACTCTCATAAAACTTTTTTAAATAAGTTTGCGCACCAATTTTAATAGTATTGGTCTTAAATATACTTTCTATAGATTCAATAGAAAATTTTATTAACTCATGACCATAACTAAATTTTCTTTCAGATTCTTTAACTACAACCCTACCAATACTAGATTCTATAAAATATTCATTAGGCTTAAATAAACGAGTATATGCAATTATTTTACCTTCTTTAATACCTAAAACATGTAGTGCTTTATCATCTTTTCCATCAATGTCCTGATACACACAATTTTGCTCTACAACAAAAACTTCAGAACGTAATAAAAGTAGTTCATACAATTCTGAAGTTGTTAATTCATTAAAAGTTTTTACTATAAAATCCATTTAGTGATTGCAAGCTATTTTATGAACTCTATTTGCATGACGACCACCTTCAAATTCAGTAGTTAAAAAAATCTTTACAAAACCTAAAGCTTGTTGTAATGAAACAAAACGGGCAGGAATTGTTAAAATATTAGCATCATTATGTTGACGTGTTAATGCTACCAATTCATTATTCCAACAAAGTGCAGCTCTAACACCTTGGTGTTTATTAGCTGTCATTTGAGCTCCATTACCACTACCACATAAAATAATACCCATTTCTGCATTTCCTTTTTCTACAGCATCTGCTGTTGGATGAATAGCATCAGGATAATCCATACTATCATTTGTATTTGTACCAGAATTAATTACTTCATGTCCTAATTCTTCTAAAAGCTTTATGATTTCGAATTTGTATTCGGTACCTGCATGGTCATTACCTATTGCAATTATCATAATATACTGATTTTAAGTTGTGTTAATAATAGCAAAAATACAGTTATTCAAGGTTATCAACAGTAATTAACAATGCTTTTTTTAAGATGTTTAATAACCTACTAATAGTAAGTAGTTTATCTATATTTCCTTAATGTTAAGAACTTATAAGAAGATTCTAAAAAGATTATTTGATATTCTTGATTTTTTTTACAATACAGTACACCTCACCAATTATGCAACTTTTTTTATCTCTTTTTAATTCTTTTTTATCAACAGTAAATTTACATTTTGTTTACATTCAACTTGCAATTAACTATTCACTAAATTTAGTGAATAGATGTTTATAAGTTTTGTTAATAACTCTACTTAAGCTTTGATTTACAATACTTTTTTATATAAATAAATTGTTCATTGTATTTAATAAGTGACAAATCAAAATTTTAAAAAGAAATTCAATGCTACAAGTTAACACACTATTATAACCATCATCTTTTTTTAAAATTTTTAAAATCTCTTAATATTAATAATATAATATGTTAATAAGTGAAAAAGAAAAAAATTAAAGTCAATAGATTCTTACTTCTAATTTAATTGAAATACATTAAAAATGTTTTGTAGAGTTAAATAGAAATAGTTTCCTCTAAACTAATAATTCTTAAAAATTTTAAAAGAGATGGTAAATTACTGTTTTAGTAAAAAAGAAAAATAGTAGTTAACAGATAAACTTTTATTAAGCTAATTTTTTATTTGCTTCTATTAAAAGTAAAGTGTCTTGTTTCGTTTTTAAATTCTTAGAAGGAACTTTTTTATTTAAAGTAGTGTTTATACTTACAGCAGTTACTATTATTCCCGTTAAGAAAATAAGTAGAAATAAGAGTATTATTTTACGTAAGTTTTTCAATTTTAAGTAGTTGTTTTATATAAAGACGTCTTTTTTTAAGAAATGTTACATTTTTTTTAAGATTTTTTTAAGAAATAGATTTAAAAATTATTCTTTGTACTTTGGTTGAAACAAATTTTAAACAATTTATGTCGAAAAAAAAGAAGATATATAAGAAGAAAGGAAATGTAATTAAAGACTTAACTAGAAAGATTTTTAAAATATTGAATGAGGATGGAAATAAATCTTTTAATTACAAACAAATAGCTTCTAAAATTGATGTTAACGATACTGAAGGAAGAAATCAAATTATAAAAAAATTAGGAGAGTTAGCTTCAAGTGAGAAGATTATAGAAGGAGAAAAAGGAAGTTATAAAATTAATGCAGTACGTAAGTATCATATAGGAACTATAGATTTAACCTCAAATGGTAATGGTTATTTTATATGTGATGACTTTGAAAATGATATATTTATACCGTCTGTAAACTTAAATAAATCATTACAAGATGATATTGTAAGAGTTTATGTGTACAATAAAAGGAAAAACTCGAAATTAGAAGCAGATGTTGTAGAAATTATAGAACGTACAAAACGAGAGTTTGTAGGTACATTACAAATGAATAAAAACTTTGGTTTTGTAATACCTAACAACCCTAAAATGTATGCTGATATATTTATATCTAAAGGTAAATTAAACGGAGCAGAAAATGGAGATAAAGTAGTTGCTAAGTTAACAGATTGGCCAGATAGATCTAAAAATCCTTTTGGTAAAATAATTCAAAGTTTAGGAAAACCAGGAGATCATGATACAGAAATTCACTCTATATTATTAGAATATGGTTTACCATATGAATTTCCTAAAGAAGTTGAAAAAGAAGCAGAAAACTTACCTATAGATATT
Organism: uncultured Tenacibaculum sp.; assembly: GCA_937922085.1. Classification (GTDB taxonomy): domain Bacteria; phylum Bacteroidota; class Bacteroidia; order Flavobacteriales; family Flavobacteriaceae; genus Polaribacter. The sequence continues at coordinate 17,453 of CAKZVD010000037.1, read as the reverse complement.
ACTTCTGAAGAAATAAAAAAGCGTAGAGACATGCGTTCAGATTTAACATTTACTATAGATCCTAAAGATGCAAAAGATTTTGATGATGCGTTGTCTTTTAAAGTTTTAGAGAACGGTAATTATGAAGTAGGAATCCATATAGCAGATGTTTCTCATTATTTACAACCAAAAACCATTTTAGATGATGAAGCATATGATAGAGCAACTTCTGTATACCTTGTAGATAGAGTGGTTCCTATGTTGCCAGAAATGTTATCTAACGGAGTTTGTTCATTACGACCAAATGAAGAGAAACTAACTTTTTCTGCTGTTTTTGAAATGGATGAAAAAGCAAATATTATTAATGAATGGTTTGGTAGAACTGTTACTTATTCAGATAAACGTTTTGCTTATGAAGAAGCACAGGTTATTATAGAAACTAAAGAAAATGTAATACCAGCTGATATTTCTTTAACAGGCGAAGCATATACAGTAGATAAAAGTATTGTAGATGCTACTTTAAAATTAGACGAATTAGCTAAAATAATGCGAGCTAAACGAATGAAATCTGGAGCAATTTCTTTTGATAGAGTTGAAGTTAGATTTAATTTAGATGAAGAAGCAAATCCTATAGGTGTATATTTCAAAGAAGCTAAAGATGCCAATAAATTAATTGAAGAATTTATGTTATTGGCCAATAAGAAAGTAGCTCAATTTATTGGAAAAGGAAAAGGGAATAAACCAACCAATAAAACATTTATTTACAGAATACATGATGAACCTAATATTGAAAAATTAGAATCATTACAAAATATTATAAGCAAGTTTGGTTATAAAATAGATACACAAACAAGAGAATCTACTTCTGCTAGTTTAAATAAACTTTTAGGGGATGTACAAGGTAAAGGAGAATCTAACTTAGTAGAAACGTTAGCAATACGTTCTATGAGTATGGCAGCATATACTACACAAAATATAGGACATTATGGTTTAGCCTTCGATTATTATAGTCATTTTACTTCTCCTATTAGACGTTACCCAGATGTAATGACACATCGTTTATTACAACACTATTTAGATGGTGGTGCTTCTGCAAAAGTTGAAACTTATGAAGAAAGATGTAAACATTCTTCTAGAATGGAAGAATTAGCGGCAAAAGCAGAAAGAGACTCTATAAAATATATGCAGGTTAAATACATGCAAGATCATAAGGATCAAGAATTTGAAGGAGTTGTTTCTGGTGTTACTGAATGGGGAATTTATGTTGAAATTTTAGCCAATAAATGTGAAGGAATGGTTAGAATTAGAGATATTAAAGATGATTATTACATATTTGATGAAAAGCAATATGCTGTTGTTGGGCAATCTACTAACGCAGTTATTCAATTAGGAGATTCTGTTGTTGTTAAAGTAAAACATACAGATTTAGAAAGAAAACATTTAGATTTTGAATTAATAGAACATTAGTATTAAAGGATTTAAATCCTTTGTTTTTTATTTTTGAAAGATTTTAAAATTTGAAAGTAGCATAATTACACAATTTTAACTTTTAAATTATACGAATCATTCTTATTTAAAGTTTATTATTATACGACCCTAAGTAATTAAAAATGAAACAAATATTTTTTTTAAAACTTTGTTTTTTTAGTTTATTAATCACAGCGCAAACGCAAATAACTAAGAAATTAAAAGATTTTGAAACACTTAAAGTTTATAGTGGAATAGATATAGAATTAATAAAATCTGATAAACAAGAACTTATTATTTCAGGCGAAAAAGCTGAAAAAGTAAGAGTAAAAGAGAAAAATAATACTTTAAAAATAAAACTGTCTTTTCCTGAAACTACAGCTAATGGTAAAGTAAAAGTAATTTTATATTTTAATAAGCCTATCGCTATCATAGATGCTAATGAAGCAGCTACTTTAATTAGTAAAGAGTTATTTAATCAAAACCATATTGAAATTAAAGCTCAAGAAGGAGCTTTAATTAATCTAACTATAGATACTAAACATTTAACTGTAAAAGCTTCTTCAGGGGGTATTATTAAGCTTTCTGGTACAGCAAAAAATCAAACAGTTAAATTAGATTTAGGTGCAACTTATCATGGTTATAATTTAAAAGTTAATAACATGTCATCGATAAATGCAGGTTCTGGTGCAAAGGCAGAAGTTCATACAGGAGAAACATTAAACGCTAAAGTTAGCTTTGGTGGTACTATTTTGTATAAAGGAAAACCTGAAGTTATTGATGAAAGAAAGGTTATTGGTGGTACAATTGAATCTCGTAATTAAAGTTTTTATTATCTTTGTAAAATCAAATTTTGAATAATGAACGCATTAACAATATTTTTAGGAATTCCTGGTGGATATCAAATAGTAATCGTCTTAGTAGTAGTATTATTACTTTTTGGTGGTAAAAAAATACCTGAATTAATGAAAGGACTAGGTTCTGGTATTAAAGAATTTAAAGATGCTACCAAAGAAGACGAAAAACAAGAAGAAACAAAATAACATTTATATAAAATAAAAAGCTCACAATTATGTGAGCTTTTTATTTATGAAGTATTAAAAACCAGTAATATTCTTACTGGTTTTTATTTTTTAATAAGTTATATTATTCCTTCTTTTTGTTTTTTGAATTCTTCATAGCTTCACCTATTTGATTACTAGCAGTAAAACTAGCTACCATATCATTCAGCATTTGACTACCCGCTTGTGGTGAATTAGGTAATAATATTAAATTACTATTTGTTTCTTGACCAATAGATTGTAATGTATCATAATGTTGTGTAACAACGATTAAAGCAGAAGCTTCCTGACTGTTAATTCCTACTTTATTTAAAACTTCAACAGATTCTTCTAAACCTCTTGCAATTTCTCGACGTTGATCAGCAATACCTTGACCTTGTAAACGTTTACTTTCTGCTTCTGCTTTAGCTTTTTCAACAATTAAAATACGTTGTGCATCTCCTTCATATTGTGCAGCTGTCTTTTCTCTATCTGCAGCATTAATCCTATTCATTGCTTCTTTTACTTGTGCATCTGGATCAATATCAGTTACTAATGTTTTAATGATATCATAACCGTAAGTCATCATTGCTTCATTTAATTCAGATTTTACAGCAATAGCAATATCATCTTTCTTCACAAAAACATCATCTAATTTCATTTTAGGTACTTCTGCACGTACTACATCAAATACATACGAAGTTATTTGATCATGTGGATAATCTAACTTATAAAAAGCTTCATATACTTTGTCTTTAATTACTTTGTATTGTACAGATACTTTTAATTTAACAAAAACATCATCTAATGTCTTTGTTTCTATAATAACATCTAATTGTTGAATCTTAAGACTTAATTTCCCAGCAATTCTATCTACCACAGGAACTTTTAAATGAAGACCTGATTGACGAATACTTTGAAATTTTCCAAATCGTTCTATAACAGCTGCAGTTTGTTGTTTTACAGTAAAAAAAGCAGAAAATATAATAATAACTGCTATAAAAATAAGGGGTAATAAAATTGGTAAATTGTCCATAGTTAAATTTTGAGTTGATAATGTTATAAATATACTATTAATTGTTACTTATATGACGCAATTTTTTTTATTTGTTACAAATAGTAGTAATTTTATCCATTACAAACTATACCACATGAAACTTATACAAGAAAACATAACAGAGATCTTAGTGTTATTATTTTTAACCGTAACTTTTTTACAATCGGGAATCGATAAAGTTATGGACTGGAATGGTAATGCTTCTTTTATAAAAGATCATTTTAAAAATTCTCCTTTAAAAAATGCGGTTCCATTATTATTAGTAATTATTTTGGTGATGGAAATTTTAGCTGGAGCATTTATGTTTGTCGGAATTTTTAATTTAGCTGTTACTGGAGAAAAAAGTTTAGCTTTACTTGGAACAGAAATTTCTGCACTAAGTTTAATATTCTTATTAATAGGTCAACGTTTAGCAAAAGATTATGCAGGAGCAATGACATTAGCAGTTTACTTTATAATAAACATTTTTGGTGTTTATTTATTAAATAATTAAAATTTATAATTATGAATTTTTAAATAAAATTTATTTATTAAAAAACCTCTTAAAATATTACTTTTAAGAGGTTTTTATTTTTTAGGTATAAACTTATATTGTTTTAAATAATAATAAGGTAAAAAGGTATTTAAAATTAGTTTTTATCGTTTTTTAAGATGTAAATTAGAGAAGAATACTCTTTTGTTTTCATTGCTTTAAAATTTGATTTAAAACCTATATAAAAAGCTTTAAATAAAGGTAAACTAGATTTTTTATATTTTTCAGATAATAATGAAACATAGTAAGAATCAAATTTCATAGGAATTTCTTTTTCTAATTTTATAGCAACAGTAGAAAATATTTTTGAAATAGCCGTTTTAGAAAAATGCCATAAATGTCTAGGTACATCATAAGCGGCCCAAAATTGTTTATAATGATTTGCGTCAAAGGATTTGTAATTAGGAACGGCAACAATTAAAACACCATCTTTTTTTAATAACTTTTTTAATTTTAAAATATAAGTTTCTAAATTTGGAATATGTTCTAAAACATGCCACATTGTAATAACATCATATTGCTCCCCTTCTATTTCATTTAATTCTTTTTTTAGAACTAAACCCTTAGTTGAAGCTATTTCATTTGCTTTTTTAGATGGTTCAACACCTGTTACATTCCATCCATTATTTTTACAAATATTAATAAAATCACCTGTACCGGCTCCTATATCTAATAGCTCTTTGTTTTTTAAATTAAATGAATTTATTAATTTAAGTTTTTGTTTTAATGAATAGTTTTTTACATACTGATATATTTTATCAATCAAAGATTTTCTACTATCTGTATGAGAAATGTAGTCATCACTTTCATAATATTTTTCTAAGTTTATAGGAATAGGTTTTGTAAATAATAAATCTAATTCTTTATTATAATACAATTTAAATTCTTCATTAGTTAAAGTGTAATCTTTTGTTTTAATATAAACTTTATTACCTTTTTTAATATTCATTCTTATTACTGTTTCACGTGGAACTTTAAAATTGTCGATTCAAAAATAGTGAATGTTGTTTATCTATTTCTGTATTTTTATTTAAAATTATTTTATCATGTTCCACATGGAACAATAGATATTTATTTTAATTGCAGAGCAATAGTGAAGAGTTTAATTTTTTGTTGTCTTGCATCGAAAAGTGAAAAAAAATGAAACACCTTGTGTGTTTAGATTAAGTAAATTTATATAACGAAGCTTGCTTCGTCGATTTTTTTTCAATACCGTTTATAAATTTATAAGGAATGTTTTTATTTTTTTTACGTACTGTGAGTTGGAATATGAATCATTATAGTTTGTATTTATCATGCTGGTTTAATTTTATACATTCCCTCTTAGTTTTAAATTCACTTTGTAGTTTCTTAATTGAGTATGTTGAATAATGTAATTACGATAATTTTTAATTGTAATTCTCTGATTTATATTAAAAGTAAATATATTTTTTTATTAGTGTTTTTGATTTTTATTTGAGATGTTCCACATGAAACATCTACTTGTTTTGTTATTTAAAGAGATTGAATGTGGTGTAGATTTTAAACGTTTTGAATTTTATTGTAAAGTTTAAAACTTGTGATTTATTTAAGTTTTCTGTTTTTAGAAAAGAATAAAGTTATGAAGGAATGTTTAAGAATTATCTTTAGTGAATCTCTTAGTTTCTTTTATGGTTTACTTAGTGAAATAGAAGTATAAGGTTTTGTTTATGGTTGGTTAAAAGAAAAACATGAACTGAGTTGTTATTATAAATTGAAATATAGATGGTGTTGAGTTTATAATTTTTATAAGGTTTTAATCATGTTTATTGTTGGTGTATAACTGAATAAAATATAGAGTTAGCTTTAATATTTATGTTTGAATACTGATATAAGTATTTTGGTTTTTATAAGTGATGATATTTATGAAAGGTGTAATTAAAAAATGTTATTATATTATCTTTTATGTCTTGTAAAATACAAGTAAATATTTTTAATAGCACTGTAATAGGTAAGAATTTAATTATAGAATGTCTTGCATTGAAAAGTGAAAAAAATAATTTTTCTATATACATTGTATTGTATGCTTGCATAAATAAAATTTATTTTTTTTAGTTTAGGATGTTTTTAAAGAAGTTTATTTAGAGGTAGAATATAGGTGAGGTATTCAGTTTTGGGAATAAGGATTGATGGAAATTAGGTTTGTTTTTTGATTTACATCGTTCCAGTAAATTCACTCAAAAAAGAGAATTAATACAGGGAATAGTATAACTGTAAAATATATTTTTTTAAATAATGTGTAGGGATGAGAAATTTTTGATGAGTAGTTGTTATTAAATTGAGTAAGTCAATGTATAAATAAAGAAGTGATTAAAAAGTATATTCAAATCAGGGGGTAGATTGTGAAAATAGATTATAACCAACTTAAAATTGTTTTAACTCTTGGGGTCTACTTCGAGTTAAATGATGTTTAGATTACAGATGTATTTAAAATATATAATAAATATTTGTTTAATTGCAAGTCTATATTTAATGATTAAATTTTCTAAGACTTACTTCAGAATATATAAATAAGAATTTTTATAGATGATTTTTGCTCTTTTAGCTGCGGCAGTTTATGACATTTTTATATGAGTAATTCTTTAAGTATATATAGATATTTAATTTTGTAGCCTGTTTTTTTGTGGAATCATGTAGTACTAAAATGTCAATTTTAGTACCTTTAATGTGTGAAATATATATATATCAGAATTACTCAGTAAGATTAGTTGTTAAGAACTGATTTTTGTTTTTTAGATAAACTTTATTATCGTTAAATTGAATGGATAGAGTTTTATTTAAATATATAAAGGGTGTTTTAGATTTATTTACTCAATGTTCCACATGAAACATTATGTGATGTTTTAAGTAGAAAGTTATTAAATGAAGTGAGTCTGATGTGAAAGTTTTGTTTTTTAATGGTTGTTTGAAGTGGTTTTAGATAGGGGATTGTAATTTAGTATGACTCAATTGAACTATAGATGAAAATGTTTTAAAACTAAAAAAAAAATATTTAACACCAATTTTTTATGATTTCGACTCCATTCAATCTCTGTAAAGTTTACTCGAATGGATACGTTTTTTGTTATATCGAACTCACGTAAAATAGCTTTTTTATTTTTATAATAGCATCTATTTATAAGGTGTAAAAAAAACGTTCCACATGGAACGTTTTTAATTTTTATAGTATTTAATATTTTTATCTACCCATATAAACAAGTAAAACTGAAACATCACTTGGAGAAACACCACTAATTCTACTTGCTTGCGAAATACTAGTAGGTTTTATTTTAGTTAGTTTTTCACGTGCCTCATAGGACAATGACTTTACTTTTGTGTAATCAAAAGTAGAAGGAATAGGAACGTTTTCTAATCGATTTAGTTTATCAGCATTGTTTTTTTCCTTTGCTATATATCCTGAGTATTTTAAATGAATTTCAACTTGTTCTATAATTTCTTGATCTATATTATTATTGAGAGTGTACTCTTTTAATTTTTCTATAGTCAATAAATCTTTAAAGTTTAATTGAGGACGTGCAGCTATTTTATATAATTTCATCGATTGATTTACTACTGCAAGATTTTTTTTCTCTAAAATTGGGTTTATTTCTTCTTTTGTTACACTTAGATTTTTAATGAATTGGATTGTTTTTTCTGTTTTTTCTTTCTTTTCTACCACCCTATCCATTCTTTCTTGAGAAGCTAAACCTAACTCATAAGATCTTGGAGTTAATCTTAAATCAGCATTATCTTGCCTTAATAAAGTTCTATACTCAGCTCTAGAAGTAAACATTCTATATGGTTCTTCTGTTCCCTTTGTAATTAAATCATCTATTAATACTCCAATGTATGCTTCACTTCTTTTTAAAATGAAAGATTCTTTATTTTGAACCTTTAATGCAGCATTAATACCAGCCATTAAACCTTGCGATGCAGCTTCCTCATAACCTGTTGTTCCATTAATTTGACCCGCAAAGAATAAGTTTTCTATTAATTTAGTTTCTAAAGAATGTGTTAGTTGAGTTGGTGGAAAGTAATCATATTCGATAGCGTAACCATATCTAAAGAATTTTACATTCTCAAAACCAGCTATAGATCGTATTGCTTTATCTTGAATATCTTCAGGTAAAGAAGTAGAAAAACCATTTACATAAATTTCTACAGTAGTCCAACCTTCAGGTTCTACGAATATTTGATGTCTGTCTTTTTCAGCAAAACGATTTACTTTATCTTCAACTGAAGGACAATATCTAGGTCCAGTAGATTTTATACGTCCATTAAACATAGGGGAACGATCGAAACCTTCTTTTAATAAGTCGTGAGTTCTTTGATTTGTATAGGTTAAATAACAAGAACGTTGCTTTTTTAAAGCAGAAGTAGTGGGTGAATATGAAAATTTTTCAGTCTTTTCATCTCCAGGTTGCTCTGTCATTTTAGAATAATCTAAAGATCTACCATCTACTCTTGGTGGAGTTCCTGTTTTCATTCTACCAGACTCAAAACCTTTTTCTACTAAATCCTCTGTAATACCTGTAGAAGCTCCCTCTCCTGCTCTACCACCGCCAAATGTTTTTTCTCCAATATGAATTAAACCATTTAAGAAGGTACCAGCAGTTAAAATTACTGTCTTTGCTTTTATTTCTAAACCAAGTGCCGTTTTTACACCAATAATTTTATTACCATCAAAGATAAGACCGTTAACAGAGTCTTGATAAAAGTCTAAATTTTCAGTCTGCTCTAACATCGTTCTCCAACATTCAGCAAACTGCATTCTATCAGATTGAGCTCTTGGACTCCACATAGCAGGACCTTTAGATTTGTTCAGCATTTTAAATTGAATAGCAGTTTTATCAGTAACTATTCCACTATAACCACCTAATGCATCAATTTCTCTTACAATTTGACCTTTTGCAATACCACCCATTGCAGGATTACAACTCATTTGAGCAATGTTTTGTAAGTTCATTGTAATTAACAATGTTCTAGCTCCCATATTTGCACTACCAGCAGCAGCTTCACTACCAGCGTGGCCTCCTCCTACTACAATAACATCATACGTTGTTGTAAATAAACTCATTTTATATAAAGTTTTTCTTGATTTTTAGTAAAAATAAAAAATCCGTTCCACGTGGAACGGACTACAAATTTAATGTTTTTAAACAACTATCTTCTTTGTCTCTCATTAATTGTTTCTCTTCATCGGTCTTATCTTTAAACCCCATGTAATGTAAAACTCCATGTATAATTACTCGATGTAATTCCTCTTCAAAAGGAACATTAAAAGTTTTTGAGTTTTCTTTTACTCTTTCTGTTGAAATAAAAATATCTCCACCTACTAATTTACCTAAAGTATAATCAAAACTAATAATATCTGTAAAGGTGTCATGTTCTAAAAATTCTACATTTATTTTGTGTAAATAGGTGTCATCACAAAAAATATAATTAATCTCTCCTAGTTCATATTCTTCATTTTCTATACATTTTAAAATCCAATCAGAGGTTTTCTCTTCATTAGAAAGGTTAAAACCTGTTTCGTAGTTAAAGCTTATCATTAAATAATTTTATTGTTTTTGTGTTTTTAGAATATACCATGTATCTGAAACCTTTATTGGTAAAGCAATAAGATTTCATCGAGAAATGTTTGTTGTTTCTCAATTTTTCTGCATGAATGTTTTTATTGATTTTAGGGTAAATTGTTTTTGGTAATGCTGTGTCTAAAATAACTCCATTTTCATCTATTAGTAATTCAAAAAAACGTTGTTTAGTTTGTGTTCTAGCATAATTAAAGGGAAATTCATTAGGTTGACTAGGACCATGTAAAGGAGGAGTATTCTGTATAAAATCTTTTTGATGTAATTTCCATAACTTTTCTTGCTGTTGAAAAAACCACCAATGACGATTTATATAAGCATTTCGAAAGTCTACATAATTTAAACGAACTCTATAAGTGTCATTCATAGATTTATTTACAGTAATTGTTGGTGTATATCTTTTTAAAGCACTGTTTTTTAAAAAACTTTTAAGTCCTTCAAAGTTACTATTACCTCTAATTTTAGAGTTTAAAGTAGAATCTATAGCTATAACAGTTTTGCTTTTCTTATTTTTTAAATCGATTATTTGAAGAGTTCCTTCTTTTTTATTTAAAGCTAATTGATAAAGATGATTGTTAGTATAATAAGTTGCCATTTTTTTAAATGAAATACTATCCTCTTTTTCTAAAAGAAACCCTGTTTTACTTATAGGAATCTTCTTATTTTTTAATAGAAGTTCTATAACATCGGTTGTAAGTTTTTTGTAATTATCTTTTGTTAAAATTAATTTACCTTTATTAAGATATATTTTGCTTTTTTTAGTAGACCCATCAATAACAAATTCATCACTTTTAATACTACTTAAAGCTTTACTTTTAAAAAAGAGGTTTAAAGGATCTTCATTGTTCTTAAAATTATAAGTAAATGTGTTCTCTTTTTCACCATGAAATTGATGAATTATTAATTCTTTTTTGTTTTTATACAGTAGTGTAGAAGCTCCATTTTCTTCAAAAGAGCCAAAAAAATGAGAATGTGGTTTATCTGCAGCTCTTGTAATTTTATTTGTAGTAAGGTTAATCGTTGTTTTTATTAATTTCTTTTTAGTAGATTTTAACCTAAAAAAAATAGCCAAAATGTTACTGTTTTTATGAAAAGAAACTATTTCAACCTCGCTTTTGTTTTCTATTAAGGCTAATTCTTTAATAATTTTTCCATCAAAAATATAAGGATGAATAGTGTGTAATTTATTTGTCTTATTAATACTAAAAATAAGATGTAATGATAAATCTTTAGATAGCTTACCAGATAGTGTACTCTTCAGTTTATAATTATCAGATAATTTAATAGTATTAGCAAATAAAAAATTTGAAAAGAGTAATATTATAATTATTAAAAAGTATTTTTTAACCATTTGAGTTCGTTTTTATAATTATGTTAATAAAGATAAAAAATGTTTTGTAGAAATAGTACTATTCTAATGGTTTCGTTTTTATAATAAATTCTTTATTTTTTTTAGAATAATAGATATAACGAAAACTGTTTTTTAAAAAACAACTAGATTTATGCTTTAAAATATGTTCCTTTTCTAATTCGTCTACATATTCTTTCTTATTTATTTCTTTATAAAAAGATTCTGGTAAACTTTCTTCTAAAACGAAACCTTTACTGTCTACTAATAATTCGAAAAAACGATTTTCTTTATTAGTACCTGCATAATCGAATGCTATTTCATTAGGTTGAGAAGGCCCAAAACCAGAAGGAACACTAATATTCATGTTTTGCATATGCATTTGATTTTGCCACATCATAAATTGATGATGATGCCACCACCAATTATAATGATAACTATAGTCTTTGTTTACATAATCAACACGAATTTTAACGTTATCAGTTTTAGTTTTATTAACAGTAATAGTTGGTTCATACTTGTTTCTACCAGCATTTTTTAAGAATTCTTCAATACCACTAAATTTTGGGTTCCCTTTAATTTTAGATATTAATGATTCATTAATGTCAACAGTGTTTAATAATTGTTTCTTTTTTGAATCATATATTTTAATATTACCAGCTTTTTTGTGTAAACCTAAAATAAATAATTTTTTATTAGAAAAATAAGAAGTGTGTTTTTTGAACTTTTTAGAACTACTTTCATTTAAAAATGAAAAGATTTCAGGTTGTCTTATTATTTCTTTTTCAATAGAAATATTGATAAGAGAAGTACTTTTCTTTTTTAAATCATCCTTTGTAAATACGATTTCATTGTTGTTTAAATAAGCTTTTAATGGAGTAGTTGCACCATTTACAACAAATTCATCTACTTTTAAAGCCACTACAGAATTGTCTTTAAAAAAAGCTTTAATAGGATCTTCTTTTCCAGTAAAAGTATAAATTGATTCCTTAGGAGTATTTGAAAGGCTAAAGTTTTTAAAAGTTAAAGCATCATTAGTCTTATAAATTAAAATAGAACGATTTTTCTCTCTAAAGGAAGTTATAAAATCATCATGAGGCATTTTTTCTGAAATAACATGTTCTTTGTTATTAATATTGATCTCAACTTTTTTTAAAAAAGTGTCTTTTTTTTGATCATAACTTAATAAAAGAGTTAATATATCATTCTCTTTATGAAAAGAAACAACAGAAAAAGGTTTTTCGTGAACTATAGTTTGTGCTTCTTCTATTTTGTTGCCATCAAAAGTATAAGTAAATACTTCATACTTTTTTGTTTTTTTGTTTTTAGTAAAAATTAAATGAAAGGAGTTATCACTAGATAAATTACCAGAAAAGGTGTTTTCTATTTTATAATGTTTTTCAAGTTTAATTTGTTTTTTTAATTTTTCAGTAGCAAATAATACAGTTGTAAGAAGTAATACAACTGTAAATAATAGATTCTTAATCATTTTAATTGTTTTTAAAGTATTCTTGTACCTTTTTCTTGTATTCTTGGCGCAAAGGTAAAGATTGCCTGTTTAAAATTTCTGTTTGGTTAAAAAATTGCTTTTTAAACTTTAGCTCCTCTGCTCTATTCCTGTTATACTGTATTAAATTACTTGTAGATTTTCTTTTTTGTTCTCTTCCCTGTTCAAAAGTAGCTTTATCTAATTTTAATAACTCATAATTTAAACGTTGCATTCGTTGTAATGTACCTTGATTAAATCCTTTTTCTAAAATTTCATTTTCTAATTGTTCCATTTCTTTTAATGCCTTTTTTGCTTGCCCGTTTCCACCTTTTCCTTCTTTTAAAGCATCTTGTAATTGTTGTCTTAATTCACTTTGTTCTTTATAAATTTGATAAAGTTCACCGTTTAAATCTTCACCTCCTTTTGGTTTGCCATTTTTACCGTTCTCACCACCTTCTCCACTCTTTTCTCCTTTTTTACCCTGTTTTCCATCTTTACCATCTTTAGGTTTTCCATCTTTTCCTTTTTTCTTCATACCTTTTTTCATTTTCTTCATTAATTCTTCTTGTTTTCCAATAATATCTGGTAAACTAAAAGAATCTTTTCCTCCTTTTCCTTTTCCACTACTAGGACTAGGATTTTGCATAGCATCTAAAGTATTACTAAGCATATCTGATAATTCGTTTGCAGAAGTCATTACATAGCGTTGATTAGAAACTCCATTTCTAAATCTACTTTCAGAAAAATTATCTAAAGATTGATCTAAATTATAATGAGCGGTAGCTAAATGATCTTGAATTTCAGAACTTATATCTGGTACTCTCATAGATAAAACAAATAAACTATCATCTATATGTTCAAAATATGTTTTTAATTGATGTTGGTTTCGTAAATTTTTCCCAAAACTTGGGTGTGAAGAAGTAGTTTTTGAAAATTTTTCCATCAACTTTTCTTGATCTAAAGAAAAAGTAATTAAATTTTCAACAATACTTCTTAAATCGTCCATGTTTTCTTCAGCCATTTCACTACTCATCATTTGCATAGATTGCTGCATTTTCTGACTCATTTGCTTCATTTTTTTAGAAGCATTTTTTTGATTTTTCTTCGTCTGTTCTTTTTGTTGCTTCTCTATATTTTCTTCTGCTTTTTTTAAGTCTTCGTCTGTCTTTTTTTGTAAATCTTCATTTTTAGGAAGACTCATAGGATCTTTTAATTTTTCATTTTCTTTTTTTAAATCTTTTAAACTCTCTTTTACTTTATCAAATTCTTTTTTAATTTCGTTTTGTTCTTCTTTGCTACTCTCTTTTTTACTTAGCTCTTCTTGTTTTTTAGCAAGTTCTTCTAATTTATCAGAAATTTGATTCATTTTTTGTTCTACATAGTAACGCTTGGCAAGTTCTAAAACACGTTCTAAACTCTTTTCTTGTTGTTTGTTTTGTTGTGCTAATTCTTTCGTTTTTTTAATGAGCTCTTCTTTGTTCAGTTTTTCAGCCATTTTCTTTAACTCATCCAATAACTTTTGCTGTTTCTCTAATTTTTTTAACTCCTCAATTCTTTGCTGAATATTTTCTTTTTTCTTTTTTAAAGTTTCATTCTTTTCTTTTTTCTCAGAAAAATTTTCTTGTAATTTTTTAGTTTGTCTTTGCATCATCTGTTTGTATTGCTCTTGACGCTTAATTACATTTTCAATTTTTTTCTGATCGTTCCAATTCATATTCTTTTTGTTTTGCAAATCGAATTGTACTTTTTCTAATTCCTTTTTACTTTTTTGTTGATTTTCTAATGAATTTTGAATGTTTTCTAAATGGTTTTGTTGCTCTATTAACAATTCATCTTCTAATTCTTCTTTTGATTTTTTTCTATAAGAAAACTTCTGACTAATTGCTTTTTTACGACCATTTACAGCATCGTTATCGTATACTCTAAAGTAAATTTCATAATCAATACCATCTTCTAATTTTAAGTTATCAGGAAACTTTGAAAAGAAACTTTGAAAAGGTACTCGTGTAGTAGGAATAGTTTTAAATAATTGATTATTAGGTTTTTGAGAGTCGTAATAAACCATTTCTAACTTACTAATTCCATAATCATCTGTAATTTGACCTGCAAAATAAACGGGTCCACGTGAAACACTATCTATGTTAGATTTTACACTAATTGAAGGTTTTTCATCTTTAACCGTAGCTATAGAAAACTGTAATTTTTCATAGTTTTTTAGTTTGCTGTTAGAAGTACTTATTTGATAATCAGTATTTTTAGAGATTCTTTTTTTGTAACTAAACTCATCCGTTTTTTCTTTTATAAATAATTCACTTTTTTGTGTTTCTTCATAGTTTACAGATTCAGTTTCAGTAGTTTTAACAACCCACTTTATATGAGTTCCTTCAGGAACCGTAATATTTGCCGCATTGGGTAAAATCTCATCCTTTTTTCTTAAATATTTTGGGTAATTAACAAGCATACGTATGTTTTGTATACTTGGTGTTTTTATTATAGAAATAGAATAGTCAGGAGAAGTAAGACCATTTGCTTCTGCATAAAAACTGGTATTAGCATCTACTTTATCAAAAGTGTAAGAAAATAGTCCTGCACCATTATTTTCTAGATAATATTGTTGATTATTAAAAACTATTTTTGCTTCTTCAGGAATTACTTCCCCCTTAGTTTCAACATAAACAGTTAGTGGTTTTCCTTGTATTACTTCTAAATTTTTATTGGTTAAATTAAAATAAAAAGGAGCAGGTGGGTTATATGCTGTACTATGATTTACTACTCTATTTAAACTTTGAGATAATTTATCGCTAGCACCTGAAATAAAGGTTATTAACCATATTAATAAAGGAACAAAAAGATACTTTAAATACTTTAAATTTACTGAAAAATTGATAGCTTTTGCGAAAGGAATGGGTTGTAATTCGTTAGCTTTTTGTTGAATACTTGCTAGTAAAAGTTCAGAATTATTTTCACTTGTTTTAAGTTGTAAAATATTTAATAATTTATCTTTTACTTCAGGAAAATGATCTCCAATAATTTTTGAAGATTCTACATTAGATATTCCCTTTTTAAGACCAAATAATTTAAATAAAGGAAAAAAGATAAAACGAACTAATAAAGCTAATTCTACAAGTATAAAAAGCCAAAAAAGTAAAGTCCTGGCATTTGGTTTTAACCATAAAAAATACTCAATAAATAAAGTAATAAATAAATAAAATAAGCCAATAGAAGCAAATAAGATACTTCCTTTAATTAGCTCGTTTGTATAATATTTTTTACTAAATGTTTGAAGTTTTTCTTCAATCAAATTAAAATCACCCATAATTTCAATGTTAACTCGTAAAGTTACTTAATTTAAAATAGTATTAATAGCAATTATTTTTTATAAAAAATCAAAAAATGACACTACCAATTTTTTAATTTAAAATAAAATAAAATATGTTTTTGTTAAATAAAATATAAAAAAGTTAATTAATTATTAATTATAAAGTTAAATAAATAGATTTAGTGAAACTATTAATTAAACCTATTAAATTTAGAACATTATGAAAAATGAGTTTTTAAACAGTAAAAACGTTAAGATTTTATCTAAAAAAGCACAAAAAAACGTTCAAGGAGGCCTTTGGGGAAGTTCTAATTGTTTGTTAACAGGATGTCATGCACATTATCCAGGAAGTCCAGATGACGGAATTGTTGGAAGAGACGGAGGTCCATGTGCTATAGCAACTCCAACTGGTCAAAGTTGTATTGGAACTGCACGAAATGGAAAATGTTGTATTGGATCTTTTAACTAAAGAAATAATAGATGAAATAAAAAAGCTATTCATTTTTGAATAGCTTTTTTATTTCATTTCATAAATAGGCTTTGAAGCCTTAGAGTTTGATATAAGTATTGCGTAATCAATAAAATCTAATGTAGAGATTCCTTTTACTAACTTTCCATTAGATTCTTCATCTTTTATTACAATTTCAATTAAATCTGGAGTTTTTTCTAAGTAAGGGCTATCTTTTCTATTTAATTTAAATAAAGTTAAATCAGAAATTTTAGTGTTTTTTAAATATTGAATACCTCTAAAGTATTCTTTTTCATAATCACCAATACCATAACCTCCTTCTGTAGTAAAACTTTTATATTCTCCTTTTTCATATACTTCGCTCCAAACAACCCTACTATTTGTAAAATAACCAATTACAGAAATTATTTCTTCTTTAGTATATATTTTATTTTCAATTAATCGTGCAAAAAAAGAAGGATTACTTTTTGCTCCTTCCCTAGCCTTTTCTATATGAAAAAAGCCAACTCGTAAGAATTGTAAATTAGTTTTAAAATCATATATTTTATTTAAATTTAAATAATTGTTGTAAACAATATTACTTCTTCTAACTTTTAAGTTAAAAGAACTTTTTATATTGTTTATTAGGTGATTAAATTCATCTAAATAGGTGATCTTTTTAGCATAAAATTCTTTTTTGTTTTCATAGTCGGTAACAAAAGCTTTAATCTTTTTATAGGCATAACTTAAATTACCTAAAGCATAACTGGTAGTATCTAAACGAACCATGTTTTCAATTTCATTTAAAGGAATGTTTTTTTTATCCTTATTATCAACTAAATCAAGTAAATGCTTTGTTACAAAACGATAATTACGTATCCATTCTAAGCCCAAAATTTTTATTTTATTAGGAAGTTTATCATTTAAACGCTTAAAATTTTTCCATTTTTTATACATTTCAACTGTTCTCTCTTGAGTAACATGAAAGCCATTATGAATAATTAATTTTTTTAAAAGTAACGTATCTCCCGTTTTTAAAAATTTATTATAAAAATATGCAGTACTATTATCTACTTCATGAAAATAAAATTTAAGAGTATTATTTTTAGTAATAGATGATAATAACTTTAATTCAGTATCTTCAGTTTTTGCACTACCGTGGTAAGCACCAAAACCAATAATTTTA
>CAKZVD010000036.1 GCA_937922085.1 uncultured Tenacibaculum sp. | reverse complement strand
CCCCGCTAGTGCTCGGATCCCTTCGAGTACCATTTATAAATAATTTGTTGGGGCTATAATAAAATTAAAAAGCTCCCTGAGCATACTCATATTTATCACCCGAAAGGACTCGGGCGCTAGCAGAGGCAATAGTTATTTTTTGAATACGATACTATCCAAAACCCAAAATTTTTCTTTTTCAAATCCACCTTGATTTTCATTAATAGCTACTATTCCTTTTTTGATATCATAATAAATATCTCCACTATTCATATATCTAGATTTTAGCACATTATTAAATGTTTTTCCATTAATGATGATACTTTCTGCTTTTTCTGTAGGTAATTCATTGAGAGTAGAGTTTTTTAAATCAGTTATAATAGCCATTTGACTTACATTACCTCGGTAAATATTTATTCCATCAAATTCTTTGATTTCTTCAAGGTTTGATGCGTCGATTTCTACTTCTTGTTTGAGAAAAATATTAAATGATAAATTAATTAATGAATCAGGTTTGAGTGAGATAGTTTGCCACTCTCTATTGGCTTGGATTTCTATTTCTTTGTTAGTTGAATCATTTATTGTGCAATACTCACTCCAATTAGTTTCAGAAAGGAATATTTCACTAGATGTATTAAGTTAAAATGTTGTCCAATGAGTCTTTAAATATCAATTCCTTTTGTCCATTTTGGTAAGGAAATGTTTTTTTAGATTTCTTAGATAAATAAAAATTATTTAGTTTAACATTATCAGGGCATTTCTTTGTACAAGAAAAATTTAGTAATAAGAGAAAACTGATAGAGATAATTGCATTATATGTTTTTTTCATTTCTTAATCTCGACTAACGTCAAATTTGTTTATTGAAAATCAAGATGTTGAGAAACCGAGATCTTCAGGTTTGATATCAAATTTATTGATTTGTTTTTTAATTCTTTTTACAAGTCCCATTTTTCTTTTTTGATCTAAGAATAAATATTCTGTTGACGGTTTATAGGCTTGCTTTTTTGTAACCATATTCCAAATAATAACAGCAAGTTTTCTTGCAGTAGCACTTACAGCTACTTGTCTCCCTTTTTTGAAAGCTATTTTTCTAAAGAAGTTTGATAAGTGAGTATCTTTTAGATTTCCTATAGCATTTGCAGCTTGTCTGAGTGCTGTTTTTATACGATTACTTCCTTTAGGGGTTCGATGACTGAGTATTTTACCGCCAGATATTTTGTTATTAGGAGCTAATCTCATCCAAGAAGTAAAATGTTTAGCAGTAGGAAATTTAGAAAAACCTTCTGGTCTAATTTCGCTAATTATAGTAAGTGCATGACAAAAATTAGCCTATACATTTAATAGCTTGACTCTAAAGACCTCACAGGTTTTAAAAACCTGTGAGGTCTAAACACTAAAAACATAATGATCAATTATTTATACAAATTTGTGTTGTTTTTGTCATGTACTATAAAAAAATATTTTTTATAAATAGTTTCATAAAGGTCGATAGATACTTACGGGCTTTTAATTTACCGTTACTTCTAAATTATGTTAAATCGAGCTTTTTCATCTTTTTATTCATAAAAACACTTCGATTATCACTTAGTACAAGGAAGCAAAAATCAAGAAACTGATTTTTGAGATTGGCATATTGAAAAAATAAAGAACAATATAAAGAAGTATATTTTTTTCATAGCGTTTTAGTAAATTTTCTTTTTCGTACACATAACATCTCTTAGCTTTCTTTTAAATTATTAGAGGTAAACTTTTTTATTTTAATCTATTGTTTTCCTATTAGTGGTGAAAATTTAGCTCTAATTCTTTTTTCTAAATTAACAAGTAGAAACTTCAATGCTTCTTTTTCTTTTACTGGCTTTTCTTCAAGTATAAAATATGAAAATTCAAAAGTATTATCTGAATGTAATTGATCATGCTCTGATAACTTAAGTCCGTAAGTAGATGCTTTTGTTTTTTGATGTATATGCTGTTCTATCCGTTTGCTTAAATCTTCCGACTTTCCTACATACAAGCAATGAGAATCATCTATTGTCAACTTCTTAAACCTACTTTTTATAACTTTAGGTGATATTAATTTTTGATTTTTAGAGTTCGTTTCCCAAAGTTTATTTAAATTTTCATAAGTACTAATTTCTTTCTTAGGTGTTATATAAAAAACATAAACTCCCCATGATTTTTTATTAATATTACGAATTTTAATATTTGTGAAATCTCTTTCAATTCTTATTTTGTTCTTTTCTAATTCATTTAATATGGAGTTTAAATTCTTTTCAAAAAATACATCACTTGATTTTTGTATTATTTCTAAATGTTTATTTATTTCCATATTTATTATATTCTTTTATTTATACATCTATAATTCATTTTTTAATAAATAAAAATAATTCTTTAATCCGTAAGAATATCTTGCTTGATGAGAACCTAAAGTTTTAAACTCTTTTTTTAGTACCTCTATTAAATCTTGTTTTATATCTCTACCTTCTATTTTAGCACAATTAAGTTTTACCCAATGAATTTTTGAAGAATTAGGAAAATCAATTAATGCTTTTGCTAAATCGGGGTTGTCATATTTATTTTTATCTCTAAGTCCAATAAAATAACTTATTGCAAACTTCTCACTCTTGTATTCATTCCAACCTTTTTTATCCGTTTTTTCAGAAACTTTACCAGTTACAACAGACTCTAAGTATGCATAAATATTTAGCAATTCTATGTCTTTATGTTTGTCTGCTAATTTTATTATTTCATTTCCTCTTTTTTCAAAAAAATCCTTTTCGCTTATCAAACGATTTATAAAAGAAATTCTTAATAAATCAGAAGCTACATTACCATTAGCTGGTATTTCATTATTATCTATTATTAGTTTTGAGCTTAACAATACTTTTTTTATAGCTTCTGGTGAACTTCCTTTTTTAGAGGTTTCTTTTATTTTACGATACGCTAATAATTGTAAGTACTCTTTACTTTTAACTCCGAAAGTATTTTTGATTATAGTTAAATCTTTCTCTAAAAAATGTTCTTGAATAATAGAATTCCACCAATCTAACTCCCAGTTCATATCTAAGAAAATTAATTCATACGCGCTTCTTACATCTTTAGTTTTTACTTTTTCTATTAGTTTTGATCGTTTTTTAATTTGATCTGTTCTTCCATGTATTATATGAATCGCTTTATCAATTCCTGTTTTATTTTTTGAATGGTTTGCTTTTTCCCAATGTTCAATAGCTTTTAAATTATTATCTATATTAAGATAACATTCACTTAACCAAACATCCACTCTATAATCTTTTTCATTTGCTTCTTTGTAAATCTTATAATGTTTAATTGCTGTTTTATAATCTCCTTTTCTATGGCTTTCTATTGCATATTCTAAATTAAAATTTAATTCATTCGGATGTCTTTCATATGCCAATTTATGCAACTCGTAAGATACTTTTGAATCAATATCATATAATGCTCCTGCTATTAAATATTTTTGATATTCATTTTTTGCTTTAGCTACTAAATCTGTTATACAATCATTACTGTTTCTAGTTAATAAACAATCTGAAAAAAAGTATGTAAGATCTGGAGTAATCTCTGTTTCTGCTTTTTTAATTTCTTCTTTACTGCTTTTTACTTGAGCATTACAACTTAAGAACCCTAAGCTTAATCCTATAAATAATAGTATCTCCTTCATTTTTTATTTTTTAAATTCTTCTTTAAATAACTCTGCTAACTTTTTTCTACTTTTTTCATTTTTCAATATATTCTGTAACCACATTTGTGGTTGTTCTGTTGCGCTTTTAGATTTCTTACCTTTATACTTTTTAAATTCAAAGAAATCAAACCAATTCTTTTTAAGAATATGTTGTAATGAATCACCAAAACCAATATTATAGTTATAATTTATAAAAACAATAGTAAAATCACCACTTTACCAAGGGGCTTTGTTTATATTTCTTTGTTTGTTGTAGTACTATTTTACTCAATAGGTTCATCATAAATATGGTTAATAACTCCATCAGTTATAATAACTTCTTGATTATTAATCATAACACGTCCAGAAAACTTTATACCTAAACACGAATTTGTATTAACCGTAATTTCACTTTCTAACTCTCCGTCTTGAATGAAATCTACATCTATAGAATCTGTATCTTTTATTCTTGAATAACTAAATTTTTGTATTAAATCAGTTCCCGTTTTTTTATATGGAAGTTCTAGATACAAACCATACGAATCTTGTATTGGATTAAAAACTCCAGCAGATATACTAAAATCTAAAATATAAGTTCCTTCTTTAATTAAAACAATTCCTCTACCTCTGTATTCAAATTCCTTTAATTCTCCATTAATTTTCATTGAAATTTTTTCAACTAGTGAACAGTTTGGCATTTTTTCTTCTTCAGAACAAGAAATTAATATAAATAGGCTAAAAAAAACTATTAGTATTTTATTTAATTTTTTCATCGTGTTAAAATTTAGGTGTAATTAATTATGTAATCTTAGTGTAAACCTACTAAAAAAACATGAAAATTAATTATACTTTTTCTATCTGCTATAAAAAAGAATACAAAAGACATTCTTTTTATATTTGGCTTATAAATCTAAATTGTTTTTAATTAAAAATAACCTTATATTAAAACAACGAATCGAACTTATAGATAATACCTCCTAAAACTTGTAGTCCTTGTGCATTAAAATTCGTGAAATTTTGATATTGACTATCGGTGATGTTGTTTGCTTTTAAAAATACTGAAAACAAATCATTAAAATGATATCCTCCGTTTACATTTAAATCTATATAACTATCTAAATCTACGGTGTTAAAATCTCCTCTAGCAGCTGTAGTTCCATCATAACTTACTCCTTTACGACTTCCTATAAAATATAAGTTTAAACCTGCGTACCATTTTTTCACTTTATACGTTGCAAAAATATCTGCTGTTAATTCTGGTAAATTCCAAGCTTGATCATCTTCTTCTGCTAAATCATATTTATTAAATGCGACATTCAATCCTAAATTTAATTTTCTCGAAAAATCATAACTCACTTCTCCTGCAAAACCAAAGGTGTTTACATCATTATAAATTACATCAAAAGAATTTCCATATTGATATCCTTTTAAAGAAACCCCTCCAGGAAAAGCAGTTGTAATTCCGTTAGAAATAGATTCGTTTAAAACAAACAATGGTTTGTTTTCTTCCTTTTTAAAACTTGCCTTTACATTATAGTTTAAGTTTCCTCCTAAAATACCTCTAAACCCTCCATATGCATTAAATGCCTGGCTTGTTTGCCTTAAATTTAATGTTGGAGATACATGCGGATTCTTATCTGTTAAACTTTTAAAAGAGTTTACTTGTAAATCTCCTGTGGCTCCTACATATATATTTGCATATCTTGGTATTATTGAGAAGTTTACTTCTGCATCTGGATACACAAAAAACTTTCCTTCTCCACTTTCTGTTTCAAATGAATAATATGCTTTTGCACCTAATTTTATATCGAAACTTTTAAATTGAAAAGCATAACTTGGTTTTATTCCACCTGTTATAAAATTGTATTTTATGTCTTGTAACGGATCGTTATACGTTCTATCAAAACCACCTAATATAAAATTAACAGAAGTTGTTAATTCAAAATCTTCTGAATTCAATCCAAATCTTCCTAATGGAAAAGACATTTTAGCATTTACATCTGCATGAATTTCATCTGATTCTAATGCATCTGAAAAATAAGCAGCAGATCCATTAATTTCTTTTATGTTACTGTCTTGTAAATAAACAGAACCAAATAAATTATAATATTTATACGTTTGCTCTTCTTCTATTCTATTTATAGTCGGATCTAAAAACACGATATTATCAGGTAATCCGTACCAATTATGTTTATTTCTAGATGCATTTAAACCTACTTTCCAATCAAAATATCGCATTTCTTGTTTTAAAAACAAATCGACACTTGCATCATAATAACTACTACTCAATCTTTCATCTTTAACAGGGTCTGTAGATGAAATAAAATGTAATTTCCCTCCATACTCATACTCAAAAGCATTGTTATTATGAAAGTAAGCTTCTACAAAAGGAGTGGTATTATTACCAAAACCTGCCGAGATATAATTATTAAATAAACGTTCACGGTCTCCTACATCTATTCCTTTTAAAACACCACTTTTAGGTGTAAAGGTAGATACTACAGGAATCGATAGTATTTTATAATCTAATTTTTTTCGCTGTGCATTTTTAGATAACTTAATTGCTGGTTTTCTTTTTATTTTATACGCATCTGTTACTTTAGGAGCATAGGTTGTTACTACCTCTACTACTTCTGTTTTTATGATGGAATCTTTCGCCTTTTGTACCTTAGGTTTGTTTTGTGCAAATAAAGTATTGCCAACAAATAGTACTATGATTAAAATTATATACTTCTTCATTACAGATTACTTTTTAGAGTTCACCGATTCGTTTGTTTTCGCTTCTTTACTTTTTATTTTACTCAATTCATTTTTTGCTTCTTCTACTAAGCCTTTAAATTGTGTAAAGTTTTTAACTACATTATCTAAAATATAGGTTGCTTGGTAAGCATCTTTTAATTTGTAATAATTCTTCGCCATTACAATGTAACTTTTTACTCCCCAATACTTATATTTAGAATAATTTGCTATTAAATTCTGTACTTCTTCATTAGATGCTTCATACGCTTCTTCTGCATTTAAAAAGAAAGCTTTATAATATAACGTCTCTGCTTTTAATTCGCCTGTTGCTTTTTCATCTAATACATTATAATATTCTTCTGCTACTTGATAGTCATTGGTTTCAATAGCAGATCTAGCAATCATAATTTGCGCATCTTCACCAACTACTTCATCTATTTTTCCATTAGCAAGTACCTTTTCTGCATAGGTCACTGTTTTTGCAAAATCTTTATTATTGTAATAACCTTTCATTAAATTACTTTGTGCAAAAATGAAATTCTGATCCATGTTTGCTTCTTTTTCTAAACGTTCTAATAAAGGAATCGCTTTTTTCCAGTTTTCTTTTTCTAAATATAACTGACTTAACTTCGCTAATGATTCTTCAGAAAATTCATTTTTACCTTGCTTAATTACATGTTCATAATTCGG
>CAKZVD010000035.1 GCA_937922085.1 uncultured Tenacibaculum sp. | reverse complement strand
CATCAATTTGCTTCTGTAGGTAATCATGCGTTTGTTACAGGTGGTTCGTTAGTAAGAAAAGATGTACCTCCATTTGTAAAAGCAGCTAGAGAACCACTTTCTTATGTAGGTATCAATTCGATAGGATTAAGAAGGAGAGGTTATAGTACTGAAAAGATTAGAGAAATTCAAGATATATATAGAATTTTGTTTCAAAAAAATTACAATACTTCTCAAGCAATTGCAATTATAGAAGCAGAAATGCAAGCAACTTCTGAGAGAGATGAGATTATTCAATTTATAAAAGATTCTCACAGAGGTATAATGAAAGGATATTACAAAACAAATTAAAATTTAAAAATGGCAACTACATCAGATATTAAAAATGGATTATGTATGAGATACAACAACGATATTTATAAAGTTGTTGAGTTTTTACATGTAAAACCAGGGAAAGGACCTGCATTTGTTAGAACAAAATTAAAAAGTGTTACTAACGGAAAAGTTATAGATAATACATTTCCTTCAGGAAGAAAAATTGATGATGTTAGAGTAGAGACACATAAATTTCAGTATTTATATAAAGAAGGTGAAACGTATCACTTTATGAATCAAGTTGATTATTCTCAAATTACATTAGAAAAAAGTGCTTTAGACGCACCTGAGTTAATGAAAGAAGGAGAAATTGTAACTATTATAATTAATTCTGAAGATGAGATGCCTTTATCTGTAGAGATGCCTGCGAGTGTAATTTTAGAAGTTACGCATACTGAACCAGGAGTAAAAGGAAATACTGCAACAAATGCAACAAAGCCTGCTACAGTAGAATCGGGAGCAATAGTAAATGTACCTCTTTTTATAAATGAAGGAGATAAAATTAAAGTAGAAACAACAAAGGGTACATATCAAGAACGTATCAAAGAATAAATTAGAATCCCGCTTTAAAGCGGGATTTTTTATATTATGAAATTTAAAGAAAGGCAAACATTAAAACAAATCGCAACACTTTTAGAGTTAGAATTTGTTGGAGACCCTAGTTTTGAAATCACAGGAATTAACGAGATACATGTAGTTGAGGAAGGAGAAATAGTTTTTGTAGATCATCCTAAATATTATAATAAGGCATTAGAATCTAATGCAACTACAATACTAATAAATAAAGAAGTTGAATGCCCAAAAGGAAAAACATTATTAATTTCTGATGATCCTTTTCGTGATTTTAACAAGATAACTAAATATTTCAATCCATTTATAGCTTCAAAAGAGAACATTTCTTCATCAGCAATTATTGGAGAAAATACTATAATTCAACCCAATGTTTTTATAGGAGAAAATGTGGTAATAGGTAAAAACTGTATTATTCATGCAAATGTTTCTATAAATAACGATTGTATTATAGGTGATAATGTAATTATTCATTCAAATACTGTTTTAGGTAGTAATGCTTTTTACTATAAAAAAAGAGAAGAAGGATTTGATCCTTTAATTTCAGGAGGAAGAGTTGTTATTTCTAATAATGTAGATTTAGGAGCTTCTTGTACCATAGATAGAGGTGTTACTGGAGATACAAGAATAGGAGAAGGAACAAAAATAGATAATCAGGTTCATGTAGGGCATGATACTGTAATAGGAGAAAAATGTTTAATTGCTGCACAAACTGGTATTGCTGGTTGTACAGTTATTGAAGATGAAGTAACTATTTGGGGACAAGTAGGTATTGTTAGTGGCTTACGCATAGAAAAAGGCACCGTTTTAATGGCGCAAACAGGAGTTATGAAGTCCTTAAAAAAAGGAGTTTATTTAGGAACTCCACAAAAGGAATATAGACAAACAATGCGTGAAGTTATTTATTTAAAAAATGAAACAAATAAAGATAAAAAGTAACATTAATTTAATTGGTTAAACTCAATTAAAAAGTTATTTTTGCTACACTTAAATTAAAAATAAACCAATGAGCGTTTTAGTAAATAAAGATTCAAAAATTATTGTACAAGGTTTTACAGGAAGTGAAGGAACTTTCCATGCTGGTCAAATGATTGAATATGGGACTAATATTGTAGGAGGTGTAACACCAGGTAAAGGAGGACAAGAGCATTTAGGTAAACCTGTTTTTAATACGGTAGATGAATCTGTTCAAAAAGTAGGAGCAGATACTTCAATTATTTTCGTACCACCAGCTTTTGCTGCTGACGCTATTTTAGAGTCTGCAGAAGCAGGAATTAAAGTAATCATTTGTATTACTGAAGGAATTCCTACTGCCGATATGGTAAAAGTAAAATCATATATAGATGCTAAAGAAGATTGTACTTTAGTTGGACCTAATTGTCCAGGTGTAATCACACCAGATGAAGCTAAGGTTGGTATTATGCCAGGGTTTATCTTTAAAAAAGGTAAAGTAGGTATCGTATCTAAATCAGGTACATTAACTTATGAAGCAGCAGACCAGGTTGTAAAGCAAGGATTTGGTATTACTACAGCAATCGGTATTGGAGGAGATCCTATTATTGGAACAACTACTAAAGAAGCTGTTGAATTATTAATGAATGACGAAGAAACTGAAGCAATTGTAATGATTGGTGAAATAGGAGGTCAATTAGAAGCTGAAGCAGCACGTTGGATAAAAGAAGATGGAAATCGTAAACCAGTTATTGGTTTTATAGCTGGACAAACAGCACCTGCCGGTAGAACAATGGGACATGCTGGAGCAATTGTTGGAGGTGCAGATGATACAGCACAAGCAAAAATGAAAATATTAGCAGAAAATGGAGTTCATGTTGTAGAATCTCCTGCAAAAATTGGTGAAATGGTAGCTAAAGTATTAGCTTAGTTTGATTAATTTTTTTCAATAAACGTTAAATTATAATTAATTTAACTTGTTAAAATCCACCGAATTCGTAAATTCGGTGGATTTTTATTTTCAATCTAAAACTAATTAATTATGAAAAAAATTAAATTGCTATTATTTAGCGCATTACTTATTGCTGCATTCAGTTGTAAGCAATCTACACCTTCAGAAAAAGAAGTTAAAGTAGAACAAAGTAAAGATGCATCTGGTACTGTTTATGAAACAGTAACGAATGATCCTACAGGTTTACGTTTATATACTTTAGAAAATGGATTAAAAGTATATTTAAGTAAAAATACAGATGAACCTAAAATACAGACATATATAGCTGTTAGAGCTGGTTCTAATTACGACCCTAAAGAATCTACAGGTTTGGCTCATTATTTAGAGCATATGTTATTTAAAGGGACTAATAAAATAGGAGCTTTAGATTGGGAGAAAGAAGAGAAATATTTAGATACAATAGCATCGTTATATGAAAAACATAGAGCAGAAAAAGATGTAGAAAAGAAAAAAGCTATTTACAAAGAAATTGATAAAGTTTCTTTAGAAGCTTCGAAAGTTGGTCAATCTGGAGAATATAAAAGTATAGTAGAATCTTTAGGAGCAACAGGTACGAATGCACACACTTGGTTTGAAGAAACAGTATATAAAAATAAAATACCAACGAATGAATTCGATAAATGGTTAGCATTAGAGTCTGAACGTTTTAGCTCTTTGGTTTTACGATTATTTCATACAGAATTGGAAGCTGTTTTTGAAGAGTTTAATATGGGGCAAGATAATGATTTTAGAAAACGTTATGCTGCTATGTTAGATGGAGTGTTTCCAAAACATCCTTATGGTCAACAAACTACAATTGGTAAAGCTGAACATTTAAAAAATCCATCGATGATTGATATCCATAATTATTTTAATACTTATTATGTACCTAATAATATGGCTATTGTTTTAGTAGGTGATTTAGATTATGATACAACAATAAACAAAATAAAAGAAACTTTTGGAAAGTTTGAAAAGAAAGAATTAGTTCATCCTACATTACCAAAAGAATCACCAATTACAGAACCAATTATTAAAGAAGTTTTTGGTCCTACTTCAGAGAATATCTCTATAACATTCCGTTCTAAAGGAGTGAACACTGAAGAAATGAAATATGTTACTTTGTGTGATATGATTATGGCTAATGGAGAAGCAGGTTTAATTGATTTAAATTTAAATCAAAAACAAGTAGTGCAAAGAGCAGGTTGTTCTCCAACATTTTTAAACGATTATGGATATCATTCATTTAGTGGTACTCCTAAATCTGGTCAAACTTTAGATGAAGTTAAGGGATTATTATTAGGTGAAATAGAAAAATTGAAGAAAGGAGAGTTTGATGAATGGATGATTGATGCTGTAGTGAACGATTTAAAACTAAGTCAGACGCAACAATATGAAAATAGTACTGCTTTAGCAAACGCTTATGTAGATGCTTTTATACACCATGAAAATTGGGAAGATAAGGTTAAATTTTTAAATGATTTAAAGAAAATCACTAAAAAAGAATTAGTAGATTTTGCAAATAAATTTTACCAAAATAACTATGTAGTTACTTATAAGCGTAAAGGAGAAGATAAGAATGTTGTTAAAGTTGAAAACCCAGGAATTACCCCTGTAAACTTAAATAGAGGAAAGAGCTCAGAATTTTTAACTTCTTTTAAGAAAATGAAATCAACTTCATTAGAACCTAAATTTATAGATTATAAAACAGCTATTAAAGAAGTTAAAACTACAAATAATATTAATGTTTCTTATGTAGATAATAAGAAGAATGACTTATTCGATATGAATATCATTTTTGATATGGGTAGTGATAATGATAAAAAGTTGAGTTTAGCTGCTGGTTATCTAGAATATTTAGGAACAGATAAGTATACCAATGAAGAACTTAAAAAAGAATTTTATAAGTTAGGTATATCTTATTATGTAGTTGCTACAGATGATAAAACGTATGTTGGATTAAATGGGTTAAAAGAAAATTTACCTAAAGGATTAGAGTTATTAGAACACTTATGGGATAACGCAAAAGCAGACCAAGGAGCTTATGATAAATATGTAGAAAAAATATTTAAAGGAAGACAAGATGGTAAAACTCAAAAAGGAAATATTCTTTGGAATGGTTTAATGAATTATGGGAAGTATGGTGAGAATTCTCGATTAAGAGACATTATGCAAATAGATGAATTAAAAGCTATAAACCCAGAGGAGTTAGTTAAAATAGTGAAAGGGATGAAAAACTATAAACAAAGAGTTTTCTATTACGGTAAAGATGTAAATGCAACTGTTGCTGCTTTAGATAAAAGCCATAAATTATATGGAGAATTAAAAGAATATCCAGAAGCTAAAAAGTATGTAGAAACTGAAACAGGCGGAAATGTGTTCTTTTCTGATTATGAAATGGTACAAACACAACTATTATTTTTAGCAAAAGGAGAAGCTTTTGATCCTAAAAATATGGCAGCGTCAACATTATTTAATACCTATTTTGGTAGTGGATTATCTTCTATTGTTTTTCAAGAGATAAGAGAATCTAAATCATTAGCTTATTCAGCATTTGCTTCTTATAGAGGAGCATCTAAAAAAGATGATTCAAATTATGTAATGGCATATGTTGGTACGCAAGCAAATAAGTTAGAACAGGCAGTAGATGCAATGATGGAATTAATGAATGATATGCCTGAAGCTGAAAAACAATTTAATGCAGCAAAAGAAGCTACTTTAAAGAAATTAGCAGCGCAAAGAATAACGAAGTCTGGTATTTTTTGGTCTTATGAAAGATTAAAGAAATTAGGAATAGATAATGATAATCGTGAAGAAATGTATAATACGATTAAAAATATGACTATTAAAGATTTAAAAGCCTTTTTTGATAAAAATATTAAGGGAGAATCTTATAATATTATGGTAATAGGTAATAAGAAAGATTTAGATGTAAAATCTTTACAAAAACTAGGTAAGATTAAAGAACTAGATGTAGATTATTTATTTAATTATGTAGATAAAAAGAAAATTAAGTCTTAAATAATTAAGATTAATTTTAAACTAAAATCCCGCTTTAGAATCTTCTTCAGGGGGATTTTTATTTTTATATTTGAAATCTATATTTAAACAAACAATTAAATAAATGAAACTTTTAGAAAATAAAACTGCAATTATTACTGGTGCTACAAGAGGTATTGGTAGAGGAATAGCAATAGAATTTGCTAAGCAAGGTGCAAATGTAGCTTTTACTTATAGTTCTTCTGTAGATGCAGCAAATGCTCTTGAAGAAGAATTAACAAACTTAGGTATAAAAGCAAAAGGATATCAATCAAATGCTGCTGAGTTTGATGCAGCTCAAGAATTAGCTAAAAATGTTTTAGAAGAGTTTAAAACAATTGATGTTTTAGTAAATAATGCAGGTATTACCAAAGATAATTTACTAATGCGTATTTCAGAAGATGATTTCGATAAAGTAATAGAGGTTAATTTAAAATCAGTTTTTAACTTAACAAAAGCAGTAATTCGTCCAATGATGAAACAACGTAAAGGTTCTATTATTAACATGAGTTCTGTAGTAGGTTTAAAAGGAAACGCAGGTCAGGCTAATTATGCAGCATCTAAAGCAGGTATTTTAGGTTTTTCTAAATCAGTTGCCTTAGAATTAGGTTCACGTAACATTAGAAGTAATGTAGTTGCTCCTGGTTTTATTGAAACAGAAATGACTGCTAAATTAGATGAAAAAGTTGTTGAAGGGTGGAGAAATGAAATTCCTTTAAAAAGAGGAGGAACAGCTGAAGATGTAGCGAATGCTTGTGTATTTTTAGCTTCAGATATGAGTGCTTATGTTACCGGGCAAACTTTATCTGTTGATGGAGGTATGCTTACTTAAAAGAGTATTTAAAATATAATTTTATGAAAAGAGAGCTATTTTATTAGCTCTTTTTTGTTTTTTAATAAATAAAAGAAATTATGCGTAGGGTTTTTTGATAGTTAATTGTATTAATAATAGAATTCATAATTATCCGTTATATAATAAGTACGTTTTATTATAAAATGTTAATTATGAGTTTTATGTGATTCTTTTAAGAATAGGTTATGAATCACATTATAGGTTTAATATTATTAAAATATTTATAATGATGAAAAAAACGAATAAAGTTTTTACTTATGCTAAATTTTTAATCATAACAATTTTTACAATTTTAAGTTTATTTTTTTTGATGGTTAGTTATTTTAAAAATTTACCAATTATTTAAAATTGAAGAAGTTATTTTAAAAGGCATCTTAGCTATGAAAAAGAAGGGGATTTTAAAATAACATTGATATAAACTCTTATTTACTCTTGGC
Source organism: uncultured Tenacibaculum sp. (assembly GCA_937922085.1). Lineage (GTDB taxonomy): Bacteria > Bacteroidota > Bacteroidia > Flavobacteriales > Flavobacteriaceae > Polaribacter. Next base: position 6,828 of record CAKZVD010000035.1, on the reverse strand, counting down.
ACTGTCATAAAATAGCAAATCCCTTGTTTTTACGAGGGATTTATTGTATCTTATAGAGGTCATAAACCCCGAAAATCACCCAAAAAGGCAAAAAACGGGGTTTTCATTTGTCTAATTATGAAAATACGAAGAATTTCTGAAATGCAACACCGCATTTCAATTTTTTCCCCTGAGTGAGAATTATGATGCTCATTACACACGCTTTTTAGAGGGAGATTTGGGCAAAATCTATGCTGCTATTGATTGGGATGATTTAGTCGCTACTTTTAATATTACAGAACAAATAAAAGGGCGTAACTATCTTTTTAGTCCCAAGGAAGGCTTGGATTGATGTTTTTAAAACATTATGCCAATTGTTCGGATAGAAAAATGATTGAGCAACTCAACTCAAATTTAGACTATCAATTTTTCTGCGATATAGAATTAGGTTTTGAACGTTTGACAAACTATAAAATAGTAAGTCAAATACGTTGTGAATTAGCAGAAAATCTAAATATTAATTTAGTAGAAAAAGCTCTTTTTAATTCTTGGAAAAAACATATTGATAGCACCGACCAAATCGTAATGGATGCTACTTGTTATGAAAGTGAAGTTCGTTATCCTACCATCCAGAAATTACTTTGGGAATCTGTTCATTGGTTGTACAATCAATTGCGTAAAACTTCCGCTATCTTAGGAATTAAGATCATTAGAAGTAAATACAACAAGTGGAAAAAACGTTACCAAGGATTTAGTAAAACGCGAAGAAAAACCAAGTCTAAACGCACTTCATTAACCCGAGCTTTGCTAAAGCTATTAAGTAAGTTTATCGACTTTGAAAAGGAATTATCCAAGACCTATAATATCGAGTTTAAGCCCTTGTATTATAAGCGAATTGATACAATTCAAAGAATTTACAAACAACAAAAACATCATTTTGACACAGGAGAAAAAATCAAAGATAGAATTGTAAGTATTCATAAGGATTATATCCGTCCTATTGTTCGTGGAAAAGAGGTGAAACCTGTTGAGTTTGGAGCAAAAGTTAACAAAGTTCAAATTGATGGAATTAGCTTTATAGAACACCTTAATTTTAATGCGTTTCACGAAGGAAACCGTTTTATACAAACAGTTCAAAAAGCGCAAGGATTAACTCGAAAAAAGGTAAAAGTAGCCGGTGGAGATAAAATTTATGCTACCAATAAAAATAGAACATATAGTAGCTCAAAAAACATACAGACAGACTTTATCCCTAAGGGTAGAAAACCTAAAAATCATAAAGAAAAAAAGCAACTTAGAGCCATCATTGCTAAAGAAAGAGCTACAAGATTAGAAGGCTCTTTTGGTAAGGATAAAGAGTATTATCTCCTACGGAAAATAAAAGCCAAAACGAAAAAGAATGAAACCCTATGGATATTCTTTGGTATACACACAGGAAGTGCATTCGAAATTGGTCGAAGAAAGATAGCTTAAACAAACCAACAAATAGCCTAAAATAAAATCAGAGTATTTTTTTCATGGGAGAGCTACGTCTTGTAGGTACGTTTTTAGGAGATTAAATCAATAAAACCTCTTTTAAACAGAAATAGAGGTTAGAATTTATATAATTCTGTCCTCTATTTTCAATGTATTTTAAAAAATAGGCTGTTTTCTGAAAGTGCCTACTCTTTAATTTGACATTACAATTGAAACTTTTTTGTTTTTAAGATATAATTATATCATTTTTTCTTTTAGTAATTTATATTTAGTTCTTCCAACAGGTAAAATCTCTTTATTTTTTAATTCAACTGAATATTTACTACCAGTTTGAACAATAATTTCTTTTATTTCATTAATTTTTACTAGATAAGATTTATGAATTCGTTGAAAAGTTTTAGGAAGTAATTGAGATAATTTTTCTAAAGATTTATCATGCAATTCTTTTTTACCATTATTTAAATAAATCTCAGTATATACACCAGCACCTTTTATATACAGTACATTATTAATATTAATTAATTGTATATCAGTACGTTTTTTTACAGCCAAAAATTGAAGGTTTTCGGTAGTAACTTCTTCTTTTTTAATAATTCTATCAAAAGCTTGTTGTAACCTGTTTTTATTAAAAGGTTTAGGAACAAAATCTAAAACACCATATTCAAAAGCGGTTAAAGCTTCATGTTTATTAGCAGAAATAATGATCGTATGAAAAGATTCTGAAACACTTTTTTGTAATATATCAAACCCATTTTCACCATTTAAATTTAGATCTAACAACACTAAATCGAGTTCATTATTCTGTATATATTCAATACCTTCCTGTAAAGAACTTACACATATAATATTTTTCAAAGTATTTAAAAAGAATTCTTTAGTCATTCTTTCAATCCTTTTTGCTATTCTATTTTCGTCTTCAATAATTAAAATATTCATCTTTTATTTTTCAATAGTAATTATATTTTCCCATCCATGGCTTTTAGCTTCAGATGTAAATTTCCATTTACTTCCGTAACTTTCATTTAACCGTGCTTTAATATACTTAAAACCAGTTCCGCCTTTTCTTTCTTTTTTTGTATTTCTAACTTTTCCGTAGGTTAAAAAAGTGTACTGTAATTTCTTTAAATCCTCTTTAATAATTAATTTAAATTTCATGCTATTATTTTCTATAGGCGCACAATGTGTTATGCCATTTTCAAGTAAAGTATGAATGATTGCTGGTGGAATTTGTTGATCTTCATTTTTTATACCTCCTTCAGTTTCCCATTGATAATCAATTTCTTTTCTATACTTCATAATGTTTAAATGACTTTTACAAAGTTCAATTTCTTGAGAAATAGGAATTAATTTTTGATCTTCAACCTGATTTAATAAATCAAACTCTAGTGCCAAAGCTTCAATAAATTCTACTCCTTTTTCTGGAGCTTCTTCAACCCAATCAATTAAAGAAGTTAAGGTATTCATTAGAAAATGAGGTTGAATATTTTTCTTTAAAAGCTCATAACGTAATCGAGTAGATTCGGCAATAGAATGTTCAAAAGCAAGTCGTTGCTCTTTTAATTTAACCGATAACAAGTAAAACATACAAAGGGTAATAATACTAAAACTAACAAATAAACTAATATCGTAAATAAAAATTTTATAAATAACAAAACTAAGTAGTAGTCCTATTAAAACTATAATAGCAGCTTTTTGTTTTTTGTATATTGCATAACTGATTATTAAAGTTGAAGAGAACCACATCATCTGAGATAGAGCTAACGCAGTTTGATCATATGAATCAGATATAAATAAATAAATGGAAGCTAAAATAAAAAAATAGCTATAAGTAAACCATTTTATGTGTTTTAAAGAAAATTGAATGGCAAAATAATAAGGTACTATAAAAGAAATAAGGAAAGTTAATAACCCTATTATTTTTAAACGAAAGATAAAATTAGCATAATGAATAGACGTATAAAATTTTATGTATTCAATAATTATTAAAAGGAAAAATAAAAAACTAGATAAGCTAAAAAGAAATGTTCCAAATTGTTTTCGATCACTAAAAAATAATAATAGATAATAAAGACTGGTTAAAAGAAAAGCACCAGCTAGAATATTTATATAAATTGTATCTTTAAGTTTATCTGTTGCTAAAAAATCGTAATTTAAAATATAGGAATAAATCCCTCTTTTATCCTTTTTTTCATATAACTGAGACATACGTAAAGCTAATACATGTCCTCCTTTTTTTAAGAGGTGATTAGGAATATGAAATGTTTTATCAGGAATAACTATTTCTTTTGAGCTTTTTTCTTTACCAGGAATACCATTTTTACCGATTAAAATACCATCCCAAAAAACTTCATAAGCACCAAATGCGTGAATTCCTATTCCTATAAGTTCAAGTGAATCAACTTTTTTTGTTATTCTAATAGTTTGTCTAGCCCAAAAAATGTTCTCACCTTCTGGAACACTTTTCTTTGCACTCCAATTTTTATCATTAAAATTTTTAAGTCTCCAATTCTTATTATCCCCTTTTTTAAATACCATTTCTGAAGTTTTTTCAGAAATTAATTCTGGGCGTTCCCCGTATTTACAAGAAATAAAAATTAGAAAGAAAACGATGTAAATAAATTTTTTCATTGCGTAATATCTATGGTAAAGATATTTAAAAAAAAGAAGGAGTTAGAGCAGTTCACAAACTGTTAGAGTCGTTCATATAGTTTTCAATTAAAAAAGAGTAAGTATCTCTGAAATTTGAATAAAATTAAAAGTTTAAAAATTATGAAATCAATTATTCAATTCTTTTTTTATGTGTTTGTAGGTGTTATTTCTTTAAATAGTCAAAATGCAAAAATATCAGGTAAAGTTATAGATGATCTTAAAACGACATTACCCTATGCAACTGTTATTTTAAAAGACTCAGAGGATAAATTAATTGAAGGCTTAGTAACAGATGAAGAAGGTAAATTTAGTTTTAGCAAAATTAAAAAAGGAGTATATATTTTAAAAGTAGAATACATTGGTTTTGAAGATTTTTTGAAAAAAATTGTGGTAAATGCCCCTAAACAAAAAATAAAAATAGAGACTATTATTTTAAATGAAGATTCTAAAAAGTTAGATGAAATTATAGTAGAAGGAAAAACATCTGAAGTATCTTTAAAACTAGGAAAAAAAGTATTTAGAGTAGGAAAAGATATTACCTCTCAGAATGGAGCAGCAACAGATGTATTAAATAATGTACCTTCTGTAAATGTAAGTCCTACAGGTACAGTTACTTTAAGAGGGAATTCGAATGTTCAAATTTTAATAAATGGGAGAAGATCAGGATTAACACAAGCGCAAGCTTTAGAACAATTACCAGCAGATACTATTGAAAGTATAGAAGTAATAACAAATCCTTCGGCAAAGTATGACGCTTCTGGTGGAGCAGGAATTATTAATATAATTTTAAATAAAAATAGAAAGTCTGGTTTAAATGGTCAGGTTCGTTTAGTAACAGGAATACCAGATGATTATAGACTTTTAGGGAATTTAAATTATAAAACTAAAAAATTTAATTTTTTTACCAGTTTAGGAATTAGGTATACAGATTACGAAGGAGATTATACTAAAAAACAACGAACTATAGAGAATGGAATCACCACTTTAATAGATCAATTTGAAGATGAAGATAGACATGATGATGGTCAAGTGTATTATTTTGGAACAGATTTTTATGCAAATGATAAAAATACAATAACGCTAGCATACTACAGAAATCAAACAGCAGATACAGATAAAACAATACTTAACTACAATGTTTCAACTTCTAATACGAATAATGAATCATTACTTACATTAGGAAATTCTAAAGAAAAAAGAGCTTATAATCAGTTAGAAGCAAATTACACAAAACTATTTGATAAAAAAGGAAACAAATTAACGATAGATTTTCAATATGATTTTTGGAATAGTACTAAAAGATGGGATTTAAAAACGGATGAAATATTTCCTGTTATGGCTAATATAGCAACCATACAAACAAATGGAAGTACGAATACTGATGATATAAAAATTCAATCTGATTATAAAACAACTATTAATAAAGATATAAACTTTGAAACAGGAATAAAGTTAGAGAATAGAACCATTGAAAATAATTTTTTAGCGGAAGAATTAATAAATGGAAATTATGAGACAATTGATGAAATAAATAATAGCTTAAATTATAAAGAGAGAATTACTTCTGCTTATATACAATTTAATGGAAAAAAAGAAAAATTGAACTACCAATTGGGTTTAAGATTAGAAGACACACAAATAAATATAAATGATTCTAATACAACATTAAATTTAAATAATAATTATACAAATTTATTTCCATCTGCAACTATTGGATATGAATTTAAAGATAATTTATCAACACAAATTAGTTATAGTAGAAGAATTAAAAGGCCTTCTTTATGGCAATTAAATCCGTTTTTTGAATTAAAAGATTTTACGACTCGATTTACGGGAAATCCATTACTAAACCCAAGTTTTACAAATTCATATGAAATCTCTTTTATTTATAGAACAAAGGGATTTACAATAAATCCGTCTGTTTATTATGCTGATACTAAAGATGTTTTTCAAACAGAAGTAGTAAAAGATTCGCAAGGTGTATTTATACAATCACCTATTAATTTAGAAAATGAAAAACGTTTTGGTTTTGAGATATCTACATCTTATAAGCCTTTAAAATGGTTGAGTTTTTCGGGAGATTTTAATACTTATAAATACAATCAATCAGGAGTGATTAATGGTAATAATACTACAATTTCTGATACTACTTGGTTTATTAATTTCTCAACAAATATTAAACCAACGAAAACATTAAACTTACAAACAAGAGTATATCATATTGGGGCAAGAGAAAATATTCAAATAGAAACTAAAGCAATTACGTATGTAAATTTTGCTGTTAGTAAATCATTATTTAAAAATAAAGGAAGTTTAATTTTAAATATATCAAATCCATTTAATAGTAGTAAAACTATTCAAAATATTGTGGGAGATAATTTTGAAATAAATCAAACTAGAAATAGAAATGCTGAACGTTTTTCTTTAAGCTTTGTATATAAATTTAATCAAAAAAAATCTCAGAGAAATAGAAATGCAAAAAGGAGTAATAGAAATTAAGAATATTTAATGCACTAAATATTTGTAAATAAAAAACAAAAAAAGAGTCTTCTAAAAGGAGGCTTTTTTAGTTTTAAATAATTGTTAATTAACGTGAGTTCGATGTAAGAGATCAGAATTAATCCAAAGAAAAAGCAGAATATTTAGTAATTTAAAGTGCTTACTTTTAATTAATTAAAAACATTCTGCTTATGATTTCTGATTCTAAAATTATTGAAATTTTTT
>CAKZVD010000034.1 GCA_937922085.1 uncultured Tenacibaculum sp. | reverse complement strand
TATATCCAATCATATTATTTACTTCATTTATTATATTTTTTTATAGTTGTAAAAAAGAAAATAAAGCAGAAATTAAACCTGTAATTTCTCTTGACACTATTACGAAACCAATTGAAAAAAAAATAATAAAGAAAGAAATAGTTCAAGAATGGGACACTTTAAACAAAAAAAACGCAAATACTTTCTTTAAAAAATATGGAGAATTAAATAAGGAAACAAAAGTTTTAATTACTACTCGTTTTGGAAAAATAAAATTACGCTTATATAACGATACTCCTATACATAGAGCTAACTTCATCTTTTTAACAAAAATAAAATATTTTGATACTTCTTATTTTTATAGAGTAGTAAAAAATTTTGTGATTCAAGGGGGCGATTCAGATAGAGCTTCTACTGCAAAATTCAGAAAGAAATATCAACATTATAAATTAAAACCTGAATTTAGAAAAAGAAGAAAACATAAGTATGGTAGTTTAGCAGCCTCTAGAGATATAGAAAATAATCCTAAAAAATTATCTAGCCCTTTTAATTTTTATATTGTTCAAAATAAAAAGGGAGCTCCTCATTTAGATAAAGAACATACTGTTTTTGGTGAAGTAATTTCTGGTTTTTCTACCATCAAGAAAATAGCGCAAGTAAATGTCGGTTCAGATGACTGGCCATTAACAGATATACCTATGACTGTTGAAGTTTTAAATTAAAAACAAATAACATTTTTTAAATCCCTTTCTTTTATTATTTACTTTAAATATTTTACTCGTTTTACTACAAAGTAAATGCATTATATAGCATTCAAAATTAAAACTGAATCAGTTGTTTATTTTTAAACAATTGCTTTAACTTTCAATAAAAAAACTTTTCAAACAACTAGAAAACAAACATTTAAAACCAAAGGAAAAACACCTATAATTCAATTAAAACTTTCATAAACGTCTTTTTTTTCGTATCTTAAAAAAGAATAAAGTACATCCGAACAGAATAATACTAATATTATTAACTAGTCCCCCCACTATGAAAATAATTACTACAGTTTTATGCATATTGTCGTGCGTAACAATCATTGAGGCTCAAAAATATAAGGAAATGATAAACTCGAATTCATATAGAGTTACAGAAATTATAAAAGAAGCTGAAAATTACTTCAAGAATAAAGATAAAGGAAAAAAATCTGGTTATACTCAATATAAAAGATGGGAATACAATTCGCTCCGATTTATGGATAAAGATGGCTATTTACCTACTAAACTAGAAGTCTTAAAAGAAATAAAAAACTATAATAAATATTTGAATGATAAAGCAAGTCGTCAAACATTACCTGATAATTGGACTGAATTTGGACCTAATAATGGAAATAATTTTGGTATAGGTCGAATCACTTCAGTAGCTATTGATAAAAATGATAGTGATCACATTATAATTGGAGCTCCCAATGGTGGCGTTTGGAAAACTACAGATTGTGGACAAAATTGGAGTAATTTAACAAAAAGTTCCCCTGCTCATGTTTATGCTATCGCTATTGATCCTAATAACTCAAATACTTATTATTATGGTCATGGAGGAGATTTATATAAATCTATTGATAGAGGAATAACTTGGAGTTTTTTAGGAGGTACTAATAGTACTGGTAAGATTAATAAAATACTAATCCATCCAACAAATTCAAATATAATTTTTATTTCTAATGTACAGCGTGGAATTCTTAAATCATCAAATGGTGGAAAAGATTGGAATCAAGTAGTTACTGACAAAAATAGCTTTGATATAGAATTTAAACCTAATGACCCTAATACTGTATATGTTTCTGGTTCTAACTTTTATAAATCTTTAGATGAAGGTAATACTTTCAACAAAATTGCAGGTTTTTTAGATGGACCAAAAATGATTGGTGTATCTGCTAACGCTCCTGAAAATGTATATGTTATTGAAGCAGAAAATTACAATGGAAAATTTAACGGTTTATATAAATCAACTAATAGTGGAGATTCTTTTACTCAGATTTTAGATGATAGTAATAATTATTTTGGTAACTCGCTTAAAAGTGATTTTTCTCAAGCTCCTCGTGATATGGATATTGCTATAAACCCTAATAATGAAAATGAAATACATATTGCGGGTATTTTTACATATCGTTCTTTAGATGGGGGTGAAAATTTCATAAAAACATCGACAATATCACCAGACTACTCTAAGTATTTAGAAAGAGGTTATTGTCATGTTGATGTTGATATTATGGAGTTTTCTAACAACACCTTATTCGTTGGTACTGATGGAGGCATATTTAAAGCAAAAAATACATCTTCTAATCTAAGTTCAAATTATTATGAAGATCTAACCTCTGGTATTGGTATTAATGAAATATATCGTATTGGTATTTCTCAAACTCAAAACACAGTTATTTCTAGTGGTTCACAAGATAATGGAACCTCTTTCTATACACAACAAGAAGGGTGGAAACATTATTCTGATGGAGATGGTATGGAAACTTTTATTGATAAAAACAATAGTAACATTATGTATTCTTCTTCTCAAAATGGTTATTTATATTGTTCAGATGATAATGGTGAAACTTATAAAAACATTACTCCTACTCCTACTCAAGGTACATGGACAACTCCTTTTGAACAAGATCCAATAACTCCAAACACTATATATGTAGGTTATAAAAAAGTTTTAAAATCCTCTAATAAAGGCCAAAATTGGCTTCCTATTTCTCAAGATTTTGATGGCAATATTTTTGTATTAAAAATAGCTCCTAGCAACAATAATGTTATGTATTTAACTTCTCTTTTTTTCAATGGAATAAATTATGAAAACAAGCTATTTAAAACAATAGATGGAGGTGCCACAGATTGGGTAGAAATAAAAAATCCTGGAGATAAAATTTTACCTATAAATTCTATAACTATTCATCCTAACAACCCGAATAAAATTGCTATTGCTACTCAATACAATGTTTTCCTATCTAATAATGGTGGTAAAAATTGGATTGATCATACTCATAACTTACCTAGCAGTCCAAAATTAACTTTAATATGGGATAATAATGCTGAAAACGGTTTATATGTAGGTACAAGAAGTTTAGGGATCTTTTATATTGATGATACTTTTTCTGAATGGCAAACATTTAGTAATAATTTACCATTCGCAATAATTAATGAATTAGAAATTAATTATACTGAAGGTAAAATATACGCTGGAACATTTGGAAGAGGCTTATGGGCTTCTCCCTTGGTAAGTTCTACTTTAAGTCTAGATTCTGAAAATTTTCAAAAAAACACTCAAATTTACCCAAATCCAGTAAATTCAAAAGTTACTATTAAATTTGATCAAGTAACTAAAACTGCTATAAATATTTTCGATATTCATGGTAAATTATTGTTGGCCCATAAACCAAAACATGTTGATGATTCATATACTTTAGATGTATCTAAATTAAACGCTGGTATTTTCTTTGTAAGAGTCAACTCTAATTTAGGGTATACCACAAAAAAAATTATAAAAAATTAAGTACTCCTAACTAAAATTTAATTAGTTAAATTTTAAAATAGTTTTTATTAAATGTTTCTATCGTTTTTTAATAAAAAACATTTAACCGCTATCAATTAAGCTCTATTTCTTAAACAAATTGATTTAAAGTGATAAACGGCTAAAATATTTGCTCTTTTTTTATTTAAACCTATCTTTGCAAACTCAAATTTTATACATGAGTTTTTTAGAAGAAATACAGAAAAGAAGAACTTTCGGAATCATATCTCACCCAGATGCTGGTAAAACAACACTAACAGAGAAATTATTACTTTTTGGTGGAGCTATTCAAGAAGCTGGAGCTGTAAAGAGTAATAAAATAAAAAAAGGAGCTACTTCCGATTTTATGGAGATAGAACGTCAACGTGGTATTTCGGTTGCTACTTCTGTATTGGCTTTTAATTACAAAGGAAAAAAAATAAACATTTTAGATACTCCTGGGCATAAAGATTTTGCTGAAGATACTTTTAGAACACTTACTGCGGTAGATAGTGTTATTGTAGTTATTGATGTTGCAAAAGGAGTTGAACCACAAACTGAAAAACTAGTAGAAGTTTGTAGAATGCGTAAAATACCTATTATTGTCTTTATTAATAAATTAGATCGTGAAGGAAAAGATGCTTTCGATTTATTAGATGAAGTAGAACAAAAATTAGGTTTAAGAACTACTCCTCTCTCTTTTCCTATAGGAATGGGATATGATTTTCAAGGAATATATAATATTTGGGAAAAGAAGATAAATGTTTTCTCACCAGATAATAAACAAACAGTTACTAGTGGTGTTGAATTTACAGATATTAATGTACCTGAACTGGATGAAATGATTGGTAATGAAGCTGCTGAAACATTACGTGAAGAATTAGAAATGGTTGAAGGTGTATATCCTGAATTCAATCAAGAAGAATATGTCAATGGAGACTTACAACCTGTTTTCTTTGGTTCTGCTTTAAATAATTTTGGTGTAAAAGAATTATTAGATTGTTTTATTGATATCGCTCCAGACCCGCAACCTAAAAATGCAGAAGAGCGTCTAGTAGATTCAAAAGAAGAAAAATTAACTGGTTTTGTATTTAAGATTCATGCAAACATGGATCCTAAACATAGAGATCGTTTAGCTTTCGTTAAAATTGTTTCTGGAACTTTTAAACGTAATACTCCTTATTTACATGTTCGTAATAATAAAAAAGTAAAATTTTCTAGTCCAAATGCCTTTTTTGCTGAAAAAAAAGAGATTGTAGATATCTCTTTTGCTGGTGATATTGTTGGTTTACATGATACAGGTAATTTTAAAATTGGAGATACTTTAACCGAAGGAGAAAAACTAAACTTTAAAGGAATTCCTAGCTTTTCACCAGAACATTTCCGTTATGTTAACAATGCAGATCCTTTAAAAGCAAAACAATTATATAAAGGATTGGATCAGTTAATGGATGAAGGAGTTGCTCAACTATTTACTTTAGACATGAATGGTCGAAAAATTATAGGAACTGTAGGAGCGCTTCAATATGAAGTTATTCAATATCGTTTAGAACATGAATATGGTGCTAAATGTACCTATGAAAATATTTCTGTACATAAAGCTTGTTGGGTAGAACCTGAAGATGAAAAAAATGAAGAATTTAAAGAGTTTAAACGAGTAAAACAACGTTATTTAGCGAAAGACAAACAAAATCAATTAGTCTTTTTAGCAGATTCTGCTTTTACAATTCAAATGACTCAAAGTAAGTATCCTTCTGTCAAACTTCATTTTACAAGTGAGTTTTAGCAGTAATCAAAATTAAATGTTTCAAGCAAAAAATATATTAACATGATTTTTAAAAGAGTTTCTTTTTTTTCTTTGTTATTGTTTTTAGGTTTAGGATCTTCTTTTGCCCAAGATATATCTTCTTTAAAAGGAAAAGAACTTCATAATAAAGTTCGCTTAAATTTTATTCCTGTTTCAATGCCTGTTGATGAATTTCCTAATTTAAAACCAACAATGGGTTTAACAGGTTTACATTATCAAATACCTTTTAATGATTGGTTATATGGTGGTGCTGGGTTTCATTTTGCTGTAACAGGAGATCAAGGCGGTTTATTTACATTAGGCGCAGAGTTAGGTGTTAATAAGAGATTATTTAAAAACATTTATATAGATGCGAATGTTCATTTTGGCGGTGGTGGTGGATACCGAAACCTTGTTAATGACGGTGCTTTTATAAACTCTAATATTGGTTTACAGTTTAAGAAAAACAATTACTCTTTTGGTGTGCAATATAGTTATGTGGATTTTTTTACTGGTTATATTAAAGATAATGCAGTTTCTTTTTTTATTGAAATTCCTAGTGTACTTCGTTTTACAAATTATAAAAATGCACAGAAAAAATTCATTCACCTAAACAACGATAAAACTGCTTTTTGGAAAAAACCTGCTACAAAAAATACGCAACAAATTCGTTTCGATTTTTTCTTTCCTTTTGGTGATTCTAAAAAAGATAATAGAAGTACTTTAAATGAAACATTATATGTTTTAGGGTTTGAATATCAAAAATATTTAAATGAAAAAACGTTTTTATTTGCGCATACAGATGCCATATATAAAGGTTTACGTGCTGGTTTTATGGACTTATTTTTTGGTGCAGGATATCACCCTTATCAATCTAAGTACTTTAATCTATTTGGTAAATTAGGTATTGGTGCTGCTGGAGGAAGGATTGCTCCTGAAGGAGGTTTAACCCTATACCCATCTGCAGGAATAGATTTAAAACTATCTAACAGTCTAGCTTTAAGTGGACATGGAGGATATTATCGTGCTTTAGACGGTGACTTTGAAGCATACACATTAGGGTTTGGTATTAAATACATAAATTCTACTGGAGGAACCAAATCTATAGAAGGAAAAGAAATTTCCAATTTTAAAACACAAGGAATTAGTGCTACTTTAGAAAATCAAACTTATTTTAAAGTAAATAAAACTGATGACCCTAATAATATATTAGTTACAGACTTACAACTATTAGCTTTACAGTTTAATTATGATATTACTAACAATATTTACTTAATAGGTGAAGCTGGCTTTGCATATGGAGGAAGATCTGGTGGCTATGCTCACGGATTAGCTGGTATTGGTTTTAAATCAAATGTTTTTTTTAATAATAAATTAAACGCTTTTATAAATTTAACAGGTGGTGCAGCTGGAGGTGCTGGTGTAGATACTGGTGAAGGTATTGTTGTAAGACCAACAATTGGGTTAAATTATACCATTTATAATAACTTAACACTAACAGCTTCTGGAGGAAAACTATATGCTCCTTTCGGAAATGTAAACGCTAATAATTTAAACTTTGGATTACGCTTTAACTTTGCTACATTATTAGCTTCAAAATAAACAATAATATATTTAAACATTAAAATATGAATAACGGAATTTACGCAAAATTCACTACTCCAAAAGGAGAAATTTTAGTGAACTTAGAATATGAAAAAACTCCAGGAACTGTAGGTAACTTTGTTGCTTTAGCAGAAGGAAATTTAGAAAACGAAGCTCGTCCTCAAGGTGAACCATATTATAATGGATTAAAATTTCATAGAGTGATACCAGATTTTATGGTTCAAGGTGGTTGTCCTCAAGGAACAGGAAACCCTGGATATAAATTTGATGATGAAATTCATCCTGATTTAAAACATGATGCTCCTGGTAAATTATCTATGGCCAATGCTGGACCTGGAACAAATGGATCTCAATTCTTTATCACACACGTTGAAACTCCTTGGTTAGACGGAAAGCATACAGTTTTTGGTAATGTAATAGAAGGGCAAAGTGTTGTTGATGCAGTTGCTCAAGGTGATGATATGAATGTTGAAATCATTCGTGTTGGTAATACTGCTGAAGCTTTTAATGCTGTTGAAGCTTTTAGAACTTTTGAAGGTAGTAGAGAAAAAAGAGAAGCTGAAGAAAAAGCAAAACAAAAAGAATTATTAGATTCTATCGCTACTGGATATGATGAAACTCCTAGTGGATTACGATATAAAATTTTACAAAACGGAGAAGGTAAAAAAGCTACTAAAGGTGCTACTGTATCTGTACATTATAAAGGTCAGTTATTAGACGGAACTGTTTTTGATTCATCATACAAACGTAAACAACCTATTGATTTTGCTATTGGAGTTGGACAAGTAATTGCTGGTTGGGACGAAGGTATTCAATTATTAAATGTTGGAGATAAAGCTCGTCTAGTTATACCTTCTAATCTAGCATACGGACAAGCAGGAGCTGGTGGTGTAATCCCTCCAGACGCTACACTTATATTTGATGTAGAATTAATGGATGTTAAAAGCTAAAAAAACAACTAAACATCTAAATAAAAGAAACTTACTCTTTTTATTAACTTATGTTAATAGAAAGAGTTTTTTTATTCATTAAATTTGAAATACCTCAAAATAAAACACTTAACTACCCACAGTGTTAATTAAATGTAATTTAATAATTAAAATAATAATAATTTTTAATTAACATACACTATCAAATTAACTTTTCAATAAAAAATAATTAACATAGACTAATAATTTAAAAACGAAATTTGTAATGACCAGTTAAATAAATTATAAACCAAATCAAAACTTCCCTCATTTATGAAAAATTTCCCCCTCAAACTAATAGCCCTATTATTAGTATTCATCAATTTAGATGGATTTTCTCAAAACAAAAAACAATGTGATTCTCCAGAAGAAGTTCAACTCGATTTAAATTCAATATCTAAATGTACTATTGAAAAAGATGATAGTGAAAATAAAGTTGTTTTAAATGTTGCTTCAAAAAAAATAAGAAAAAGAATCATTCGTAAAAGAGAGGACGACAATAGTAATAAAACAAGAAATAAAGTCAACACCTTAAATAACACTAAAAATCTTGAAAAGAATATTTCAAACAATAGCCATCTTGAAATAAAAACTGAAATTGTTAAAAACAAAATAATTGCCGAAGAAATATTATTTTCTGTAGTTGATAATGTTCCTTTATTCCCAAACTGTGACGCATCAAACAATAATAATATGAATTGCTTTAATAAAGAATTCTCAAAACACTTTGCAGAAAATTTTGATCCAGAAAGAGCTTCAGAAGAAGGTGTTTCTGGTAGGGTATTTATTCAATTTACTATAGACATTAAAGGAAATGTAAATAGTTTATTCATTAAATCAAGAAAAAAGGATTTACAATTAGAGTCTGAAATTAATCGAGTTATAAAATCATTACCTAAATTAGTATCTGGAAAACATAAAGGTTTACCTGTAAATGTTAAATATAGTTTACCAATTAATTTTAGTGCAGATTAAACCATATTACTTACCACATAACAAACTAGTTATCAATACTTTTAACTTTTTTTAACATATTATGCTAAAAAAAGTTAAAAAACTTTCATAACACGTATATTATTACTACTTTAGTACCCGAATAATACTATAAAATCCCTAAGAAAGTATGATTAATAAAGCTTTAACAATAGCTATAACTCTATTTATGAGTCAAATAGCTTTTTCTCAAGAGAAAGAAACATGTGATACGCCTGGAGCGGATCCTGTATTAGATCTTAACAGTATCACTAAATGTTCTGTTGAAAGTGATAAAGATTCAAAAACAAAAAAAGTATCTGTAGAAGTAACTTCTAGAAGAAGAGTTATTAGAAAGCGTGACGCTGTAACTGGTGTTGGTACTTCAAATACTTCCCACAAATTAGCTGCTCTTAAGAAAAAAGCTTCTTTAGTTGGTAACTTAGATTTAAGTAGTGAAGAAGTTGTAGAGAAAATTCCATTCAGTTTAGTAGAAGAAATACCTTTATTTAGTGACTGTGAAAGTGTTTCTATCTATCAACAAGAGAAATGTTTCAAGAAAGAAATAATTGATCATGTTAAAAAGAATTTTAAATATCCTGCAGAATCTTATAAAAATAGTGTTCAAGGTAGAGTTTTAGTTCAGTTTGTTATAGATAAAGAAGGAGCTGTAGCTGATCTAAATATACGTGGTCCATACAAAGGTGAATTATTAGAAAAGGAAGCTGAAAGAATTGTTCGTAAATTACCAAAA
This sequence comes from uncultured Tenacibaculum sp., assembly GCA_937922085.1. GTDB lineage: Bacteria > Bacteroidota > Bacteroidia > Flavobacteriales > Flavobacteriaceae > Polaribacter. Next base: position 8,616 of record CAKZVD010000034.1, on the reverse strand, counting down.
TTCAAACCAGGTAAACACAACGGAAAAGCTGTAAAGGTAAAATATGGAATTCCAATTTCATTTAAAATACCTGGTAAAGAAGCTTCTAACGTAAGAGTTGTTAAAAAAGTAACTTCTAAAGAAAGTATCTTTAAATTTAGTGAAGTAACTTCTATACCTGCCTTTAAGAAATGTACAAGTAGTAATTCTCTTGAATGTTTTAACAAAGAATTTATTGCTCATGTTAATAAGTACTTTGCTTACCCTGAAGAAGCAAGTATTAATAATATACAAGGTAAAGTTTATGCTCAATTTGTAATTGACAAAAACGGTGATGTAGCAAATGTAAAAACAAGAACACCTAAAGGAGCAGAGATATTAGGGACTGCAACTGAAAAATTAATTGAAAAGTTACCTAGGTTAAAACCAGCTATTAAAAATGGTAAACCTGTAAGTGTTAAGTATAATTTTCCAATTAACTTTTCATTAAAATAAAATATAACAATCATATTTTTATAGTTAGACCAGATATTTTTTATCTGGTCTTTTTTTTTTATTCAAAATTAAACATAGAAATAGTAGATCATTATATTTGTGTTCTAACTAACTATACTTAGTTTATTTATTAAAATGTATTAAATTCCCACAATCCTTTTATTTAAAATTGTGGGTTTTTGTTTTTCGTATTCTGATTTCAGTATTCTTTTATTTAAGACTCCCTTTTTGACATTTTATAAATAGCTCACTTCAGCACTACTTTGTATAGTAGAGTTAGTAATAATCAGATTAACAATTACTTTAATTATTATATTTATAATTTCCTGAATAGGTCAATTTCATGGCTATAAAATTGAAGAAAAAAACCTTAACTTATTAAATATTTTCAGTTTATATTAATTGGGCTTTTGTGGATTATTAACAAATTAAGTTTTCAAAAAATAATTCCTCTAATACTTTTATTATTAGAGGAATTATTTTAAATACAAGTTCAGGTAATTTTAATAATCATTATTCAAAATCAATTACATGTATATAATATTTACATAATTTTTGAAAAGAAAACAGCATTCATTAATAATTTATTGGTACCATACCAAAAACCTCTAAAATTAGTGTTATCTGTAAAAATTAAAACCTTCCCTTTGCTTAAATTTTGAATTTTAAAAGGTATTGAGTTTTTTATTTCTTTTAAATTCTCTTTAGAAATGTATCCACTCAATAAAGGATCAGATGTATATTGAATAGGATTATTATAACTTTTTATACTTGGTTCAATAAATAATCTTGTATTCCTAAATAAAGCAATAGAGTTATTTTTATATCCAAAGTTTATAGGGTGTGATCTATCTAATTTAGCTTTAAAAATAGCTCCTCCAATAACCTGAGCTCCCCTACTCTTTTGTTTATCTTCAAATGTTATATTCTTAATCGTATCTGTTTGTACTCTTTTAAAATTAACTCTTATAAATTTTTCATTTACCAACCAATTTATAGTATTTCTATAGCCAATTAAAATACCTCCGTTTAAAACCCATTTTTTTAGTTTTTGCGTTGCTTCAGTACTTACTGAAAAACTATTAGGAATAATAATAGTAGTGTATTTACTTATATCAATTCTATCAAAATAACTTAAATCTAATTTTGTTATTGGAATATTAAAACGTTGGTCAAACAAATGCCAAATTTCACCAGCATCATTACCAAATATCCCATTTCCAACTAACATTGCTACTTTAGGTTTTGTAATTGATTTAAAGTTATTACTTCCTAAATCTATTCCTTCATTTAAACCAGTTTTTACTCCTGTAATATTTATATAGGTCTCTTTAGAAGTTTTTTTTAAAAAATTAAATAAATCCTCATTATTCATTTTTTGATTTTGAGAAGGAATAAAAATAGTTCCATAATCATAAGAAATAGCATTATTTTTAAAGTTTTTCATTGCAACTTTTACTCTTAATTTTTTTTCTAAAATAGCTTGTAAAGCTTTAGGTGTATAGTATTCATTCCATGGGATTAAATAACCAATATTACTTTTAAAATTTATTGATCCTTCTTTAGGTTTAAGTGTAGTTATTTCTTTTCATGCTTTTGAAAGTGATATATTATTTTCAAAATCAACACCAAATGCATGATTGAAAGTCCAGGCAGAAACATCATAAAACAAACTATCTTTAAATTGTTTACGAACATCAAACATTGCTTTTATTAAAAACTTGTTTTTTTGATTTTTAGGTACAATATAACTATATCCTTTTTTAAATTTTTTGTTCCCAACTTTGAAATCAGATTTCAACTCATGAATTTTAATTTTATGTTTCTTTAAAACTTCTGCTAAATGATAAGATTTAGCTGCATCTTTTTCATCACCAAAAACAATAGCTTTTTTTTCATAGGTATTACGAGCATTTTTGTAAAAATCTTGTTGATATTTTAATATTTTTACTCTCATATCATTTGCTGCTTTTAATGTAGACAAAACAGTTGTAAATTGATTTCTAATTGTAAAAGGAAATGTTAATAACCCGTTGTTAGTCTCTTGCGCATGCCCTCTCGAGCTACCTTGTTCAAATAAAATTCCGATACCACCATTAATATCAGGAAAAGTAGATCCTTTTCCGTAGTAAAAATCATCAAAACTTTCTTCTGAATAATAAGTAGATCCTATTTTATCCAAAGCACTAGCATGATATTTTGCTATTTCTCTTGTGAGCTTTTGATTCATTTTTGGAGTTAGAGGGTGTGTTCTACTTTGAATCCCAGGCTGGAAAAAAAATGTTGAATTACTCCCCATTTCATGATGATCTGTTAAAATATTAGGTAACCATTTATGGTATGTAGCAATACGTGCACTACTTTCAGGTAATTGAACCGGTAACCAATCTCTATTCATATCAAACCAATAATGATTTGTTCTAGCTCTAGGCCAAACTTCATGATATTCTCTATCATTTGGGTCTGGATTAATATTTTTAGATTTATTAGAATTTGCCCAATAAGCAAAACGTTGTAAGCCATCAGGATTTAATGATGGATCAAGTAGAATAACTGTATTCTCTAATAAGTTATTTATTTCATTTCCTTCTGCAGCTGCCAAATAATATGCTGCAACTAAAGCTGCATTAGAACCACTAGGCTCATTCCCATGAATAGAAAATCCTTGATAAACAACTATAGGTAATTTTGAAATATTAATAGTAGCATCATCTGTTGCTTTTATATGATTTTCTCTAATAACATCAATATTTTCGTGATTTTTAGGTGAAGTGATTTTCAGCAACAATAAAGGTCTTCCTTCAAATGTTTCTCCACGATTTTCAATAGTAATTCTATCTGAAAATTTAGCTAGTATTTTCATGTACTCAATTAATTTATCATGAGTAACATGCCACTCTCCTACTTCATGACCTATTATCATTTTTGGAGTAGGAATATTTTTATTATAACTAATATTTTTAGGTAAATAATAAGATAGATCTATATCTTTTTGCGCTGTTAAACTAAAACAAGCAAGTAGTAATAAAAAAAAAACTTTTTTCATCTGTTAATTAGTTGATTTATAACAAATATATCAACCAATTAACAAATTCATAACAATAAGATTAATTCTTTTAAAATTTTAAGAAAAAATTAATATTTTACATCTTTTTTATTAATTTTAATAAAAAAGAGCTTATCTATTAGGGTTATTCAATATTATTAAAGCTCCAATAATACCAGGTATCCAACCACAAACTGTTAAAATAAATGTAATAACAAAAGATCCACATCCTTTATCTAAAACAGATAATGGAGGGAAAAATATTGCTAATAAAACTCTGAATATATTCATAAAAAAATCGCCTTTATAAAAAAGACGATTACATATACAATTTGTTACAGTTAAATAACCCTTACTTTTGAGGGTTCATATCTGTACTTTCGAAAATTTTATCTGCAGATTTTGCTATAAAACCTGAATATAATTCTCCATCTTTCATTGGATGTCTAAATGCAAATTCATAATAACAAGAAGTTATCTCTTTTGTTTCTTCTTGAAAAACTACTGGAATTCTATCTGCTAATATACTTGATTGTTCTAAAAACTGTTCAGGTGTTCCTTTAATTTCCCCTCCAGATGAATTCATTTTAAAATTGTTTTCCTTTAAAAACTCATTTACCTCTTGTAATGAATTAAATGTACTTAATTTGTTTACATCAACAGTAAAGTGATTAGAACAAAAACCATTTACATATAACCAAGCAGCATACTCACTCTCTTTTTGTAATTCTTTATAAATCTTTAAACTAGGTTGTTCCCACAGTCTCCCTTTAAAAACTAAATCTGAAGGATTTAAATCATCTTTAGACAACTGACTTATTAATTTAGAAACTGTTTCTTGTAATTTTTTAGAAAATTCTTTGGTTTTAAGTTGACTAATAAAAACTCTAGGTGCATTTTTATCTGTTTTATGCTCAAAATGTTTCGCATATAATTTTTTAGCCTCAAATATATAATCCCCTTTCTCTTCATATCCAGCTTCTAAAAATGGCTTTGCTAAAGAAGCTATATCAACACGTTCATCGTCAAAAGTTCTAAAAGCAACATGATCATTATATACCTCATTTCCTTTATTTAAAAATAAATCTTTTATTTTTTGAGCAGAAGGGGTACGTTCTGTATACTCAGCCCATAATTTATCAAATATTTGTGTCGTATTCATTATTATATATTTTAAAACAAAAATAAATTGTATTTCTTTTAAATATACTTTATTATAATTAATTTTACACTTATCATATACATTTTATGTCTATATAATTAATTAAAAACCATAAAAAACATATTTGATTTTTAAACTCTATAAAATACAACAATGAATAACCAATTTGATTATATAGATAAGCAAATACTTTTAAAACTTAGAGCTGATGCTCGTAAAGCATATTCACAAATAGCAGATGAGTTAAAAATATCTAATTCATTAGTTCATCAACGTATAAAAAAATTAATACAAGAGGGGGTTATTAAAAATACTACTTTCGTTCTTGATGAAAAAAAATTAGGTTATAAAACAAAGTCTTACACAGGTATTCGCTTACGTGAGGCTCGTTTTGCTAAAGATGTAATGAAAGAACTATCTAAAATCGAAGAAATAGCAGAATGTAATTTTGTTTCTGGTAATTATGCTATTTTCATTCTTATTTTTGCAAAAGATAATGAGCATTTACAAAAAATATTATATGATAAAGTTCATTTGATAAATGGAGTTGCTGGTACTGATACTTTTATTTGTTTCGATACTTGTTTTAAACGTAACATTCCTATTGATTAAATCGTTGCATAATAATTCTTAAAAGGTACATTAAATGACAAATGAATTAAGTTTACTAAACAATTTATTAAAGGGTGAATTACTCTTTGATAATTTACATAAAAACATATATGCAACTGACGCATCTGTTTATAGAAAAATACCTTTAGCGGTTGCCTACCCAAAAAATAAAAAAGATTTAAAAGAACTTATTCTCTTCGCAGAAAAAAAGAATATCACATTAATTCCAAGAGCTGCTGGTACTTCATTAGCCGGCCAATGTGTTGGTGACGGTATTGTTGTTGATGTTTCTAAATACTTTACAAATATCATCGCTTTTGATGAAAAAAATAAAACAATAACTCTTGAACCAGGAATTATTAGGGATGATTTAAATCGTTTTTTAAAACCATATGGTTTATTCTTTGGGCCTAATACTTCTACATCGAATAGATGTATGATTGGTGGTATGGTAGGAAATAATTCTTCTGGAAGTACTTCTATACAATATGGGGTTACAAGAGATAAAGTAATAAGTATTGAAGGGTTACTAAGTGATGGAAATACTGTAATTTTTTCAGAAATCTCTTCAGAAAAATTTAAACAAAAAAAATTAGAAAATTCTTTAGAAGGGAAAATTTATACGACTATTTATAATGAACTTTCTTCAAAAGATAATCAACTAGAAATAAAAAATGAATTTCCTAAAGAAACCATACATAGAAGAAATACTGGTTATGCTGTTGATGAATTTTTAACTTCAGATTTATTTGGTGGAAATGAAACTTCTATAAACATTGCTAAATTTTTATCTGGCAGTGAAGGTACTTTAGTATTCTCTACAGCTATAACGATTCAATTAGATGATTTACCTCCTAGTAAAAGCATTATGGTTTGCCCGCACTTTATTAGTGTAAATGAAAGTTTAAAAGCAACTGTTACCACCATGAACCACAACCTATACACCTGTGAATTAATGGATAAAGTAATTTTAGATTGTACAAAAAATAATAGAGAACAAGCCAAAAACAGGTTTTTTTTAAAAGGAGATCCAGAAGCTGTATTAATGCTAGAAGTAAGTGCTAATACCATTGAAGAAGCAGAAGTTTTAGCTGATAATTTAATTTCAGATTTAAAACAAAACAATTTTGGGTATCATTATCCAAAAATTTATGGAGATGATATCAATAAAGTTCATTATTTACGTAAAGCTGGCTTAGGTTTATTAGGAAACATGATTGGTGATGACAAAGCGGTAGCATGTATAGAAGACACTGCTGTAGCTTTAGAAGATTTACCTAGTTATATTGAAGAGTTTACCCAGATAATGGATAAATATCTACAAAAGGCTGTTTATTATGCGCATGCAGGGGCTGGTGAGTTACATCTCCGTCCTATTCTAAATTTAAAAAAACAGGAAGATGTTGTTTTATTTAGAAAAATTACAACTGAAACTGCTGAATTGGTAAAAAAATATAAAGGCTCTTTTAGTGGTGAACATGGAGATGGAATTGTACGTGCTGAATTTATTCCATTAATGATTGGTGATAAAAACTATGAATTATTAAGGCGTATAAAAAGAGGTTTCGATCCACATAATGTTTTTAATAAAGGAAAAATTACGGATGCTTTTCCTATGGATAAAAGTTTGCGCTATGAAATTGATAGAAAAGAACCTACCATTAAAACACTTCAAGATTTTTCAGAAAGTGAAGGGATTTTAAAATTGGCAGAAAAATGTAATGGATCTGGTGATTGTAGAAAATCTCCTGAAGCTGGAGGTACTTTATGTCCTAGTTATCGAGCTACTAAAAATGAAAAAGAAACCACAAGAGCAAGAGCGAACACTTTAAGAGAAGTACTTACTAATAACACAAAACTAAATAAATTCGATTCTAAAGAATTAAAACAAGTTTTAGATTTATGTTTAAGTTGTAAAGCTTGTGCTACTGAATGCCCTAGTAATGTTGATATTGCTTCTATGAAAGTTGAATTCTTATATCAATACCAAGAAACAAATGGGTATTCATTTAGAAGTAAATTATTTGCCAATAATGCTAAATACAATAAATTAGGAAGTAAATTTCCTGCAATTACTAATCTTTTAACAAATACAACTCTAGCTAAAAAAATTATGGGAGTTGCTACCGAACGTACAGTTCCAAAATTAGCAAAACAGCCTTTATCTTCTTGGTTAAAAAAACATAAAACAAATTCATCTAGTAAAGCTGTATATTTCTTTAATGATGAATTTACTAACTTCTATGATGCTGAAATAGGAAAAGATGCTATAGAGGTACTTGAAAAGTTAGGTTATAAAGTAATAACCATAGATCATGAAGAAAGTGGTCGTAGTTATATTTCAAAAGGTTTCTTAAAAGAAGCAAAAAGCATTGCAAATAAAAATACAGCTATTTTTAAAGACCTTGTTTCTGAAGAAAAACCTTTAGTAGGTATTGAACCTTCAGCTATATTGACCTTTAGAGATGAATATATTCGTTTAGCCGATGACAAAGAAGCTAGCAAAAATATAGCTCTTCATACTTATACTATTGAAGAATTTTTAGCTAACGAATTTAAAAAAGGCAACATTAATACTTCTTTGTTCACTTCTAAATCAAAAGAATTAAAAATTCATGGACATTGCCATCAAAAAGCATTGTCTAACACATATGCTTCTTTTACTATTTTAAATATTCCTGAAAACTATAATGTAAAAATAATCAATACAGGTTGTTGTGGAATGGCTGGATCTTTTGGTTATGAAAAAGAGCATTATAAAGTGAGTATGCAAGTAGGTGAAGATACATTGTTTCCAAAAATCAGAAAATGTTCTAGTAATGTAGATTTAGTTGCTTCTGGTACCAGTTGTAGACATCAAATTTATGATGGAACTAAACGAGTTTCTAAACATCCAGTTACAATACTAAAAGAATCATTAATGTAAATATTTGAATTTCAATTTTTTATTTCGTATTTTTAGTAAACTCACTCCTTAAAACGTTATACTATGAATACCGATAAAATAATTTTAACAAATGCTGTATTAATCTATGGATGTATAATAGTTTTCTTTTTTTTAATGAAAATTTTTGGCTTAGATAATGTTTCTGAATTACGTTTTTTAAATTTTCTATTTGTCTTTTGGGGTATAAATAATGCTATTAAAGCAAATATTAATTTTAATAACCAGACTTCTTATTTTAACGTGAGTTCGATGTAAGAGATCAGAATTAACCCAAAGAAAAAGCAGAATATTTAGTAATTTAAAGTGCTTACTTTTAATTAATTAAAAACATTCTGCTTATGATTTCTGATTCTAAAATTATTGAAATTTTTTGTA
>CAKZVD010000033.1 GCA_937922085.1 uncultured Tenacibaculum sp. | reverse complement strand
TTTTATTTCCTCAAAGTGTTCTGTTAGTTTTTTCCAAGCATTTGTTTCCGTTGGATTGTTATTTATTAGCCCCATAATTTCGTTAGTTCTTTATTGCAATAATTTTCTCTTCTTTGTCCTCTTCTTTTTCTTTTAGTACTTCTTCTAATTCTGGTAAAGGAATACTATCTAATTGTTTTTTAAAAGGACTTATAAATTTGAAATATTTTGGTTTTAAACTATCTACCATTGGTTTTGCCGTTGGTAACTTTTGTCTAAAAGGATCTACTTGTCTACCATTTTTCCAAAATCGATAACAAACATGAGGACCACTAGTATTACCTGTCATACCTACCCAGCCTATAACATCTCCTTGTTTTACATAATCTCCTACACGAACCTTACGCCTTTTCATATGTAAATATTGTGTTGAATAGGTATTATTATGCTTCACCTTTACATAATTACCATTACCTCCTCTTCTTGCAGATTCTACTACTGTTCCACTTGCAGTTGTCATTATGGGGGTTCCATAAGCAGCAGCAAAATCCGTTCCTTTATGAGGCCTTATTTTGTTACCATATAATTTAATTCTTCTTCTTAAATTATATCTTGAAGATATTCTATATTGAAATTTTATAGGTGCTTTTAAAAATTGACGTCTTAACAAGCCTGCTTCAGCATCATAATAATCTGTCATTCCTTTTAATGAATCACTAAGGTAACGGTATGCATATAAATTGTGTCCTTTATGATTAAAAACTGCTGCTTTTATATTTCCATAGCCTACTGCCACCGTATCATTTATAAACTTTTGTTCAAATATTATTTTAAATGTATCCTCTTTTTGAAGTCTATAAAAATCTACAGTCCACGAATAAATATCTGCCATTTCATTTGCTAACGAAGCACCATAACCTAATGTATCTATTGCATGTGAAAAATTATCTACAATTTTACCTGAAATTGCTCTCTCAACAATTTTTACAGGTTCTTTATAAGTATAAGCATTAATCACAGAATCTTTAAAATTAATAACTGTAGATTCTATTTTATTTAATTTATAAATAAAAATCTGCGCTGATTCAGTAGTGTCTTTAGATGCCAAAATAGTGTATGGCTTTCCTGCTCTTACTTTTCTTACATCAAAGGTATCTTTAATAGTAGTTGCTATTTCGTTTATTTTAGGGTAAAACACATGGTATCTATCTAAAATAATTCCAAAACTTTCTCCATTTTTAATAGTATCATTAATAACTTTATAATTATCAAAATTAAAACCATACCTAATATCTGGCAATGGTTCTTCTTTAATTTCAACAATTTCTTCTGGTGTTATTTCTGCTTTTTCTTCTTTACAGGATACAAAAAAACCAATTATAAATATAAATAAGTAAGAGTAATGTTTAGGCTTCAAGGATTTGCTTTTTATTTTTATACCAAAAACAAATGTACAAATAAAAGCATTTAGCAGTGACACTTTAACAACTAAGTAACATATAATTAATCGAAAACGATTTCAAATGGGTTTGCTAACCCTTTATAAGCCTCTAATTCTGCTCTTAATGAACCTACAGCTAATGATGCACTCATTTTAATAGGCACTTTGTTATCATCTGCAGTAATCCATATAGTAACACTTTCTTTCGCTTTAAATACACGACCCGCCTGCACTAATGGTCTAAATTTCTGCGTTTTCACTTTTCCAAATTTTGTGCTAAGGGTTTCATAACCTAAAAAATGTAATTTGAAAGGGTACTTTTTTTCATCAAAAAACATATCTACATCTATTTCTTCTCCTGCTTTCATACTTTTTGTATCATGATTTCTTAAAAAATAAAATGTTGAAATCATGTCTTGCGGACTTTTCACAGATATTACAGTGTCTTTCTTTTTTAAAATATCTTTTACAGAGGCTGTTTGTGTATCGTGATTAAAAGTTACTTGTTTATTTTTTTTATACCCTCCTTCATCTATTTTCCTTTTAAACAAATAAGGTTTCATTTCGTTTACATCAAAATAACTTTCGTAAGTATCATCTACTTTAAAAAACCATCCTACTATACTCGATGTTTTTCCTTTCCCTGTTGCATGTAAAACTTTTTTACCTTTATAATCTTCTTCTTTAAGTTCTAATGTTGCTGTTCCTGCTTTTAAAAACCCGCTATAACTCATTTTGTAACGCAACCATTCTCCATCTTTAAATGCTACTGTTTTTTCTTGCGAAAAACCAATAGTTGTAAATATTAAAAATGTAAAAACTAGAATTTTATTCTTCATAATCTCAAACTTATAAAAAAAGTATGACAATTACTGTTCCAAAAAAAATAATTAGCAATTTTATAACTAAAACTGGACTCTAAAAACAACATTAGGGGTAAAACCTAATGAAAAAGTATCTACTGTATTAATTATTTCTAATCCTGTAGACTGATCTTGAGCTCTTTCATAAGTTCTTCTCAGAATATTTTTTCGATTATAAATATTAATAAATGAAACTCCTATTTTCGATTTTATTTTTCTCTTTTTACTCCAATAAAAATCATAAGTTGCAGATGCATCTAAACGATGAAAAACAGGTAATGATTCTTCATTAAAAATACCTAGTTGTTGTATTTCTTGTTGTTCTGGATCAAAACCTGGTAGATCACTGAATGGCAAACCAGATCTTACTGTTAAACCTATAGAGAAATCAATTTTACCAATTTTAACTTGTTGTGCCAAATACATAGTATTCGTAATATTAAAATTCCCTTTAAAGCGACTACTTCCTTCTTTAAGTCTTGCTTTAAGTCCCGAAAACTCTAAAGTATTTTCTCCAAAAGTATAACTTATCCAAGTACTCATTTTTGAGTTCCAGCTTTTTTTAATCAATATATCAGCTCCAAAAACTATTGCATTTCCATTAAAAATAGTTTCCCCAGTCCTATTATTAAATCCTGTTGATAAAGACGTCAATCCATCTATTTTTTTATAATACGCCTCCGCATCTATTAACCATCCTTTTTTATTAAATAAAATTCCAGAGGTTACTTGTTTACTTTTAAGAATTGGAATTTCTTTACCATTAGATATCGCCCATAATTCATTTTCCAATCCAAAATCTGAAGTAAAAAACTCTATTATTTTACTGGTATATTGTTGTTTTATTTCTGCAGATGCATTCACCCAAAATGAAGGAAACAAATTTAGCCTTCCATAAATTCTAGGTTCAAAAAAAGTTTTTTTCAACAATGGCATATAGCTTGTTCTTAAACCTATATTTACATTATATTTCTTTGATTTACTTAAAACATACTCCAACAACACTGTTTGCTGATTATTTGTATTACTATTCTTATTTTCAGCATTGGAAGAAAGGTCTATATTTTCTTGTTCTAAACTATATGAAATATTACTATTTGTAAATTGATATCCAAAATTCAAGTCACTTACCTTATTAATTCTTTGATTAAAAATACTACTGAATGTAAACTCCTTTATATTATTGTTTTTAACTGTAAAATCGTAAACAATGTTATTCCTTTTCTTATTCCCATCATAAAAAAGTGTATAATTTGTATAATGAGCACTTGTTTCTTGTGATAAATTATCGCTCCATTTTTTATTCCATGTAATTCCAAACCCTTCATTTTTTATATCTATAAAATCAGATCGAATTTCACTATCTTGGGTATTCTCTAATACATAATTTAAGTCATTTTTAATACTTATTTGTTGTAATGAAATTGTGTTTCTCTCATTAGGTTTAATAATCACCTTTGTATTAAAATCTATAAAACTAAAATTATTCTCATCTTCTATAAATGGTTTTTCTTCTGCCTGCGTATTCCCTACAGATATAACAGTATTCTGAAATACTTTTTGAGATAACTTATCAAAGGTTGGAGTATCTAATAAATCAGAAATAGAACGTCTAATAGAAAACTGTAATCCTATTTTTTTTCCTAACGGAATTGTTGCATTTACATCTGCATTCGTAAAATTAAAACCAGCTCCTATACTTACTTTCTCAGGAACATCCTTCATAGTTTCAATATCTATAACTCCTGCTATATGATTCCCATATTTCGCATTTGAAGCATTTTTATAAACAGTTACATTATCTACTATATAAGGATTAAAAGCAGATATAGAACCAAAAAAATGAGATGTATTGTATAATTTAATTCCGTCAAACAAAATTAAATTTTGATCTGGTGTACCTCCTCTTATATGAATTCCTGATGCATTTTCTAATGGGCTTTGTATTCCAGGTAATTGTTGGGTACTTAACAAAACATCTGCTTCTGTTAAACCAGGTAAAACTCCTTGTTTTCTTGGTATTAGTGTTATTGCTCCGTCACTTTTTTTAACAATTCCATTCGTTAAATAACTAGATATAATTACTTCATTTAGTGTATTTATTGATTCCTCTAAAAAGAAACGTTGACAATTTTCTTGTTGAAATTCTTTTACTGATTTTTTTATACTTGCATACCCTACATAAGAGATGGTTAACGTATCTGTTACTTTTAGGTTTTTTAATTTAAAAAAACCTTTTTCATCAGAACCTGTTCCTTTATTAGAATTATTTATGACAGTTACATCTAAAAGAGGCTCTTTTGTTTTTACATCATAAATATAACCACACACTGAAGCTATATTTGTTTTTTCTGCAATTGTATAATATCGATCACTTATTTTTTTAATTTGTAATCCTGTTTTTTTTTCTAGTTGAAATAAAATAGAATCTAGTAGTTCTTTATCTTTTTTAAAAACAAATGATTTGCGTTGGATTACCTCATCAGAAAAAGAAAATTTTATATTGAATGATTTTTCAATAACTGATAATATTTCCTTTAATGATTTTTTCTTTTCTTCTTGAGCAAAAAGCGTTGTTATGCAAAAGAAAAAAACGATTAGTAGTTTATACTTTGTCATTTTTATCTAGTTCGTAATATGACTTTTTTATTTTTAATCGAATAATCAAGATTCATTGAGTTAGAAATCGTTTCTAAAGCTATTTTTATATCTTTATTTGGAAAACTACCTGAAAAACGTTTTTCTAAATCTATCTTTTCTACAATCACCTCTACTCCATATGTTTTTTTGAAGTTTTCTATAATATATATTAAAGGAGTATTATTAAAGTTCGTTTCATAATTTTTCCATGAAGGCTTTTCATTTATGAAAGTCCACTTTTCAAACTCTTTATTTTGTATTTGCCTAACAGCTTTCCCTTTTGTTAAAACTTCTTCGTTTCCATTTCTTTCTACCAATACCTTTCCCTCAAAACATTGTACCTCTAAAAAATCAGCATACTCATTCACATTAAATTGAGTTCCTAAAACACTTACAGTACCTTCGTTAGTAACAACTTTAAATTTACTTCCTTTTTTCACTTTAAAAAAAGCTTCACCTTCTAAATTGACAAGCCTATCTTTCTTCCATTTTTTTTCATTGAATTTTATAGAGGAACTTGCATTTAAAACAACTTCAGAACTATCTGGTAAAAAGACAGATAATTGTTCTCCATAATTTGTTTTAAATGTTTGGTCGAAATTTAGAAATTGAAACAACCCTAAAAGAAGAATTAAAGAAGCTGCTACACCACTTATTATATAACTTCTTTTTAATTTAATTACTGGCTTTTGTTCTTTCTTTTCTGATACTGTTTTTTGTAAAAATGCAGCATAAGAATCTTCTACTTTTATTGTAGGTGTTTTAAATTCTGAAGTAGCATTTAATATTTTCTGATAAGATTCAAATTTTTCAGACCTTTTTAAAATCACTAATTCATCTGAAGAAATTGTTTCTTCAATAAATTTATTCAATAATATGTCAAATTCCTGATCTTTCATCGAATTATATTCCTTCTATTTTTTTTCTCAGTTGTTTAAGTGCATTGCTCATACGTTTCTCAACTGCTTTTACTGAAATATTTAGTAATTCAGCTATTTCTCTATACTTTTTTTTATCAATTCTATTTAATAAAAAAACTTCTCTTTCTTTATCAGATAAATCAGCTATTGCCGTTTGTAGTTTTATTAAAAACTCTTGTTCTTCTAATAAAAATTCTGGATTTTCATTGGTGACTCTATTGTCGTTAACCGATAGTTTTTGATGCTGTAAAACTACTTTTTTATGAGAAACCATATTCAAAAAAGAGTTAGATGCCATTTTATAAAGCAATGCTTTTACAGTAGTAACAATGATATTTGAGCAATTTTTCCATATTTTCATGAAACAATCTTGCACAATATCTTCTGCTACATCTATATCACCAGATTTGTAGTATACAAAATTACGTAATGCGGTTACATTCGTTTTGTACACCTCTTCAAATACTTTTGATTCACATAATGATTTCTCATTTTCCTTCATTAAGGCAAAAATAATATCTTTTTAATAGAAATTACTTTATTAACTCTCTAATTTTTAAGTTAAAGCAGTATGTGTTTTAAAACACATAACTGCTTTTCACCTAAAATTATGAACACATATAATTAATTTTCAACTTCTATCAACCTTATATCATCTATGGCTGCTGATGATCCTATCATTTGTATTATTAATTTATATTTTTCTGCTGGCAAATCAACTGAAATATCTTCAGAGAAATCTACCCATCCTTTTTGATTTACTTTTACCGCTAACTTAACTAATGCATCTTCTAATTTACGACCGCTACTATAATCTGCATCTGCTTTATCTATATATACATTAAAAAATGTATATACTATTCCATCCTGTAAAATCACCAGGCATGTAATATTTAAAAGCTAGTTTTGCTTTTCCTTCCACTAATGTTGTTTTTATTTCAAAATCAGTTTCCACTACACCTTCAAAAAAACCTAAACATGCTCCCATGTCTAACCCTAAAAACTGCGTGTCATTCCCTTTAAAATCATATCCTTTCCATTCTGTAAAATCTGCTGTTTTCCCTCTATATAAAGTTCCGCATTTACCATTTTTTTCATCTACCAAATTAATCACAGGGTTTCCTTCTGTATGATCTCCAAAAAAATTTACTTTAAAATCTTCAGCTCCGTTTTCAAAATCAAATTTAAAAACTGTTTTTTCATCTGTTTGTTGATTACTTACAACATTCTCTTCATCTGAACATCCTATCAATAAACTTAATACCACTATTAGTGTAATTTTTTTCATAATGAAAATTGTTTTTTTACGTTATTACACATTTAGTACAATTAAGTTTTTATTTACCCT
This sequence comes from uncultured Tenacibaculum sp., assembly GCA_937922085.1. Lineage (GTDB taxonomy): Bacteria > Bacteroidota > Bacteroidia > Flavobacteriales > Flavobacteriaceae > Polaribacter. Next base: position 41,260 of record CAKZVD010000033.1, on the reverse strand, counting down.
ACTTTTTTTTTGAAGGAAATAGAATTTTAGATTAAACTTCTTACAATATTCATGTTTAGAGTGTACTTTTACCTATAACAAAGTCACAACATTACTACTGTTATTTTATTCTAAAAACCTTGAAGAATAACTAAACTTATTCTGTCTTTCAATAGGTAGGTTTTTAATTTTACCTTATTAATTCTATATTTAAAAAATTGTTTGATACCGTTGCATCAAAGTTCTTGTTATCGTCATTAACATTATTCGAATCTTTAAAATTAACAGTAACAGAATACGTTAAATAGAACTGACAATCTTCTAAAATTATAGAATCACCTGTTGATGATCTAACCTGATAATTAACATCTTGAGAAACATCTATAATATTTCCTTTAGAATCATATTCTTTTTTATTCATCGTGAAATAATTAGACTTTACTCCTTCAATTACAGATGACCTTTTTCCTGTTATTATATTTTCTACCAAAAAGCTTTTTTGCAACCCAACTCCTTCAAATTTTTGTTCAAAAAACATCACTTTGTCTACAGGTTTAAACCATATCAACTTACAATTCACAGGTGTTAAATAACCTTTTACTATTATTTCATTTGGTAATATATTTCCATTTGACACATGAGGAAGTCCAAAATTTGTCTTATAGTGATTTTTTAAATGACAAATTATTACACTATCGTTTATAGTTGCTGGATTTCTAAATATATTTCCCAAATTATATGTAGACAAAGTATTTATATTTTCTCCTATTTCTGAAATATTAGAATCTAAAACACCTGAATAACTAGAAAACAAATATGTCAGCGTTTTTAATTGAAAATACTGCGGATTTATTTGAATTTCATTTTCTGCAGAATTAATTTGATGAAATTCATCAAATTGTATTTTATTAGTCTCGAATTCTTCTGTCCCATTAACATTACCAATCTTTAATGTTGTTAATGGCTTATTCTTTACAAAATCAGGTTGTGTGCCATCTGTTTGATTCCAATCTGCTTGAATTTGGCTTACCGAATTAATTACTATAGAACTAAAATCTACAGTAAAAGTAGAATCATCATCTCTTTTAAAAGTCGCCACACCATCAGCACCGACTGTACCAGAAATCAAACGTGCTAAATTAGTATCATCTACATAAGAAGTTAAATCTATTTCTTTAACAACGACACCGTTTTTCAATAAACTTAGTTTATTCGCTGTTATTTCTGACAAAGTATATTCTGGTATAGCTGATTCTATAACCAATTTACCGCTCTCAGATGGCAAAGCCACCTTAACATCCTTAGTAGGAGATCCGCTTTCTAAACTTGTGTTTTTTCCATTTTCTCTAATTACTAAAGAATCTTTTTCTATATGTGTTTGTGAACTTGCATCTTGCGCCTCTACACCTATTAAACTAGAGTTTACAAACCCGTAAGATCTACTACCATTCACTCGCATTTGATTGCTAGTAATAGAAGAACTAGAACCACTCCCTGAAAAACGAAGAGGTACCGTTGCTTTATCACTTAAAAACAGCTCGTCTATCGTTTGTTTTTCTGGCACTTCATTAGTTAATGAAGATAAATCTATATTAAAAGAAGAATTATCTTCTCTTACTACCGTTAAAATACCCGTTGTTTTATTTAAATCTCCACTTACTAATCTTGATAAATTTGTATCATCTATATACGCTGCTAAATCTATTTCTTTAACTACAACACCATCTTTTAATAAACCTAATTTATTATCTGAAATTTCAGACAATGTATATTCAGGAATATTTTGTTCTGAACTCACTAAAACTTCTCCATCCTCATCTATAACAAATCTTCGATTAGAATCTCCCTTTTCTTGTTTACTATCAACATAGCTATCAATTAAATCAGCGTATTGACCTTCTGTTGGCTTATCTCCTGTTTCGAAATACGTTTTTAATTCTTGTTTACTTTTTTTCATTTTTATAATCAATTTATTTTAAAAAATATTTTCTGATAAATAAAAGCTACCTTTTAACACCATTTTTGCATTCGTTACTGACACTCCTTTTAAATTAGTATCATATAAACTACTATTTGAGCTTGTTTTTAATCGTAAAAAAGTTACCAATCCACCAACTAAAGTCATGTATGGATTTACTGAAAAGAAATTAACATTCCATCCAGAAAACTCCTCTATTATTACTTTTCTCTAGATCTCCTATATATTTTCTATTTATAGGTTCGTTAACTCCTATCGGAATATTTTGTCGAGTTATCTATTCCTCCCTTAATGTTTTCTAATTTTACAGCAAAACCTACTATTACCAACATAATTATAAACTCTCGTTATGTTTCCAGAATAATTGATTAAATCTCATATGTATAAATATTTTCTTTTTTTTGAATTGCTCTAGTATCTGAATAATCCGCATTTAAAGCATTATGAAATATTTTACCATAGTTTACAACTGCATTCGGAAATAAAGAATGATTCCCACCTCCTGCAGCTCTATCTAACAAGTAATTATTTTGATTAACATCAAATCGATTCTCACCAAAAAACAAAACAGAAGAATTTTCTATTGTACCTAGATTTCCTACTATATCAACTATTACTCCTAAATAATTATTTGTATTTATTTGACAATTTCTAAATACTATTCTAGGATTTACCATAGGAAGACTACTACTACCATCGTCATAAAGGAATGTAGAAAAAATTCGTCCGGTTCCTTCATTCGTTAATTTCAAATATTCCAATAAAATCTCCACAGTATCTGTGTCTGCTTTTTCCACAGACCATCTCAAATTCAATAAATCTATTGTTGAATTTGTTTTAACCTTTCCTGTTAATTTTATCTTAGAATTAAAACTCGTCTTTACATTCCTTAACAGATGACTCTTACTTCCTTCAATAACAGAATTATTAAAAATGACATCTATATCTCCATTATTTGTATTGGACATAATTGCCAACGCTATATCATTTGGATTCTTTATCGAACCCAGTATGAATTCAAAAGAACCATTTGAGTGTAAATTATTCGATTTAACCTCTGAAGACAATGTACCAGTACCGCTGAATACATGTATTGTTCCATTTTTACACTCAGACAAATCAATTTCACCTATATAAATTTCACATTTTAAGTTTCTCTCTACTCCTCTTCTTATATTTGTTATACAATTTATATGAACTCTAGGTTTGTCATGTTTATAAATAACTTTATCCACTTTAAAATTAATATCATAATATTTCTTTGATGATGGATAGAAAATATAACCTGTTTGACCTATTGTTGTGTCAATATGAAAATTACTTATATAACATTTTATTTTTGCAAAACTAGATGAATTTACAAAACCAATAGGTGTTAACCCAACCCCAGACTTAACATCTTCTCCTTCATCTAACACTTTCACTGTATTTATAATAACATCTGCATTCCTCCAAATCATAAAAGAAGCATACCGTGTTGCATGTATTTCACCATCTGGCATGTAAATAGTACAGTCTGCCACATTAAACGTTTGATTTTGAAGTTTTATTATTGGTTTTTTTTTGTGAATAAAAACTTATCCCTTGAATAGTAGAAAATGCCTTTGTAATTGGAAAAACTCCATCGGACATAATAATTATTGTGAAATTTTTATTATTGTATTCACTTTCTACAATAGTTAATAAGTCATCTAAATTATTAAAAAACTTATCAAAACTACCTATTTTAGGAGTATGAGTAATATTTGCTCTCCCTACTACTGCAAAATTATTTTGTAATTTAAAAGATGGTTTTGCCTTAATAAAATCAGGTTGTCTATCATCTGACTGACTCCAATCTGCTTGAATTTGACTCACTGAACTGTTTATAACAGAACTAAAATCAACTTCAAAAGTAGAATTATCATCTCTTTTGAAAATTGCTACACCATTACTTTCAACAGTACCAGAAACTAAACGAGCTAAATTGGTGTCATCTATATAGGCAGTTAAATCTACCTCTTTAACAATAACACCATCCTTTAATAAACCTAATTTATTACCCGAAAGATCTGACAATGTATACTCTGGAATTGCTTGTTCTGAATCTACTAAAACTTCTCCATTTTCATCAATTACAAACCTACGATTAGCTTCTCCTTCTAATTGTTTTGCATCAATATAACTATCTATTAAATCTGAAAATTGCTCCTCAGTTGGTTTATCTCCTCTTTCGAAATAAGTTTTTAATTCTTCTTTATTTTTTTTCATTTTATTTTATTTTTTTTACATACACACCAAAACTGTTAACCCTTGCTAAAAAACTTTGATTATTATTATTAGAGTTAGTACCATCTTCATAACTCACATTTAAATCAAATGTAAATTTGACATTCAAATCTTGGGCACCAAATACAGCATCATCTGTTAAACTTCTTAGATAAAACAATTTTTTATTTGACTCCCGAACTCCTTTATCTACTACTTCATTGTAAGTAATACTAGACCATTGAGAATTTTCTGGAATATCAGCTTGTAATTGTGTTACAATAGGAATCTCTTCATTAATTAATAAATCTCTAATATCTCTTTCATCATTTTTTATCTCTATTGTAAAAAGAGAAAGTTTTTTAGTTGTTACTCCTCCTGAATTAAAGCTACTACTAAATAGAGCATTATCAACCTCCATAGAAACCTTAAAATCAATTTTATCAGGTAAAACAGTACCTACAGGATTAATTAACCTATTATAAACCTCTCCTATATATTTAAAAATAGCCACTCCGTTACTAGATGAGAAAATTTTTGCATCAACACTTATTCTTGATGATGTTGAAATAGAATCATTAACGAAACCAGAAATATTATTCTGTTTATTCCCTTTAAAATTATATGTTAATACTATATTTTCTTCACTACTAACATTAGTAGAAGGTAATTTCACTTCCTTCACTACAACTCCATCTTTTAATAACGATAATTTATTAGCTACCACATCAGAGAGAGTATATTCTGAATTTGATAATTGATCACTTGTAACAAAAGGAAAACCTCCTTCTCCATCATTTATTAAATCTGATGTTTTTTCTAAATATCTCCAAGAGGTAACATCATCAATTTTTATATCATCTATAAAGAATTCTTCAGAAATTACAGCTTCATTTTCATCTAACACTACTCTTCTTGTACCAAGCTTATTAACTTCTTTTGAAGAATAAGAAATACTATCAACATCCAAAGGGTTAGCACTATGACCAGCCTTTCCATTACTAAGAAAAAAGTTTGTAAAATTACTTCTATTATAAGTAGCACCAAAACCACCTATCGGCATTAAAATATTAACCCCATCCCTTAACCAAGTAGTCCAATGCGCTAATTTTTTACCTATTATTTTATAAAAAACATTATAAATATCAATAAATATTTTCTCATCGGAATGTTTCTTTCCGGTATTTACATCGTGATAATATACTTCATCTTCTACATTAACCCCATAATCAAAATTAGAAGCATATTTACCTCCGTTAAAATAAATAGTTTCTCCTCCATAAATAAAACCAACTAACGCCATAGGTTCTCCTTTATATTCGGATAAAAAGCTACATTTAATTGCTTTAATTTCATGAAAATCAAAACTATGATTCTCTAGCAATACAGTTCTTTCAATTACTTTACTCTTTCCCTTAATAAAATCAGGTTTTGTTTCATCCACTTGCCCCCAATCTGCTTGAATTTGACTTACTGAACTCTTTATAACAGAACTAAAATCAACTGTAAAAGTAGAATTATCACCTCTCTTAAAAGTAGCTACTCCATCAACATCAACAGTACCAGAAACTAAACGAGCTAAATTGGTGTCATCTATATAGGCAGTTAAATCTACCTCTTTAACAATAACACCATCCTTTAATAAACCTAATTTATTACCCGAAATATCTGACAATGTATACTCTGGAATTGCTTGTTCTGAATCTACTAAAACTTCTCCATTTTCATCAATTACAAACCTACGATTCGCTTCTCCTTCTAATTGTTTTGCATCAATATAACTATCTATTAAATCTGAAAATTGCTCCTCAGTTGGTTTATCTCCTCTTTCGAAATAAGTTTTTAATTCTTCTTTATTTTTTTTCATTTTAAATTTTATTTTTAGACCCTAATTTTAAGATAATAACTGTTAATACAAGAAATAAAGCATTCCTTTTTTCTGTTGTTTCAGTATTTTTTATGCTGTTCAAAAAAGAGCCGCTATAAATACATACTAGCGACTCTTTTTATTTTTATTTTAAGGGATTTAAACATCTACTTTTATAAATGCTATTAGATAAATAGTTAAGATTTGATTCAATATTCTTTCTCTTCACCAGATATGAGGTTAATCAAACTTATTTACTATCTATACAATAACAGTTCATATTTTTCACTCTAAAGACAATACAAACAAATTACAGTTTAACAAGTCTTAATTAAATAATCTCCATCCAACACCAATATTATGAGTTGGTTTTAATCCATTAAGATTTACTCGATAACTTACAAACCATTCTCCTTTTCTATTGTATTGCATACCTAAACTAAGGTTATCAAATGTTTTAGTATTCCCTCCTATTTCAGAAAACAAATACAATCCACTCCTATAAGTTTTAGGATATTCAATAGTTTTAGTTATTAAAATTTCTTTCGGAACTTTTAATTTGTACGACAAACTACTATCCAACAACTCTCCTTTCACTAAGTTATAACTGTACATTTCTAACTCTTCATTTCGCAATGTATCTCTATACACTTTTGCATCTATAAATTGTGTTGGGTCTCTTAAGAAAAGTGTATCTCTTACAATTTTTGTTTTATTATTTTTAGAAACATATACTTTTTCATATTTAATCGTCTGAATTTTAAAAGTATCTACTTTTGTTTTCCATATGGTATCTCTTACTACAGTAACTTTTGGTGCATTACTTTTTGGTGTAGTACATCCTTTTATAAAAATATTAGAAATTAGTAACCCTAAAATAAGATATAAGGCAATTTTTTCTGTTTTAATCTTCATCTTTCTTATCTTTTTAATGTGTTAATTAGATAAAAAAGAGCTACTAAAAACAAGAGTTAGTAGCTAAACTTTTTCTTTTTTACTTCTTTTGTTCGTTTTCTTTCGACAACTCTTCTAGAGTTTCTTTAAAACCACTTTGCTTTAATAAATTATGCAATGCTTTAAATGGATTAACACCATATATTTCATTATAATTTTCTAAAATTGATTTTATTTCGGTTACTGCAATAAAACCTGCAATTATCTTTAAAAAAGGAACTTCATCCACAATATGTTTTTCTAAAAAAAAAGCAGAAATAATCACTAAATTATAGATAAAGAATTTAGAAATTGTATGTCCTATTTTTTCGCTTTTTATTGGAGTTTCTTTTTTTATTGCTGCATAAGCACCAGTTATAAAATCTACTACAATAAGAAACATAATGGTTGTTAACACTCCATTTAAAGGTGAAAGCAAAGCAAGTAACCAAAAAACGAAATGCATTATTTTATCCATTTTTTCTTAGTTTTCTGTAATCTAAAATTCTATTTTTAGGATACGCTTTAATACTTACACTATTTCCCTGATTACCACCTAATAGATACACATAACGTCTCGATTCTTTTACTAAAAACCAACATGTCCTTTCCAACTATTAGGATCTTCTCTCCATAAAACAACCACATCTCCTGGTTGTGGTGTTTTTGTTGACGCTCCAATACCCAACCAACTTCTTGCAGTTAGTTTTTTTGAACGCTCATAACCAGCTTCTTGTGCAACCCAATTTGCAAAGGCACTACACCAAGCTGTTTCATCTTTGAATTTTGATTTTTCAAACCCCATAGACGTAAAGTAATTAATGATCTGCGGATGATCTTTTACACCCTTCACTTCTTTTACTCCGTATTGCGATAATGCTATCGACAGTAAATTATTCATACAAATGTTTGATTTTAGGTGTTCGCAGACAAAACGTTGAAGCTTATAGATTCTTTTTCTTTTTTTCAATACCTGAAGGAGGTTAATCCAGCTTTTTGTTTCTGCTAAACAAGAGGTTAATGTTTTTCAATGAACTACTAGAAAAGCAATACAAATATACAAACAAATTACAAATAAAACAAACAAATTACATGTTTTAATATTTATTTTTTGTTTGATTTTCGATGAATTCACTATACCATACACAAAGTATTTATATTCAAAAAAAATAGCTCAGAAATACTTCTGAGCTATTTTTCACTAACAAAAATTACTAAATCACACTATTGAAAACTCAAACAAAACTATATCTTTCATTCATTTAATTTATTTCTTCTTTTTCTATCATAACAACTCCCCCAATTCCGACTACTTAACACAAATACTTTTTAAAAATCAAGCACAACATTTCTTTATTCACCATTCATATTAAAAAAACTCATGAAGCAACAAACCCAAATAGGCTTGATTTAATTATTTCTCACTCTTTCTTAAAATAACCCATACCCCCCCCTAAAACTTACCAAAAACAACGCACAAGTCTAGTTTTTAAAACATAGCACATTTAAAAACCTTTCCATAAGGGCATTTTATTTTAGCAACAAATTTTCAAAAATATTACAAACTCCCAATCTCTATTTCTTCTGCCATCACAATTAAAACATCTCCTTTATTTATTAATGATAAAATCTGCAATGAAACTCCTTTTAATTGCTCGTGTTGCGTACAAAATTTCCACATTTCACCTAAAAAAAGTGTGAAATTTTCAGAAGGATCAAATTTAAATTGTTTTGTTTGATAAATGACCCCCAACAATTGTTTCACCAATGCTCTAGCATTTTCCACCTTCTCAATATACACTCCATAAACCTTCCATAAATCATCTTGAGCCTGAGTTAATACACCAGAACAAAATTGTAATTGCTCTCTTTTTTTATTTCTCGTATCTTTTGAATAAAACGTAGACAGCTCACCTCTTTTAACCGAAAATTTAGAAGATTCAGTAATTCTCAATTTTTGAAGCAACTCTTCCGTCTCCCCCAACCAACCTAATGTTTTCGATAAACTTAAAGTGTTTTTCTTTTCTAAAAGATCTACTATTCCTCCTATTTGAGAAAATTGTTTTTCAATTCTCCCTGTAATATCTATAATCGATTTTTTCATAGCTTTTTATTCTGGCAATAGTTGTGTACTTACTTCTCCTTTTTCATTCTCTGATGTATGCCACTCTAAACCCTCTTCATTTAATGTCATCTTAATTTGAATCACATTTTCTGGCTTAATATCCTGAAGTTTATGACTCTCAACAATAACTTTTGGTTTTTGATTTTCTATTTCTCTTTCTTTTACGAGACCGATTAATTCTGAATTCAACTTTTTAACAAAACTCCCCCTGTTTACTTCTTTTTTAGAAATCTGTAAAAACTGATTAATCACCTCTTTTGAATACTCAAATAACGACAGTTTAACTTTTGCACCACCCTCTAACTTCTCCTCTAACACTTCTCTCCTACTACTCACAACCTTCTTAACTTCTTCAGAAAGATTCCTATTAAAAAAAATAGCTTCTGAAATATCTATTAAAAGATTATAAATAACATAATTAAAGGTACTTTTATTTCTAGACCTTATTCCTTCACTTAACTTGGTAGACAATAAATCACCATTTTTTATAACCACCCTAGTTAAAACCAAATACCTATCTACCACTTTTTCAGAATAATTAGCAATAAGTCTAGACGGATAATACACCAATTCTTCAGTTTCAGTATCCGCAGATTGCGGCCTGTTTAAAAAAATAGCATCAATTATTTCACTGATTTCTTCTTTTAATTCATTTAAAATTCTAATGTCTAAAATTTTATTTCCTGAATTCTCTTCTAATAATTCTATTGTCAATGAAGTGAGTAATTCTTTATCAACTCGTTTAAAAAGAAAAGAGAGCCCCTCATTTAAACTCTTAATTATTTGTTCTTCTTTTATTTGCCCAAAATAAATCTCTAAAAAATCACTTGTTAGTTTTTCTGAATACTTATTTAAAGCTTCTTTTTTGCTAGCTCCTGATTTTATTTCACGTTCTAAAAGATCAATCTCGTTATTAATAAGAGATTTTAATTTTGTTGAAACACTTCTTTCAAATGATTTCTTCCTTGTTACATCTTTTAATACTGTATACGTTTGAGAACTAAACTCAACATCATTTATTGGCTCATAATCTTTTGCATAATTATTCTCTAAAGCTCCTATAGCTACAGGTATAGTTAACTCTATGTTTTGCGCTTTAAACCGAGGGATTGAAAAATGCTTCAGTAAATCATGTTTTGCAAACTTCTCCGCTATTTCCACCGATTTTAAATCTGAAATTAAGCGAGCTTCTGCTATACTATTTGCTATTCCTCCTAAATATTCGTTAAGATCTATCATAATTCTATCTGTGTTTTTTGAAATTAGATTTTAAAAAGACCATTCCTTTTACAGAATGGTCTTGAAGGTTAATTAATATTTATGCAGTAACTGTAGCAATACCATCTTCTAAAAGATCTAAAACTCTAGCTAAACCTGCTGGTAATTCATCATTTACAGCTTTTACTTGCACTCCTAAATTATACGTTTTATCAACTTTTACTCCTTGAGAAGTATTACGCTTGTAAGATGCAGACGCCTTAAATCTGATTCTTCTAAATTTAAGTCCTAATTCCGCTTTTGCTCCAAATTCTGTAGCTATATTGCTTGTTTCTGTTGAACTTAAACGCGCATTAAAATCAATATTAACTTCATCTACACGTAAAGAAGGAATAGTTAACATCGTTAAAAAAGGAACTTTAATCGCTACTCTACTCTCTAAAAACTCATCAGTAGTATTTGTACCTGCAGGTAAATCTGCATCTGTACTTAAGTAATTTGGATTTGGTACAGATTTATTATATTCAAAATCTACATAACGCAACGCATCTGGTGTGCTATCATCTCCATCATTTTCAAAACCTACTTCTTTAATAAAGCTTACTGTAGCCATAGAAGCTTCTGTTTGCGCTTTAATAGCTGCTTGTAAAGGTCCTCCTACATATACACTAAAATCTAAACTGTTTAATTCTGGTACTAAATTTGGCATAATATTATTTTTTAAAAATTTATACAATGTCTACTCTGTTTTTTAATATGGTTTTTCAACTTCCTCCATACTTCAAATTGAGTTTCCTTTGGTAATAAATAAAATAGTGTCTCTTTATTTAATTAAAGAAAATTGGGTTTAGCGCTACAACACCAAAAAACAATAATCAACTAAAGACTACAACACACTTTCATGCTTTTCTAAAAGTTCTATTTTAAACTAGGAACTCAATTCAAAAAAATGTTTGAATTAAATAGTAGAGATTTTAAAAAAATGAAGTTATATCAAGATAAAATCTCTAAGGAGAGATTGCTAAAACCATACAAATGTTTGATTTTTAAAGTTTTTTCGTATATTAGCAATCAAATACAAAACAAATATATAACATTTTACACAATAAACAAAACAAAAGATGGTTTTTTTATGTAAAAAGTTTTATTTATTTCACATATTATGAATATTTCAGAGAAGATTGCAGCAATAAGAGACCAATTCAATTTAAATAACTTTTCTTTTTCTAAAAGAATTGGAGTTACAGGCACCACCATTGATAGTATTATAAACGGTAGACCTCAATCTGATGGAACTAGAAAAAAAACAAAACCTGGATTTGATGTATTGACTTCTATCATTAATGAGTTTAAAATAAACCCTGATTATCTTTTTGGAATAAGTGATTCAATGATAAAAGACAACAAGTCTTACAATATTGGCTATGCTGGCACTCCTCAAGTAGTTTCTGCAAATTCTGAAGGAAATGAAAATATTGTTTTTGTTCCTACACAAGCCAGAGCTGGTTATTTAGATGGTTATGGGGATACCGAATACATAGAAAAACTACCTACTTTTCATATGCCAAGATTAAACAATGGTTCTTTTCGTTGTTTTGAAGTACAAGGAAATTCAATGGTTCGCACATTTTTTGATGGTGATTTAGTTTTTGGAAAATATGTTGAAAATTTGAACGATGTTAAAGATGGACGCGTTTATGTTATTGTTAGTAAAAATGATGGTATTGTTTTAAAACGTGTAATTAACAGAATAGAGAAAAGAGGTAAGTTAATTCTTAAAAGCGACAACAAAGATGGCAACTACCCAACCTACACGATTAATGTAGACGAAATTATGGAAGTTTGGTATGTAACTATGTATGCATCTAAGCAAATGCCTGAACCTGTAGATGTTTATGATAGATTGCATGATTTAGAAAGTAAAATAGTAGAATTACAGGATCAAATTAATAGTCAAAATTAAACAAAACTCAAAATCATTTACCAAACAAGCAAAGTAGTCATCCAATAGCATTAATACTGCTGCTTACTATTTATACCAATTCTAAATATAAAATAAAACAAACTTCAATACTTGTACAAGACCCCTATACATGTTAAATTTGCTGGTAATTATCTAATTCAATTATAAAATAATGAGCGGATTATTAAAATCTTCAATAGGAAGAAAGTTTGCGATGGCACTTTCAGCACTCTTTCTAATGTTTTTCTTACTACAACATTTTGCAATTAATATTTTATCTGTGTTTAGTGCAGATGCTTTTAATGAAGCTTCACATTTTATGGGAACTTTTTGGGCAGTACAATATTTATTACAACCTGTTTTAATTTTTGGAGTGGTTTTTCACTTCGTAATGGGATTTGTGTTAGAAATAAAAAACAAACAAGCAAGACAAGTAAGTTATGCTAAAAACAATGGTGCTGCAAATTCTTCATGGATGAGTAGAAACATGATTTATAGCGGTTTATTTATTCTGATTTTTATCGTAATCCATTTTATTGATTTCTGGATTCCAGAATTAAATGTAAAGTATATTCAAGGAGATATGTCTGGTCTTCACAATGGTGAATTCAGATATTTTCATGAATTACAAGAGAAATTTCTTCCTATGTGGCGTGTAGCATTATACTGTTTAGGTTTTGTTTTCTTAGCATTACACCTTTTACATGGTTTTAATTCGGCTTTTCAATCAGTTGGAGCAAATAACAAATACACTAAAGGATTAAAAGGAATTAGTAAAGTTTATGCAATTGGTCTTCCATTAGGATTTATTTTTATTGCATTATTTCATCATTTTAATCACTAACAACATAGTTTATGGCTTTAGATTCAAAAACACCAAAAGGTCCTATTGCAGATAAATGGACTAATTATAAAAATCATATCGATTTAGTAAATCCAGCAAATAAACGTAATATAGATGTTATTGTTGTTGGTACAGGATTAGCTGGTGGTTCTGCCGCTGCTACTTTAGCAGAGTTAGGTTATAACGTAAAAGCATTCTGTTTTCAAGATTCTCCAAGACGTGCGCACTCAATTGCGGCGCAAGGAGGAATTAACGCAGCAAAAAATTACCAAGGAGATGGTGATTCTACTTACAGATTATTTTACGATACTGTAAAAGGTGGAGATTATCGTTCTCGTGAAGCAAACGTATATCGTTTAGCTGAGGTATCTGCAAATATTATTGATCAATGTGTTGCACAAGGAGTTCCTTTTGCTCGTGAGTATGGAGGTTTATTAGACAACCGTTCATTTGGTGGTGTATTAGTATCACGTACTTTTTACGCAGCAGGACAAACTGGTCAGCAATTATTATTAGGAGCCTATTCAGCTATGAACCGTCAAATCGGTCGTGGTAAAATCAAAATGTACAATCGTCACGAAATGTTAGATGTTGTTAAAGTTGATGGAAAAGCTCGTGGTATTATAACGCGTAATTTAATTACTGGAGAAATTGAAAGACATTCAGCACATGCTGTAGTTTTAGGTTCTGGTGGTTATGGTAACGTATTCTTCTTATCTACAAACGCGATGGGAAGTAATGTAACAGCAGGTTGGAAAGCACACAAACGTGGTGCTTACTTTGCAAATCCTTGTTACACACAAATTCACCCAACATGTATTCCAGTATCTGGAGATCATCAATCTAAATTAACCTTAATGTCTGAATCATTAAGAAATGATGGTCGTATTTGGGTACCAAAAAACATGGATGATGTAAAAGCAATTAGAGATGGTAAATTAAAACCAACTGCAATTGCCGAAGAAAATAGAGATTATTATTTAGAACGTCGTTACCCAGCATTTGGTAACTTAGTTCCTCGTGATGTAGCATCTCGTGCTGCTAAAGAGCGTTGTGATGCAGGTTATGGTGTAAATGCTACAGGTGAAGCTGTGTATTTAGATTTTGCTTCTGCAATTACACGTTACGGTAAAGAGCAAGCAACTATTAAAGGTTTAGATTTAAACGATGCTGCTTTAATTAAAAAATTAGGGCAAGAGGTTGTTAAAAATAAATATGGAAACTTATTCCAAATGTATGAGAAGATCGTAGATCAAGATCCATACAATACACCAATGATGATTTATCCAGCAGTACACTATACAATGGGTGGTGTTTGGGTTGATTATAACTTAATGACAACCGTTCCTGGTTTATACTGTATTGGTGAAGCTAACTTCTCTGATCATGGTGCCAACCGTTTAGGAGCTTCTGCTTTAATGCAAGGTTTAGCGGATGGATATTTCGTGTTACCATATACTATTGGAGATTATTTATCTGATGACATTCGTACAGGACCAATTTCTACAGATTCTAAAGAATTTGAAGAAGCAGAAAACGAAGTTAAAAAGACATTGAATTTCTTTATTACTAATGAAGGAAAGCATTCTGTAGATTATTTCCACAAACGTTTAGGAAAAATCATGTGGAACAAAGTTGGAATGTCTCGTAATGTAAAAGGTTTAACAGAAGCAATTACAGAAATTAAAGAATTACGTGAACAATTCTGGAAAGAAGTAAAAGTTCCTGGTAGCTCAGATGAATATAATGAAGAATTAGCAAAAGCAGGTCGTGTTGCCGATTTCTTAGAATTAGGAGAATTATTTGCTAAGGATGCATTAAATAGAGAAGAATCTTGTGGAGGTCACTTTAGAGAAGATTCTGTAGAATTAGATGGAGAACAAAAAGGAGAGGCTTTACGTAATGATAAAGATTTTGCTTATGTATCTGCTTGGGAATACAAAGGAGAACCTAGTGATGCTGTATTGCATAAAGAAGAACTAGAGTTTAACGATATTGAATTAAAACAAAGATCATACAAATAATGGGTAGCATGAATTTAACGTTGAAAATATGGCGTCAGAAAAACGCTAACGATAAAGGTAAAATGGTTGATTATAAAGTCAACGATATTTCACCAGATATGTCTTTCCTTGAAATGTTAGATGTTTTAAATGAACAATTAATTAATAATGGAGATGAGCCTGTAGCTTTTGATCATGATTGTCGTGAAGGTATTTGTGGTATGTGTTCATTATATATTAATGGTGAGGCTCACGGGCCAGATAGAGAGGTAACTACCTGTCAATTACATATGCGTATGTTTAAAGACGGTGATACTATTTTTATTGAACCTTTTAGAGCAAAAGCATTTCCTGTTGTTAAGGATTTAATTGTAGATAGAAGTTCTTTTGATCGTATACAACATGCAGGAGGTTTTATTTCTGTAAACACTTCAGGTAATACCATAGATGCAAATGCAACGCCAGTTAACAAAGCCGATGCAGACAAAGCTTTTGAAGCTGCAACTTGTATTGGTTGTGGTGCATGTGTAGCAACTTGTAAAAACTCATCTGCAATGTTATTTGTTGGTGCTAAAGTTTCTCAGTTTGCTTTATTACCACAAGGTCAAGTTGAGGCTACTGACCGTGTTTTAAACATGGTTAAGCAAATGGATGAAGAAGGTTTTGGTAACTGTACAAACACTGGTGCTTGTGAAGTTGAATGCCCAAAAGGAATTTCTTTAGAAAATATTGCTCGTATGAATACAGAGTTCTTAAAAGCAAGTTTAAAAGGATAACAAATATCCATTTTTTATAAAATCTAAAAAGGCTCAAACTTAAGTTTGAGCCTTTTTTTATATAATTGAATTATCATACCAATTATGGATTTGTAGACCATAAGGCTGCACTTTTAAGCATTGCTCTTCTTGGTAATTGTAATCCTGCAACTATTAATTCAGCAAAATCGTCTGGTTGTAATACTTTTTCTACATTGCCATCTGTAATCCCTAAATCTAACGACATATCTGAAGCAATTGTACTAGGTGTTAAAGTACATACACGAATATTATTTTTTCGAACTTCTTTCATTAATGACTCAGACATTCCAATGACAGCAAATTTTGATGCTGAATATGCAGAAACATTTGCATTCCCGTTTAACCCTGCTGTTGATGAAACATTAATAATATCTCCACTATTTTGTTTTATTAAATGTGGTAACACTTCTTTAGTTACATAATACATTCCCATTACATTGGTTTGAATAATGTTTGACCATGTACTTACTTCCATATCATTAAACGATCCAAAAGCAGCAATACCAGCATTGTTTACCAAAATGTCTATAGAACCAAAGTTTTCTATTACACTTTTAATCCCTGTTTTTACTTCTTCATAATTACCTACATCAAAAACAGCATATATAGCATTAACTCCTAATTCTTTTAATTCATTAACCGTTTCTTGTAATCTTTTTTCATTTCTTCCTGTTATGGCAACATCTATTCCTTCTTTAGCAAAAGAAACAGCAGTTGCTTTTCCTAAACCTCTGCTACCACCTGTTATAATTGCTTTTTTACCTTTTAAACTTTCCATTTTAATAATTTATCTTGTTAAGTAAAAATAAATATTTATAGTTTAAAAAATATTACCATAAGATAATTTCGAATATCAAAATAAGTATCCCTTATATATTCTGTAAAGAACTTTATATACATTAACAAATCAATTAGATAAATCATGTTTTATCAAAAAACTACACTTATACCTTTAATTCATACGCTTAGGTTATTTTTTTATATCGTTTATAATTAAAAAAATAAATTTACGTAGATCTGTTATATTGTGTTTGGGGAAATGCAATATAGATTATCAGTTCTAATCAAATAGTACTTCAAATTAGAAAAGCTGAGTGTGTAACTCAGCTTTTCGCTTGTATATAATTCTTCTACTCTATAAGACCTTTTATCTTTAACATTTTCCTTTCTTCCTTTGCATTAGAAAAAACAGTAATTGCTTTTGAAAAACCTCCCATTCTCTTTGTATCATAAGAAACCGATATTTGTCCTTTTTCTCCTGGCATAATAGGTTTATCTGGTCTTTTAGGTACAGCACAACCACATGTTGAATTAATTTTTTTTATAATTAAAGGAGCTTCTCCAATGTTTGTAAATTCAAATACACGTGTTCCTTTTGATCCTTGTGCTATTTTACCATAATTAATTGTTTCTTTTTCAAACTTAAATTCTTGGGCGTTTATTTCTATAGATATAAATAGAATTAAAAAAAATGTAATTAGTACTTTCATAATTTTATGTTTTAGGGTTCTTATTTATTTTTTCTATCATTTCTTTTATCTCTTTATTGTTTGGTTGTAAGCTCAATGATTTATAAAAGTTATTTAAAGCTTTTTTAAATTGTTTCTGTTCATAATAAAAAATCCCTAAACTACTATACGGAACATAATGATTTGGGTACATTCTTGTATTCAATTGAAAAACAAATTCCGCGTTTTTATATTCATTAGCTCTTAACTTAACAAAACCATATGTATTTAATTCTTTAACACCTTCTGCTATTTCAGGTAGAAAACTTATTAGTTCTTTTCTTAATAAAAGAAGGCTATCTTTTGATTTTTTTAACAATGAATTCATCAATCTTGCCGCTCTATATTTCGACCTATATTTTTCTCCTTTAACAATCGCTAATAAATCCCTTTCAAAAGTTTCCTTAGGGTATTCAACTATACGGTTAACCTCTTTTCCTTTTTTATATATAACAAATGTGGGTACTCTATGAATATTTAATCCTTTTTCTTCTCTATTTGGTGCCTGTTTATAAGCTTCCTTTTTTCTGTCTACAGCAATGACTTCTAAATTTTCTTTAGGAAAACCTGCTTCATCTAATACTTTGTAAAAAATAGGTAGATTTCGTTTACTGTCTCCACACCATGATCCAAAAAAAGCCTTAATAGTATAATTCTTTAATTCTTTTTTTAACTTTTTAATTATTTTATCATTTGTTAAGTAGGAGTCATATTTTTCATCGAACCATTTGAATTCGGCATCATTAAATCCCTTTCTATCAACTTTACCTAATAACATCAACTTGCCTTTGTCTGTTTTAACAACCTTATTTGTTTGTCCGTTAATTCCTAGAATGGAAAAAAACAATAGACACGAAAAAAAAATATTCTTCATAATTTAAAATCTTTCTCTCAAAATTAATGCGATATAACCTCTATAAAAAAATAACTTAACATACTTCAATAAAGGAAGTACATATAGTTTAAAACAACGTATCAAATGCATTTTGCATAGTTATATGTGTATTTGATACTTACTATTTTTAAAAATGAGTTTTTAATACGTACTTTAATCTCTGTAATGGAATTCATAAAAAAACATATCACTCAAGCTCTTGTTCATCTTTTATTTTGGACCGTTTTTATACTAATTTCTTTATTTGTGTTTTCTAAATACTATTGGTCTGAAAATCCTTTTCTACAATATCTTTCTATACTAATTGTTATCGTATACCTTAATAACTTAATTCTTCTACCTTATTTTGTAAAAAAGAAATGGTATTTAATCTATTCCATTTTATTTATTGGAATCTCATTTTTTGCTACTCAACTATATTGTAATGTATTTGCAGAATGTGGTTGTTCAATTATGAAATGTTTAAGTGATTATTTATGGCAAACTATAGTTCCTTTAATTTTTTTCTCTTTTATATGGATGCTATTTATGTATTTAGACAAAGAAAAGGAAGTAGAAAAAACGAAGCAAGAACGAACAATAATGGAACTTAAGTTTTTAAAATCACAAATTAATCCTCATGTACTATTTAATAACTTAAACACTATTTATGCATACGCTATAGAAAAACCAGATCAAACTCCTTCTTTAATTTTAAAATTATCAGAAAACTTAAAACATGTATTATATGATAGTAATGCTGATTATATTTTACTAGAGAAAGAAATACAGTATATAGATAACTATATAGATTTTCAAAAAATAAGAACTGAAGGAATAAAAGAAATTCAATATTCAAAATCAATTCAAAGTACTAATCATAAAATTGCTCCTTTGCTTTTAATAACAATTATAGAAAATGCTTTTAAACATAGTTCAGTAGATAGTATTATTAATATTCACTTAAAAGCAGATGGAACCTCTTTAGAATGTTTTTGTGAAAACGACTTTAGTAAATCAAATGATTCTAAAAATGAAGCCATAGGACTTATTAACCTGAAAAAAAGATTAGATTTATTGTATAAAGATAAATATGTTATAGAAATTAAAGAAGATAATCGATTCTCAGTACTCTTAAAATTAACATTAATATGAATTGCATTATTATAGAAGATGAAAAGCCTGCGCAAAACATTTTAAAAAATTTTATTAGAAAAGTTCCTAACATTGAGCTATTAGATTGTTTTCAAACAGCAAAATCTGCATATGGTTTTTTAAAAGACACTAAGGTTGATTTTATTTTTTTAGATATTAATCTTCCAGATATTTTAGGGATAGATTTTATTAAAACAGTTAAAGACCCTCCATTAGTAATTATTACTACTGCTTATCCTGATTATGCTTTAGGCAGTTTTGAACTTGAAACTATTGTAGATTACTTAGTAAAACCATTTTCATTTGATCGTTTTTTAAAATCGATTCGTAAAATAGAAAAAAGAACAACAGAAACAATTACAGAAACAATTGATCATACTTTTTTAAATATAGATAAAACATTACATAAATTATTCTTTAAAGATCTTTTATATATAGAATCTGATAGAAATTACATCGTTTTTGTAACCATAAATAAAAAACATGTATTAATTGATACTTTAAAGTGCTGGAACTCTAAACTACCAAAATATTTTTTCCAATTACATAAATCCTATATTGTTAATTTAAATCATATAGAAAAAATATCTGGGAATGAAGTTTTCGTTGATAAAAAAAGAATTCCTATTGGTAGAACCTTTAAATCTGAATTTTTGAAAAATTTCACCTCATAAAACTTACTTTTAAGCTCTAAATAAAAATAAATCTACCTCTCTTTTTTTATGTTTGTAAACATAAAATTAACTTGCTTTTTTAAATTTAAACTCTTAAAAAATTGAAAAAAAAGCACTCAAAACATCATTTTAAGTGTTTTTAATAAATAAAACAAATAAATACATTGATTTCATTATCATATTATCAATGTTACTAAATTGTTAACTTTACAAAAAAAAGCTAAAAAAAGGTTCAAAAAAGATGTTTTGTTAACAATGATTTTAGTCTTTTTTTTATTTAGTTGAAGTAATTTTGACCCAAGAAATTTTAATAAAAAAGAAATTAAAAAACCTTCAAAACAATAAAACATGAAAAAATTTAAAGTAATATTATTCGTTACATTAATTAGTTTCTCAGCATTCGCTAACAATACGAATCCTACTAATGAAACAAAATCTGAATTAAGAACAGAAATCGTTAAACTTTTAGGTAAAGCAAACTTTGAATTTAATAATAACTTAAATAGTACTATTGAATTTATGGTAAACAATAAAGGTGAAATCGTTGTTGTTAACGTAAACTCTAACAACACAGAAGTTCATTCTTATGTAAAAAGTAAATTAAACTATAAAATTCTTTCTACTAAATTAGTAAAAAGAGGACAGATTTATAAAATGCCTTTAAAAATAGTTAAATCTATATAATAACCCCCAAATTATATTAAACATGAAAGATCTTAAAGTAGTATTATTCGTTATATTAATTAGTTTCTCAGCATTCGCTAATAATACGAATCCTGCAAACGAAACAAAATCTGAGTTAAGAACAGAAATCGTTAAACTTTTAGGTAAAGCTAACTTTGAATTTAATAGAGACTTAAATAGTACTATTGAATTTATGGTAAACAATAAAGGTGAAATCGTTGTTGTTAACGTAAACTCTAACAACACAGAAGTTCATTCTTATGTAAAAAGTAAATTAAACTATAAAATCCTTTCTACTAAGTTAGTAAAAAGAGGGCAGATTTATAAAATGCCTTTAAAAATAGTTAAGTCTATATAATCCCCAAATTATATAAAAAATGAAGCCTTTTAAACATAATGTTTAAAAGGCTTTTTCATTTATAATTCTAAGTAAACTATATCTTATCGTGAATTTTTGTTGATACATTATCATTCCATAATGTAAGAATATCTGTAGCAACCGAGGCACCACTACCCGCAGCAATAGCAAACTGACTTCTCCATCCTGCTATAGTTCCACAAACATATAAACCATCATTAATAAGATGGTTAAAGTTTCTTAACTGAATTCTATCTTTCATAGGGTTTGCTCTTGAATGTCTTTCTACATATTTTTCTAGTCCAGCTATATCAAAAGGTTCTGCATAATTTAAAGCTACAACAACTATTTTAGATTCGTATTCATTCTTGTTCGTAATTACTTTATATCCATTTTCTATTTCTAAAACAGCAGTCACTTTTTCATTTTCTATTTGAGTAACATGCGGATATTTATCTTCTAATTCTTTTGTTCCTTCAATAAGTATTTCGCTTCCTAATTTTCCTTTAGGTAAACCTAAAACATTATTAAATAATGCATTTTGAAGATGAGAAGATTTCTGATGCATTATAATTCCTACCTTCTTATTTTTTGCGTATAATTTTTCCTTTGCAGAACCTAATAGCAAAGCACATTGCATACCAGCAACTCCACCGCCAATTACTAAGGAATCGAAAATCATGTTGGTTTATTTAATAGTTCAGGTAAATTTTCTGCAAACATTTTAACAGCAATCGCTAATAAAATTACACCAAATATTTTTCTAATAATTTTAATACCGTTTTGACCTATAATTTTTTCGATCCTTGAAGAAGTTTTTAATACTACAAAAATAACGATCACATTCAATAATATCGCTATTAAAATATTTTCCCATTGGTATTCTGCCTTTAAAGACAACAATGTTGTTAAACTACCCGGCCCTGCAATTAAAGGAAATGCGATAGGAAATACAGACGCATTTAATGCATCATCTTCATCTTCCTTGTATAACGTAATTCCTAAAATCATTTCTAAAGCAATAAAGAATAAAATAAAAGAACCTGCTACTGCAAATGAATGAACCGTTACTCCTAAAAAACCTAATAAAGGTTCACCAACAAATAAGAATACAGCCATAATAACTCCTGCAATAATAGAAGCTTTACCAGACTCAATATGACCTGCTTTTTTACGTAAATCAATAATAATAGGTATGTTTCCAACAATATCTATTACTGCAAATAAAACCATAAACACTGTAAAAGTTTCTTTTATATTAAAACTCATATTCTTCTATTTTTAGTCGATAAAATTAAATAACCCTAATGAATATTAAGATAACTATATTTTCAAAAATACTAAAAATTTAGCTTTATTTTTGCAACATGTTTCAATTAGGAAAAACAATTATTTCAGAAGATATTATAGACAAAGAGTTTGTTTGTAACTTATCTGCATGCAAAGGTGCATGTTGTGTAAAAGGCGAGGCTGGTGCTCCATTAGAAAAAAAAGAAACCAAAATCTTAGAAGATATTTATCCAATAGTAAAACCCTTTTTACGAAAAGAAGGTATAGAAGCTATCGAAAAACAGGGCACTTGGGTTACTAGTGATTTTGGAGAATTAGAAACTCCTTTAGTTAACCATGCTGAATGTGCATATGTTATTTTCGATGAAAAAAACACTGCTTTATGTGCTATTGAAGAAGCATATAATAAAGGGCTTGTAGACTGGAAAAAACCTGTTTCTTGTCATTTATATCCTGTTAGAGTAAAAGATTACTCTGAGTTTTCTGCTGTTAATTATCATAAATGGGAAATTTGTGATGATGCATGTTCGCTTGGAAAAGAATTACAAGTTCCTGTTTATAAATTTGTGAAGGAAGCACTTATTAGAAAGTTTGGTAAAAACTGGTATATGGGACTTGAAAAGGCAGCTAGTGAAAAAAAATAAATGCTATTAATGTTTACTTTTATAATTAAAAAACATCAACTATTTAGAACATAAAATTAAATATAAAGATGAAAACATTAGTATTCAAATTATTTGTAATTCCTTTTTTGATTGTTTCTTGCTCAAAAAATATAGATCTAGAAACTTTATCAAATAAGGAAGTAATTACATTAAATAAAAAACAAAAAAAATCTTCAAAAGAGAACAACCAACCTAATGAAGAAAACACCTATTATGAAGAAGATATACATGCTTTTTATATCAATACCATTTTAGCTATTTCTTACAAACAAAAAGAAGAATTATTATTACAAATTGAAGAAGGTAATGAAGAATTGATAGAGGAGTTAGAAAGGTTACAGGAAGAAATTAAATTTAATGAAGGTCTTGAAAAACTATTGTTTAAAATCCGTCCTGTTTTTCCAGGGTTTCCTCCTCCTCCTTCACCTTGTCCTAAAAAAATAGAAAAAGAAACAAGATGTAGAATCCCTTTAACTATTATTCGTTATTTATTATTTTCTAAACAAACTGAATCTATTTTAATACAAATTAAAACCGAAGAAGGGGATGTTATTAGCGAGAATTCAAATCTTTTTTCTGCTGAAAATTTTGAAGGATTACCAGCTACTGAACTTTTAAAAGAAGGTTTTACAGGAGAAGTTACATTACGTATTACCAAAAACTTTGCTCCTCTAGAACAAAAACTCACTTATGAGGTTGATGCTTATATTGGTGAGTAAAAATATTTAATTATTCAAAAATTAGTAGTTTAGCTATATCCATTTTACTGTTTATGAAAGCTAAACTACTTTTTTTATATCTTTTATTTCATTTTATTTCACAAGCACAGAATGATTCACTAGCCACTGCTCAGTTTGAAAATTATTCAAATATTGCCTCTTCTTATTTATATAAGAATCAAGATAGTGCTTACCTTTATTTCAATAAAGCATTGCATATAACGAATAATCAAAAATGGTACGATTACAAAGCAAACGTTCTTTTTTATCTTGTTTATGTAAGCGACTATCATTATAACCTGCCTGTTCTAAAGAATAATATAGACAGCTTAGAAGTACTTTTAAACAATCATAAAAATTATTTAAGTAAGGATGTTTACAAAACAGTACTCCCTCTTTTCCAATTAAATAAAGGAAACTATTATTATAAATTAGCCGACTATAAACGTGCTAAACCTTATTTTCTTGAGCTCTACAAAACCTTGAAATCTTCTTCAATCTCACAAGAAAACATTAGAAATTTAGAAAGTGTCTATTCTTTTCTAACTATTATTTATTCTGTTGAAGGCAAATATGAGTTAGCTGAAGATTTTTGTGATAGGGCTAAATTATTGATAGAAAAACACACCTCTTTCTTTGAAGATCCTGATTCTAAAAAAATTCTTTTAAACAGTTATTTAGCAAAAATTTACAATAGTCAAAAACAATATAAAAAAGGCATTCCCCTATTAGAAGAGTCTGTTGTATTTTATCAAAAAAGACAATATAAAAATTCCTTAATAACATCTTATCAAGCATTAATTAATGCCTATATATTGTCAAATAACACTACAGAGGCGGTTCAACTTTTAAAAAATTCAGAAAACTTATATCGAAAAAAAGATCCCTTTTATAAAGTTTTGCAAGAATTATATGGTGACATATATTTAAAAGATAAAAAATTTGAGGAGGCTATTAACTCTTACAATGCTTCATTAATAAGCTATAAAAGCTATAGAAATAATAAAAAACATATAGATATTGCTTTATTATATAAAAAAATGGCTGTCACATATTTAGCTTCAAATCAAATAGAAAAAGCTTTAGTACATATTCAAAAATCGATTCAGAACTTAACATTTTCAGAAAATAAAACAGAAGATTTATCTGTAAAAGAATTCTTTATTACAGATAAAAGTATTTCTATTTTACATTTAAAATCTAAAATACTTACCAAATTACATGAACAAACTAATGATCAAAACTATCTTGAAAAAGCTTTAAAAACAAGTCTATTTGCTATAACAGTTTTAGATGTGCTTAAACCCACTCTAGAAAATAAAAATGACAAACAATTTTTAATAAACAATATTTATTCTCTTTTTGAAGATTCTTTAAATGTATCTTTCAATCTATTTAATATTACTAAAAACAAAGAATATTTAAATCATGCTTTTTTTATTCTTGAAAAAAGTAAATCAACTCAATTATTAGAAGCTGTAAATCTTACCAAAGCTGTAAAGTTTAATAATATTCCTCAGCAACTTATTGATAGAGAACAACAGTTAGCTTCTAAGGTTTCCCAATTAGAAACTAATATATATACCTCTAATACTTCTCTAGAAGAAAAAACTGCTCTTATAAAAGCCAGAGAAGTTTATGTTTCTTTTTTAGATTCCATTAAAAAAGCACAACCTAAGTATCATAACCTTAAATACAATTACAATGTAATTTCATTAGAAAAAGCATCAGAAAAACTACAAGAGAATCAAGGAAAAATAGCTTTTTTTTATGGAAAAAAACATATTTATCAATTTGCTATTACCAATGCAGAGGTTCATTTTTTCCGATTTAAAAATCACTCTAATTTTCAAAAAGAAATTCTTGAGTTTTATGAAATAATTTCAAATTTTAAAGGTAAATACGATACTAAAAAAGCATATAATCTTTATCAAAAATTAATTCCTGAAACACTTAAAAACAAATCTGATCTCGTTATTTTACCTGATGGTTTTTTACATTATATTCCGTTTGAAGCATTGTGCACACAACCTTTAAAGAAAACATATCTTGTTAACGAAACTATGATTAGTTATGGTAGTTCTTTTACTTTACTAGATGAATTAGAAACTATACAACATCATTTAAAAGAAAAAAAACTATTGGCAGTAGCCCCTGAGTTTTACAAGAAAAGTGTTACTAAAAATAATAGAGCAGATTTTAGCCCTTTAATTTTTAATGAAAAAGAAGTTAATAACATTACTAACTATTTTGAAACGGATCATTTTATTGGAAAAAATGCTGTTTTAAACAACATAAAAGCAAAAATCAATGATTATCAAATACTTCATTTTGCTACACATGCTTCTGCTAATGACGAATATCCCGATTTTTCTTATTTAGCTTTTACCCCTACAGAGAACGAAAGTAATCTTTGGTATGTAAAAGATATTTACAACACCACATTAAATGCTGATTTAGTAACCTTAAGTGCTTGTCAAACAGGAATTGGTAAATTAGAAAATGGAGAAGGTAGCATTAGTTTAGCAAGAGCATTTTCTTTTGCAGGTGCTAAATCTTTAGTTAAAAGTTTATGGAAGGTAAACGATAAATCTTCTTCTCAAATTATGACTCTTTTTTATAAAGAATTAAGTAATGGCATCAATAAAAAATTAGCTTTACAAAGAGCTAAAAATCAATATTTAAAACAACAAACTGTTAAAGAATTAAAACATCCATTTTTTTGGGCAGGTTTTGTTTTAAATGGAGACTCAAAACCAGTAACTACTTCTTCTTATAATTATTTATGGTTTTATTTTACAATTGGTTTATTAATTATTCTGTTCATTAATAGAAAAAAGTTAGTGCAACTTTTTAAGTAACTCTTTAGCTTCTTCTATTTTAAATTCACTATTAGAATTGCGTACCTTTCTTAAATATTCTCGTGCTTCTTTTATATTGCTTAACTGTAAATTTGACAACCCTAAATACCAATTAGCTTGCATATTGTATTTAGGTTCTGTAGACACATATTCCTCTAAAATTTTTATTGCTTTATTTGGTTTTTTTTCTGCTAAAAATGAAATTCCTTGATATAGTAACAAATCAATTTCTTTGGTTTGCTCATATGCTTTCTCAAATAATTGTATTGCCTTTTTATATTCTTTGGTTTCATAAGCTATAAAAGCATTATTTTTTAATTCATTTTCAGCTTCACCTCTAACTATAGGATACACTACATTTTCATAAGGGGTAAAATAGTTTGCATATAACTCCTGGTTAGAAAAACGATCTTGTTTCATAAAAAAGAAGGTTCCTAAAAAAGAAAACAAAAGTACTATAGAGGCTGCTACCAGCCATTTTTTTGAAAAAGAAAACTTTTTATTACTTCCTTGAAATCTTTCTAAATTTTGTAGTTCTTTCTTTAATTTCTCTCTCTCTTCTTTTTTAATCGCTTCTTTTACATCTTTCTGAAAATAAAAATCTTCGGCAAATGCTTTATCATTAGCAAGCAATTCATCGAAAATCAATTTTTCTTCTGAAGATAAACTGTTTTCAAAGTATTGTTCTATTAGGGAGGACTTATTCATTTATTTTAGATTTTAATTGCTTTAAACATCTAGATTTTTGACTTTTAACTACGTTTTTATTTTCATAATTTAAATGCTCTTTTATCTCTTCTATAGTATAACCACGATAATAAAATAGGGTTAAAATTTCTTTACATTTTTTACCCATTTTAGACAATACTTCTTGTAATTTTCGTTGTCTATTTGTAGTTACCTCATTATAGTAATCTATCTCTATAATCTCATAATCTTCAACTTCTTCTGTTTTATAACTACCTAATATTGTTTTTTGTTTTTTTCTATTTTTTTCAAACAACATGTACTTACCAATACCAAACAGGTATGTTTTAATAGTACAATCTAAATTGTTTAATTTTCCAGATATTATCTGCTCTTGTAGCGCTATAATTGCATCCTGATATACATCCAGAATATCTTCTTCTGAATTCATGTATTTTCTTCCAAATGCTATAAATGCTTCTCTATTTTTTATATAGAGTTTTTTTAACGTCTTAGCATCTCCTTTTTTTAATAACAATAACTTATCGTTTTCAGTCATTGATGTCTTTTTTTTTTAAAGGTAAACAAAATTCCAATCAAACTTTTTCACTTATAAATGTTAACCTTTTTATAAATACGCCATTAAAGGGTAAAACATAGAAAAAATGAATACTAAAAAACACTTAAACCTATTACTAGCTATGCTACTAGTAATTGGGTATTCACAACAAGTAAAAGCACAATTCTGGAAAAAACTTACTAAAAAGATTGAGAAAAAAATTGAACGTAAGGTTGAAAACAAACTTGATGAAAAAGCAGATAAAACTATAGACAAGACACTAAATGGAGATATTATTAGTAAAAAGAAAAAGGTTAATAAAAAAGAGATTCACAATAACCAAGCGTTACATTTTAATCAATCCATTATGCTTGAGGTTACCTCCAGTGAAAATGAAACTATGGAACTTCAATATTTTTTTAATAGTGCCCAAAAAGATATGAGTTGTATGAAAATTGACCCTTCAAAAGTAAAAGGCAGCAACAATGTTGGGGGAGATATTTATATGGTTTTTAATAAAAATGAAGGCGCTTTATATATGAATATGGTAGGCATGAAAATAAAAAAAGAAATAGGCACTACTGAAATGAGTAAGTATGACAACTCTAATAAAATGGATGCTGTTGCTATTATAAAAACGGGAAACACAAAAAATATTTTAGGATATTCTTGTAATGAATACATAGCTAAAAAAGATGGTGCAACTACACATATTTGGACAACTACTTCTAATTTCCCTATAAAAGGAGCTTTCATTCCTATGTTAGGAATGAAAAATAACAATCAAAAAATTAAAGGTTTTGTTTTAGAAATAGCTATGAATTCTGAAAAAGGAAATGGAAAAGTAGTAGTTACTAAAATTAACACAAAATCAAACTTAACTATAAACACTGGTGAATATTCATCAATGTTCAAAAATTAAATTCAATCATAAATATAAAACCGAATACTCATGAAAAATATCAAACTTATTATTATCGCTCTAATTTTAGTATTTATTTCTTCTTGTGAAAATAATGAAGAAACAGAAGAAACAGCCAATGCTTGTGCAATTATAAAACAAGAAAGTTTTGTTCAACAATTTTTCCCTAATGCAAAAGAAATTCAGCACAAACAATTAGATCAAACATTTAATCCCTGTCAAACAACTTTTTCTATAAATGGAGATCGAGAACTTATTTTGGTTACACATGTTGTAGGTGCTGGTAGCGAAGCAAGTTTAGAGACCGGTATGCAAGTATTTCCTAACAAACAGTTATTAACTAACATAGGAAATAAGGCATATTACATAGAAAAAATAAATCAAATATCTATATGGAAAGGACAAGACTTATTTCATATTTTGGTTAGTACTAATAAAGATGATGTAATAAAAGTTGCTAAAGAGATTATAAATAAATTCTAGTTTTTATTTAAGTAATAATATAATCCTTTTCAATATTTAATTCTAAAACTAATAGTAGAAAAATAGTTTTCATTTATGTTTTTTTATTTCTACGGAACCTGCCTAATAAGGCAGGTTTTTCTTTTTTAAACATACATGTTAACCTTTACAGTTTAAAAACATTAATGAATATATAATTATTAAAATACCACAAAATGAAAAAATTAAACACATTACTACTATTACTCATTTTTTTTGCGTCATGTAACTCTGATGAAGAGGTTATAGAACAAAAACCTTTTAATGAATTTATAGTAACTAATTTAGGAGCGCATTCTGAAAAGATTCAAATTCCTTTACTCTTAAAAGAATCTCAAAATATTTACGCAAAAGAAGCCGTTACTGAATTTAATAATTTAAAAGAAACTATCACTACTTTTCACGCTCTTTTAACTGTTCCAAAATCTGCAACTAAAGATCAAATTGATACAAATACGGTAGTTTATAAATGGATTGGTAACATCTTTGGAGAAACTCTAGATATCGATTATAAAATCACAAAAAAAGAAGATCGATATACTTTTATATTCAATATTTCTACCGGAACAATTTCTGCTGATCTCATAAACGGTTACACTCTTTTTAATGAAAAAAGTGGAAACATTACTTATAAAGAGCCTAATTATATTGCTACTACAAACTGGGAAATTAAAGATACTATTCTATTCTTCGAATTTTTAGCAGACGGAAATACTGATTCATTTGAAATTAATACAATAAATGGAAAAGGAAAAATGATACACCTGGGAAACACCTATGAATGGAACGAAGATGGCACAGGAAAAGTAGTTTATAAAAACGGGGATACTTTTAATTGGTAAAAAATGTTAACCTCTACAAGTTTAATAACACTAAGCTGTGTAACATAAAAAATAACAAAAATGAAAAAACTATTATTAACTATTTTATTCTTCGCTATTTCAATAGCTATATTTTCTCAAACTAAAATAGGTGTTCAAGCTGCTTACGGAACTAATACTGAATTTGGAGTAGGCGCTAAAGCTTCTTTTAAAATTACTGAGAACATATATGCATCTCCTTCATTCAATTACTTTTTTGGAGAAGGTACCCAAGGAGTAAGCTCTTCTATTTTAGGATTTAATGCAGACGGTCATTATATTTTCCCTGGCAAAGATGGTTTGCTTTTCTATCCTTTAGCTGGTTTAAATTTTACCCGTGCTAGCGTTTCTGTTCTTGGAATAAGTGCTTCAACTACAGAAATTGGCTTTAATGTAGGTGGTGGCTTAAACTATGATTTATCCTCTTCTTTAACAGGTGTATTTGAGGCTAAATATGTTCTTAGTGCATTTGACCAAGCTGTATTTAACCTTGGTATTTTATATAATCTATAATTTAAAAATAAAAACAATGAAAAAACTAACAAGTCTATTCGTAATTATGGGGTTTCTAATTTTCACCTCTTGTAGTAATAATGATGAAAAAATCATAGATGACATGAAAGAAGAAGAACTTTCAGAAGTAATGGAAGATTTTCAGAAGAAAATTCAACGTATCGAAATTCCTGATGCTTTAAAAGAAAATTCAGATGCTAATGCGCAACAAACCAATGTTTATTTTAACCTTATTAAAAACTACGGAATTATTTTTTCTAGTTACTTTACTATTCCTGCAAATGCAGATATTCAAAGTAGTACTATCGTAGGAAGAGGTAATTCTACTGGTAATAACAAAACATATACTTGGTCTGACGGAAATACAACAATCAATTATACTATTACCGAATCATCTGACAGGTATACTTTTTTATATAAAATTGTAAGCCCTGATTATACTGGTAAACTATTAGATGGTTATAGTTTAAAAGATGGAAGCTATGCCGAATTAAATTTAATAGATCCTTCTAATAATAATTTATCTTTATCTTTAAAATGGTCTTTTTCTGAAACAACATCTACTTTAGAAGTTAATACAGGTGACAATAAATTCGTGTTAAAATCTAACAATGATAATTCTGGAAATATTAAAGTGTATGAAAACGGAGCATTGTCTTCTGAATGTAAATGGAATACAAACGGAAGTGGTTCTCTTATAAATTATGTAACTGGCGAATCTTATAGCTGGTAAAACATCCATTTCTCTTAAGCAAAAAAAGCCCCATTTAAAAAATGGGGCTCATTATTAAAAATAATCTTTTACTTAATAATTATCTTTCTTGATAATTTTCTATTATTCGCATCTATTAATTGTACTAAATAAATACCTCCACTCAAATTAACTGATATTTTTTGTTTTTCTTCTTGAGAAAAATCAATATCATTTGAATACACTTGACTTCCTGAAAGGTTAAAAATATTTACCTTTGTTTTTCCTGTTTCACGCTTAGCGAAAACTGTTAACTCTCCATTTGAAACTGTTGGATAAACAGCAAATAATTCATTTCCTTTATTTACTTCTTCAACAGAAGCTGTTGTTCCTGTAAATTTTCCTGAAAAAACACCTCTTCCGTATGTAGATACAAAAACAGTATTATCGTCACGCAAATCCATATCAGTTACAGGCACATTACTCATTCCATTAAACGATTGTGTCCATTTAGGAGCTGTAACACTAAAATCATCTGTTTTCCAAATTCCTAAATCTGTTCCAATAATTACTTCTTTTCTATTTAAAGGGTTTTGTAAAATTGTTTTTACAGGAATATCAGGGAAATCTCCTTCTTTATTTCCCCATGTTACTCCTCCATCATTTGTATACCATATACTAACTACTCCATAATTATGCATGGTTACAAAAATTTCATTTTCATTTGCTCCAAATTCAATATCAGAAATAGACCCTACAAAATCAGATCCTGTAATTTCACTCCAAACTATAGAAGATGAATTTGCATTTTTAACTTGTAGCAATTTTCCGTTTTTTAAACCTACAAATAAATTACTACTTGCTGTAGTGAATGGTGAAATCTTTAAAGCAGATGGTTCTCCATCCATTAATCCATTTGTTAAATCTGCTTTTATTGGTGTGCCAGATAATATATTATCATACATTCTTACAATAAAATTAGTACCTGAAGAATAATTAGAATAAAGAATATTAAGATTAGAATCTAACTCTTCTTGATTTATAAAATCTCCATTAGATTCTGTCTCTCTATTAATATTTACTCTAGTACCTATTCGATAATTAAACAAATTTATACTTCTATTATAAACAAAATTACTAATATAGTATCTCTCAGTTCCATCTGTATCAAAAAAGCTATGCGCTCCATCACCTCCCGAAGCTTCTCTAGAACTATTGATTCCTGGTGATGCATTCTCAAATAATTGCGTCCCATTATCTTGAGCTCCTGCTAAAAAATAATCTCCTGTAAATGCTGAAGTAGGAGCTACACCAACTGTATAAAATTGTAATGTATTATAATTTCTATTTCTAGCTCTAATTATATTTCCTCCATCACTTGAAAATGAAACTCCTCCATCATTTGAAAAAATCATTTTTGATGAAGAATTGTTTGAAAAAGCAATTCCATGTTGATCTGCATGAACTTCTTGAAAACCAAACCCACCAAACCAATGAGAAAGCTGAGTCCAGCTATTACCCCCATTTGTAGAACCAAAAAGATCTATTCCTCCAACAAAAATAGTCTCATCATTATCAGGATTTACTTTAATTAACAAATTATACCCCGCTTGATCTCTTGTAAAATCATTCGCAGGAATATCGGTATCAGCATCATTAGGTAATGTTATTTCTGTAATATTTTGAAATTTATCTACTGTTTTAAAAATTTTAACTGGTGTACTATTATCGTTTATTTGAGCTAAAATATATCCTTTATTAGCATTTGTTGACGATACTGTTATCTCTGTTCTTAACCCATTAGGAACCGTAATTAATAGATTAAAATCGATTCCATTTGTAGAATTAAAAATAGCTCCTCCTCCATCTCCATAAGCTGCACTTCTATTTGTACTTAAAAAGATAGAATTATCTGCTCCTAGTTCTATGTTATTTGGTTCATACGGATTTCCTGCAGTTGTATTAGGTATATTTAATCTACTAAAATTTTCACCATCTACAGATTTATATACACCTATTGTATCACCTCCTAAAGAAACTCCTTGGTTACTAGTTTCTCCTACTGTTACATACACTTCAGATACTCCAGCGTTATTCCTTACAAGAATGTCATTTATATTCTGAACTCCTGGAAGAATTAATCCAGTTAATTGCGAGCCTGTACTTGTTAATGTAACATTAACTACTTCTCTTGTTAATGCATTTGTTATAATATTTCCATTTGCTTGACTAATCATTACAGCCGGAATTGTAATTGAAGTATTTTCCCCTCCCATTGAAATAGGATCTCCTGTAACATTGTTAAGCATAATTACTGCAATAGCTCCAGCATCTTGTGCTTTAATAACTTTATCTGTAAAATTACAACTACCTCTTTCTATTACTGCTATTTTCCCAACTAAATCAGCTGCATTTACTAGTGCTTCACAAGCATCTGTTTCAACATCAGTACCGTCATTTACTAAAACCAGATCACCCGTAATATCAGAAGAAAGATCTCCTCCAAAAGAATTCGTAAGTATAGAAGGGTAATCTCCTTGTATAGGAGAAGGCATATTTACTTTAACCGTAGAGTTTTCTTGAAAGAATGAAGGTCCTGTTATACCTCCAAATATTTTACTCCATGTATTACCCCCATCTACAGATTTCCACAAACCATTACCATTTGCATCTCCTCCTGTAAAAGATTCTCCTGTTCCAACATAAAATATAGCTGTATTATTTGGATCTACAGCAATTGATGATACTGCTAAATTTTCAGGAATTCCTACTTGTTCCCATTCTGAACTTGCATTAGAAATATTTCTATTTCTCCATAAACCACCACTTACACCTCCTGCAAAAACTGTTTCATCTGTTGCATCATTAGGGTCGAAAATTATTGCTCTCGTTCTTCCTCCTACATTATTAGGTCCTCTTTCTATCCAAGGATTATCTGTAGCATCTCCTGGTGCTCTAAATGCAACTCTATTATTTTTTAACCTTTCTTGTAATTTAAAAATATTTTCTCTGTGTACTCGACCAGTAGTTGGGTTTATTTCACTTAAGTACTTTTGATCGAAATAAGCATTTGGTGGTATTCCCAATTCTCTTCGTTCTTTTTTAGATAAATCTGATGTCTTTTGATAAGGGTGATTTCTTAAAAATTCTGCATGACTTTCTCTTAATTTGCTTATTCCTGTTTTATCACCTACTTTATTCAAAAAAAGCAAACTAAATAAAACTGCAAACGATATTATTCCTATAATTAAAATTAGTTTTTTACCTTTCATTATTGAACTTATTAAGTAATTATGTTAGACCTCTTTTTATTTTTTAAAGAATATTTCCTTTTATTTTTTTATGCAATCGAATAGCAAATCCATCTGATAAACTTGCTACATAGCTACATATTTGCATAACTCTATTATACATTACATCACTTTCTAACTGATACTCTTCTGGTAGTAAATGAAGTATTAGTTTATCATAATTAGACAATACTCCTTGATGTTTATTGTTTAACGCTGTAACAAATACATCTAATAAATCGGCGATTATTTTATACCCAGCAACTTCCTTTTCTATTACCTCTTTACTATTGTAAATTTTATCTATACTAATCTTAATAATGTCGTTAATCTGTGCCTCATACTTACATTTATCTAATAAAGATTTATTAAACTCTCCATTTAAAATAGCTTCTTCATTCTCTAAAAAAATATCTACAGCTTCTCCTACTAGCGTATTAATTGCTATAGCTCTTAAGTAACCAGTCCTGTCTTTTTTATGTTTTAAGGAATAATATTTTTCTCTATTTATACCCGAAACTAACTTAGACATGTATTCTAAAGCATAACTCTCATCTATTAAACCTAAATTTATTCCATCTTCAAAATCGATTATAGTATAACAGATATCATCAGCTGCTTCTACCAAATATGCTAACGGGTGACGATAATAAGAAATATTAGAATTTTCTTTTTTTAGCATTCCTAATTCATTTACTACATCTATAAAAGATTCTTTCTCTGACTGAAAAAAACCATATTTTTTATCTGATATGTCGTTTGTAGGTTTTTTAGGTAAGCTTTCTTTAGGATATTTTATAAAAGCTCCTAACGTGGCATAAGATAATCTTAGCCCTCCAATAGTACCCCCTTTACTTTCTGTAACTATCTTAAAACCATTAGCATTTCCTTCAAAATCTATTAAATCTTGATATTCTTTTTCAGTTAACTGGTTTTGATACTGAATTCCTTTACCTGTTTTAAAATATTCTCCTATTGCTTTTTCTCCAGAATGCCCAAAAGGTGGGTTTCCTATATCATGCATCAATGAAGCAGCGGCTACTATAGCTCCAAAATCATTAAACTTGTAACCTAGTTTTTTTAAATTAGAATGCCTATCTAATAATACTTTACCTACTCTTCTTCCTAATGTTCTTCCCACAACAGAAACTTCTAAACTATGTGTTAAACGAGTGTGAACAAAATCTGTTTTTGACAACGGAATTACTTGTGTTTTATCTTGTAAACTTCTAAAAGCTGAAGAAAAAATAATTCTATCAAAATCTACTTCAAAACCTAAACGAGTTTCATCTTGTGAAGCTCGTTCGCGTTTATGAATATCTCCTTGTCGTTTTAAAGAAAGTAATTGCTCCCAGTTCATTCCTTGTATATATCTTAAATTTTCAGCAAATTTATCTAATCTTTTGTTTCTGATTACCAATAAATTATATTCATTTTCTGTTTTTTAATAAAAAAACATTAACTATTTGATTTTAAGATAAAAAAAGTTAGATTTGTACCCGTTTTTTCTTGAAAAAACCAAAAATTGTTTTAACTTTACAAAAAGGAGTAAAGATTTATGGGAACCGCTGGGTCAGTTGCAAACGAATTTATAAAATTATGTGATAAACATTCGCTTGAATTAACAAATATAAAGTTAGTTAAGTTAATGTATATTGCTCAAGGATTGTCTTTATCTATATTAGATAGACCGTTATTTAAGGATGATAATATAGAAGCTTGGAAATATGGTCCTGTAATTCCTAGTATATACCATGAATTTAAACATTATAAATCTAACCCTATAACTTCTAAATCTGTTGTTCTTGGTCGTAATTTAGAAATTTTATCTGAACCTAAATTAACTAATGAAGAAGATAAAAAAATAGTTAAATTAACTTGGAATTTATACAAAGACATGTCTCCATTAGATTTAGTTGATTTGACACATAGAGCAGGTACTCCTTGGAGTTTAACTTACCAATACGGTCAAAACAAAACTATTGATAACGAGCTTATCAAGAGATACTATGATAAATTTGTTGTTAACTTAAGGAATCATTTAAAAAGTGCTTAATTCCAAACTAGATGAATTACTTGAAGAAGTAGAAAAATCTTCTTTTAAATCTCAAGAACTCGACACCAATATTGCTTTAAATGTACAAGAAATTTCTGACAGAATACAAGACAGAAATGAAAGAAAAAAGTATGCTTATAGAACTTTTATCTTTTTAAGTTCTTTTACCTTCCTTGTTTTATTAATTGTAGTATTCTCAGGTTTTTCAAAAGCATTGAATTTTAATTTAGACGATACTGTTTTAATAGCTTTAATCACATCTTCTTTAGCAAGTATTGTTGGTATTTTTATTTTAGTAATGCGTTATTTGTTTAGATAAAAAAAAGAGACATAAATGTCTCTTCTTTATCTTAGGAATATTTCCCCCAATTTCTTTTCATAAACCAATTAGGTTTCCATTTAATATAATTGGCAGGATCGAAATTAACTCCTGTTAACTCCACTTTTATAACCTTTTTAGGTTCTAAAGATAGAGGATGTTTCCCATTTGGACTATCTAAATCTTGAAAATGATAACGATCAGATTTATCTTTAAACTTTCTACTTGGTCCAAAATCAAAAGGAACACACTTCCTTGTTAAGATTCTACTATCATTTGTTACATAGGTAACTCTTACTATCAACTTTTCATTGACAGCGATTCTAAAATTTTTTTTTATCATAAGCTTAAATATTTTACTTTATCAACACCTGTTGATAAATAATTAACGTAGTCCTCTAGTGAATTTTAAAGAGGTTATTACTACTAAAAATTATTTTAGAAATATTTAACTTGTAAGAAAGAATTTTGTTTCGTATTTTTGGAAAACAAAAAGGAGATGAGGTAATCTCAATTTCTTTTATACTTTAATATATATTAGGCCGGAAAACCAATAATATTATAAATTACAAGAGGGATATTTCATATAGTCCCTTTTTTTTATGCCTTTTTTCTACCTCAGCATTAATTCAAATTTTCTTTAAAAAGAGAAGCCTTTCGACTTCTCTTCTTAACTTCCCTTTTAATTTAATTAAGAACCACACATTAAACAATCCTCTGGTCCAGAATCTTTCGAGGCATCTACCATCTGTTTAAATTCCTCAGGACTCATTGGTTCATCTTCGTTGGTTTTTTCTTTTGATAATGTAAACTGAATTGCATTTACTGCAGATTTAGTACGTAAATAATACATTCCTGTTTTTAAACCACTTTTCCATGCGTAAAAATGCATAGATGTTAGTTTAGCAAAATCAGGATCTTTCATAAATAAATTTAATGATTGAGATTGATCTATAAAATACCCTCTATGGCGTGCCATATCAATGATATCTTTCATACTCATTTCCCAAACAGTTTTATATAAATCTTTTAAATCTTGAGGAATTTCTGCAATGTGTTGGATAGATCCGTTTGCACGCATTATATCCTCCTTCATATCATTATTCCATAAGTTTAATTCTACTAAATCTTCTAGTAAATGTTTATTAACAACAATAAACTCTCCTGACAATACTCTTCTTGTGTAAATATTAGAAGTATATGGTTCAAAAGCTTCATTATTCCCTAAAATTTGAGAAGTAGAAGCCGTAGGCATTGGTGCTACCAATAAAGAATTACGAACTCCATGCTCTACTACTTCCTTACGTAAAGATTTCCAATTCCATCTTCCACTTAAATCTTCATCTTGAATTCCCCACATGTTGTATTGGAATTCACCTTCAGACATTGGAGACCCTTTAAATGTTGAATAAGCTCCTTTTGCTTTAGCCATTTCCATAGATGAAGTAACTGCCGCAAAATATAATGTTTCAAAAATCTCTTGATTCATCTTCTTAGCCTCTTCACTAGTAAACGGTAAACGCAACATGATAAAAGCATCTGCTAATCCTTGAATACCTAAACCTACTGGACGATGACGTACATTAGAGTTTTCTGCTTCTTTTACTGGGTAATAATTACGATCAATTACTGTATCTAAGTTTCTTATTACTTTTTTAGTTACTGTAAATAACTTATCGTGATCAAAGAATTTATTTCCATTTTCATCTTCTCCAACAAACATTGGAATAGCAATAGATGCTAAATTACAAACCGCTACTTCATCTTCAGCTGTGTACTCCATAATTTCTGTACATAAATTTGAAGAACGAATAGTTCCTAAATTTTTCTGATTAGATTTGCGGTTAGCAGCATCTTTATATAACATATAAGGAGTACCAGTCTCTATTTGAGATTCTAATATTTTCTCCCATAAATCACGTGCTTTAATTGTCTTTCTTCCTTTACCTGCTTTTTCATAACTGGTATATAGGCGTTCAAACTCTTCTCCATAAGAATCATATAAATGTGGGCATTCGTGCGGGCACATTAGAGTCCAATCTGCATCTTCCTGAACACGTTCCATGAATAAATCTGAAATCCACATTGCATAAAATAAATCACGTGCACGCATTTCTTCTTTACCATGATTTTTCTTTAAATCTAAGAAATCATAAATATCCGCATGCCATGGTTCTAAATACATTGCAAAAGATCCTTTACGTTTTCCTCCTCCTTGATCTACATAACGAGCAGTATCATTAAAAACACGTAACATTGGCACAATTCCGTTTGATGTTCCATTTGTTCCTGCAATATAACTTCCTGTTGCACGAATGTTATGTAAAGACAAACCAATACCTCCTGCTGACTGAGATATTTTTGCTGTTTGTTTTAATGTATCATAAATTCCATCAATACTATCATCTTGCATTTGTAATAAGAAACAAGAAGACATTTGTGGTTTTGGTGTTCCTGCATTAAATAAAGTAGGCGTTGCATGCGTAAAATATTTTTTACTCATTAACTCGTATGTAGCAATTGCCTCGTCTATATCTTCCTTATGAATACCAATAGATACTCTCATTAACATTTGCTGTGGACGCTCAGCAATTTGACCGTTTAATTTTAATAAATATGAACGCTCAAGTGTTTTAAACCCAAAATAATCATAATTAAAATCTCTACTATATATGATAGTCGAATCTAGCTTTTCAGCATTTTTCATGATAATATCATATACGTCATCTGCCAATAATGGAGCTTTCTTTTCTGTACGTGGGTTTACATACTCAAATAAGTCTGTCATCGTTTCTGTAAACGACTTTTTTGTATTCTTATGTAAATTAGAAACGGCAATTCTTGCAGCTAGCTTTGCATAATCTGGATGAGCAGTAGTCATAGTTGCAGCAACCTCTGCAGCTAAATTATCTAACTCAGAAGTAGTTACACCATCATATAATCCTTCTATTACGCGCATAGCGACTTTCACCGGATCAACAATATTGTTTAATCCGTAACACATCTTTTTAACTCTCTCTGTGATTTTATCAAACATCACAGGTTCTTTTCTGCCATCTCTTTTTACTACATACATGCTTTAATTTTGGTTTTATATAAGTTAGTCTTAAGAACAAATTCTTAAGATTTTAATTGTTTTCAGTAATTTTTATTATTCGCAATTCTTAAAAATCAGCATCAAAACTGATTGATCCAGTTCCTCCAGATTTCACTCCTGCCTTTTGGTATTCAGAAACTCTTTTTTCAAAGAAATTTGTTTTTCCTTCTAATGAAATCATTTCCATGAAATCGAAAGGATTTGTTGAGTTGTATTCTTTATCACAACCAAATTCTAATAACAATCTATCAGTAACAAACTCTAAATATTGAGTCATTAACTTCGCATTCATTCCTATTAAACTTACAGGTAATGATTCTGTAACAAACTCACGTTCTATATTTAACGCAGAAACTATGATTTCTCGTATCCTTTCTTTAGAAACTTTATTTACTAAGTGATTATTGTGTAAGTGAACTGCAAAATCACAATGCATTCCTTCATCTCTAGAAATCAACTCATTTGAAAACGTTAACCCAGGTAATAAACCTCTCTTTTTCAGCCAAAAAATAGAACAAAATGATCCTGAGAAGAAAATACCCTCTACCGCTGCAAAAGCAATTAAACGCTCTGCAAAAGAATCAGATTCTATCCATTTTAAAGCCCAATCTGCTTTTCTCTTAATTGCCGGAAAAACCTCGATAGCTCTAAATAAATTATCTTTTTCTACTTCATCTTTCACATAAGTATCTATTAATAAAGAATATGTTATTCCAAGCAATTGATAATTTCCCTGCAATCAAAAAGAAAGCAGATTGGGCTTTAAAATGGATTGAATCACCAAGTTTTGCAGAACGTTTAATTGCGTTTGCAGCCGTAGAAGGTATTTTCTTTTCAGGAGCATTTTGTTCAATTTTCTGGTTAAAGAAAAGAGGTTTAATGCCAGGACTTACATTCTCTAATGAGCTTATTTCTAGAGATGAAGGTGTGCATTGTGATTTTGCTGTACACTTACACAACAAGCATTTAGTAAATAAAGTGCCAAAAGAACGAATTAAGGATATAATTGTTGACGCTTTAAAT
>CAKZVD010000032.1 GCA_937922085.1 uncultured Tenacibaculum sp. | reverse complement strand
GCTGTTAATAACAATATTGTTACTTGTGGTAAATCTACCTTTTTTAAATACGCTTCGGCTTTGGGATATAAAAAACCAAAACGTTTTAAAAACAAATCGAAAAAAGGATTTAGAGCTTCTCGTATTTTTGAATGGTTGCATGTTGATATTACGAATGTTCGTACTGAAAATGATGGAATCCAAAAAGTAGCTTTTGTAAAAGATAATTTTTCGAAAGCGATTTTACATTATAGTTCTACCGATGGAAAAGCGGGTAGTGAATTTATTAGAAACCTTTTTCAAGAAACATTCGATAAGTATCAATTATTGAATACTGTTAGTCCTATTAATATTTTGTCGGATGGTGGAAGTGAAAATAAGGGGAAACTCTTAACTTGGGTTCAAAACATACAAACTCCGCCAACGGTTACCAAAATTACCGCTCAAACGAAAGACTTCCCTTTTTCTAACTCCATGTCGGAGAGTACACACAGTATTTATAAAACAGAGTTTATGAATGGAAAACTTTCTTTAAATACACAAACTCATTTACAAGATTTAAAACGTTTTGTTCAGTATTATAATTATAAAAGATACCCTACAGAATTATATGGTTACACCACCATGGAAATCATAGAAGGAAAAATTCCTGATAAAGACAGATTCAAAGAACAAATTTTAGAAGCTAGGCAACATAGAGTTATTACCAATCAACAATTTAAT
The DNA here is from genome assembly GCA_937922085.1 of uncultured Tenacibaculum sp. Lineage (GTDB taxonomy): Bacteria > Bacteroidota > Bacteroidia > Flavobacteriales > Flavobacteriaceae > Polaribacter. The sequence goes on along the minus strand of CAKZVD010000032.1, from coordinate 93,823 downwards.
GATTGTGGTTCTACTATGCCTTGTAATTTGTAGAATCATAGAAAACTAAGATTCAAAATTATTTTTTCCATGATTTTATGACTTAAATATTTTTAAAACCTGTTTTTTACAGCAAACTATTTTTGAGAAAATGAAAAAAGGAATATTCGTGTTTTGAATATTCCTTTTTTTATCTTCTGATTTTTATAATCCTTTATTTTACTGGCTTTTCCCAATATTGGAACCCTTTTGTCGTGGTTTCAAGTAGAGAGTGCCCTGTATAAACACTTACTTTGTAAATTATCTATATTATACTTTCTCTTATGCTTTTTCTGAAATTCAATAAAAAAATTAAAGTGATAGTATTTACTTTATACATGTATCTAATTGATTTTCAAAATATTTTATGTTTCAATCTTATTAAAAAAATATAAGTAAGTATTTCTAAACTACTTTTTACATTTCACCGATTCATAATTACTTTTTATCTATAGTTACGTATCATATGTCGATTTTCGATTTTAAAAAAAAACATTTAGCAATATCTTTGAGGTGTAGTAGTTTAAATAGTTTTTAAAAAAACATAAAAGTACAAATTTTGTTTTTTTTTTCATTTTTTGAGTTCCCCAATTCAAAAAAGATTTATTTGATAAATGTTGAGTCCTTTTACAAGCCCCAATTTGTAAAAGGATTTTTTTATTTCTTAATTTTTTCTTTAACAACACGTTTTTGACACTATTTAAAAACTCAATAAAAACTAAAAAAACAACACATTACAAACCAGCCTTTATAAAAACTAAATCTAAATGATTATTAACTAAAAATTAATAATACAACTTTAAATTTAACCCTATTTCGGTAAAAACAAACCCTGCAACAGTAGCTGAAGCTATGTTCGTATGTTTTCCGAATAAATTAATTAATAAACGCTCTGAAAACTTGTATCCTGCTTTAGCTTGGAGTCGATATGTAAATTGTTTTTCATTACTTTCTATACCTTGAAAACCAGTAGCAGCATTAAAATGATAAAACCAATTTTTAATTTTAGTTTCTTCTTCACTTTTAAGAAGCTCTATAAAAATTTCAAAATTATGAAAGCTCTCAGGACTAAAATAGATTGTTGGAATTTGATCTTTAAATGAAATAAACTGATAATTTACACCACTTTTTAATGCAGGAGCTGACATTATATTATAATACAATGAAGTAAAAAATAAGTTTCTTTGATTGTTATCACTTAATTGTGTGAAATAAAATTGATTATACCAACCTAAATTAAATGTTGTACTCAGGTTGTAATTGATAAAATAGTTATCATTAACAATTTTTCTACCTAAAAGATTTGCATTAAAATCTTCTAACTTTTTAGTAAATCCCAATTCTAAATTATGTAATCTAAAAGGTTTCGTTTTTAATAAAAAAGAAGCCTCGATTTGATTATAAGAATTACTTTCTGATTTTACGTTATTAATTCCAATATTAGAAAGAATATTTAAATTAGGAATTATTTGATAATCGAAACCAGCATTAAAACCTAGTAAATTTGCGCGCTCATTTAAAACTAAATTCTCAGTTTTTCTATATTTAAAATTCCCGTTTATTGAAAATTTGTTAGATAGAGGATGTTTAATAAAAGTATTTGATGTGTAAGCTGAATTATCACCATTATCTGTACTATAACTTATCGTCTGTTTTACAAAAGGCGCAAACTTTTTATTTAGTTTTTTTTGAAGCCCCAGTGCGTCTTTCTGACCTGGAAACAATTTTAAAGTTTTATCTATTCCTGAAAAAGCGTTATCGTAATCTCCTTTCGCAAAATAAGCATTTGTAATTCCTAGGTTACCGTTAAAAGAACCCGAGTTCCCATTTAATATTTCTTTATATAAAGCAATACTTTTTTTAAAATCACTTTTATACATCTGTAATGTAGCATCTAAAGAAAATATCCAATCTTTATCTGAATAGTCATTATATAACTGTTTAATTTCTTTTGAAGCTAATCCATATTTTTTATTCCAAATTAATGCTTGAATATATCTTTCTTTGGTATTCTGAATTACCATTGAATCTTTACTACTCTCAGATTTCTTAAGAGCTTTACTCGCTATTTCTAGTGCTTTCTTATCATTCTTATTAAAATGAGCTACTAAAGACAATCCGTTTAAAGCTGTAATCGCATCTTCTTCTGAAGTAGCCAACATCGTATACACTTCCTCAGCTTCTTTAAATTGATTATTTGTTATATATATATTTGCTTTTGACGATAGTGTTTCTTTATCTAATTTAAAATCGTCTAAGTTTTTATTTAATACAACTAATGCTTCATTGGATTGTTCTTTTTTATGTAATGTATCTGCATAACCTAATCGAATGTATTTTCTAGAAATTAATGCATTGTTATTATTCGGTGATTTTTCAATCGCTTTATTTATAAAAGACAAAGCTTCTTTAAATTCTTTTAAATTTGATAGTGTATTTGCATATCCTAATAAAGCATTGAAACTTTTAGGCTTTTCATTTAATAACGTCTTATAATACTTCTTTGCCTTTGTAAACTGTTTATCCCATAATAAAGACTCTGCATAATTTAGTTTAACTTCAAAATTAGTAGCATCATCATTTAAAAGATTAGTAAAAACAGTTATTGCTTCCTTAGTAGAACCCGTTAAACCTAAAGCTCTACCATAACATATTTTTGCAGTTTTATTATTTGGGTGTTCTTTTAAAATATCTTTAAAAAAAGTTTTAGCATTTTCAAAGTTTCCGTTTTCTAAAAATCGGAATCCTTTTTTCATATCTACCTGAGCTTTTAAACTATAGCTACTTGCAAATAATACAAACAAAATAAAATGTGTGATTTGTTTCATATAGAAACGTGTTTTTAATTTATAAAAGAGGTTCTTTAAATATACTTTTAATTAACTGAATAACAACGTTATTATTCAATAACTTTTTTCTATTAAATGTGTATTTAATTATGTAAATTACGTAACGTATTTATTACAAACAATTTGAGTTTATTAAAAAATAAGAAGTTAGCCCCCGAACAAGTTTTTATGATTAGCGCATTATTAGTTAATGCAGGTAATTATTTATACAATTTAATTATAGGAAGATTACTAGGCCCTAAAGAATTTGCAGATGCTGCTATTCTTATTACTTTTTTACTAGTTTTATCTTTTATTGCAATGACTTTTCAGCTTGTAACCACAAAATACATTGTCCTTTTTGATAACTCAGCTGCAAAAGCATTGATAAATTTTGTGGTAAAACGATCTTTAATTATTGGCCTTTTAATGGGGCTCTTAATTATTATATTTTCAAAACAATTACAGGTAGTTTTTAATACTACAACTTCTAATATGTTTCTCATTTTTGGAATTGGAGTTCCTTTTTATTTTTTAATGAGTATTAACAGGGGAATTTTTCAAGGTAAAAAGAGGTTTGTACAACTTTCTATTACCTACCAAGCAGAAATGGTTAGTAGATTACTAATTACTTTAATTTTTCTTTATTTCTTAAATTTTCAATCTTCTATACTTATTTCTTTAGGTATCTTTATTTCTCTTATATGTAGTCTTTTTCCGTTTGAATTAAAAAAATACACCAACAGTAAAAACGTTTTAAACGAACAACAAAAGAAATTAGTTTTTAAATTTTTTATACTTACTGCTTTTTACGAATGCACTCAAATTATTATAAACAATAGCGACATTCTATTAGTTAAACATTATTTTAATAATTATGATGCTGGTTTATATGCGTCATTAGCTTTAATAGGTAGGGTTGTTTATTTTATAGCTTGGATGTTTGTAATGTTATTATTACCAACTGTAGTAAATAAAGAAAAAGAAGGATTACCTCATAAAGGAGTGCTTATAAAATATGTAGGTTATATTACTTTGTTATCGGTATCAATTGTTTTTGTAAGCTATTTATTTCCTGAATTAGTTGTAAATTTATTATTTGGAAAAGCTTATATCACAATAGCTCCTCTATTATGGAAATATGCATTAGCAACCTCTATTTTTGCAATTTCTAATGTATTTGCATATTATTATTTATCAATAGATCAATACATTCCTGTTATTATAACTGGAATTTTAGGCATAACTCAAGTATTATTAATTATTTATTTTCATGATAGTTTACATCAAATAATTATCATGCAAATAATAGCTATGACTATCTTATTAATAATACAATTATTGTTTTTCTTTTTTAAATCAACAAAAGAATAGTCAATAAACTATAAATACTCGTTTTTAAACTACAGTATGTTATTAATCATCTGTATTTAATCTATTTTTTAGAATATTAAAACGACATTAGAATAAATCATTATTAAATAAACTTATTATGAAATTAGCAATCGTTACGGCTCTACCCCCCAGTAAAGTAACTCTAAATGAATATGGTTATCATTTAGTTAAACAATTTAGAAAAAAAGAAAACGTAGAAGAACTTATTCTATTAACAGATGAAGTTGTAGAAACCAAACATTTAAATTTTGAAGCAGACGGATGTAAAATTACCATTAAGAACTGTTGGAGATTTAACAGCTATAAAAATATATTAACACTAAACAAAGCTGTAAATGAAACTAAACCAGATGCTGTATTATTTAATTTACAATTTTTAAAATTTGGAGATAAGAAAATACCAGCTGCATTAGGTTTAATGTTACCTTATTTATGTAAAATAAAAAAAATACCAACAATTGTTTTACTACACAATATTTTAGAACAAGTAGATTTAAACAGCGCTGGTTTTACTAAAAATAAATTATTACAAAAAACATATGGATTAATAGGAACCATATTAACTCGTTTTTTATTAAAAGCAGATTATGTAGCAGTAACTATACAAAAATTTGTAAACACACTAACCGAAAAATACAAAACGAAAAAAGTAGTATTAATACCTCACGGAACTTTTGAAATGCCCCCAAAACCTGATTTTTCATTACCAGATGGCGCTAAAAAAATAATGGCCTTTGGTAAGTTTGGTACTTATAAAAAAGTAGAAATACTAATTGAAGCGGTAGAGGAAATAAGAAAAACAAATGATGAGGCTTTAGAAATAGTTATTGCAGGTACAGATAGCCCAAATACTCCTGGTTATTTAGCCGAAATGAAAGAAAAATACAAGCATGTTAAAGGCTTACATTTTACGGGGTATGTAGAAGAGGAGGATGTACCTGAAATTTTTGGAGAAAGTACTGTTGTTGTTTTCCCGTACACCTCTACAACTGGAAGTTCTGGAGTATTACACCAAGCTGGTAGTTATGGTAAAGCTGTTGTAATGCCAAATTTGGGTGATTTAACAGATTTAATTCAAGATGAAGGATATAGAGGTGAGTTTTTTGATCCTGAAAGTGTTTCTTCATTAGCAAAAGCTATTGATAAAATAATAACAAACGATACTTACAGACTAGAATTAGCCAAAGCAAATTACAAAGCAGCTGCTTCTTTACCGATGTCTGAAATAGCCGAAATGTATTTAAATTATTTTGAAAAGTTAATAGAAAAAAAATCTGTAAAAATTGAAGTTGAGACTATGTAATTTCTATGATCGTACAAATGAAATAAACGTTTTTCACTCATTATTTTAAACAAAAGAGAGAAGATTAAAAAACTATCTCCTCTCTTTTGTTTTAAGTTTTATTTATTTTTCATTCAATTCTATTACTTTTTCTATCCCCTTATCTCCTCTATTTAATTCCTCTAGCAAATTAGAATAAAATTTCATTTTTTTTTATAATTTATGGTGTAATTGGTAGGTATTCCTATCTTTTTGTAATCAATTCCTTTATCATTTTCATATATTTCATTTGAAAGTTCATATTCTGAACCATTAGGTGACTTTTTTGAAAGAATATCAGATAAAACTCCTTCGGTATTTGAACCTATTCGCTTTACTTTTGGTAAATTTTGTGAAGCCAAAACAAATGTTTCACTTGCACTTGCTGTTTGACTACTTGTTAATATATATAAACTACCCGTATATTGTTTTTATTTAGTTCTATATAAACAGTTTGCTTTTTAGTAAATACTATTGTTTTTTATCTGTAAAATAACCTAATAATTAAAGTCCTAATTTAATGAAAAGTATTTTTCTCTATTAATTATGAATTTAGTCTATAACTAATTTTAGCATGTCATTAATATCTTCCTTTAAAGCTACAAATTGTTCATCCTTTTTAAAATTTTTCCGATAACAATCACAATATTTTTTCCACGCTTTTTCTTCTGATTGATCATCACCACTGACATAGGTACTATTCCATATATTAATACAAGCTTCAGTCTGTTTTATTTCTTTTTTTATAGATTTATCCATTATATAAATATTGTCATTTACTGATGCAAAAACATATAACGTATTTGGTGTAAAAGGACCAGTATCCTGAGCACCAAGCGCAATCATTCCATAAGCTTTAATATTTTCTTTTCCTTCTATTTTAAAAGAAGAAAAATTTGTTATTGAATACCCAGAAACAAACGCACAGTAAAAAATATTTTCTAAATCTGACTCACTAAGGTTATCTAGCTCATATTTTTTTTGCTTCTTAAAAAAATCAAAAAAAATAGAATTCGTTGTACATAAAATAGTCGTATTTTCTTTTCTAATATTTAAACCATCCAGCATTTCGTATCCCATTTCATTAGGTGAAAATGTTTGAAGATTTATTTTTCCTGAGGTATTGATTTCTTTTAATCTTGTATTCGTTAAAATCTTTTTAAGTTGCTTTTCTAAAACTAAAATCGAATCATACATTTGATTATATAACTTATCATCAATTTCTTTATTTTTAAAAAATTTAAGATTAGAGTTTCTTCGTTTAATATAGTTTAACTCTTTTTTATGTCGATTTTTCTGATCAATTCTTTTAATTGAATCTACATTTTGATTTATTGATAAAGGCGCTTTTAAACCTTCTTTTTTTTCTTTTAAATCACAAGAAGAAAAGAATAATAAAGACAAAAACAAGTATATGTATTTCATTTTTTTTAGAATTAAAACTAATTTAATTAGCCAAAATTAATTAGTGTCTAAATTTACTTAAATTCTTAATTTATTTTTAATCTTAAATAACCAAAATAAGTACGTTTCTTTTTTCTTTTACACTTACACTTGTATGAGAAATAATTATTGAGACACTATTTATAAACTATAAGTTATTTAAAATAAAATCATTAACCTGTATTAAAATTAACAAAAAAACCTGTAAAAAACAGGTATTAAAACTATATAACTTTAGTTATCGTTAATAAAAACTAGATACTATAAATCTATTAGTTTTTGTATTATAAGTATTGTTGTTTATGGTATTTAGGATGCTATTTCTGCTTTATGTAAACTTACTACTGTTAATACTGCTATTCCATTAACCCAATAATAGTAAGCATCTATTCCTTCAAAAGAAAGTAAAAAAGGCGCCACTATAAACACGATAGCAACTGCAAAATCTACTATTAAATGTACTTTATATGAAATTACTTTGATTAAACCTAGATGATGATCTGTAAGAATTGTTAAAATTAAAGCGGCAATTCCAGTAACAACTGATAATTGTAAAGCTAAAGGATTAGAACTTCCTAATCCTAATAAAAAAGGTAAAACTATTAATGCTATGGCAACCAGATAGTCTAAAAATGCATGTATTCTTTTTGTTACAAATTTCATGATTATTATTTTTTAAAGTTTATTATTTTTAATTGTGTGTTTTACTTAATTTTTTCCAATTTTTATTAGCTACACCTTCTAACTTATTGTGATTATTTTCTGCTAACCATAATTGTTTTGCATCTAATTCTACGTTATTTAAATAAAGATAATACCCTCCATTTTTTACTATAAATTTATTAGGATCTACTCTAAATTTTGCTCCTGCATACACTCCAAATGCACAAAAACCTCCGAATTTAGGTAAGTATTTTGTTGGGTTTTTATCAAACGATTTTTTTTGCTCTGCTGAAGTAAAATAATATGTTATTTTATTATGTACAGATTTAAAATTTTTATTTCCTCGTTGTGCCAACTCTAAATCTAAATATGATACTGGACTATATCCTTCTAATGCGATATTACTGTTATCTATATTATTTGCTTTATTGTCTTGTGCTAATAAATTAGTAGCAAATAATAAGGCTACTATTACGAATGTTGTTTTTATTATTTTCATTTTTAAAATGTTTTTTATTAAATTATTATTGTTATTATTCTGCGTTAAAATATTCTTCTTGTATTACTTTTCCTTCCTCGTTCCAAACTCTACGAATAATTTCGTGCCAGTAAATTTTACTACCATCTTTCATATTAAAATCAAATGTAAATTCTGAAGCTGAAACGTTACCGTCTATTATTGAGTGATGATGTGTAATGCCATTTACTTCTGCTATTGCACCCGCAAAACCTTCCATTTTTTCAATCATTTCTAGCTTGCCTTTGGTACCGCCATTTCCATAATCAGAGGTATTAGCATTGTCTGCAAAAAAACCTTTTACTGCATCTACAATAGCACCTTTTGATACTAGTGCATCTATCTCTCGTACTTGTTCTTTAATATTCATCTTTCTGTTTTTGTAATTAGTATACTACAAAGATGCGAGAGATTTGAAGAGTATTTGCTACAAAAAAAAGACTAAGAATTGTACTTTTTTAATCTAACTTTCTTTTAACTTGACGTATAATTAACCTCAATCCTTTATCAGAATTAAAATAGCTCCAAGTCCAATTAGTAAATACAATTAATTTATTTCTAAAATCAACAAGTAACATTAAATGTAAAAACATCCAAATAACCCAAGCAAATACACCTGAAAAAGACCAGAAAGGCAAATCTACCACTGCTCTATTTTTACCAATTGTTGCCATAGTACCTTTATCTTTGTACTGAAAAGGCTTCATTTTATTTCCCTTAATTCGTTTATTGAAATTTAATGCTAAATGATTTCCTTGTTGACTTGCAACAGAAGCTAACATAGGATGGCCTTTAAAATTTTCATCCTTTTCTATACTTGCAACATCTCCAATAGAAAAAATATTATCACTCCCTAACATTCTATTAAATTCATCCGTTTTTATACGATTTTGTTTATTTAAACTTTCATCAATATTTTTTAAAGGAGCTCCTTTAACTCCTGCTGTCCAAATTAAAGTCTTAGTTCTAAAATTTTCTTTATTTGTCTTTACTACGGTACCGTCATAATCCTGAACTACTGTATTTAGCCAAATATTGATTCCTAATTTTTTTAAAAATTCATGTGATTTATTAGATGCTTTAGTACTCATGTTATTAAGTACTTTTCCTGACGCTTCAATAAGATGAATTTGCATTTGTTTTAAATCTAAATCAGGATAATCTGTTTGTAAAGAATCTCTTTTAAGTTCAGCTAAAGCACCCGCTAACTCAATACCTGTTGCGCCAGCACCAACAATGACAAAATTCATATACTCATTTCTTTTATCTATATTAGAAAATGTCAAAGATTTTTCAAAATTTTGTATGATTACACTTCTTAAATTAAGAGACTCTCGCAAATTTTTCATTGTAAAGCCATATTTCTGAACATTATTAATACCATAAAAATTTGTAATAGCACCAGTAGCTATTACTAAATAATCATATTCTATTTCGCCAATATTTGTAACTAATAAATTGCGTTTAGCTTTCACTTTTTCTACTTCTGCCATTCTAAAATAAAAGTTCTTTTTCTTCTTAAATATTTTACGAATTGGATAAACAATAGAATCTGGTTCTAAACTAGAACTAGCAACTTGATACATTAAAGGTTGAAACGTATGGTAATTATTTTTATCTATTAAAACAATCTGATAATGTTTACTGTTTATTCTTTTAACAAATTTTAATCCAGCAAACCCAGATCCTACTACAACTATTCTCGGTAAATCAATTCTAGGAATATTTATTTCTTCTGCATTCATTATGTTATAGTTAATTCTAAAATAATACTCAAGTATAAAGTAGTTTAGTTTTTATTTATCTTTTTTCTTAATCTCCAATCTTTAAATACTTGTATTGCTTTTTCATTTTTTATTTGACTTATTTTAAAATTTTCATTTTTACTTAAGTCTTTTCTTTTTTCTATTAATTTAAATTTATCTGGTAATCCAAAATCAAATACTTCTTCTCTTGAACAAGCGTAGTAAACTGTTTTTATTTGAGCCCAATGTATTGCAGATAAACACATAGAGCAAGGTTCACTACTTGTATAAAGTATACAACCACTCAAATTAATTGTTTTTAAATTTTTAGAAGCATCCCTTATTGCTTCAATTTCTGCATGAGCAGTAGGATCATTTTTAACCTTAATAGATTCTTTACCAGTTCCTATTATTTTGTTGTCTTTAACAATTACACAACCAAAAGGAGATCTTAGTTTATCATCTAAACAATTTTGAGCTAAAATAATCGCTTCATTCATGTAATTGAATTTTGATTTATGCATTACTTATTATTTTAAATTTTATTTTGATAAATGATCATTATAGTTGTTATTTTTAGTCAACAACAAACAATTTAGTATTATATAAAATAATAAAAGTGCAACGTTTTATGTTTGCACTTTTAAAAATTGAATTATATACTTATTAATTGTGCGTTTTACTTAACTTTCTCCAGTTTTTATTAGCTACACCTTCTAATTTACTATGATTATTCTCTGCTAACCATAATTGTTTAGCATCAAGCTCTACGTTGTTTAAGTAAAGGTAGTATCTGCCATTTTTTACGATAAACTTATTAGGATCTACTCTAAATTTTGCTCCTGCATACACTCCAAAGGCACAGAAACCTCCAAACTTAGGTAAGTATTTAGCTGGGTTTTTATCAAATGACTTCTTTTGTTCTGCTGAAGTAAAATAATATGCTATTTTATTATGTACAGATTTAAAGTTTTTATTTCCACGTTGTGCTAATTCTAAATCTAAATATGACACTGGGCTATACCCTTGTAATGCAATATTACTGTTATCTATGTTATTTGCTTTATTATCTTGTGCTAATAAAGTGGTAGCAAATAATAAGGCTACTATTACGAATGTTGTTTTTACTATTTTCATTTTTAAAATGTTTTTTATTAAATTATTATTGTTATTATTGTTATTATTATTCTGCGTTAAAATATTCTTCTTGTATTACTTTCCCTTCCTCGTTCCAAACTCTACGAATAATTTCATGCCAGTAAATTTTACTACCATCTTTCATGTTAAAATCAAATGTAAATTCTGAAGCTGAAACGTTACCGTCTATTATTGAGTGGTGATGAGTTATACCATTTACCTCTGCTATTGCACCTGCAAAACCTTCCATTTTTTCAATCATTTCTGGTTTGCCTTTGGTACTTCCATTTCCATAATCAGAGGTATTAGCATTGTCTGCAAAAAAACCTTTTACGGCATCTACAATAGCACCTTTAGAAACTAGTGCATCCATCTCTCGTACTTGTTCTTTAATATTCATCTTTCTGTTTTAGTGATTAATACACTGCAAAGATGCGAGAGATTTAAAAGATATTTGCTACAAAAAAAAGACTAAGAATTGTACTTTTTCAATTTGAATTCTGTGGGAGTAATTTTAGAATAGTGTTTAAAAAACCGTGAGAAATGATTGGGTTCTTCAAATCCTAACTGTCTAGATATAGAAGCAACCGATTGTCCTTCTAGTATCATTAGTTTAGCTGAATTAATTAATTCTAACCTTATAAGTTGACCTAGTGATATATTCATTTTTGCACTAACCTTGTTAGATAGTGCCTTTATAGAAAGGTTCATTTTATCGGCATAAAATTGAAGAGACCTCTCTTTAGTATGATATTGTTGAAGAAGTTCTAATATATCTTGCGAAAATAAATCTCTATCCTTAAAATCGAAATTTTTTCTAAACTCTTTTGGTGTTTGACCTTTCGTTTTTTTAAAAACTCTATTAAAATAAGCATCATCTTTATACCCTAAATCATAAGCTATTTCTTGAATACTTTTATCGCTAAATGCAATTTGTTTTTGACTTTCCTGAAGTTTTTTAGATGTTATTAAATTCTTAACAGATAAACCTATCTTATTCTTAATTAACGCTTGTGCATTATAATCTCTATCATTAATAAGATTAACTAAATCTATACTTTTTAAGTTATTAGAATATTCTTTATCGATAATATCTTTTGCATCAAAAATAACTTGGTATTCTTTTTTATTTGCTTTAAAAGGGTTTTGCCAATACCATTGTTTAGAAGATACATCAATAATATCTGCTGAATTAGTAGTTAAAGCTGTTTCAGAAAGAAAAGTATTACACTCTTCACATTCTAATAAATTTATATAACCTAAAGAAATTAAATGCTTAAATAATACTCTAACATCATTATCATAAAACTTTTTTTCATTTGAAAACTCAATTTTTCTAACAATAAAATCATCTGATAAGAATTTTATGTATTGTCCTACTTCTAAAAAAATTGCTTTTTCTTGCCAATCAAAATAGTTCTTAAAATCAACTTGAATACTTCCTTTTCCAGAAATAATATGAATAAGAGTGTAATTTTCTATAAAATATACTTTGTTAATTTCTGGAGAGAACTTTTTAACTTTTTGCATTTTATTTGATACTATTTACGAACTATTTTGTTTTGTGAAATTTTATATAAAAACTCTTTTTATTTTAAATCTAGTCAAATTTAAAAACTTATTATATTTTTTTTTAATTTTTCTAAACAAATGAATCAAATATTTTATTTTTTGCATCTGAGTAATCAAAACCAAAATCCTTTATTAAGATTAGAATTAATTGTGTTGGTGAAAATCCAATAACTTTTAAATCAGGTATCCGTTTATCAATATTCATCTTTTCTGAAGATTCTTTAAATTCTGAGATCAATTCATTTTTCAAATATTCTTTTGCTACTTGCTCTGCTTTATTTCTTACGTTTTCTCCTCAAATAAACCTCTCATCATACACACATCACCACCAATAACCTTCATCCATCCATTCTGCACGAAATATTAAACCAGATCATTTAGCTATACAATCGTCTTGTAAATTTCCTTCCCAAATTATCTGTTGATTGTAATCTCTTTTTTTGTTTTCTTCTTATTCAAGTATAGCTTTAATTTCGTTTATAAATTTTAATGATTCTTTTTCAATCTGCTCTGTTAAATCTCTTTTATTTCTAAAATCAGGTTCTTGTACAATCGTTTGATCAATAATTGACAAACTATCATCAATTGATTCTGCCAAATGATATTTGTTCCAATCACTATTTCTAAATATTTCCCAATACTTTTTTCGAATACTTTTGTTTTGACCAGATAAGCAAATTGAAAAGCACAACGATTTATGATTTAAAACAATAACAAATTTAAGTTTTTGTTTTTTCAGTGCTTCTGTTGTTAGTGAAAAATAAGAATAATTAGGGTTTCCTTTATAAATACTTCCAAGTTTAAAATAAGTATCATATGTTGTATTAAAAAAAGCTTTTAACTCTTTCATATAGTTTATCAATTCATGATACCTCAAGTGATTTTCGTTTTGTTTACTTTGTTTTTTGTGTTCGAATAATTTTACTTTATTCTTTATAGAAAATTTAATATTATCTGTTTTTTCAAGAGGAATGCATATATCTACTATAAACTTTTGTTCAGGGTGAGTTTTATGATCATTATGATATACTTCAAAATAATCTGCGTCCCTAAATTCATATCCGTTTTCAATAACCCAAATACACATTCCTTTCCACGCTTTTGAAATCTCTTCTGCTTTAACCTCAAAATGACCAACTGCGTAAATTCCTTTTCGTAAATTTATTTGTCTAATTTCTCCATCTGTATTAATATCCTCTCTAATAGTTACACCTGCACTAAATCTCAACTTTGAGCTTTGAGTAACATTTGGATTATCGTGATATATCGTAATTGCTTTAAAGTCGGATGTCTCTAACACATTTCTTTTGTACCCCCATTCCATTAGTTTTTGAAACATAGTACTGGCATCATCAAATGTTCCAATACTTGAGATACTAGCAAGCTTTAATTCTGGAAGTTTCTTTATTGTTATTTCTGCATTCATTTTAATCCATTGTTTAATACTCTCAATGGAACAAATATATTTTTCAGATGAAAAAGAGACTATACCAATCTTGCGGAGTATTTTTTCCCCTTCAGATTTAAATTCAGTAGGACTAACACCATAGTATTTTTTAAACACTCTTGAAAAAGAACTATCACTATTAAAACCGTATTCGAATACTAGGTTTTTTAAAGGAATACCAGGGTTAACTAGTAAAATTGAAGCAATACGTTCAATTCGCTTTCTATTAATAAATTCATTTAACCTTTCATTAACTACTATTGAAAATATTCTATGAAAATGATATGGTGAATAATGGACTTTCTCTGATAAAAATTTTAATGATAAATCTAAATCAAGGTTATTTTCTATAAAATCTAAGACAAAATTTATTCGTTTAAGGTATTCTTGTCTTGTTTCGTTCATTTCTTTTTTTATGCTTTAATTTAATTCCAAGTAACTTTAATTATATTTTCTAATTCATTACTTCATTAAACTTCCCCCAAAATGTATTATCAAAAGTAGACAAGGCAAAATTATCTCCAGATGCTGTTGTTTCTCCCATTCTTATAATTACTAAATCTTTACTAGGCACAATATATATACGTTGTTCATCTTTTCCCATAGCAACAACCATATCTGAAGGCGCATTAGGTACTAGTTTCCCCGTAAATTCTATTTGAGTAGATGGCAACCTATATTTACTTTTTCCATTTAACCACCAAAGATATCCGTAAGATGGATTTATGTTTTGAGAAGATTCTTTACTTTTAATAAAAAAATCCTTCTCTACAATTTGTACTCCATCCCAATTTCCATTTTGAGAAGCCAGTAAACCAAATCTTGCCATACTTCTCGTATTACTATTATAAATACGATAAATCACCCCATTATTCCAGAATCCTTCCATCCCTATTTTATTACGCAATTCATTGTTAAAATAATTTTCAAATTCGGTTCCACTTGCATCTTCAACCACATTCATTAATCGTTGAAATACGTTACCATATGCCCATCGCGTACCTGCATCGGCGAGGTAAGTTAATTTAGATTTAATTACTAATTGCGGTTCGTCATCCAAGCCCGATGTCATAGACAATAAGTTTTTTACTGTAATAAGATCTTCTTGTTCAGCAGTGGTACTTGTCCATTCTTTACCAATGTAATCAGATACTTTATTATTAATATCTATTAATCCTTTTTGTTGCGCAATCCCAGTAGTAGCGGTTACTAAAGTTTTCCCCGCACTATTCCATTGCCAATTATTACTAGCTGTATGACCATTATAATATTCTTCGACCACAATTTTACCATTAACTAATACCATAAAAGATTTTGTATTTGCATCAATAAGAAAACGCTCTAATGTTTCTAGTTTACTCGAATTCCAGTTTAACTGATTTGGAGATGTAGTTTCCCATTCATTTGTATTAATTGGCGGAAAATAAAATGCTTCTTCAGGTATGTTTGATGGAATTGAATCATCTGACTGACAACTCAAAATCATTGAAAAAACAACTAGTATAAATAATCGATAAGTCATAATGTTTCTTTTTTTGACTCTTTTTCTTTTGAAAGGTTTAACCAAAACACAGTAATAACCCTAAATATCAATAAGGTACAAAATAAATTACTTCGTATTAATATACTCAAACGAAGGCTTCTTATTTCCTTTTACATCAATAAAGCCAAAGTGTTTCTGTTTATTTCTTTTCCAAGGCAACTTACCCGCTACAGAAGCTGGTATTTTTTTAAAATCATACAAAGTCCAAGATAAATGAGAAACATTGTTCTTAGATAAAAACGATTGCATTTTTTTATGATATGTTGCCTGACTCTTTTTTGAAGAACCTAAAAAAAGGTTCCAAATACTTTTATATGAAGGAATTCCAAACTCTTCTAACAAAATTGGTTTGTTTAAAGCCTCATTCTTTAAAGTATTAAAATCATTTTCTAAATTATCATTAAAATGATGAAAAGACACAATATCTACTGCTTCCTTTAAATTTTTAGCCGCATTAAAATTAGACCACCCAATGGTAACTAAATGATTTTTATCAAATTTTTTAATTTCTTTAATCATATATGTCAGCCATTTTAAAACCCTATCTTCTCCCCTACTTTCAAAATCTAAATCAGGTTCATTTTTAATATCCCAAGCTATAATTGTAGTATCATCTTTAAATGTAGAAACAATTTTTTCTGCATGCCTATGTGTTAAAGTCCAATCTTTAATGGTATAATCTCCATAAAAATCGAATAATGTTACCACTACCTTTAAATTATTACGTTGTGCTAATTCTATAGTTTTTTCTAATTTCTCTAATTTCTCTTCAATTATCTCAGCTTTACCAAAATCGGCATACTGAATAAAAACTCGAATTGTATTTAAACCTATCTTAGAAATTAACTTAAAATCATTATTAATTGCTATGGTATCATACTTTTTACCAAACATATCCCAGGGAGTTTTCTGCGGATAATAGTTAATTCCTTTAATTATAAATTTTTTACCATTTAGTAAAATAGAATCATTTTTAGTAGTAGCATATGTATCTAAATTAACTTTTTTCTCTTCATTAATTGGTGTACTTTTAACCAAATGTCGTATTCTCCAAAATCCATCTTCTAATAACATTAATACTTTATAAGAAGCTGTTTGATCTGTTTCTACTACCTTTTTTTTATTCTTAAAAAGCTGCGTATATTTTTCTACGTTTTCATCTGTAAAAACAACTAACTGCCCATCTGCACTGTAAAAGTTTAATTTTAAATGATGGCTTAATGTTGTAGTTTCTACATGTATCTTATTTTTTTTGTTGTATTTAATTGCATTCAATAAATTAACCTGAGCACTATCTGTATAATAATCTTTAATCCCGTAAGCGCTATTTTCTTTATATGCAATATTCTTTATATGCCACGATTTTAAATAATCTTTCTGAATTTCTTTTAAGGTTTGTTCTTCCATTTTTCTTCCTGGATTCTCTAAAGAAGTCCAAATAGTTTTTGGCAAATACACTTCACTGCTTTCTACATCTAAATTCAAAATTGAAGTTCTATCTGCTCCTGTATTTAAATAGGAAAAAACAGCACTAATTCCTGAAATAGCAAAAGAACAAAGTGTAATAAACAATACAATTAGTACTAGCCCATATTTCCTTTTTTCATTCATATTAATCTTGTAAAGTTAGTTGTTTAAAAAACTGACGGTTTCCTCCTGTTTCAAGAATTAGAGAATAAGTTCCATTCTCATAAAAATCCTTTCGTAATTTAAAATTTGTTAAACCATCTATCGTTAATTCTTTTTTTACATCAATTATAGAATCTCCTTTTTTTAACACTAATTTGGTTATAAATCCGTCTGGAACCAATTGATTCATAAAACTTTTTAAAGGTCCAATAGATATCATTCTATTATTTTTAGAGAAATTGACTTTAAATTCATTAAAAAGCTTTGTGAATTTTATATTAATACGATCACTTTCAGCAATTCCTGTTACATAAGAATATATACTCCATTCTTCTTTTACATTGGGATGAATCATTTTTGCAGTGGCTATTCCATTTACTGTATTTCCCGATGTTTTTAAAAAAGTATTATTTGGTTTCTCTATTATAAAGTATACATGCGTACCATCACTAACTATGTTTCCGTATTCGTCTTTTATAATAGAAGTAGAAAAAGTGGTTATTTGATTACCATCTGCATATTTATGAATCCTTGAAGCGTAAATTTTAAAATCAATAGCATTACTAGGAAAGACTTCTGTCGTTATTTCTTTTGAAGAAACTCCATTACAAACAGAATTAATTAAAATTCTACCAGATTTATCATAAGAGAAAATATTTTTCCAACCTATTAAATAATCTGTAAAAACAGTGTTCTTTTTAATATTGTTTAAAAACTGATGATTAATACTAATTTCAGTATTATTTTTAACTGGATTATCGTACGTATCTGTTGGAATAACAACTAACATAGAAAAATCAATTCCTCCTGCTATAATACTAGGCGGACCAGAATATGATTCTATAATTGTTTCTTCTTCAGAAGGAATTATAACAATTTTATCTTCTAGTAGTATTCTTTTTTCAGCAATTAATTTCCAATCTAAAACTCCTCTTTTTTCACAGATATGCTTCGGAATTTTAAAACTAACTGTATTACTAAAATATTCTCCTTCTAGTATTGTTGTTGCGTAAGAATTAGAACAATATAGTTGTAAGTTTTTTTCTTCTGAAATAAACTCTAAAACAATCAAGCTTCCAGCAATACTTTTTTGAATTTTATTTTTAATTATTGTTTTATTTTCCTTTCTTATACCCAAGCTATTCACATTGTAAAAGAATAGTAATACAATCAACAATAAAACAATATGTGTTTTTTTAAAACTCATTAATTAGGCTTTCCTATATAATTATTCAATTCTATTTTTATATAACTAAATCCGTTTCCTTTTACTTTTAATAAATCATTCTCTTTATGAGCATCTATTCTATTAGGAACTAATTTATTTGCTATTTCTTTATTTGGTAAACCGTTTACAAAACAAAACTCTAAACTGTTATTAATTACATTTAAAGTATTTAAATCTTTTAGTGTAATACTAAAATCTTGTTTTCTCTGTTGTCTAATACCTTCTTTTAAAAACAAATTATCTACCCATATAATTTCCTTTTCTTCAGAATAATAAGATACTAATAATTGACAAATAGTTACCTCTTCTGTATCAGTATTAAAAACAGAACCTGATATTTTAGTATCACTAATCGCAATATTATCAATTCCTACTTTTTTATATAAATCAGAATTTGCTACATTTCCTTCACAATGTAAATTAAACACTGTAGGTTGCTCCTCAAATTCGGTGGGTGTAAACTCATCTGGATTAAATGTTTTCGGAATAGAATCTTTTGTTTTAGACCATGCTATTCCTTCAAAATTAATCCTAAAATTAGAAGTTTCTTTAGGCATTAATTTATGCTTCATATGGTATTTAGCATTATATGCTGCTATCTTTTTATTTGAATCATTATATAATGTTGCTTTTAAAGCAACATCTGCGGGCACATTATCTACATTTTGAATAGTTCCTACGATTGCATAACTTTTTCCGTTCTTAACCAATTTAGACGATAAGACTTCTAAAACAGGTTGTTTTAACACATCTTCATGTAACGTTTGTTGTGTAGTAATTCTTCTTCTTCCATGATTAAAATACGTTGTTTTATTTGTTATTAATAATTGATCTGGAGGAAGATCTGCATTTGGTTTATCTATCTTCAAATACCATTTTCTATTTCTTTTTATTAATTCGAAAATATATTTTTTCTCTATTTTTTCTAAAGGAGTTACCCAATCTGTAGTTACAAATGCTTTTGCTTCTTTTTTAGTTTTATTTTTAATTTCAATATATATAGACTCTAATTTTGCATAAGAACTTAACAAGCCATCATTAACTGCTATTTCTAACATATATTGATCTAATTGGATTTCAGTTTTAGGATCTACATAGGAAAATGCTTCTTCAAAACGTTTAAAATCGAGCGCATCAAAATAAGAGCGTATTACACTTTTTGGGGTAATCTGAGTTTTATTTTCAATATAAAAATGATAGAACCCAAAACTTAATACTATTAAAATAAAAATACCCCAAATAAATGAAAACCTTAAGACTGGTTTTGAAAACTTAGTGTAAGAAGTTTTAAATTTTACATATTCCGATTTCGGGATTTTAAAAATCTTTAACACTCTATTTCCTAATGATTGAATGTTAATTACAAAAAAAGTGAAGATTACTGTCAAAAAAGGAATGACTCCCCACATTATTTTTTGATATCTAGGCACATCTTGTTTTGGAAGTATTGTAGACAGCGGTGGAATTCCTAAGCGCTCCCAAACCATAATTCCATTTTCTAATTGCTGTAGGCGTTGCCAACCCGTAAAATATAATATGGGATCGTAAAACTTATCATTCGAAAATATATACTTTAAGTTATACTTTTCAGGTACCGTTAAAAATTGTTGTAACGAACCTAAGCCTTCAATTCCTTTAAACTTTGAGTTTTCTAACCGTTCAATTGCTCTAGTGGTAAGTTCTGGTAATCTTCTTGCAGAATGATAATTACCATCAACACTCATTGCTTTTGTTTGAGCACTTAACCAAGCTATTTGATCACCAAAACCTAAAGTAAGATACCTCCAATGATCATGCTGATCTTGATTTAAGAAATTTACAATAGGAAGCATTTTTATTTTTTGAGGCTGAGAGGGACGAAAATACCCTAAGCTTATAGAAAAAATAGAAATAGCTAAAAAAGAAACAGCTAATATTCCTCCTAATAAACGGTGAGCCACTGCTCCTATTTTTTTCTGTAATAACTCTTTCAAATCTGCTTCTACAAATCGATATACAAACTCACCAAAAATGGGTAATGACATTATAGAAGCCCAAAGCGTAAATCGATCTAATGTTAGAATATTAAAAGCAGTATCCCCTAACATTTTTTTAGGTATTGGTGTTGTTCCTCCTGTACCCAAAACAGTTAATATTGTAATAGACAATCCAAAAAACAAATACCTTTTACTATAATATCTATAGAATATATAAGGTAATATTAGTAAAATAATACCCCAAGGTATTAAGAAAAAGACGAGTCCTGAAGAAGTGATTTCTAAAAAATTATCTCTAGACCCATGCGGAATCGGAACTTGAGTTATTGGGTTTTTCTTTGTATTAATCCAATAAGGAAGTATGCAAAAAATAATTAGTAACAAAGATGATAAACCAAAAATTATCATTCTTTTAAATAAACGAGCAAACGTTCTTAAAAAAACTTTTAATGTTATTTTTTTAAAATCCCCCACCTCTTCAGATGCGGTATCCATAATAACCATTCCTATTAACGGGAAAATAAAAAACACCATTCCGAATATAGGTGTAACATGATGAGATGTTACCGTTACAGACATTAAAGCTAATGCTTTTATTAAAAAATTAAGTTTTCCTACTTTTAACCATAAGTATACTTCAGGCAAAGCATGCATTAAAAGAGAAATACCTACAATACTTGGTAATTGCCCAAAAATATGTAAAGTTTCTGCAAAGGAGGAAGAAAAAACACCAATTAAAGCAGCATAACCTGCTACTTTTCTATTTGCTGTCATTAATAATGCAAAACGATAAACTCCTGTAATAAATAAAGTAATAGCAATTATACTGACTAAAAAAAGTCCAAATTTTAAACCTCCTACATAGGATAAAAGCCCGATAGATTGATGTACTAAAGGAGGATATCCCATTACTGTAAAGCCTGTATACCAACTATAATTCCATGGTTCAAACCAACTATTTGCATAATGATTAGAAAAAAACAAATGAATTAATGCATCATAAGTATACTCCAATGTATAAAAGATACACGTAGTATGATACACAATTCCTATGAGAAGTGCACTTACAAGATATTTATTTGTTTTTTTATTCAATTACTATTTTTCCTTAAATATACAATAATGGAGAATAGTTTAAAACAACAGTCATCGAATTAAACAGTGTATTCGTCTAAAAAAAAACAGTAGCTGGCTCTTTATCCGTAAAATAGTAGTAAATTACCCTTGGGGAGGTAAAAAATTAATTAAATATAAAATTATGAAAATACTTACCATTGATGATCAAACTTTAGTTTTACTTTCCCTTGAAAAGAAATTAACCGATCTAGGTTATGAAGTAATTACTGCTAAAACTGGTGGAGAAGGAATTGAACTTTTTAATATAGAAAAGCCTGAGTTAGTAATTGTTGATATTAATTTACCTAAAATGTCTGGCTTAGATATTGTAAAATATATTAAAGCAGCTGCGATAGCAACCAAAATAATGGTAATGTCTGGTGATACCAAAGAAGAAACCATCTTAAAAGGTTTTGATTTAGGTATAGACGATTACATGAAAAAACCAGTGTCTCTTAATGAAGTAGTAGCCAGAGTAAGAAAATTAATTGGTAAACCTACTACAAAAGAAAAAGAATCTGCTACAAATGGTTTCATAAGGGAAAACTGTATTGGGGTTGTTATACCTTGTTATAATGAAGAGGATCGATTATTAAGTGATGAATTTACTAGTTTTGTATATGCTAATTTAGGGTATCATTTATGTTTTGTTAATGACGGTAGTACCGATAAAACATTAGATGTTTTAAATAAATTAAGTAAAGGAAGAGAAGATTATATTAGTGTATATAATTGTGAGAAAAATGGCGGAAAAGCAGAAGCTGTTAGGCAAGGTATGTTGCATTTAGCAAAAAATAGTGAATTGGATTATATTGGTTTTTTAGATGCTGATTTATCTACAGATTTTAAAGATTTTGATGACTTAGTAAAAACTATTGAAACTACAGATTATAAAATTGTAAGCGGTTCTAGAATTACTAGAATGGGTGCTAACATTCACAAAGAATCTACACGCCAGTTAATTAGTATGACTATTAATTTTATTATTCAAAAAATTCTAGGAATGAAATTTAAAGACACACAATGTGGTGCTAAAATTATAGATAAAGAATCTGTTCCAATGTTATTCAATGATAAATTTATAACAAGATGGTTGTTTGATGTAGAAATGTTTTTAAGAATGAAAAAACATTATGGAGAAAAAGCAAAAAAACTAATATATGAACAACCTTTAAAAAGATGGGTACACGCTGATGGGTCAAAGTTGTCTATGAAAGATTCCTTAAAAATAGTTTTTCAACTTACAAAGATTGCCACACATTATCGATAAAAAACTGACAATAAAGATTATATATCAAAAATAATTGTATATTTATGACGGAGAAAATACCATATATCGGGGGAGGTAGATGCTTAAATGAATGCATAAACCACAAGATATATGAGAATAATTATAATAGACGATCAAAAATTAATTTTACTTTCGTTAAAGAAAAAATTATCTGAAATTGGATACGAAGTAAAAACAGCTAGTACAAAAGAAGAAGGTATCAAATTAATCGAATCTTTTAAACCAGATTTGGTTACTGTAGATATTAGTATGCCTGAAATGGCAGGTATAGAGATATTAAAACATATCAAAGAATCTTCTATTGAAACCAAAACTGTAGTTACTTCTGGATCTAAAGAAGAAGATATTGTTTTAGAGCTATTTGAATATGGCGTAGATGAATACATTAGAAAACCTGTTTCATTAAGTGAAATAACTGTTAGAATCAATAAATTAATTGGTGCGCCGCCTTTTATCACTAATGAAAAAACAGAAGGTTCAAATACTATTATTAGAGAAAAATGTATAGGTGTTGTTATACCTTGCTACAATGAAGTTGAAAGACTTTCTGATGATATATTCACTCATTTTACAAATAAAAATTTAGGATATCATTTATGCTTTGTAAATGATGGTAGTACAGATAATACTTTACAAGTTTTAAATAAATTACAAGAAACTAATAAAGATCATATTAGTGTATATGATTGTGCAAAAAATGGTGGAAAAGCGGAAGCTGTAAGGCAAGGTATGCTCTATTTAACAAATGACACCGATTTAAATTTAGATTATATAGGTTTTCTTGATGCTGATTTATCTACAGATTTTAATGATTTTGATAATTTAGTAAACACAATTGAAATGAACGATTACAAGATTGTAAGCGGGTCTAGAATTGATAGAATGGGCGCCAATATAGCGAGACAATCTTCAAGACAATTAATTAGTTTAATTATAAATTACATTATTCAAAAGATTTTAGGAATGAAGTTTAAAGACACTCAGTGTGGTGCAAAAATTATAGATAAAGAATTAATTCCTATTTTATTTAATGATAAATTTATAACTCGTTGGTTATTTGATGTAGAGATGTTTTTAAGATTAAAAAAACATTACGGGGAAAAGGCTAATAAAATGATTTGTGAACAACCACTTAGAAGATGGGTTCATGTAGATGGTTCTAAATTATCTATGAAAGACTCTTTAAGTATTGCTTTACAACTAAGAAAAATAGCTACATTTTACAAATAAAAAAACTCTAATAAATAATTAAATTTATTAGAGCTTTAAAATATTTTAAAAGTATGTACAGGCAATTTTATTTTTGTCTGTACCAATATGCGGTTCTTCCTATTAGAGCAAAACCAATATATCCTCTAATTTTCAGCTTATCACTTTCAACTAACTGAATATAACATTTGTATGTTTTACCATTTTTAGGATCTAAAATTTTTCCACCAGACCATTCATCTCCATCTTTTTTCAATCCAGTTAAAATAGTCATTCCTAAAATAGGTTGATTCTTATTTTTTCCTGAACACAAATCACAAACAGCATCTTTTCTAGCTTCATCAGTTATTTCAACAATTTTAGCATACGCCTTACCATCCTTTTCAAATACTTCAATAACGCTATCTACTTTTCCTGTTTCTTCGTCTTTATTCTCCCATTTCCCAAAAATACTTTGGGCACTCATTGTTATTGCTATTGCAAAAAATAAAAATGTAAGTGCTACTCTCTTCATATATATATTAAATTAAATGTATTATTCGTATGTAAAAATTAGTATTAAATTTGATTTTTAAAATAACAAATGTTAGTTTTTATTCTTTAATCATATTTAGCGTCAAAATTATCATTCCACTTTCTTTGTACTCTCATTACCTGTTCAATAACATCTCTTGCACAACCTTCTCCTCCTTTTTTATCTGAAATGTATACCGATATTTCTTGTAACTCTCTAACACCGTCATTGGGACAACAAGGAACTCCTACTTTATCCATCACAGGAAAATCAGGAATATCATCTCCCATATACAAAACGTTTTCAGCTTTTAAATTGTACTTCTCTACAAGTTCCTCATATTGAAGAATTTTATTATGAGCTCCTAAATAAATATCTGTAATTCCTAAATTAGCTAATCGAGTACGAACTCCTTCATTTTTTCCGCCAGAAATAATACAAACTTTATAACCTGCTTTTACGGCTGCTTTTAAAGCATAACCATCTTTTATGTTCATTTGTCTTACTAACTCTCCATTAGGAAAAACAGTAACAATACCGTTTGTTAATACTCCATCAACATCAAAAATAAATGTTGTTACATCATTAAAAAGTTCTTTATAGCTTTTATCCATTTTGGATTGATTTTGTGATTGTTTTATAAATCTCTTGTTGTTCTTTATTTAATAAACTAAGATGTCTTTCTATAGTTTCTATATCATTTCTTTTAGCAGGTCCAGTTTGTGCTTCTTTAGGAACCATATGCTCAATTTTGTCTGCTGTTTCTTTTATTAAAGGATTTAACACTTCAAAAGGAACATTGTACTCATTACAAATATCATTCCCAATTGTATACATATGATTCGTAAAATTATTAACGAATACAGCTGCAACATGTAACTTACTGCGTTGATGGGAATTAATATGATATATTTTTTCACCAATAGAAGCAGCTAAGTTTTCTAATAATTTTAAATCATTTTTATCCTCTGCTTCCAAACAAAAAGGAACTTCTTTAAAATTAACATCTTTCTCTTTTGAAAAACTTTGTAGTGGATAAAAAACACCTTTTCTACTTTTATTTTTCAGTGAACTAATAGTGACACTTCCAGAAGTATGAGCTATTAAATTTTTAGTTTTTAATTGAGATGAAACTTCTGAAATGGCGTCATCAGAAACAGCAACTATGCATACATCTGCTTCCATTATTAACGATAAATCATCTGTTATTGAAGTATAATTCTGTAAATATTGTATACTTTTAATAGTACGGGCATATACTTGAAGTAACTCAATATTCTCATTTTTAATGAAAGCTTGAATCAAATGATGCGCTACATTACCATTACCAACAACAACTACAGATATCATATGGGCGAAGATATTGAATTTATTTGAAGCTATAGAATGGTTTTAGTAATTTAGAGGCTAAATTTTTTTACATGAAAAAAACAGATAAACTAGGTGTAAACACTATATGTACTCATGTTGGTGAAATTAAAGACGAGCAATTTAAAGGAGCTATTTCTCCTATTTATATGTCTACTTCATATCAATTTTATGATGTTGATGTAAAAAGATATCCTCGATATTTTAATACCCCAAATCAAGAAGCATTATGTAAAAAAATAGCTGCCTTAGAAAAAACAGAAGCAGGTTTAATTTTTGGTTCAGGAATGGCTGCAATAAGTACTACTATGCTTGCTTTTTTACAAAAAGGAGATCATGTAGTATTACAAGAAACCTTATATGGAGGTACTTATAACTTTGTAGTTGAAGAGTTTGATAAATTTGGTATTGAATATTCTTTCACTAAAAGTTTAGCTATAGCAGATTTTAAAACCGAAATAAAAGAAAACACCAAAGTTATTTTTATTGAAACGCCTTCGAATCCGTTATTGAAAATTGTAGACCTAACAGCCGTTTCTGAGCTTGCGAAAGCAAATGGAATCATTACAATGATAGACAATACTTTTGCTTCTCCTATTAATCAAACTCCTGTTGATTTTGGAATTGATATTATGGTTCACTCTGCTACAAAATATATGGGAGGTCATTCTGATATATTAGCGGGCGCTGTTGCGGCTTCAGATACACATATTGAAAGAATATGGAATTTGGCTAAAAATTTAGGTGGAAGTTTAAGTGATTTTACCGTTTGGATGTTAGAAAGGAGTATGAAAACAATGAGTTTACGTGTTAAATATCAAAGTGAAAATGCTTTAAAGATGGCTACTTATTTAGAAAATAATTCTAAAATAGATACCGTTTATTACCCTGGTTTAACTTCTCATAAAGATTATGAATTAGCTAAAAAACAGATGAAAGCATTTGGTGGAATGTTATCTTTTGAATTAACTGAAGAAATAGATGCAATGGAATTTCAACGTAATTTACAGTTAATAAAACCGTCTATGAGCTTGGCAGGTGTAGAAAGTACTATGTTAAATCCGTCGCAAACCTCACACGCATTATTATCTCCTGAAGAAAGAGATAAGCAAGGTATTAAAGATGGATTGATTCGGTTTTCTGTAGGAATTGAAGAAGTAGAAGATTTAATTGCTGATATTGAACAGGCTTTAGACAAAATGTAATTTATAATGTGGAAGAAAAAGGGAATAATTATTATAAGTTTTTTAGTTACCCTTAATATTACTGCTCAAAAGTTTAAAAAAGATGTGTATTTAGATAGTTTAGCTAAAAAAATTCAGTTTAAATATAAAGAACTCTCTTTTAGAGAAGGTTCTTTAGATGCAATAAAGAAGATTGCCAACTATATAAAGAAAAATGGGAATTATTATTCTGTAGAAAGCAATACTTCAAATGAGGGTAAAACAAAGAATAACCGAATATTGACAGATAAAAGAGCTGAAATGGTTAAAAAATTATTAATTAAATTAGGCATTAATCCCTTAAAAATCAACTCAATTGGATTTGGCAAAGATTCCCCTATTGGAGTTCATATAAATCCTGAAGAAAACAGAAGAATCGAATTTACAATCATAGATAAAGAGAAAATGAAATTTTTAAAAGAAGTAAAAAAATGAAACTAGACATATTAGCTTTTGGAGCACATCCTGATGATGTGGAATTAGGGGCAGCAGCAACCATTGCAAAAGAAGTATCCTTAGGAAAAAAAGTGGGAATTGTAGATTTAACTCGTGGTGAGTTAGGTACAAGAGGTTCTGCTGAATTAAGAGACAAAGAGGCTGCAAAAGCAGGTGAAATTTTAGGTGTTAGTGTTCGTGAAAATTTAAGATTTGCAGACGGTTTTTTTGTGAATGACAAAGAACACCAATTAGCAATCATAAAAATGATTCGTAAATACCAACCAGAAATAGTTTTGTGCAATGCTATCGACGATCGACATATAGATCATCCAAAAGGTAGTAAAGTAGTCTCTGACGCTTGTTTTTTAAGTGGGTTACTAAAAATAGAAACTGAAATTGATGGCATAAAACAAGAAAAATGGAGACCTAAAATAGTATACCATTACATTCAATGGAAAAACATTGAGCCCGATTTTGTAGTAGACGTAACTGGTTTTATGAATAAAAAAGTAGCTTCTGTTTTAGCCTATTCTTCTCAATTCTATGATCCTAAGAGTAGCGAGCCTGAAACACCTATAACAAGTAAAAATTTTACAGAAAGTATTGAATACAGAGCTAAAGATTTAGGTCGTTTAATCGGAGTTCCTTATGCTGAGGGGTTTACAGTAGAACGCTATGTAGGCATTGATAATTTAAGTAAATTAATTTAAAAATAATTTTGCTTAATTGTAAAAAAAGAATATATTTGCACCCGCAAGTTGCAAATGGTGATTGTAGCTCAGTTGGTTAGAGCATCGGTTTGTGGTACCGAGGGTCGCGGGTTCGAATCCCGTCTTTCACCCAGAAATACAAAGTCCTTTTATTTAAAAGGGCTTTTTTTGTGCCCTATATTTTCTAATTTATTTTGTTTTCATACACTTTTTCACCTCCAACATAAGTATTAAGAATCTTTATGTTCTTAATATTAACTGGTTCAATTTTTCTTATGTCTTCACTTAGAATTACAAAATCTGCTAGCTTCCCAACTTCTAAACTTCCTTTTATATTTTCATTAAAAGCACTATATGCTGCATTTTTGGTATACGCTAACAAAGCTTGTTCAACGTTTATCTTCTGTGTTGGTACCCAACCCTCCGAATTTTTATTATCTAATGTTTGTCGAGTAACTGCTGCGTAAATTCCTAATAAAGGTGAAGCTGGCGCTACTGGCCAATCGCTTCCGAAGGCTAAAGTTGCTCCTGCATCTATTAATGATTTAAAAGCATAGGTAGTTTTTATACGATTAGCACCTATAACTTCTTCTGCCCACCTACCATCATCAATAGCATGATAAGGTTGCATACTTGCTATTATTTTTAAATCAGAAAATCGACTAATATCTTTATTACTTAAATGTTGTGCATGCTCAATCCTAAACCTTCTATCTTTACTATTATTTATTCGAATTATCTTTTCGTAAGCATTTAAAAGTACATGATTCGCTTTGTCTCCAATAGCATGAACGGTTACTTGTAAATTATTATTCGCTGCTTTTTGTATCCATGTTTGAAGACTATCTATGTTTGCAGTTAAAATACCACTATCTTTTGGTTTATCTGAATAAGGTTCTAAAAACGCAGCTGAATGCGATCCTAAAGAACCATCTACAAATCCTTTAAGAAGTCCATTTTTGAGCCACTGATTATTTATTTTTTCTTTTTTTGAAAGTGCTTCCCATTTATGTAAAGGGTCGGCTGAATATACACGAATCTTTAGCTCATCATTTGAATGTATTTTTTTCAAAACCTTAAAACCACCCAAACTATCCACATCATGAATACTCGTAACTCCTTGAGAAAGCAAATATTCTTGGGCTACCTTAATTGCTTTTTCTTTTTGAGAATTGGATAAAGCGGGAATTTTATTTAAAACTAGATACATAGCCTCGCTTTTTAATATCCCAGTTGGTTCACCTTTTGAATTTTTAACAATTTCTCCATTTTCAACATCAGGAGTATCCCTATCTATACCAGCAATTTTTAATGCTGCTAAATTTGCTAATATCATATGACCGTCCATTCTATAAATAGCAACAGGATTTTTTTGTGTAAATGAATCTATCCATTCTTTAGATGGAAGTTCACCTCCCCATAATGTATGATCCCAATTTCCTTCAACAATCCATTCGTTAGGTTTAATACTACTTGCAAATTCTTTTATTTTTTTAGAAAATTCTTGTGGCGATTTAACATCTCTTAATTGAACACTTAATAAACTATTACCTCCCATTAACAAATGAACATGAGCATCTATAAAACCTGGTGTGATAAATTTGTTTTTTAAATCAATCACTTGAGTAAACTTTCCTTTCATTTTCTCTATTTCAGCAGTGGTTCCAACTGCCATTATAGTATCCAATTTTATAGCCATTGCTTCAACCTCTTGAAGATTATCGTTTGCAGTCCATATAACTCCGTTTATAAAAATTATATCTGCTTTAATTTTTTCTGAACCACAAGAAATGAAAAATTGAAAAATAAATATTGAAAAGATTAATTTTTTAGTCATCCTATAAACCTTAACTAACGATTAAAAATTTGTTTTAAAATACACTCAAAATCTCGATCGTTAGTTTAAAATGTTTATCGAATTTTGATGTAGTAAATTAGATACAATACTTTTACGTATAAAAAATGTTTTAATTTTTAATATTAATTTATAGAACTTATTTTTGCATATCTCATTCTATCTCTTAATAAAAAACATCTAAATTATTACTCTATTTTTCCATTAGATTAACTTCCTATCTTATATATAATGTACCTGTTTTACAATTTATAAAAAATAAGATACACAACAGTGAACATTTATATTTATTTAAATAAGCTATTTTTAAAATTTCATTTTCAACACAAAAAAAGAGCTGCTTAAAAGCAACTCCTTTTTTCTAATGTTTTTTCTTCTTTTATTTAGAAGCTAATAATTTAATTGGCAAAGTATACACTTGTGTACTCAATTTTTTTGTTAATTTTTTATAATTCAATCTTGATTTAATATAACCTTCAATTACATTATTTGTATCATTAGATTCTACATGTAAAACAACAATTTCGTTATTCTTATTTATAGTTAATTTAACTATAACTTTCATGTCTTTATTTATTAGAAAATTTGGCTTCTCTAATAATTTTTGTACTTGAGTTGATACAACTGTTTTAGTTTTATTTGCTGGATCTGTTGTTAAAGCAAAAATTGAGTTTACAGTAAATAAAAGGATAATTACGATTAATTTAATTGACTTCATAGTGGTTGATTTTTTGTTCGAGGGAGTTTTAATTTTGTTTATTAATATTTTCTTTCTATTTAACTTTTCGTTAATTCAGTTCTTAATATATTGATTTGCAAATCACTGCAAACATACACCCGATATTCACATTAAATGTTACCCTATTTTTATTTAAATAACAATCATAAGTTATGAAACTACAAATAGCACTTGCAACTCGTTAACAATTAATTAAAAAACTATAAAACAAATAGTTACCTGTAATTATATATTTTTTAATCCTTTATACTTATTATAAAGGAATCTATAGTTTGTATAAGAAAAACTTTAACAATAAAGCAATAAAAAAGCCTCACTTTAAAAGTGAGGCTTTTTCTATTCTATTAAGAATTAATTTACATTGGATTATGCCTTTAAAACTTCTCCAACTTTATCTGCAGCTTCCTGAAATTCAGTAGCTGAAATAATTTCCATACCACTATTATCAATTAATTCTTTTGCTTCTGTAGCATTTGTTCCTTGTAAGCGACAAATAATAGGTACATTAATTTTGTCTCCCATACTTTTATAAGCATCAACAACACCTTGTGCAACACGATCACATCTTACAATACCTCCAAAGATATTTACTAAGATTGCTTTTACATTCGTATCTTTTAAAATAATACCAAATGCAGTTTCTACACGTTGTGCATCAGCAGTTCCTCCAACATCTAAAAAGTTAGCTGGTTCTCCTCCTGCTTGCTTAATTAAATCCATAGTTCCCATTGCTAAACCAGCTCCGTTTACCATACATCCAACATTTCCATCTAAATCAACATAATTTAAACCAGCAGCCTTTGCTTCAACCTCAATTGGGTTTTCTTCACGTAAATCACGCATTGCTGCATAATCTTTATGACGGTATAATGCATTTTCATCTAAAGATACTTTCGCATCTACAGCCATAATTTTATCATCAGATGTTTTTAACACTGGGTTAATTTCAAACATTGAAGAATCTGACTTAATGTAAGCTGTATATAAAGAAGTAGCAAACTTTACCATTTCTTTTAATGCACCACCGCTTAAACCTAAGTTAAAAGCAATTTTACGAGCTTGAAATGGTAACAAACCTGTACCTGGATCAACCTCTTCTGTAAAAATTAAATGTGGAGTTTCCTCTGCAACAGTTTCAATATCCATACCTCCTTCAGTAGAATACATTATCATGTTTCTACCAGTAGCACGGTTTAATAAAACCGACATATAAAATTCTTTTGGTTCACTATCTCCAGGATAATAAACATCTTCAGTAACTAAAACTTGATTAACTAGTTTTCCTTCTGCAGAAGTTTGTGGAGTAATTAACATCATTCCTAAAATATCATTAGAAATACTCTTTACATCATCTAAGTTCTTTGCTAACTTAACTCCTCCGCCTTTACCACGACCACCTGCGTGAATTTGAGCTTTTATTACGTGCCAACCTGTACCTGTTTCTTCAGTTAACTTTTTTGCAGCCTCAACTGCTTCTTCTGGTGTACTTGCCACAATACCACGTTGTGTGCGAACGCCAAAACTACTTAATATTTCTTTACCTTGATATTCGTGTAAGTTCATTCGATATGAATTTTTAAAGTCGAACAAAAATACAAATTCAATCTAAACTTTGGTATTAATATGGTATTAAAAAATTGTGTTTTTATACAAGACTTATATTATGTCATAAAATAACCTTTTAAAAAAAATATTTTGCAAAAAATGTAACGTTGCTTTTTTTCCTGAGTCTTTAAGTTAATTGTAGGTTAATTAAAAAAAAGCTCGATGCTATCTGGAACTTCTTTTCTAATTATGCCTCAGCAAACAACAACTATTTAAAATGAAAAAAATCGCATTAATCTTATTTTTTACAATTAGTAATTATACACTAGTTAAAGCACAAGTAAATAAAAATAGAAAAAAATTAACTGCAACAAGAATTTCTTCTTCACCCAAAATAGATGCCGATCTTACTGATGATGTGTGGAAAAACATTCCTATAGCAAAAGATTTTATTCAAATGAGACCTGATAATGGAAAGCAAGAATTATCAGATTATAAAACAGAAGTAAAGTTAGCTTATGATGATGATGCTATTTATATCTCTGCTAAAATGTATGATCCTAATCCTGACAAAATTCCTGCAGAATTTACCAATAGAGATAATTTTGGGAACTCTGACTTTTTTATGATGATGATTAACCCAATAGATGACGGACAAAACCCTGTAATGTTTATTGTTACTGCTTCTGGAGTACAAATAGACTCTAAAGTATCTAACGGGA
This sequence comes from uncultured Tenacibaculum sp., assembly GCA_937922085.1. Classification (GTDB taxonomy): domain Bacteria; phylum Bacteroidota; class Bacteroidia; order Flavobacteriales; family Flavobacteriaceae; genus Polaribacter. The sequence goes on along the minus strand of CAKZVD010000032.1, from coordinate 60,631 downwards.
ATAATGAAGACTACAATTGGAGTGCGGTATGGAAAAGTAAAGCTAAAATTACAGAGTATGGTTGGGCTGTAGAAATTGAAATTCCGTATAGAGCTCTTCGTTTTGCTAATGATCCTGTACAATCTTGGGGAATGAATTTTCATAGAGAAGTACGTAGTTTAAATACTCGATATACTTGGAATCATATAGATAATACAGTTGGAAGATGGACACAATATGATGGTTTAATTGAAAACTTTAAAGACATCTCTCCTCCTACTCGTTTAAGTTTTTATCCGTACGCATCTATGACAACAACTACAGTAAAAGGTCATACGCTAGCAGACTGGAGTGTTGGTATGGATATTAAATACGGATTATCAGAAAACTTTACCCTAGACGCTACATTAATTCCAGATTTTAGTCAAGTAGGTTTTGATAATGTAGAACTTAATTTAGGGCCTTTTGAACAACAATTTTCAGAACAACGTCAATTTTTTACAGAAGGAACTGAATTATTTACAAAAGGAAGGTTATTTTATTCTAGAAGAATTGGCGCTTCTCCTTCAGATCAATTTGATGTTTCTGGTAATTTACGAGATGATTCAGATTTTGTAAATGGTAAAAAGGTTAATGAAGAAATCTTAGATGCTCCTTCAAAAGTTCAAATGCTAAATGCTATAAAGGTTTCAGGGAGAACAAAAGATGGTTTAGGTATTGGCTTTTTTAATGCGATTACAGAAAAAACAGAAGCTACAGTACAAAGAACTGAACAAACTCAAATTGGAACAGATATAGTAACTACTACAGATGAATACAAAGTGGTTACAGAGCCATTTGCTAATTATAATATTATGGTTATTGATAAACAATTTAATCAAAATTCTTCTGTAACTCTAATAAATACTAATGTTACTAGAGATGGTAGATTTAGAGATGCAAACGCTACTGGTCTTTTATGGCATTTAGAAGATAAATCTAGTAATTATAATATTGATGGTAGTTTTAGAACTACTCATATTAGTGACGATCCTAACAACGCTGCTACTGGTTATAGTTTTGATACAAGTATTGGTAAACAATCTGGAAAATGGAGAGGAGAAATTGGTTATAATTTTGAAAGTAAAGATTTTGACACTAATGATTTAGGAATTTTATTTGGAAACAATCAACAAACTATTTATGGTTTTACTGGGTTTAGACAATTAAAGCCTGTGGGAATCTTTAATAATTTTGGAGTAAATTGGTGGTATAATGTTAACTTTCAACATAAATCAGGTACTTATACAGATACTAATACAGGTCTTTCTTTTTGGGCAAACACTAAAAACAGGTTCAATTTTGGAGGGAATTTAAATCTTCGAACTCCTTCTAAAGATTTCTTTGAACCAAGACAAGGTAGTACTTCTGGTGTTTTCTTTAAAAGACCTACAAGGCTTAATATTAATCATTGGGCTTCTACTGATTTTAGAAAAAAATTAGCTTTAGATTATAATTGGTATTATACTTTTTTCAATGGTATTTCTAAAGAATCTTATGGTTTTAGATTAGGACCACGTTATCGATTTAATAATCAATTTTCTTTAGGATATTCTTTCAGGTTTAATCAAGTAAATAATGATTTAGGTTTTGTAGATGAATTAGATAATGGGGATATTATTTTTGGAGAAAGAAATAGAACTACTTACGAAAATTCTGTGTCAGGAAAATATAGTTTTAGCACCAATTCTTCTTTATCATTAACCTTTAGACATAATTGGAGTACAGTACCATATAAAAGTAACTTTTTTAAATTAGATGAAAATAACGGGCAACTTTTATCTAGTAATCATAATGATGATTACAATAGAAACTTTAATAGTTGGAATTTAGATCTTAATTATGTGTGGCAATTTGCACCTGGTAGTCAATTAATTGCTTTTTATAGAAACTCTATAAATCCAAATTCAGATTTTGCTCCAGCTACTATCGATTTTTCAGATAATATAAATAGATTGTTTGATGAGACTATGACTCATACCTTTTCTTTAAGGTTCGTTTATTTTATAGACTATAATGATCTAAAAAAGGTATTTTAAAGAGATAAACACTAAAAATATCATCAAAAAAATAAAGTAAAAATCATATTAAAGAAATTCATTTATTTTATTATAAAAAATAGCGCATTAAAAAATGCGCTATTATATTTTTATAAAACTAATGTAAAAGAATAAATTATCTTACACTATACGTGAATGTCTTAGAAGAAGACATTCCATTTTCAGTAAATTTAGCAGTACCTTCTTTTACTGTAGCATTCTTTAAATTGTCAAATTCAGCATCTGAAAGAGTAATAATTATTCCATCATCCCCAGCATATGCATAACTTGAATAAGTAGTACCATTTAACACAATATTATCTAATAAATCTCTATTTGAAAATCTAACAACTATTCTAGGAGCACTTGCAAAAGTTCCTGTTGTTCTTGGAGACACAACTGCTGAAGTTACTTCAAAAGTTGTAGGCAAAGATTCTGTTTTAACAGAAATCTCTTTTTCTAACGTTGTTCCATACTCTGAACTTCTAGCAACTACCTTAACTGCATAGTTTGTATTTGGTTCTAACCCTGTTAAAACATAACCTACTGATGTAAGACCTGTAGCTTCTTCTCTACCATTTATGTATATATCTGCAAAAACTCCTCCTGTTCCATCAATGGTTAAAGAAGTCCACGAAATTCTCGCACTCCTTGTACTTACATCATCTAATGTAATAGTAAAATCATTTGGTAAAGGCCCGTCTTTTGTAGTAACTTCCAAATTTTGAGTAGATGTTGTTCCAAATTCATTAGACTTTGCTATAAGCTTCACATTATATAATTTCCCAGCCTCTAAACCTGAAAAAGCATATGTCAATACGTCTAAATCTGATACTACTTTTACCTCATCTAAATAGATATCATATACCACACCTTTATCTCCTTCTATAGTTGCTTCTCCCCATTCAATTGTAAACGAAGACGTTTCTACATTATTAACTGCAATTATATAATCATTTGAAGGTACTGGCTTAGCTAATGTAGTAACTTCCAAAGTTTGAGTGGATGTTGTTCCAAATTCATTAGACTTTGCTATAATTTTTACGTTATATAATTTTTCTGCTTCTAAATCTGAAAAAATATAAGTCAATACATCTAAATCTGACGCCACTTTAACATCATCTAAATAAATGTCATATACCACACCTTTATCTCCTTCTATAGCTGCTGCTTCCCATTCAATTGTAAATAAAGTAGCTTCTACATTAACTGCAATTATATAATCATCTGAAGGTACTGGTTTAGTTGATGTAGTAACTTCTATAATTTGAGTTGACGTTGTCTCAAATTCATTAGATTTTGCTATAACTTTTACATTATATAATTTTTCTGTTTCTAAATCTGCAAAAGTATATGTTAATACATCTAAATCTGATGCTACCTTTACCTCATCTAAATAGATATCATATACTACTCCTTTATCTCCGTCTATAACTGCAGCTGTCCAATCAATTGTAAATGAAGAATTTTTGATATCTTTAGATGTAATTGTAACATCTGTAGGTACAGGTTTTAAAGCTGTTTTAAAACTTTCTTTTACTTCTTTTGCATTATTACCTTCATCTTTTGCTTTTACTTTTACAGAATACTCTGTATCTGCTTCTAAGTCTTTTAATGTAAATGTAGAATTAGTTAAATTTTCTACTTTTAAAGTTTCATTTAAATAAACATCGTACGTTACTTTTTGTTTATTAGATACAGTAACATCTTCCCAATCTAAAACTAAAGAATTAATTCCTGAAGATGCTGTTATTCTAAAATCTGAAAATGTTACTTTTTCTATTTCTTCTTTAACTACCTCATCGTCATTACAATTGAAAAGTAGTAAAAATGACATTACTAAAAATGCTAGCTTAAATAATTTAATGTTTTTCATAATAATTAAAATTTTTGTGGTGCAAATCTAATTAAAAAATTAGATAACTTATTAAAAACAAACAAGCTGAAATAATAAATTCTTATTCAATATTTAAACCACTCATAACTAATTCATGAAATTAAGACTATAAAAAACTTACTGCCAAGACTTTAACTTAAAAAGTTAATGATAATTATAAAAGCTTAATATTAAATATATATGCTTTTTATTTTCAATAAAGATTAAGAATCAGATTAGAATAATCTAATCTGATTTCTTTTTTCTACATTAGCCATATTGAAATTATAATATGATTGTAGGTAAAAATATACATAAATATTACGGAGACGTTGAAATATTAAAAGGAGTAAATCTTCATATTAAAAAAGGAGAAATAGTTGCTATTGTTGGTCCGTCTGGGGCTGGAAAAACAACTTTATTACAAATTTTAGGAACGTTGGATAAACCTCAAAAAGACATAAATTATGAATTGAATATTAATTCTAATTCTATAAAAAATTTATCCGATAAAGAGATTTCTTCTTTTCGCAATCAACATATTGGTTTTATTTTTCAATTCCATCAATTATTACCAGAATTTACAGCTTTAGAAAATGTTTGTATACCTGCATATATAGGAAGAAAAGGAAAAAATGAAACAGAGGCTAAAGCCAAAAAATTATTAGATTTCTTGGGTTTGTCTCATAGAATTGATCATAAACCAAATCAACTTTCTGGAGGAGAGCAACAACGAGTTGCTGTAGCTAGAGCCTTAATAAATGATCCTTCTGTAATATTTGCAGATGAACCTTCTGGTAATTTAGATTCTACTGCTGCTAAAAATCTACATGAATTGTTCTTTAAACTTCGTGACGAATTTGGTCAAACTTTCGTCCTAGTAACGCATAATAAAGAACTTGCAGAAATGGCAGATAGAACTTTGGTAATGAAAGATGGTGTTATTGTATAATTGATTTATCTATGATTTGTATTTCTTGTAAAAATAATCATGATGAAAAGTTTTGTCCAAATTGTGGAGAAAAAAATAATGTTAAACAAATTACTTTAACCTCATTAATCCAAGGTGCCTTTTTTACAATTACAAATATGGATAAAGGGTTTCTTTTTAATCTTAAAAACTTATTCTTTAAACCTAAAAAAATTATCGAAGAATATATATTAGGTAAAAGAAAACAAATTTTTAATCCTATCTCCTTTTTAATTTTAATTGTTACTTTTTATTTAGTTATAAATTCTTTTTTTAAAATTCCAGTAGTAAGCAAAAGCTCCTTTACCAATCCTAATTCTATTATATATAAAATTTCTTATGCTGGTGGTTATTTTGTTAAGTCTTATTTAAAATATTTTTGGATACTTTTAATTTTCCCGTTAGGTTTAGTTACTAAACTTTTTTTTCGAAAATTCAATTATTTAGAACATATAACAATCAGTTCTTTTGTATTAGCTCAATCTACTTTTATAGGTATTTTTAGTTATCTCATTTTTAGATTCCCTTTAATTTTTGATCCTTTTCTTTATTTAAGTTTGTTATGGTTACTTTATAGAGTTTTCAAAAATGAAAAAAATAAAATAGAATCATTTTTGATGTCTTTTGCCGCTCTTATATTGTTTATTATATTACTATTTTTAATTATTATTCTAGCTGGTACAATTCAAGCTTATCTATTTAATTAAAAAAGCAATCATTTTATTACTATTTATAATACTTGTATTTTCTTAAAATATGAGTAATGTCATCACTATTTTATTCATAATAAAGAGCTAGTAATTATGAAGAACGTTATAGTCATTTTACTACATTAAATCTTAATTAAAAAACTAAGAAAAAGGCAAATAGCTTTACCCTTTTCTCAATTTAAAAAATATTATCCCCAAGGGTTATATAAGTTTTGAATAGCCGTTGCATAATCTAATAAATTAATATGCGGTTGTATTTCAACAATTCCAGGGTACGAGCTATACTTATCAAACAAACTAATGATTTTATTCATATTTGCTACATTACTTAATATAGCAACAGAAGGTAACATTTCATCAAACGTTGCTACTCCCCAATAAATAGCTTTATCAAGTGTTTTTGCCCATTCACTATAATCATTAGAAGTACCAGCCCTTCCTCCTATTTGTAATAATGACGTTATTTGAAACTTATCAGTTTGTGTAGTTGTTTCAGTACTTCCTGAAGCGTTATTATAAGAAGCACCTCCTCCTATACTTGTAAAAGCTGCTTTAAAAGAACCTCCAAATTCTTGTCTATTTGTTTCAGATTCACTGTATTCTCTAATTGTTGTTGAATCACTAGAAAAAAGAGCCCCTCCTAAATTGTATTCTTTTGGAATATAATATCCATATTCATTTAATACCTCAACTACCGCTTTACAGGTTTTAAAATCATTATCTGAATATTCAAGTATAGCATTATTAATTGCTTCATTAAAATCATTTGAAGCTTGGTAATTATCTAAATCTACTTGCAATGCAACCTTTCTAACTAAAAATTTCCCTGTAATATACTGTGTTACCTCACTACTTGACTGACTTTTACTTTGTTCAAACTCAAACTCTGCTTCTCCTCCTATTGTGGGTCCTGCTAAAGATACAGAGCCACTATTGGTATTTGTTTCTTGTAATGAGTGTGTCACTTTAGAATAAGCATCTTTATATTCTACTTCAGTTAATATTCTTGGTATTAATGCATCTGGAAACTTACCTTCTTTCCATGAATATAATTTTTTAAATGATTTTCTAAACCCTTGTTCTGGATCAAAAGTTAATCCGTTAAAAATTTGAACATTTTCAAACAACGAAAGTTTTTCAGTAGTACTTAAATCCATGTAATATTGTACTCCGTCTTCTGGGTCTAGTGGATCTGAAAGTTCCAACACTCCAACTGTTACTACATTACCAGAATTTAATAACATACTTAATGAAATTTGTGATTCTTGAGATATTAGAATTTTACTTTCTTCGTTTAGAAAATAATCTTCTCTTTTCATAAAATAATCTGTCTCTGCAGATTCTAATACTTTTCTTACTTCTATTAATTTACTTGTAATATCAAAAGGAAAAGATATTGGTTCTGTACCAGATTTTTGAAATACTACCAACTTTACATCTCCGCTTTTATTTATATTTTTTTTTGTCATGTCTTTAAAATTTTAATGTAATTGAATTATTTACTCCTTATTATCCTCATCCTCCATCCAGATTGAAGGATCAATATCATTCATCTTTCCAAATACAGCATCTGCATCTTCTTTAGTTTTAAATACAAAAACATAAAAGATGACTTCTCCAATAATATTTTCTGGACTTTGACTATCTTTTACATTATAAATTGTTCCAAAATTTTGTTCAGATTGTGTTCCTGTTGGTACCGTTGTACCTGGTTCTATAGTTGTACCTGGTATTATAGATTCATCTCCATTCACCAATTTTGTATAAGGTGTTTCGATACTTGTTGATTTAGCTACAAACTCTTTTTCATAAGGCACAGGAAGTGGTAAATTACATTTATATACTTTCCCGCCTGATTTGTACTCTGTCACTTTCCATGTTCTTATAGAAAATTTCATGTAATTCAATTCTTTTCCTCCTATATCTAAAGTATGAGTAGCAACTACTTTAATCGTACTTTGATGTTGACTTTCATTTTTTGTGAAATAACAACGTAAGCTCGATTTCCCATAATTACCTCCATCTTTAGGACAAGTTGTGTAGGTTCTATATAGAGGTGTACTATTAATTGGCGACCCTGAAGTTGGTTTTATAGTATAACCATAACCAGCTGCTGCCCATGAACCAATATCAAACTGTATTATACTATCTTTTTCACATACCACTATATTCTCAAAACTTTGTCCAGGTAAATCTGGATCTGCAGTTTTTACATTGGTTAACATAAAGGGTTGAAATTTTCCTTTATTCGCATTTTTTGCCTCAGTATCTGTTGTATTTAATCGCATTCTACACGACATATATCGATCAAACCACCAATCAGTACTAAAACCTATAAAGTCCGTTTTCTTTTTTGGGCTAACATCCGTAAGATAAGTTTGGTCATTAATTCCTGCAACACCTCTTAGAGGAATATACTTTTCAGTTCCAATACCAACAACCATATCTTCATATTTTAAACTGGTATTTTGGTAATTAATAAATCGAAATTTATCAGTGCTTTCAGAGGGAGTCATAAATCCTGATGCTATTAAATTGTTTCGAATTTGATCTAATGTTGTATTATCATCAAATTCAAAGGGAGTAAAGTCTATATCTCCCTTGTAAAAATAAAAAGTCTTGTTCATCTTTTCTTATTTAGTTTTATAATCAGTTGTTTAAGCTTCTTAATTTTATAAAAAATTAAGAGTACTTATACTGTAAAACTATTTTGAAAAAGATGTGTTTATTTATTTTTTGACATGAAGTGGTAAAAACACTACATAAAATTATGTTTCTTTTGTATGAATTTTAATTGTATAATTAAAATGGTATTGAAACTAAAGAAATAGACTATTTTAAAACAATATTCTTTTTAATAATATCTTTATATTTATCGCTTAAAACAACTTGGTGATTGCCCGATAAAATTATTAAATTATCATTCGGATAAATTTCTTCTATCTTACTCGTGTTTATAATAAAGTTTCTACTAGCTTTTCCAAATAGTTTTGGATTTAGCAATTGAGATATTTTAGTTAATGAAATTAGAATAACAAACTTTCCTTTTTGAGTAATAATATTACAATAACGCCCTTCTACTTCAATAAAAATTATTTCAGAAATTAATACTTTTTTTAATGACCTTCCTTTTTGAATATATAAATATTCTTCTGTTACAATAGTATCTTCTTTTTCACTCGTAAATACATCGGGCTGATCGTAAAACTTTTCTACTGCTAAATGAATAGAAAATAGTATTTCTAATTCATTAAAAGGTTTTACCATATAATTAAATGGCATAGTGGCTTTGGCTCTTTCAAAAAGATCTTTATCTGTAGAACTAGTTAAAAATAAAAAAGGTTTTTTAGCTTGTTGAAGTTCATTAATTGTTTCAGCAAACATAATTCCCTCAGGATGTTCTCCTAAAAAAATATCGATAATTACCAAATCAATATCTTTATTACTATGAAACATCGTGAATGCCTCCTTAAAATTTTGAGCGATGCCAACCACAGTATAATTATGACTCTCTAAAACTTCTACAAGTGCCTCACTTTCTATAGGATTATCTTCTACAATTAAGATACTAACATTATTCATTACTAAGAGGTTTCAGTAAAGATACAATCATTTTTGTGCCTTTTCCTAATTCACTAACAATAGAAAGTGTTCCGTTATTTTTTTGAATCATCGATTTGCATAATTGTAAACCTAACCCTGAACCTATTACATCTTTATGTTTGCGTTCTTCTAATGTAATTTTTTTTTTTACAAGTTTTTCTCGAATTTCATTATCTATTCCTACACCAGTATCTTCTATGATAATTGAAATTAATGAATCGTTATTTTCTGTATATATTTTTATTTCTCCATTTGCTTCAGAAAATTTAATAGCATTATCTAATAAATTTCTTAAAATAATTTTTAATGATTCTTGATCTGCCATCACCTTTACAGCTTTCGATATTGAGTTTTCAAAATGAAGTTGTTTTTCTTTTATTAAGGGTATGTAATTATAAGCAACATGTTCTACTGTAAAAAATAAGTGGATTTCTTTGATCTCAAAATACGATTGTTTTGTTTGTAGTAGTGCCCAATTTAATAAATTATCAAGTAAATTATATGCGCTACCAACTATATTAGTATTTTGTTGTAGTAATTGATGCGCTTCTTTAATGTTTTCTTTTTCTAATTTTTTAATTACTTTTTTGTTACTCAGTTTTAGTGTGTTTACTGAAGAACGTAAATCGTGACTTACTATCGAAAATAATTTGTCTTTGGTAGCATTTAATTCATCTAATTGTTCTTTTTGATTTAGTATCGTTTTTTTAGATTTTATATTCTGTCTGTAATAAAAAGTAATTACAAATAATAAAACTAATAAAGTAATTGCAGTATACAAATAGCCATTACGTTGCGCAATTTTCGCTTTATTCTCTACCTTTAAAACATTTACTTCACTTTGTTTTTTTTCAACAGCTAACTTTTTTTCTAACTGCGCCAACTCCCATATTTTGTTATGATTATTTAAGGAATCGTTCCACTGTTCATACTCTTTTCTGTATTTTAAAGCGGCAGTTAAATCTTTTCTATTTTCTTCTACCACAGCCATATTTTTGGCGGTATTACTTTTTAATGTAAAATTAGCTGCATGTTTTGAAAGTTCATAGGCTTTTTTAAAATAGGGAATGGCTAAATCGTCTTTGTATTCCTCGTAATAGAGATTGGCAATATCTCCATAAGCTCCAACCAACTCAACTGTGTCTTTATCTTTCTCGTATAATTGAATGCTATTCGTTAAATATTTTTCGGCTTCTTTAAACTTTTTTAAGTGTAAATAACATAAACCTATATTATGCTTAATATTACTAATTTTAATTCCTTTAATGGTATCATTCCAATCATCTTCAACTTTCTGTAAAATAGTCAATGCTTTTGTAAAATCTTTTTCTTCTGAAGCTATCTCTCCTAAATACGATTGAACATGAATTGATAATTCAAATGGATTTTTAATCTTATGAAATACTTCTTGTGCTGCTTTTCTGTTTTTCTTTCTTTGTAAACTATAACCTTTAAGGAAGAAATAATAATTTCGAAGTTCTGAATCTACTTGTTTATTACTTTCTAGGGTTTTAGTTATATAAGACAATGTAGAATCCCATTTCTCATCCCTAAATAACTCAAGTGATTTCTGAAAATTTATATCACTCGAAAATTTTTTAGTTTTTGAAGAGATTACATTTTCTAATTTTTGAAGTTCTTCTTTTTGTGAAAAAACAAAATTCAATGTGAGACAAAAAAAACATAATAAAAAAGATTTGATAGTAGGCATTTTAAAAACTTATTTGGTGGTTTTTAAAATACAAAAAGCGGTGAAAAGTTCACCACTTTTTTTTATGAAGTTTTTTGGTTTAAAATCCAGGTGTACCTGAAGACGGTTTTATCGTTGTCACTGTTCCTCTAGAAGTTTCAGGATTTCTATTTACAACAAACAGCTCTACCGTTTGTATTTTCTCTAACGGAACATACTGTTTTTCACTACACTGTATAGCTCCTTTATAAAATTCCATTAAAAAAGGATACGCAATAAAACCTTTCTTATTATTCTTATCACTATGAATAAAAGTCATGTAAATATTCAACTGATAATCACCAGAAGACTTGTACGTAAAATTATAGTAGAACTCAAATTGCTCCTTTTCTACTCCATAATCACTATTTACAAAAGCGATACCTTCTATAAAAATATTTTGTTTTTCTCCTTCCCCTCTTAAAAAAGAAAGTACTGTTGGAGCTAAAACTCCAGGGTAATTTACTCCAAAATCTATAGGCACTTCAAAATTTGAACCTTTCCCTACTCCAAATTTTATCAGCTTATTTTTACTGGAAATTTTACATCCTGGTATTCTTGCTAACTCTTTTTCCTCTTTTATTTTCTTTTCTGACTTAATTACTGTTGTATTACTCATACTATTCTTATATTTTTTGGTTCATACTAACTGTTATAGAATTACTAATTTAAGTAAGTAATTATATAACAAAGAGAATAAAAAAGAGTATCGAAAAAAGGTAGAATGTTACTAAAACGGTAAATTAAAGCATAAACCTACCCTCTACTTCGCACCAAATTCTAAAAAAAATTACGCGTTTTAATAACTACATAAGTTTTAATACCTTTAACGAAACCAAATAATTCATTAAAACAACACAATGAAAAAACAACTTACTGTCCTTTCATTACTATTTTCAGTATTATTATTTTCTCAAGACAAAAGAGTACCTATAGACACTACCGTAGTAACCTCTAACACCATTACTGTAAAAGGGAAAAAAGTTAGCTATAAGGCACAAACAGGTACGCAACCTGTTTTTGATTCTAACGGAAATATAAAAGCTACTTTATACTACACCTACTACCAAAGAACTGATATTGCTAACAACGAAAAAAGACCATTAATTATGTCTTTTAATGGAGGGCCTGGTTCTGCTTCTGTGTGGATGCATGTTGCGTATACTGGACCTAAGGTTTTAAAAATAGATGATGAAGGAAACCCTATTCAACCTTACGGTATTAAAGACAATCCGTATTCTGTATTAGATGTTGCAGATATCGTTTTTGTAAACCCTGTAAATACTGGATATTCAAGACCTGTTATTAAAAAGGATGAAAAAGTAGATAAAAAATATTTCTTTGGTGTAAATGCAGATGCTAAATATTTAGCAGATTGGTTAAATACGTTTGTTACCCGAAATAATCGTTGGAAATCACCAAAATATATTATTGGAGAAAGTTATGGAGGTACTCGTGTAATGCAATTAGCTTACGAATTACAAAGTAGACAATGGATGTATTTAAATGGAGTTATTATGGTTTCTCCTGCTGATTATAAAGTAATTCGTACTGGAGGTTCTGAAGATTATGCTGTAAATTTCCCTTATTTTACTGCTACTGCATGGTATCACAAACAATTACCTACGCAACTACAACAAAAAGATTTACTAGAAATATTACCCGAAGTTGAAAGTTTTGCTATTAACACACTTTTACCCGCTTTAGCAAAAGGTGGTTATATTAGTGAAACTGAAAAAAATAGTGTTGCTAAAAAAATGGCGTTTTATTCGGGAATTAAAAAGGAAGTTATTTTACAACATAATTTAGAGATGCCTAACTCGTATTTTTGGAAAGAGTTATTAAGAGATCAAGGAAAAACAATTGGTCGTTTAGATAGTAGATATTTAGGATTAGACAGAAAAGAAACAGGTACACGACCAGATTATAGTCCTGAATTGGTTTCCTGGTTACATTCTTTTACGCCTTCAATTAATTATTATACGCAAAATGTTTTAAAGTTTAAAACTGATGTAAAATATAATATGTTTGGCCCTGTACATCCGTGGGATTTCTCGAATAACAATTCAAGAGAAAACCTTCGTAAAGCAATGGCAGAAAATCCTTACTTACACCTTCTAGTGCAATCTGGATATTATGATGGAGCAACTACCTATTCTGCAGCAAAATATACTATGGGTAAAATTGATCCTAGTGGTAAATTAAAAAACAGAATGTCTTTTAAAGGATATAGAAGCGGACACATGATGTATTTGCGAAAAGTTGATTTAGAAAAAGCGAATGAAGATTTACGTCAATTCATTTTAAAAAGCTCTAAAAATATTGGGGCCGCAAAATATTAATCTAAATTTGTAATTACGAATTACAAGTTTTTATTCTTTGTATTTTAATAAATTCTTTATTTAAATAACGTGTTTTTTGCTTTTAGAATAACTTATTTAATGATTTTCTTATTATGATAAACACCTTTAACGAATTAATAGCCTATTTAAGAAACCCTGTTTTAGAAAAGGATTCGAATACAGATACACAATATCGTTTACGAAAATTCTTTCACCTTTTAATTATTTCAATTATTACGAGTCTTATACTAACTCCTTTATTTAGTTTAGTGGAAGCCGCTGGTTTGGTTAATATGGAAGAGCACAAAATGACAGAATTAATGAAACAGTTTACAAAAGGAACTTTATTTTTATTTACTGTTGTTGTAGCTCCACTATTTGAAGAATTAATTTTTAGAGCGCCTCTTGTGGTTTTTAAAGAAAAAACACAATTTAGAATTGCTTTTTATATTTTTGCAATAGTGTTTGGTTTAGTTCATTTAACTAACTTTAAAATCACCCCTAATATTCTTTTATTAGCCCCTGTATTAGTAGCTCCTCAAATAATTTTAGGAAGTTATTTAGGTTTTATTAGAATTAAATTTGGATTAATTTGGAGTATTCTTTTACATGCTACTTATAATGCTTTCTTTATTTTACTTAGTTTTACTGCCGATTCTTTATAATTCGTAATTTAAAACTGTAAAACATATATGACTAAAAAAGAACTGAAAGATTTTTTAGATGAAAAAGCTGTTACTTATGAACGTGCAGATTTTATAGAAAGCGACCCTATTCAAATTCCCCATCGTTTTTCAATGAAAGAAGATATCGAAATTGCTGCTTTTCTTTCCTCTATTATTGCTTGGGGAAAGCGTGAAATGATTATAAAAAATGCGAATAGAATGATGGAGTTAATGGGCAATTCTCCATTCGATTTTATCATGAATCACTCTGAAGATAATTTAGCTGATTTTGACGGTTTTGTACATCGAACTTTTAATGCAGAAGATTTTAAATTTTTTATTCGGTCATTAAAAAACATTTATAGTAATCATAACGGTTTAGAAGCAGTTTTAAAACCTAAACCAGAAAATACCAATTACCAATTAGCTATTCATGATTTTAAGCAAATTTTCTTTGAAATAGGTCATTTACCAAGAACTCAAAAACACATTTCCGATCCTGTAAAAGGTTCTGCTGCAAAACGTATTAATATGTTTTTACGTTGGATGGTTAGAGATGCTAAAAAAGGAGTTGATTTTGGTCTTTGGAAATCACATAATACCGGTAACTTACATTGTCCTTTAGATGTTCATACTGGTAATGTTGCCAGAAAATTAAAAATACTTACTAGAAAACAAAACGACTGGAAAGCTATTACAGAATTAGATGTAACACTCAGAAAATTTGACAAAAAAGATCCTGTTAAATATGACTTTGCTTTATTTGGTTTAGGTGTTTTTGAAAAGTTTTAAATTCTCTTATTATTTTATTATATAAAACCAACCTTAATGTTTATAAAATGAAAAGACTTTATATAATTTTATTATTAATATTCATTTTAGTTTGTTGTAAAAAAGAAAATAAAAAAACGACAACAGATGAAAATTTAAATAGTATTCAGCAAGACACTGTTATTACTCATAAAGCTATTCCTAAAACATATATATATGAAGCAAAGGTAAATAGCAATACAGGTTTAATTCTTCGTAAAAAAAATAGTGTAAAAAGTAAAAAACTTACTGAAATTCCTTTTAACACAAAAGTTGGTATTATCCGTTTTACAGACAAGTTTGAAAGTTTACAAAGTTCAAAAAAATATAATTATTATGGTAAATGGGTAGAAATTGAATATTTACAAGAAGACGGAAGTTACATTTCTGGATTTGCTTTTGATAATTTTTTAAATTATCAGTTAAAAAAAGAGAGCTATGATAATGAAATAACAAAAGATACTGTAACAGTAACCGATGAAATAGGATTTATTCATGCATTATCTTCTAATAGAGTTATTTGGATTGATACTGAAGAAATAAACCTTACTAAATTTATAACTGAAAACCCTATCGATGAATCTTTAGATGGGGAAAGCTATGAAGGTGGAAAATTTAGCTTTCACCACGAAACTTTAATTCTTTCTTATTATAACAACCTTGAAATAAGAGGAAAAAAAAGAATGATAAATATTGTTGTAAATAATGAAGATTCACAGGTTATAAAATTTAACAACTGTAATAACTTCATAATTGATAATGTAAATTTTTCTCATAGAATACCCAGCTCTGTGGAATGTGGTGGAGAAGTACTAAAATTTTATAATTGTAATAATTTTAATTTTCAAAATGTTCATTTTGATGGATCAGGAACTATTGGTTGCCAGATTAATAATAGTAAGGGTTTCTATTTTTTAAATTGTGAGTTTTATAAAAATTCTATCAATGCGATTAGTCTTTATAACACTTCAAACACCACTTTTATAAGGTGTGATTTCCATAACAACAATCTAGATGAAGTTTTCAGCATCTACAAAGATAATAACATCAATAACAAAAATATAGAATTATTAAACTGTTATATAAAAGATAATAAAACCGAATATTCGCTTTTCTCCATAAGCGAATCTGAAAAAGCAGAAGGGCTTACTTCTTTAAACATAAATAACTCTAACATAGAAAATAATAATACAAATGAACATATTTTTGATTTTTCAAATTCAAAATATCTTGAAGTAAAAATCTCTAATTCAACTGTAAACAGCAACATATCTAATGGCAATAAACTTATTTTAAAAAATAGTAATCACAAGGATTTTAACATCTATTTTCTTAATACAACTATTTCAAATAATATCGACTTTTACAAATTCACTAACAAAACAGCTATTAAAATAAATGAAGATGAGCTTACTCAAAACAATATTTTTAATACTGCGTCTGATACTGTGCTCACAAAATACAATACATATAAAAATAATGATCAAGTAATGTTTAATCGATTTAAAAATGAACTTACTTATAATAATGAAACTAAAGAAATATCAATAAACAAACATTTATTATATGGTCCACATCATATTTTTTCTCATGAAAATAAAACTGATTTTTTTGGTTTTCCTATAGATTTCAATGAGCATGCATATGTAGCAGAAGGTAACATTATTGATGGTAAACTAGATGGGATTTGGGAATTAAAAGGGGCATTTGAAAATCGAAATAAGTATCTTTTAAATTATTCAAATGGCGTTTTAGAAGGTGTTTCTCAAAAAGCCACTCTCATTACTACCAATGAAGATGGAAAAAACATACATGAAAGAGCTTATGCTAAATATAAAGTTATAAATGAGGGTGTATACATAAACGGAAAGAAACATGGGGTTTGGAAAAATTATTTTAGTAATGGTCATACTCAATACAAAATAACTTATAATAACGGCAACATAACTTCTCCTTGCTTATATTATTTTCCTAATGGAAATTTAAGAGAAAAAAGAAACGACTCGAAAAACATAAACGGAGAAACCACATCTTATTATCCTAATGGAAATATAGAAAGTACAATTACCTATGTTGATGGAAAAATAGATCTTAATAACAGTACCTTTTTTGATGACATTGGTAATGAAAAAAAAGCAATAGAGATAGAATCTTATTGGATAAAAGATGAAAATGGAATTATACGAAGTTTTGTAGATCTAGAGTTACCCGAATATAAAAATACTGTTCACATTCATTATTCTAAACAAAATAGAAAACTTTTAGGCTATGTTTATTATAAGAATAGTAAACCTTATAGTGTTTCCAAAAACATCATAAATCGTGATATTTTTAAATATGGTAAATTATCTTTAAAAACCGATAGAAATGATTTTGAAGTAACATACCATAACTCATATAATACCTCTGAAAAGAACATTAGTTTTATATTTGATGATAAAAATAAAATAAAATACCAATCATATATAGATGACAATGATCTTATCAATAATTATTGTTATGGAGGTGAATTAAATTTGATACAGAAATCATCTCAATATAAAATTATAAATAATAAAATTGTTAAACATGGAGTATCAAAAAATTATTATCACTATGGACGCTTATCTCAAAGGATAAGGTATGAGAATGATAATGAAATTAAAGAACCTTATTAATTTAAGATAGTGTTAAATTAAAGGAATCCTTGAAAAATTTTAAATCCATTATCTAAATAATAAACCGCACAAGTTTTAAAAACTTGTGCGGTTTATTATTAAAAATATTTTAGTATTATTTTTTTCTCTGATTTAAAGGAATTGGTTTTTCTTGTTTAATTACAGGTTTTCCTTGCAAATCAAAATCACCTGCATCAAAAATTTCAATATCTATAAATTCTCCTAATTTAATATAATGTTCTGTTGCATTAACCACTACATCATTATCTACATCTGGCGAATCAAACTCTGTTCTTCCATAATAAAACTCTCCATCTTTTCTATCAAACAAACAACGAAATGTCTTTCCTATTTTCTCTTGATTTAATTCCCAAGAAATCTGACCTTGAACCTCCATGATTTCATTAACACGACGAAACTTTACATCTTCTGGTACATCATCTTCTAAAACATAAGCCCCAGTGTTTTCTTCATGTGAATATTGAAAAGCTCCTAATCGTTCAAAACGCATTTCTTCTACCCAGTCTTTTAACTCTTGAAAATGTTCTTCAGTTTCTCCAGGATATCCTACAATTAATGTAGTTCGAATTGCCATGTTAGGAACATATTCTCTAAACTTATGAATCAAATTAGTGGTTTTTTCATGTGTTGTACCACGTTTCATCGATTTTAAAATCTCTGTATTAATATGCTGTAAAGGAATGTCTAAGTAATTACAAACCTTAGGCTCTTCTCTCATCACATCTAATACATCCATTGGAAAACCAGTAGGAAAAGCATAATGTAAACGAATCCATTCTATGCCATCAATTTTCACTAAAGCCTTTAATAAATCAGCCAGCGCACGTTTTTTATAGATATCTAAACCATAATAGGTTAAATCTTGTGCAATTAACATGATCTCCTTTATACCATTTTCAGCTAATTTAGTAGCCTCAGTAACTAAGTTTTCAATAGGTGTAGATTTATGCTTACCTCTCATTAAAGGAATTGCACAAAATGAACACGGACGATCACAACCTTCAGCAATTTTTAAATACGCATAATGCTTAGGCGTTGTAGTTAAACGTTCTCCTATTAATTCATGCTTATAATCTGCCTCTAATACTTTTAATAAATTAGGTAAATCGTGTGTACCAAAATATTGATCTACATTTGTAATTTCTCTTTCTAAATCTGGTTTATAGCGTTCACTTAAACAACCTGTAACAAATACCTTATCTACTTCTCCTGCTTCTTTTCTTTGTGCATAATGAAGAATAGTATCTACACTTTCTTCCTTTGCTTTTCCTATAAATCCACAAGTATTGATAACAACAATATTTCCATCATCATTTTCATCTTCATGTACAACGTTTTTACCATTTGCTTTTAACTGCCCCATTAATACTTCACTATCGTAAATATTTTTAGAACATCCTAAGGTTACTACGTTGATCTTGTTTTGCTTTGTTGTTTTTGTACGCATATATAATTAGAAATCAGTGTGCAAAAATACTTCTATTTCATCAATTTTACTCATAACCTTTAGGTAATTTTCTAACTTTTGTTAATTTTTCATACGCTAGACCTAAAGAAAGTAAATCAAATTCAGATTTTGGTCTTCCTATAAATGTTAAATTTATTGGCTCCCCATTCTCCTTATATCCCATAGGAATTGTTAAATTAGGATATTCCGCAACTGCTGAATATGCCGAATGGTAATTATTTATAGATAAAATTACATCTAGTTTTTCTTCTTCAAATGCTTTAAAATAAGCTACTGCTGATAGTTTTAAATTTTCTTTTATTTTTTTAAGTTCTTCAATAGTTGTAGAATCATTTACTATTCCTTCAAACAACTGTTGTCCGTAAGCTGCTCTTTTTAAAGAATCTTTTTTATTGAAAATGATTACTTCTTCAACATTTTTAACAGTTACTTTTTTTCCTTTTAAATAATTTGGTAAATCATACTTCATATCAATATTTAACAAAGTAAGAAAACCTTCTAGGCCTTCTTCTTTTGGACTTAATTCAACTACTTCACCTAAATCTTTAAACAAATGAATTATTTTTTTATAAATTGAATCATTTAGTAACCCTTTAAATACACCAAATCGTCTTCCTTTAAAACTAGATGCTGTAAGTTGTTCTTCAATATTTGAAAATGCAGTAGATTTTTTATCTTCTTTATCTAAACCTAACATGGCTTTAAATAAAATAAAGTTATCAATTACGTTTTTTGTCATTGGTCCTGGTGTATCTAAAGTACTTGAAATAGGTACAATTCCTGATCTACTTAATAAACCAATAGTAGGTTTTAACCCCACTACAGAATTTTGACTAGATGGGGAAGTTATTGATCCTGCAGTTTCGGTTCCTATAGTAGCAATTGCATAATTAGCCGCAGTGGCAACACCACTACCTGCACTAGAACCACCGGTTTCAAATATTTTTCTTCCATACGGATTCAACGTTTGTCCGCCAATTGCACTATACCCCAACGGACAGCCTGAACAAAAGTAATAAGCCCACTCACTCAAATTTACCTTTCCTAAAATTAATGCTCCATTTTCTTTTAGCTTATCTACTATAAAAGCATTCTCTGTTTTATTTTCTTTTAAAGCTACTGCACCTGCTGTTGTTGGTAAATTATCCGTGTTTATATTATCCTTAAGTAAAATAGGCATTCCAAATACTGATTCGTTTGGTATTTTTTTATTTTTCAATTCTTCATCTTTCTTTTTAGCTTCATTTATTACTTCTGGATTTAAGCTAATAATCGCATTTAAATATTTAGTACTATCGCTTTCATATTTTCTAATTCTATACAAATAAAATACAGTAAGTTTCTCGTAACTTAATTTCCCTTCTTTAATTTTTTGTTGAATCGAAGGTATTGTTTGTTCTAAAATTAATGGTTTAAGGGCTTCATATTTTTCTTTAGAAAATTTAGATAATTCTTTCTGAAAAGGTTTAAACACAGTATTCATATCTAAAAATTTAGATTGCATACTTTTAAATTGCATTCTTGTATTTTCATGCTCTTCTTGTTTTTTTATTTCAGAAGTTTCATCATATTTTTTAAAATGCTTTACTTCTATTTTCTCTTTGGCATTACATCCTATTATAAAAAGAAGAACAAATACTAATCTATATATTTTCATGACTAACTCTAATTTTAAGATCTTTAAGACTTTAAACAACTAAATATACTACATTTGGAAACATTAATTATTTAGCTATGAATGAAAGAAGTTTAATCGTAATCTTTTTCCTTATAATATCAACAGCTTGTAAAAAGGATAAAGAAACAGGAAAATCAAATACTAAAACTATTCTTAAGGTTTCCGAAGTACAAAAGTCGAAAAAAAAGAGTATACCTATCATAAAAAATAACAATACATTTAGTGAAGAAAAAATCGTTAAGTCTAATCATTTTTATGTAACAGAAATAGATAAAAGAAATATCGATTTCTCTAATGCTGAAAGAATTATTTTTCTTAATCATAAAGATGGAACAACAATTACAGAAATAAAAGTGGATGTGGAGTCTTATGATAATGATGCTGAAATAATGGAAATAACCAACCATAATTTAGATAATGTAAAAAGGGTTATTTCAATAAATATAGCAGAATGTATATGTGGTTGTTCAATTACTAACATGTACATACTAGAAACTAATAATGGAAATTATATTCAACTACCAAATATTACCTATAGTGTAGTAGAAAGTGGTGAACCTGAATACAATTATACTTTTGGTAAAAAAAACACGATTTATACCATTGAAAAAACGTTTAATTATGTAGAATCTGATATAGAACTCAATGCTATTAATAGATATGAAAAATTACTTTGGAATGGTGATAAAATAACTGATAAAATAGAATTAACTAGTAATAGCTATTTTGTTACTGCTAAAAAAGGTTTAATTGTTCGTGACAAACCAGGCCTTAAAGGAAATAAAATAGATAACCTTCCTTTTAAATCTCAAGTTATTGTTCAAGAAAAAACCAACGAAACTTTAGAATTGATGGATGATGGTAATCTAATAAAAGGACACTGGGTTAAAGTAGAAAATTTCTCTTCCAATAAATGGGAAACTGGATATGTCTTTAATGGATTCCTTAAAAAATGGAAAACGAATAATTATTAATAAAAAAACTCCTTTCAAAATTGAAAGGAGCTACTATATTTTAATTATTAGTAAATTTCTATTTAAAAAAACTATCTACAAATTCATGTTTATTAAATACTTGTAAATCATCTATTCCTTCACCTACTCCTATATATTTTACTGGAATTTTAAATTGATCTGAAATACCAATTACAACACCACCTTTTGCAGTACCATCTAATTTTGTTACCGCTAAAGAAGTTACTTCTGTTGCTTTTGTGAAATGTTTTGCTTGTTCAAATGCATTCTGACCTGTAGATCCATCTAAAACTAATAAAACTTCATGAGGAGCATCATCAATCACTTTTTGCATAACACGTTTAATTTTAGTTAACTCATTCATTAAATTAACTTTATTATGTAAACGTCCTGCTGTATCTATTATAATAACATCTGCTCCTTGGTTTACACCAGATTGTAAAGTATCAAAAGCTACAGAAGCAGGATCTGATCCCATCTCTTGTTTTATAATAGGAACTTCTACTCTATCTGCCCATATTTGTAATTGATCTATAGCTGCTGCTCTAAATGTATCTGCTGCTCCTAAAACTACTTTTAAACCTTGCTTTTTAAATTGAGAAGCTAGTTTTCCTATGGTTGTTGTTTTACCAACACCATTTACACCAACTACCATTAAAACATACGGTTTCTTATCTTTAGGTATTGTAAACTCTGTTTCATTTCCTAAATTAGTTTCAGAAAGTAAACTTGCTATTTCATCTCTAAGTATTTGATTTAACTCTTCTGTACCTAAATACTTATCTTTTGCTACTCTAGCTTCTATTCTATCTATAATTTTTAATGTGGTATCTACACCAACATCAGAAGAAACTAATACTTCTTCTAAATTGTCTAAAACATCATCATCAACTTTAGATTTACCTGCTACAGCTTTAGATAATTTAGAAAAAAAGCTTTGTTTAGATTTTTCTAAGCCTTTATCGAGTGTCTCTTTCTTTTCTTTCGAAAATATTTTTTTTAAAAAACTCATAGTTAACTGTTATATTCATTTGGTTAAGCGTTAAAAATTGTACCAGACTTAAATTACAGTCAAATTGTCATTCAATCTAATTCCATTCAATTTTCTGTAGTCAAAAATACCGTTTTTAAAAACAAAAAAAGCTACTTTCAAATATGAAAGTAGCTTTTCTTTAAACTGTATACAAGAATTACTTTTTTGCTAAAAAGTCTTTAACTTGTGTAGGATCCATAATTGATTCAACAAATGTATAAGCTCCACTCTTTGGAGATTTTACCATTTTGATAGCTTTGGTTAATCTTTTTGAACCTGTTTGTAACGTTGCTACTGATTTCTTTGCCATGTCCTACTTATTTAATTTCTTTGTGAACTGTCATCTTCTTTAAGATTGGATTGAATTTCTTCAATTCCATTCTGTCTGGAGTATTCTTTTTATTCTTTGTCGTAATGTAACGAGAAGTTCCTGCTTGTCCTGATGCTTTATGCTCAGTACATTCTAAAATTACTTGAACTCTGTTTCCTCTTTTTGCCATCTGTGTAAAATTTTATCTGGTAAGGAGTTATTTAGTTAAGAAACCTTTTGCTCTTGCTTCCTTAATAACAGCAGAGATCCCTTTTTTATTAATATTTTTTAATGCAGAAGCAGATACTTTAAGAGTTACCCATTTATCTTCTTCTGGTATATAAAAACGCTTAGTCATTAAATTAGCGTTGAATTTTCTTTTTGTTCTGTTTAAAGCGTGAGATACGTTATTACCTACCATCGCTTTTTTTCCTGTTAATTCACAAACTCTAGACATCTTCTTGACAGTTTTTAGTTTTATTTCTAAACGAGGTGCAAATATACGAATTTTTAACTATATAAAACAAAATATATTAATGTTAATTTTATATAATCTTTTTCAACAATAACTCTAACGCTTTATTTATAGTTCTATTCATTACTTTTTCTCTTGGCGACCCAAAATTAAATTCGTGAACTTCAACATTTTCTTTTGAAGCAATACCTATATAAACGACTCCTACATTTTTTTCTGTATCATCTGTTGTAGGTCCTGCATTTCCTGTTACTGCTATTGCATAATCTGTTTTTAATTTTTCACGTGTATTCAAAGCCATAATACGTGCAACCTCCTCACTAACAACAGAATGTTTTTCAATAATTGATTTTGGTACATCTAACAACTCTTGTTTCAACTCAGAAGAGTATACAATAAAACCTCCTTTAAAATAGGAAGATGCTCCTGCATTAGAAACTAAAGTAGCCCCTAATTTACCTCCTGTTAAACTTTCTGCAACCCCTAATGTTTCTTTTTTTGCTTGTAAAACTTTAGCTACTTGTTTATCTATACTTTCATCATCATAGCCTAAAATAATATCTGAAATTAATTTCTTTAACTTCTCTAATTCTATTGCTAATGTATCTTTAAGAAGTTCTTCATTTGTTCCTTTTGCTGAAAGTCGTAACCGTACTTTACCAAAAGAAGGAAGATAAGCCAACTTAATAAAGGTTGGTAAATTATTTTCCCATTCTTCTATTCTAGAAGCAACCATACTTTCTCCTTGTCCGTAGGTATGTATAGTTTTATGAATGATAAAAGGGAGTTCAAATTCTTCTTTAATTTTTGGTAGTATCTCATAAGTCATCAATCCTTTCATTTCATAAGGAACTCCTGGCATTGAAACAAAAACAGTATTATTTTCAAAAAACCACATTCCAGGAGCAGTTCCTAATCGATTCGTTAGTAGTGTTGCTTTTGAAGGTAACATTGCCTGTCCTTTTTGTGCCTCATGATTATAAGGCACACTAAATTGCTCAAAAAGTTTTTTTATATGCTCGGTAACCTCTGGATAAGAAACTAATTCAGGATCTTTAAAATAAGTCGTCAACGTTTTTTTTGTAATATCGTCATTAGTAGGACCTAACCCACCTGTTACTATTACAATATCTACTCTATTCTCAGCCTCTTTTAAAGCATTTAAAATATGTTGTTCTTCATCTTGAATAGAAGTAATTTGGTATACTGAAACTCCAATTTTATTTAGCTCCTTTCCTATCCATTGTGAATTTGTATCTACAATTTGACCTATAAGGATTTCATCTCCTATAGTTATTATTTCTGCTTTCATTTGATTGTATAGTTATTAAAAACTAAAAATTTGAATCTCTTCCTATTTCGTCTATTATTTTTTCTGCTTTTTTAGGTTTTTCTTTTACCCATTTTTTTTCTAAAAATAGATACAGTAAGTAACAACTTAAAAGTCCAAACGGCATCATCATTAAACCTACAACTGTATCACTATAATTACCTATGATATAAACACCTCCTAATTCTAAAAAAAACATAATAATTACTCCCAAAACAATTGCTCCGACAAAGTAAATAGAAACCCCTAGTATAGCAAAACCCCACATATTTTTATCATATTCTTCTGCTAGTGAATAATATTTTTTTCCGATAAAATATAATAGTATTAGTGATAGCATTTTATTTCTTTTTTAAACAATTAATTTTTCTTCTTTTCTAATATTTTAACCTTTCCATTTCTTCTCTAAAAAGAAATATGTTCCCATTGAAACTATTATTCCTAATATAAAAGATAAACACTCATGAAGGTATCTATTTATTTTAAACAAATGTTTCCATAGAACCATACAAACTAATAAATAAATTGCAACTCCTAAAATAAAAGTAAATGTACCTAAGAGTATATAACCTCCCCTATTTTTCTTGTATTTTTCAGCTAGTTTATTAAATATAAAACCAACACCAACGATTATAAGTAGAAAAAGTAATAGAATAATCATTTTTACTTTACCTTAATTTGAAAAGCTTGTTTACCTTCTATTACTCCTGTTAACACATCATTTTCAACAACTTTACCAACTCCTGCTGGTGTACCTGTAAAAATAACATCTCCTTTTTTTAAAGTAAAATATTGAGAAACATAACTAATTAACTCGTCAATCTTCCAAAGCATAGATGTTGTATTACCATCTTGCACCACCGTTTCATTCTTTTTTAGTTGAAAAGATAAATTTTCTAAATCAAACTCTTCTTTTGGGTAAAACTCTCCAATAATAGCACTTCCATCAAAAGCTTTTGCTTTTTCCCATGGTAATCCTTTTTCTTTACAACTTGCCTGTACATCACGAGCTGTAAAATCTATTCCCAAACCTATTGTATCATAATATTTATGAGCAAACTTAGATGCAATGTGCTTTCCTACTTTAGTAATTTTAACTAACACCTCTACTTCATAATGTATTTCGTTAGAAAAAGAAGGAATAAAAAAAGGCATTTTTTTAGGTAAAATAGCAGAATCTGGTTTTAGAAAAACAACAGGGCTTTCTGGCTTTTCATTTTCCAACTCTTCTATATGCTTTGCATAATTGCGTCCAATACAAATTATTTTCATTTGTTAGTTGTTAGTTGTTAGTTGTTAGTTGTTAGTTGTTAGTTGTTAGTTCAAATTGTCTTTTTAATAGTAAAATAAAAGGCTTTTTACTCTTTTTTATATTACTTTTTTCAAATTCTCTTCTCTCTTCTACTATTCTCCTGCTTCAGGAAAAACAATGGCTCTATTTTCAGATACTATAATTCGATGTTGTAAATGACATTTAACTGCCCTTGCCAACACTAATCGCTCTATATCTGCGCCTATCTGCTTTAATGTTTTAGGAGTACTTTCATGTGTTATTCGTTCAACATCTTGTTCTATAATTGGCCCTTCATCTAAATCTAATGTTGCATAATGAGCAGTTGCACCAATTAACTTAACCCCTCTTTCATATGCTCTTCCGTATGGATTAGCTCCTTGAAAAGCTGGTAAAAAAGAATGATGAATATTTATAATTTGACTAGTATAATGATTAATGAAATTTTCTGATAAAATTTGCATATAACGTGCCATTACTACTAAATCCACATCATGTTCTTTTAACAATTGTATTATTTCTAATTCTTGTTCTCTCTTTGTCTCTTTTGTTACTGGCAAGTAATAATATGGAATACCAAACATATCGGCTATAGGTCGTAACTTATCATGATTACTTATAATCATTTTAACAGTACAATCGATACTTCCTTCTCTTTGTCGCTCTAACAAATCATACAAACAATGACTTGTATGTGAAACTAATATAGCTACGTTTTGCCTTTTACTTTCATAATATACAGACCATTCACATTGCAAAGGTTTCGCCAATTCTAAAAACTTTTTTTCTAAATCTTCTCTCGATATAGAAGTTCCTTCAGCATCAACTCTTACTCTCATGTAATATCTATTTGCTTTCGCATTTACATACTGTTGACAACTAACAATATTAAATCCTTCAATATAAAATAGATTGGTAACTTTAGCTAAAATTCCTTTTTGATCTGGACACTTTATAAGGAATGTTATTATTTGTGATTTCATAAAAATTAATTACAAATTGTAAATTATGAATGTAATCATTTCGACTACGCTCAATGACCAATAGCAGATAAAATCAAAAAACAAAAATCATCATTGATCATTCTGACTATGCGCAATAGACAAGTTAAAATGAAAAATAACCACTGATTATTGTTCATTTTAACTGCTAACTCCCTATGGTATCCATTTTTTTTCGAAGTTTGGCTTACGTTTTTCTAAAAAAGCATCACGCCCTTCTTTAGCCTCTTCTGTCATATAGGCTAATCGAGTAGCTTCACCAGCAAATACTTGTTGCCCTACCATTCCATCATCTGTTAAATTCATTGCAAATTTCAACATTTTTATAGAAGTTGGTGATTTTGCTAAAATCTCTTGCGCCCATTCATACGCTGTACTTTCCAATTCATCGTGAGGTATCACTGCATTTACCATTCCCATTTCATATGCCTCCTGTGCTGAATAGTTTCTTCCTAAGAAAAAGATTTCACGAGCTTTTTTCTGCCCAACCATTTTTGCTAAATAAGCAGAACCATATCCGCCATCAAAAGAAGTTACATCTGCATCTGTTTGCTTAAAAATAGCATGTTCTTTACTTGCTAAAGTTAAATCACAAGTTACATGTAAACTATGTCCGCCACCCACAGCCCAGCCTGGTACAACTGCAATAACAGCTTTAGGCATAAAGCGAATTAATCGTTGAACTTCTAAAATATTTAAACGGTGGTATCCATCTTTACCAACATATCCTTGATGTCCTCTAGCTTTTTGGTCTCCTCCAGAACAAAAACTCCAAATACCATCTTTAGTAGAAGGACCTTCTGCAGATAGTAAAACAACTCCTATTGAAGTATCTTCATGAGCATTATTAAATGCATCTAATAATTCACCTGTAGTATGAGGTCGAAATGCATTTCTTATATTTGGCCTGTTAAAAGCTATTCTAGCAACACCATTACACTTTTTGTAGGTAATATCTGAGTACTCTTTAACAGTTTTCCATGCTATATTTATCATAATTTGAAAAAAAAATCGTTATTAAGAAAAACAAAAATACTATAATATAGTTTAGTATCTTTATTACAAAATTAAGAAACACATTACAGTAAATGAAAAATCTAGTTTTAATAAGCTTTATATGCCTTAGTTATTCGTTATTCTCGCAAACTATTTTAACTAAAAAAATTAATTCTTCTGAGTTTAGTAGAGATCGTATTGCTAAAATCTACATTCCTAAAGAACATCAAACCGATACTATTCGTAAATATCCAGTTGCAATCGTTTTAGATAATGATTATTTATTTGATATTTATGTGGGTAATTCAAAGATTTACGCAAATGCAGATTTAACACCTAAACAAATTGTTGTGGGTTTAGATGTTGATGCTAGTCTTAACCAAGATGTTTCTACGGTTAAAAAGAGTGGTAACTTAACCACAAATGCAAAGAAATTTTATAATTATATAAAAAAAGAATTAATTCCTTATTTAGAAGCTAATTATAAAACTTCTCCTTACTTTACGATTGTTGGAGATAGAGATGCTGGTAATTTTTTACTACATTTTTTAAAAGAACAAAGCCCTATTTTTAATTCTTTTGTTTCTATTTCACCTAAATTAACAGATCAAACACTTCGTTTAGTAAGTACTTTCGATTTAAAAAGATTAGATGAAATAGATAATCAGTTTTATTTATATGTAAGTTCTAATCCTTATGAAAAAGAAGAACGTAAAAAATTACATGAGCAGTTAAAAACTGGTTTGGAATCTTTAAAAACTGAAAAACTCCATATTGCCTTTAATGATTTTAAAGGTGAAGCTAATAAACCAACAGCTTTAGTAAAAGCACTTCCAGATGCTTTTACTAATATTTTTGGATTATATCCTCGAATTTCTAAAGAAGAATTTGATGAAAAAATTAAAGACTTGGATCCTTTAGAAGCTATAAAATATTTAGAGTCTAAGTATTTAGAAATTGAATATTTATACGGAACTAACTTAAATGTTCGTTTTCAAGACATTTATGCTATTGAAGGAATTGTAATAGATAAATTAGATGGTGATTACTTAAGGGTACTTGGAGATTTTGTAATGATTAAACATCCTGACTCTCATTTAGGAGAATATTATGTTGGAAAATATCATGAATTAGGAAGAAACTACGAACAAGCTTTATTTTATTACAAAGAAGCATATGGTAAAATGGATCTCTCTGATTCTAATACAGAGGCTTTTTATGAAAATATTATTCGTGTGGAAGCTTCTTTAAAAAATGCTCCTAAAGAAGAACCTTTAGAAGAAGAGTTACCTGAAGAAGAAGAAAAAAATGAGGAAGAAGAGGAAGAGGATAATGAGGATAACAAATAATTAAACAACATTTAATTAAATAAAAAAAGCAATGAATTTTAATTCATTGCTTTTTTTATTTATATCTACAAAATATTTTTATTTAAAATCAACTCTCCATGAGATTCCTCCACTTAAAGTAAGGTATTCATTGTTGTTTATACCATGTCCTGCAAATAAATCAAATTGTAAATCTTTATTTACCAAATATGAAAGTCCTGAATTTAAATTTAATTTAATTTTAGGAGCAATATACCTATTAAGACTTCCATAAGGCTCTATAAAAAACGCCCACTTATTGTCTATTTTGTATAGTAAATTAAAAGCATAAACCCCTTCAAAATATGTAAACTCTTCTTTTTCAACAACCCCATTTCTTTCTACATTTCTTTCACTCTTCTCTAAATCTAAATTCACTCCAAAATTTAAAGTATAACTTAATCTTTCATTAAAGGCATAATTCACTACAAATAAAAAAGTAGTAAAAACATTCTCCATAACTTCATCATTTGGAACACTAGTCCCAATATCTTCTTCAAGCATATTATCATTTGGAAAACTAACCCCGACTTGTAAAGCTGTTGAAGGCATCATTGTATCTCCTTTAAAAATATGAAATTTTGCACCTACAAAACTACTCAAACCAGGCTGTATCCCATTAACTTCAGATAAATTATATAATCCTCCTCCATTTAGTTCAATTACTTCTGTAATACCATAACGCAAAAATGTACTAGAAGCATATTTATTTTTATTAAAAAAATCTATTCCTGCTTCTATTTGCAAATTATTTTTACCTACCGTAAAAACACTAATTGCATTTCCTGGTCTTCCTGAATCAATAATTTCCTGTTCTTGGGCAAAAGAATTTAAGCACAGCAACTTAAACACTAGCAATACTATTTTTTTTTTCATTGTTTATTTTTACTCTTTTATAACTTCTATTCTATCTTCTAAAATTTTAATTTTTCTTTGTCTATATAAATTTCCAACGGCCTTTTTAAAAGACTTTTTACTCATTTGTAAATGAAATTTAATAGATTCTGGAGAGCTTTTATCTGTTAACAATAAAAAACCTTTTTCTTCTAATTTTAAAAGAATTTTCTCAACATCACTATCAATTACATTTTCAAAACCTTGTCGTCTTAATGAAACATCAATTTTCTCATCCTCTCTAATTTTTTTAACATAACCAGTGGTATGAAACCCTTCTTCAATATCTGAAAACACTTCATTTGCATAAAGCAAACCTTCATAGGTTTCATCTATTAAAACAGTATACCCTAATGGTGTTTGAACCCCTATAACTAATGCTACTTCGTCGCCTTCTTTTAAATCCATTATAAACTTTTAAAATATTGTTGCAAAACTACGTTGTTTTTATCTGATGGCGTAAATATTTCTAAAATCTTTGGTTGATTCGATTTTTTATAAAAATCATCTAAATTCTTCTCTAACTCAATTTCGTTAGTTGCAAAGCAATATTCAAAATTATACATCTCTGCTAAATGCTTTGCTGTTAAATTATGTGATGTTTCAAAATAGGATAATGCATTGGTGCTTTTTGGACCTGGAATAATTTTAAAAATTCCTCCACCTCCATTATTCACTAAAATAATTCTAAAATTATTTGGTATATTGGTATTCCATAATGCATTACTATCATAAAAAAAACTTAAGTCTCCTGTAATTAATACCGTTTGCCTAGTAGTAGAAAAAGCAGCTCCTATTGCTGTAGACGTACTACCATCAATTCCACTTGTTCCTCTATTACAAAACACAGTAGCTGTTGGGTTTATATTAAACAACTGCATATATCTAATAATAGAACTGTTACTTACTTGTATTTGAAACAAATCTGGAATAGTTTCTAAGATTTTCTCAAAAACTTTTAAATCAGAATATGTTGTCGATTCTATAAATTCTTTATGTTTATTTACTCTTTTCTCATTCTCTAATAACCAAAAATTTTGATAATCACTTTTAACTATCTTTATTTTTTTTCTTAATTCTTCTAAAAAAGTTACTGGTTTTTTTTGAATAAATTCTGATAAACAGAAATAAGTATCCATTTTCGTGTATTCATCTATATGCCAGTGATGTCTTGGTTTATATTTTCTTAAAAATTGTTTTATTCTTTTAGAAATAACCATACCTCCAAAAGTTAATAAAACATCAGGTTGTAATTTTCTAAAGCCTTCATCATCTAATTTAGAAATTAAATTATCTATTGAATTAATAAATTTCGAATTTTCAAGATTAGAAGTAGTCTCTGTAAATACTAAAACAGATGGATCTTCATTATAATAATTTAATACTTCTTGTAATTTTTCTGATGGATAATTTACACCTATTAAAATAAGTTTCCTTGCTGCTTTATCCCATATTGTTGAAAATTGATCATAATCAACATTATTTTCCTCTTTTTTATTTACAACAAAGTTTGAGGTTTTAAATTGATAATTTTTTAATATTTCTACAGTTTCATAAATAGGCTCATTAAAAGGAACATTAATGTGTACAGGGCCTTTTTTTATTATTGAAGTTTGTATTGCTGTTGTTATTAAATTAGAGTTTTCTTCAATTAAACCATCATCTTCTATTAAGTTTGCCGAATATAAAATATGATTTTGGAAAACATTTTCTTGTCTAATCGTTTGTCCATCACCAATATCTATTAAATGTTTTGGTCTATCTGCCGAAATAACTATCAAAGGAATTTTACTATAAAAAGCTTCCGCAATAGCTGGATAATAATTTAATAATGCAGATCCTGATGTACAAACTATTACAACAGGATTTTGAGTTTGCTGAGCAATACCCATTGCAAAAAATGCTGCACAACGTTCATCTACTACACTTAAAGCTTCAACACCTTCTAAATTAGAAAACCCTATTGTTAATGGTGCATTTCTTGATCCTGGCGAAATAACAACCGTCTTTACATCAAAAAATTTGCATGCAGAAATAACTAATTGCGCTAGTTCTTTTTTTGGATACATTCCTTTCCTTTTATTAAAAAAATTTGCAATTAACAAAGTTACAAAGTTTATATAAGTCGTTAGTTCTCTCAGTTAAAAAATAAATTCTAATTTACCTTATCATAAAAAAGCCAGAAAACAGCAAGGAAATTTCTTACTGTTTTCTGGCTTTAAAAGCTTGACGCTTTTTTTATTTAATTCCCTTTCTTGTAATCTGCTAAAAACTTAGCTAAACCACTATCTGTTAAAGGGTGTTTTAATAAACCTTCTATCGCTTTTAATGGCCCAGTCATTACATCTGCTCCTATTTTAGCGCAATCTATAATATGCATTGTATGACGAACAGAAGCTGCTAAGATTTCTGTTTCAAACATATAATTATCATAAATTAAACGAATTTCTTCAATTAAGTTTAAACCATCTGTAGAAATATCATCTAAACGACCGATAAAAGGAGACACATATGTTGCTCCAGCTTTAGCTGCTAATAAAGCTTGTCCTACAGAAAACACTAAAGTTACATTCGTTTTAATCCCTTTGTCAGAAAAATATTTACATGCTTTTATTCCATCTGCAATCATTGGTAATTTTACCACTATTTGTGAATCTAAAGCTGCCAATGCTTCCCCTTCTTTTATCATTCCTTCAAAATCTGTAGAAATTACTTCTGCAGAAACATCTCCTTCTACTATTTCACAAATTGCTTTGTAATGATTTATGATATTTTCTTCCCCTGTAATTCCTTCTTTAGCCATTAGAGATGGATTAGTAGTTACTCCATCTAAAATACCCAAAGCTTGAGCTTCTCTAATTTGATCTAAATTTGCAGTGTCTATGAAAAATTTCATCGATTTTTATATTTAAAGGTTGTTTTATTTTTTTACAAAACTACAACTTTAAACGGTTTTTTTAGTCTTGATTTAAAAACTTAATTAATAATATAATACGCATAAATAGTTTAAATACAAATCATTTAAAATCTTTCTTTTTATTTTACTTTTCATATTTTGTTTTATTTTAAAAATTAGCAATTACTTAATAAACTAAACAATCATTTCTATACATTTATCTATTACTTTTACTTCTTTAAAATACTACATATATGAATTTGTCTGATGTAAAATTAGTAGTTACCGATATGGATGGGACTCTGTTAAACTCAAATCATGAAGTAAGTTCTTTATTTTTTGAGTTATTTAATAAAATGAAATCTCATAACATTCTTTTTGTTGCTGCTAGTGGTAGACCTCTCTATGGAATTTTAAATAAGTTACATAAAATTAAAGATGATATTATAATCGTAGCTGAAAACGGTGGTTTAGTTCTTAAAAATGAAGATATTCTTCTTTCAACTCCTATAAATAACACCAATTTAAAAACCATAGATGCATTAATTAAAAAAATACCAGATGCTAATCCTGTTTTTTGTACAAAAGATAAAGCATACACGAATAGTAAATCTAAACAACTATTAAGCCTATTATCTGAATATTATTCCAATTATCAATTAATAGATACTATTGATGAAATTAAAGAACCTATATATAAAATAGCTTTTTTTCATGAAGAAAATTCTGAAAAATATTTATACCCTCATTTAAAACATTTAGAAACATCATTTAAAGTAAAAGTTTCTGCAAATCATTGGGTAGACATTTCAGAAAACAATGCTAATAAAGGATATGCCATTAACCTTTTACAAAAAAAATACAATATTACTCCTGAACAAACATTGGTTTTTGGAGATTACAATAATGACATAGAGATGCTTAAAGCAGCTTATCATAGTTATGCTATGAAAAATGCACATCCTTTAGTCAAAAAAACTGCCCGGTTTATGACCAAAAGTAATGACGAAAATGGTGTTGAATATATTTTAGATTTACTTGTTAAAGAAAAAGAGACTGCTAAACTATAGTTTATAATGATTCATAATTAACTTTTCATATACTCTATCTGGTAAAATTCTTTTTAAAACAACAGAAAACTTCTCCATAAAAGCACCCACTTTATAATGCATTTTAGGTTTTTTTGTTTCTATTATTTTATGAATAGACTTTGCCATTACTATAGGTTTTAGCCCTTTATCAACATACTCATTACTTACGCCTAAATTTTTAGTATATGCTTCTTTATAAGCTGAATCTTCTAAAACAGGTGTATAATATCTTCCAGAAGCTATATTTGTAGCAAAACTACCAGGAGCAACACTAACAACATTAACTCCAAATTTCTTAACCTCCATACTAACAGACTCCGTTAAAATTTCAAGCGCCCCTTTACTAGAAGAGTAGATACTTCGAAACGGTAAACCTGAATATCCTGCTATTGAAGTTACATTTATTATTAATCCTTTTTTTTCCTTGCGCATAACTGGTAATATTTTTTTCATTAATTCAATAGGCCCAAAAAAGTTAGTGTTAAATCCTGCTTTCATTTCTTCTATGGGAGTATCTTCCATTGCCCCCATAATTCCCCTTCCTGCATTATTGATTAACACATCAATTTTCCCTTCTTTTTCTATCACTTTAGTTATTGCTGTTTCAATAGTTTTCGTTTCTAATACATCTAATGCAACCATTTCAAAAGGGACATCTGTAATTTTTTCTGGATTTCTACTTGTACCGTATACTTTATAACTTTTAGAATGTAAATAAGTAGCAATCGACCTTCCTATTCCTGATGAAGCTCCTGTTATTAAAACAACTTTAGACATAATTCTATTCTTTTAAATAATTGAGTCTACATGAAATTGTACACTTAATATTGCCAAAAGTCAGCAAACAAAGCTTTTTTTCCAAATTTTTCACTCAAAGATTTTGAGGTGTTTCAAAAAAAAGCTACTTTCGGTATTGAAAACATAATTTATACATTCCCGTAAAACATTAGGATCATGAAAAAATTGTTTCTGTTAGCTTTATCTTTAGTAGTATTATCATCATGTGGTGGTAAAGAAGAAGTAAAAGTTAAAGATTATTTAGTAATTTCTGGTAAAGTAGATAACTTTAGAAAACGTAAAATTGAAATAACCAATGGTTATGATTTCGATGAAAAAATCAGTTTTGATAGAAAAAGTAAAACTTTCCTTGACACTTTAAGAAAAATAACACCTGGCCATTATACATTAAAAATAGGTAGAAGAATTGTACCCATATATTTATCTTCAATAGAAGATTTAGAATTAATGGTTGACGCTAAAAAGCGTACAGTAGACCCTACTTTTAAAGGAAAAAATGCTGCTATTAATACTTTTTTAGGAGAAAGAGAAAAGAAAAAGAATATTCTTTTAGGTGATGTTAGAAAATTATATTCTCTAAACGAGGATGAATTTTTGTCTAAAATGGATGAATTCAAATCTAGTTTAGAAGATTTAGCAGATGCTTCAAATTTACCTGCTGATTATTTAGCTAAAGAAAAAAGAAATACACATTACCAATTCGCTGTAGCTATTAAAAACTATCAAAACTTTCACAGAGCTGTTTATGGTGATGATGAGTTTGAAGTTTCTAAAAACTTCCCTTTAGATATTCCTAATAAAATTAGTTTTGATTTACCAGAGGACTACACTTTCTCAAGATGGTACAGAATTTTAATTAAAAGACGTTTAGATGATGCAGCTAATATAAAAAGAGGTGAAGACGGTGATTTTGATTTAGCTTTTCTAGAAACTGTTAATGAAAAAGTAAATAACTCTTTAGTGAAAAATCATTTATTATATACTAATGTAAATGAAAGAATAACTCGTGCAGATGACTTAAATGAATATTATGCAAAATACATGGCTTTTTCTACTGATGAAAATGACAGAAAAAAGATACAAACTCTTTACAATAAGTTAAAACTAACTGCAAAAGGTAATCTTTCTCCTAAATTTAACGATATAGAAAACTTTAAAGGTGGAACTACTTCTTTAGATGATTTAATAGGTAAAGGAAAATACATCTACATAGATGTATGGGCTACATGGTGTGGTTTTTGTAAAAAAGAAATTCCATTATTAAAGAGATTAGAGCAACAATATCATGATAAAAACATTGAATTTGTAAGCCTTAGTGTTGATAAACCAGCAAATAAAAAGAAATGGAAGCAAATTATTGAAGACAGAGAAATGGGTGGTCTTCAGCTTTTTGCTGGTAAAGTTCAAGAAGACTTTCAATTTACACAAGATTACTTAATCAAAGGTTTACCTAGATTTATTTTAATAGATCCTGATGGTAAAATTGTTACTGCAAATGCACCCTTTCCTAGTCAAGGAGATGAGTTAGTCACAATGTTTGATGAATTAGGTATATAGAGTTTTACTCTTTCAAATAACTAAAAAAAGGTGTTAAATTATTTTAATTTAACACCTTTTTTTAGTTATTTATTCTAAAGCTTTGATTTGTTTAAAAAATGAGATACTTTTAATTCTAGATATATAAATTACACATTTCAAAAAATTATAATCATGAAAAAGTTATTTCTATTATCTTTATCTTCTATATTATTAATGTCATGTAGTGATGTTAAAGAAGAAAAAGCTAAAGATTACTTAGTTATTTCTGGTAAAGTAAACAGTTTTAAAAAACGTAAGATTGAAATAAGTAATGATTATGATTTTGAAAAAGAAATTGATTTTAATAAAAAAAGTAAAACTTTTTTAGATACTTTACGAAACATAACCCCAGGTCATTATACTTTAAAAATAAATAGAAGAAGAGTTTCAGTTTATTTGTCGTCTATTGATGATTTAAAACTCATGGTTGATGCAAAAAAACGTATTGTAGATCCTTATTTTGAAGGTAAAAACACTGCCATAAATAATTTCTTATGGGAGAGAGAGAAAAAACAAAGTATTCTTTTAGGTAATATTAATAAATTGTATACTTTAAATGAACACGATTTTTTATCTAAAATGGATGAATTTAAATCTAAACTTATAGATTTAGCTAAAGCTTCTAATCTTCCTTCTGAATATTTAGCTAAAGAAATTAAAAATACACATTATCAATTTGCTTTAGCTATTAAAAATTACCAGAGTTCACATAGAATCATGTATGGTGATGATAAGTTTGTTGTTTCTAAAAATTTTCCTTTAAATATTCCTAAAAAAGTTAGTTACGATTTATCTGAAGATTATATTTTTTCAAAATCATATAGAGAATTAATTCAAAGAAAACTAAATGATATTACCAATAAAGAAAAATATAAAAATGGAAACTATGACCTAACTTATTTAGATGTTATTAATTCAAAAGTAAAAGACACTTTAATTAAAAATCATTTATTATATTCTACTGCTTCTTATTTAATTACTGATACTCCTGATTTAAAAAGTTATTATGAAAATTTCATAAATTACTCAACGAATGAGAGTAATAATAAGAAAATAACATCCCTTTTTAATAAATTAAAAGCAACAGCTAAAGGTAATATTTCTCCTAAGTTTAAAAATTACGAAAACTATAAAGGAGGTACTACTTCATTAGATGACTTAATAGGAAAAGGAAATTATATTTACATAGATGTATGGGCTACTTGGTGTGGGCCTTGTAAAAAAGAAACTCCTTTTTCTCAAAAACTAGAACAACAGTTTCATGGAAAAAATATTGATTTTGTAGGTATTAGTGTAGATAAAGCAACCAACAAAGAGAAATGGAAAAAAATGATTGCCGATAGAGGAATGGGAGGAATTCAACTTTTTGCTGGTAACTCTAAAGAAAAATCAAAATTCGCTAAAGATTATTTAATAAAAGGATTACCTAGATTCATATTAATAGATCCTAATGGAAAAATTGTAAGTCCAAATGCTCCAAGGCCTAGTGATGGGCAGCTATTAATAGACATGTTTGAAGAGTTAGGTATTTAAACATAAAAACATGTTTTTTAACTAAATATAAAAAACAAATCCAAATTTTAAAATTTGGATCTGTTTTTATTTTTAAACTATAATTTTATTTCTTTATTTTAAAATCTATTATCTCCATCTAACAAATCTCCAATACCTCCTAAAATACTTCCTTCTCCTCTACTTCCTCCTTTACTTGGAGCCATAGAAAGCACTCTTCCTGCTAACCTACTAAAAGGTAGAGATTGAATAAAAACAGTACCAGGCCCTCTTAATGTTGCAAAAAATAATCCTTCTCCTCCAAAAACTATATTCTTAATTCCTCCGACAAATTCAATATTATAATCTACTTCTTGAGTAAAACCTACAATACAACCTGTATCTACTTTTAAAACCTCTCCTGGTTTCAATTCTTTTTTAGCCATGGTTCCTCCTGCATGGATAAAGCCTAAACCATCTCCTTCCATTTTTTGCATTATAAAACCTTCTCCACCAAAAATTCCTCTCCCTAACTTTTTAGAAAACTCAATACCAATAGACACTCCTTTTGCTGCACATAAGAAAGCGTCTTTCTGACAAATAAACTTGCCTCCAAACTCAGTTAAATCTACTGGGATGATTTTCCCTGGATAAGGAGATGCGAAAGAAACTTGTTTTTTCCCATTTCCTTCGTTTGTAAAAACCGTCATAAATAAATTTTCTCCTGTTAAAATTCTCTTTCCCGCAGAAAAAATCTTTCCTAAAATCCCTTTTTCTTGGTTAGAACCATCTCCAAGTATTGTATTCATCTTTATACCTGAGTCCATCATCATAAAACTACCACTTTCTGCAACCACTCCTTCCTCAGGGTCTAGTTCAATTTCTACAAATTGCATTTCTTCACCATAAATACGATAATCTATTTCGTGTGCATCTTTTTGATAAAACATAATCTTTTATTTATTTGATTAGACTTCAATTTTTAAATTTTGTTACGATTTTACTTTAATACTCCATTCAAAATTAAATTTTGACACTACAACTCCTTCTTTACTAACTCCTTCAGAGCTCAATACAACAACCTGTCCTTCTCCAGTATCAATAGCTTTCTGTATGGTTTCATCTATCAATTTCCCTTGATTACATTCAAATTTTATTAAACCTGTTGCTTTTTTAATAAAAGAGGCATCCATATTAGTAACCAACATTGATATTCTCTTTTTCGATCTGTCTATCGCCCTAACCATAAGTATTCCTGTTGAAAATTCTGCAGCCATACCTTGTACTGCCCAAAACATAGATTTAAAAGGATTTTGATTAATCCATCTGTGTTTCACCTTTATAACAGATTTATATTCATTCATTTCTTCTACTCTAATGCCTGTTAAAAAAGCAGAAGGTAATTTATATAGTAAAAACAAATTAATTTTTGAAGGAGTAAATTTCATATATATAGATTATTTAATGGCAATTTAACCCTTTTAACACATAAGATTTCACTATTTCTTACTCATATATGTTAAAAAATGTTAAATAACAGTACTATGTGTTGCATAGTACCTTCTTTTATATATATATTTGCATAGTATAGTATTATATAATTAATATTCATCATGAGAAACAACAACGAAAACACCAATGCTTTTTTAATTCACGTATCTTCTTTTGCAGGATATTTATTTCCATTAGGAAGCATTATCACTCCTTTAATCTTGTGGCAAACACAAAAAGAAAAGAGTCAATTTTTAGATGAACATGGAAAAGAAGCTGTTAATTTTAACATCAGTTTTTCACTTTATATATTTATTTTGAGCGCTTCTTTTTTTACTTTTTTCATAAGAAGAATCTTTAATATTCTACATAGATTAGATTCTGGAAACTTCAGTTATGATTTCACATTTAATGGAATAGGTTTCGATTTCTTAGGAATTTTCTCTTTAGTTGGTTTAGTTTCAATTATTAAAATTGCTTTAATAATAATAGCTTCAACTAAAGCTAATAATGGAGAGCATTATAAATATCCTTTCATTATAAAATTTATAAAATAACACCACATTAATGAAGATAGAAAACACAAAAGCACAAATGCGAAAAGGAGTTTTAGAGTATTGCATCCTTTCTATTTTACAAAAAGGAGATGCGTATACTTCTGAAATTTTAAAAACATTAAAAAGTGCAGAAATGATTGTGGTAGAAGGTACTATTTACCCACTTCTAACGCGACTAAAAAACGCAGGTTTATTATCGTATAGATGGGAAGAATCAACTTCTGGGCCACCACGTAAATATTATGTTATAACAGAAAACGGAACTATGTTTTTAAAAGAATTAGATAAAACATGGAACAGCTTAGTAAACTCAGTAAATCAAGTAACAAGTATAAAATCGACATCAAATGAATAAGACAATTAATATAAACTTAGGAGGTTTCTTCTTTCACATAGATGAAAATGCCTATAAAAAATTAAGGCGATATTTAGATGCTATCGCTCGTTCTTTAAGTGATGATCCCCAAGGAAAAAACGAAATCATAGCTGATATTGAAGCTAGGATTAGTGAATTATTATCTGAAAAAATAACCGATGCACGACAAGTTGTAAATGAGAGTGATATTGATGATATAATTGTTATTATGGGGCAACCTGAAGATTATTCTGAAACAGAAGAAGAGTCATCATATAGTAACGATTATAATTATTCGAAGAGAAGAAACACTAGCAAAAAATTATTTAGAGATAGCGATGATAAATTTATAGGTGGTGTTGCCTCAGGTATAAGCCATTATGCAAGCATTGATGTAATCTGGGTTCGTTTAGCTTTTATCGTTCTTACTTTTGGTTTAGGTATTTCTCCTATAGTATACATCCTTTTGTGGGTATTACTGCCTGAGGCTAAAACCACTTCCGAAAAATTACAAATGGAAGGAGAACCGGTAAACATTGATAACATTGAAAAAAAAATTCGTAACGAGTTTGAATTCTTATCCACAAAATTAAAAGATGGTGCCAATGAGTTATCAGATAAAATATCTAGTGCAGATTATGAAAAATTACGTAATC
The DNA here is from genome assembly GCA_937922085.1 of uncultured Tenacibaculum sp. Lineage (GTDB taxonomy): Bacteria > Bacteroidota > Bacteroidia > Flavobacteriales > Flavobacteriaceae > Polaribacter. The sequence goes on along the minus strand of CAKZVD010000032.1, from coordinate 19,461 downwards.
AAACAAAATCAGGTTTTCAAGACTTTATAGATACTATTGGTAAAATTTTATCTGCCTTATTTAAGGTGTTTGGTAAATTTATGGGAGCCATTTTAATATTTGCTGCTGGTATTGCTTTAATTGGATTTATTGTTGCGTTATTTTCAATGGGTAGCATAGAAATTTTAGGCTTTGATGGTGATTTTATACAATATCCTATTTTCTTCTACGATTCTATATTTCCTAATTGGTTACTTTCCCTTTTTGCTTTCTTTGCTGTAGGCATTCCTTTTTTAGCTTTGCTTATACTAGGGTTACGAATTTTGTCTCCTAACATAAAAAGATTAAATACTGCAAGTGCGCTCTCTTTATTTGGTGTATGGTTAGTTTCTATTTTCTTTATTTGTTTTGCTGGTATCGAATTTGCAACCTCTAAAGCCCAAAATGGTATTAAATTAAGTAAAAAAACAATTCAAGTTAACAACACAAAACCTTTTAAAATTGCTGTTAAGAATAATGATAACATATACTATTTACACAATTTAGAAAGAAGAAATAATGCTAAAGAAGTTTATATTGATGACTCAAAAGCAAAATATTCTAATAATGTAAAAATAAACATAAAGAAGAGTGACTCTCAAGAATCATATTTAGAAATAAAAAAAGAATCAGAAGGAAGAAAAAGAAAGTCTGCTATTTCTAATGCAGATAAAATAGATTATAAATTTAATGTTTTAGATAATAAAATTGTTTTTGACGCCTATTTCTTAAGTGATATTCAAAACATGTGGAAAGACGAAGAAGTATACATTACTATTTATATTCCAAAAGGTACTGAAATATATTTTGAAAACTCATCAAAAAACTTTCTATATCACATTGAAAACACTGAAAACATCTATGACAGAAATATGGGAAACCACTTATTTAAGATGACTTCTAAAGGGTTTGATTGTTTAGATTGTAATGAAACAAACAATAATAACTTTGATAGCAACGATAATAATAATAATAATAATAATGATGATGATGATCAAAATGATGACAATGATAATGATATTTCATTTTTATTTGACAGTACTATAAATGATTACAAAGCTGAATTTCATATTAGTAAACAAACTACTAAAAACGAATTAAATAAATTAATAAGATGGTTTAAAAGCAAACAAAACATTGATATTAAAATTATAACCTCAAAATACAATCAAGAAGGAACTATAAAAAAAATTAAGCTCAATATAGATTGCAACGATGGGTACAACGGTATTATTAATATTACAAACAATACTTTAAATAATTTACCTATAGGCTTTAGAAGACTTTATAATGAAGATAATGAAAAATTAGCATTTAAAATTTGGGGAAGTAATTAACAACTATCTCTTACCATTATTAAAAAACTAATAAAAATTTATTCAGAATCACTTAACTTTTAAAACTAACTACTATGAAACAACTATTTGACTTCTTCTTTAAAGGTAATTTTTTATTAAAACTATTAATATTACTATGGTCATTACTTACTTCTTTTTTTAGTTCAGCTCAAATAAATGAAATTCCTTTATATAAAGCTAAAAACATAAAACTACATAAAGAAATAGTAAAGATGGATAGTCTCTTTTTTAATGCTTATAATACATGTGATATAAAAACCCAAGCTTCTATTTTAAATAACGATTTAGAATTTTTTCATGATAAAGGAGGGTTATCTACTTCTAAAGAAGAAATTTTAAGTTCTCTTAAAAAAAATATTTGCAATAAAGTAACTAGGCATTTAATAAAGGGAAGTATTGAAGTTTACGCTATCCCTAATTATGGAGCCATACAAATGGGGTATCATAAATTTCACAATAAATTAGAACCTAATGCAAAATCTAATCCTGGTAGATTTATTACAATATGGAAAAAAGAAAATAATAAATGGACTATAACGAGAGTTGTTAGTCTTCATTAAAAGATTGGTTTTTTAGTTAGCTAGCTCTAAAACTAATACTTGGTTTACTTTGCCAAAGCTCAAAAGAGCTTTGGCTTTTTATTTCATTTCCTTATTTTTACAAACATGAAATGGACACTTTCAGTACTATTATTATTTAATATTTTATTTGGGTTTTCTCAAAAACTACCTAAAGGATTCTCATATGTAAACGATATTATTCCTTCAATTCAACAAGAATTACGATATTGTTATACAAATAATTTTATGGGTGTATCTGTAAAAGGCTATGAAGAACCTGTATTAATTACTTCTACAAAAACTGTAAAAGCATTAAAAAAAATACAAGAAAAACTATTAAAAAAAGGGCTCGGTTTAAAAATTTTTGATGCCTACAGGCCACAAAGTGCAGTAAATCATTTTGTAAAATGGGCTAAAACACCAAATGATACCATAACAAAAAAACAATACTACCCTAAATTAAATAAAAAGAACCTTTTTAAGCTAGGTTATATTGCTTCAAGATCAGGACACTCAAGAGGTAGTTCTGTTGATTTAACAATTATTAATAAGAAAACTGGGAAAGAATTGGATATGGGGAGTCCTTATGATTTTTTTGGAAAAATATCTCACACTAGTTATCCTAAAATCACTAAAAAACAAAAAGCAAATAGATTATTTCTTAAAAAAATAATGATTTTAAATGGTTTTAAATACTATTCTAATGAATGGTGGCATTTTACATTACGAAACGAACCCTTTCCTAAAACTTATTTTAACTTTCCTATTAAGTAAGAATTAACATTTTAGATCGACAAAAAAGCTCAAACGGCATTATCTTTGCTACAATTCCTTTATGATGAAACAATACATTTTTAAATTCTTAGTAATTGTAACTGCAATTAATTGTAATCATATATCAGCTCAGGTAGATAAATCATCTGGTGGGTCTGTAAAAGGTACTTCTATAGGTACTATAGCTGCTCCTGCTAGAGAAATAAAAAAACCAAAAACATTAGGCTTTGGTAATAATAATGGATTTAAAACTGCTAATAAAGAATTAGAAAAGAAAAGAAGAAAAAAGAACGCTGAAGAAGATTTAAAAAATAAAGGGATTATTACTCCTGCATTACTTAGAAAAATAACTTTACAAAAAAAAGCAGAAAAATTCAACTTTGAAATTCCAATGATAGATAAAGATATTGGAAGCTTTACCACAAAATCAAAACACATTAATATTAGAGCTTTTGACTATGGTCAAATAGATGGCGATATTATATCAATATATAAAAATGGTAAACCTATAGTTGAAAACTATACCTTAAAAAAAGATTTAGATTTTTTTAAAATACCTATTAATCATGGTTTTAACAAAATAGAAATACTTGCTATACATGAAGGAAAGTTAAGACCTAACACTGGTGCTTTTACTATATACGATGATTATAATGAAATTGTTGTTTCAGATTTATGGAGTCTAGCAAAAGGAGCTAAAGTTATTGCCCATATTATTAGACTAAAACAATAATTTCACGAAAACGTTTAAGATAAATACTTAAAAATAACAGTTTTTTATTCTATAAAAAACTGTTATTTTTGTTGTTGCATTTTAAACAAGCAACAAGAAACAAACAACAAATTTAGAATGAAAAAAATAACGAAGGAAACCTACATCAATTGGTATAAGGATATGCTTTTTTGGAGAAAGTTTGAAAACAAACTTGCCGCAGTTTATATACAACAAAAGGTAAGAGGTTTTTTACACTTATATAATGGTCAAGAAGCCGTTTTAGCAGGTTCTCTACATGCTATGGATTTAACTAAAGATAAGATGATTACCGCTTATCGTAACCATGTACAGCCTATTGGTATGGGAGTAGACCCTAAAAAAGTAATGGCTGAATTATATGGTAAAGCTACAGGAACCTCTCAAGGTTTAGGTGGATCTATGCATATTTTCTCAAAAGAATTTAGATTTTACGGTGGTCATGGTATTGTTGGTGGACAAATTCCTTTAGGTGCAGGTCTTGCTTTTGGAGATAAATACCATGATAGAAAAGCAGTAACTTTATGTTGTTTTGGTGATGGTGCTGCAAGGCAAGGCTCTCTTCATGAAACTTTTAACATGGCTATGAACTGGAAATTACCAGTTGTTTTTATTTGTGAAAATAATGGGTATGCAATGGGTACTTCTGTTGAAAGAACAGCCAATCATGAAGATATTTGGAAACTTGGTTTAGGGTATGAAATGCCTTGTGGACCAGTAGATGGAATGAACCCTGTAAAGGTTGCAGAAGCTGTAGATGAAGCTATTGAACGTGCTCGTAGAGGAGACGGACCAACTTTCTTAGAAATGAAAACATATCGTTATAGAGGCCATTCTATGTCAGATGCTCAGCACTACAGAACAAAAGACGAGGTAGAAGAGTATAAAAAAATAGATCCTATTACACAGGTTTTAGATATTGTTAAAGATAAGAAATATGCAACTGATGATGAAATTGAAACTATTAACAAAGAAGTAAAAGACTTAGTGAAAGAATGTGAGAAGTTTGCAGAAGAATCTCCATATCCAGATGTAAGTTTATTACATGATATTGTTTACGAACAAGAAGATTATCCTTTTATAAAATAATAACCAACTAAATAAGGTACACATGGCAACAGTAATTAATATGCCTCGCTTAAGCGATACAATGGAAGAAGGAGTGGTAGCTTCTTGGTTAAAAAAAGTTGGTGATAAAATAGAAGAAGGTGATATTTTAGCCGAAATTGAAACTGATAAAGCTACTATGGAGTTTGAATCTTTTCATGAAGGAACTTTATTACACGTAGGAGTTCAAGAAGGTGAAGGTGCTCCTGTAGATACTTTATTAGCTATTATAGGTGAGGAAGGTGAAGATTTTTCGACCTTACTAAAAGGAGGAAATGAAACTCCTAAAAAAGAAGAAACAAAACCAGTAAAAGAAAAGGAATCTGAAGTTGAACCAACTTCTGTTTCTATTTCTGATGGAATACAAGTAATAAACATGCCTCGCTTAAGCGATACCATGGAAGAAGGTATGGTAGCTTCTTGGTTAAAAAATGTAGGTGATAAAATAGAAGAAGGTGATATTTTAGCTGAAATTGAAACTGACAAAGCAACTATGGAATTTGAATCTTTTTACGAAGGTACTTTACTTCACATAGGTGTTAATGAAGGTGATGGTGCTCCTGTAGATACTTTATTAGCTATTATAGGAAAAAAAGGAACAGATGTTTCTTCTATTATTGAAGCTCATAAAAATGGTGATGTAGCTACTGCCACTCCCAGTGAAAACAAAAAAGAAGAGAAAAAACCTACTGAAGCTAATAAAGCAACTGCTACAGAAAAAATAGAACAACCAACTATTAACAATACTGGTGGTAGAATTTTTGCTTCTCCTCTTGCTAAAAAAATAGCAAAAGACAAGGGTATTAATTTAGCTGAAATTAAAGGTTCTGGAGAAAACGGTCGTATTATTAAAAAGGATGTAGAAAATTATACCCCTACTACTAATATAATAACTCCAATTCCTACAGCTTCATCTCCTACTCCGTTAGCAGTTACTAATTTTAGTGCTGCTGGTGAAGAAAACACAGAAGATGTTAAAAATTCTCAAATGCGAAAAGCAATAGCGAAAAGCTTAGGGAATTCTAAATTTAATGCTCCGCATTTCTACCTAAATATTGAAGTAGATATGGATAATGCTATGGCATCTCGTAAAACAATCAATGCGATTCCAGATGTTAAAGTTTCATTTAACGATATGGTAGTTAAAGCTTGTGCTATGGCTTTAAAAAAGCACCCAAGAGTAAATACTACTTGGACAAGTGATACTACTAAATATCATAGTCATATACACATTGGTGTTGCTGTTGCTGTAGATGAAGGTTTGGTAGTTCCTGTAGTAAAACATAGTGATGCTTTAAGTTTAACTCAAATTGGAGCTTCTGTTAGAGATTTAGCAGGAAAAGCTAGGAGTAAAAAAATTAAACCAAATGAAATGCAAGGAAGTACTTTTACAGTATCTAACTTAGGAATGTTTGGTATAGAAAGTTTTACTTCTATTATAAATCAACCAAACTCTGCTATTTTATCTGTAGGTGCAATTGTTGAAAAACCTGTTGTAAAAAATGGTGAAATCGTTGTTGGAAACACTATGAAATTAACATTAGCTTGTGATCATAGAACTGTTGATGGAGCGGTTGGAGCTCAGTTTTTACAAACATTAAAAACGTATATAGAAAATCCAGTTACTATGCTGGCTTAAAATATATTTCCATATTTTTATAAAAAAAGCTCTGGTAACCAGAGCTTTTTTCTATTTTTGCAAAAAAACTAAAAGCTATGGAAAAAAAATTACTTTTTTTTATTTTCTTGTGTATCTCTATTTTTAATAATCACGCACAACAAATATGGGAACAAAAGACAAATAATTTGTCTCTCAAAAAATACTATAATGGTCTTAATAATTCAAAATCTTTAAAACTTAACAAAGAATATTTTTTATCTATTGTTAAAAATGCTCCAGGAAGAAATGATATTAAAACTTCTAATCAAAAAATTTCCTTACCTGTAGATGAAAATAATTTTGAAGTTTTTGAAATTTTCGAAACCTCCAATTTTAACGCAAAATTAAATCAGAAATTTCCATCTATTAAATCTTACATAGCCAAGAGTATTGCCTCAAGTAAAACAGCTAGATTAAGTTATGATAAATATACCGGTTTGCATGCTTCTATTTTTAGTAATAGCGGTACTTTACTTATCAAACCTACCAATAAAGAAACAAATGATTATCTTTTTTACAACAGAGCTGACATAGATACTAACTCTGATTTTGAATGTAAAACAATAGAACAAATAAAAAAAGTATTTCAATCTAAGAGCAGACAATTAAATTCTGTTAATGATGGTTACTTAAGAAAGTATAGAGTAGCTATAGCTGCTACTGGAGAGTATTCTAATTTTTTCTTAACCGGATCTGAAACCAATGACGAAGAAAAAAAGGGAACCGTTTTAGCTGCTATAAATAATTCTTTAACTAGAATAAACGGTATTTTCGAAAGAGATTTTGGAGTAACTATGGAACTGATTTCTTCCAATGATCAATTAATCTTTTTAGATGCAAATACAGATCCTTTTAATGCAGGAAATTATAACCAAGAATTACAAACTACCTTAGACAATATTATTGGAACCGAAAATTATGATGTAGGTCATGTATTCATTCATTCAAATAGAATATATGGTAATGCTGGGTGTATTGCTTGTGTTTGTACTGAAGGTGAAAAAGGAAGCGCTTTTTCTGCTCATACAGATCCTAGTTCTGATGATTTTAATATGCTTGCTAGTCATGAATTCGGGCATCAATTTGGTGGTTACCATGTACAAAGTAGTCCTAATTGCCGTAGTGGTAATAATAGTGAAGTAGAACCTGGTAGCGGTAGTTCTATTATGGGCTATGCTGGTATATGCTCTCCTAATACTCAAGAAAACCCTGATGATTATTTTAATTATGTTGATATTAGAGATGTAATTGAATGGACTCGTAATGGAAGTTCTTGTGCAGAATTAATTCCTACAGGAAATAATGATCCAACTGTTGATGCTGGACAAGATTACTCAATACCAATAAGTACTCCTTTTATTTTAACAGGAACTGCAGATGATACAGATAATAATACATTACTAACTTACTGTTGGGAACAAAATGATCCTGAAAATGTACCATCAGCTAGTACTCCTGAATCTACTTGGCATCAGGGTCCTTTATTTAGATCAAAATTACCTGTGAGTACTTCAACAAGATATTTCCCTCAATTAGAAGATGTTATTAACGGTAACTTAACACCTACATGGGAAGTTCTTCCTTCGGTAGCAAGAACGATGGATTTTGCTTTAACTGTAAGAGATAATGCTCCTATAGGCCCAAAAACTGCCTCTGACTTAATGACTGTCACTGTTGTTGACAATGGTGGCGCATTTTCTGTTACTTCTCAAAAAAATAATGAAACATGGAATGTTGGAGACATTAAAACTATTACTTGGAATGTAGCTGGTACCAACAAATCTCCTATTAATGCTACTAACGTAGAAATTCTCCTATCTCTAGATGGAGGTTACACATACCCACATACAATATCTTCAAACATATCTAATTCAGGATCTGCAACCATAATTGTACCAGAAATACCCCAAAGTACTACAGAAGGTAGAATTATGATTAAACCTATAGATAATATTTTTTATGCTATAAATACTGCTAATATCACAATTCAAGTATCTGAATTTGCTATGATTTTTTCAGAAACAAATCAAAATATATGTAAACCAAATAATATTGAATATAATTTCATTTATAAAACTTTTTTAGACTTTAATGAAGAAACTATTTTCAGTGTAGAAAATTTACCTAATAATTTAGCTGCTAGTTTCGAACCCACTAATGCAATCGACAATAATACTCCAGTAAAGTTAACTATTACTAATACCAGTGATACTGATTTTGGAGAAATACAATTTAATGTAACTGGAACATCAGAAGTTATTGAAAGAAAATCTTTATTATCTTTTAATTTATATGGAACTGAAATTGTTCCTCCAACTCTTTCTTTACCTGAAAATAATAGTTCTGAGATTGATAATACAAATATTACTTTAGAATGGAATTTAGATGAAAACATTAGTAATTACACGTTAGAATTGGCTTCAGATTCAAGTTTCAATACTATTCTTGAGTCTACAACTTCTTTAATAAATTCACATATAATAAGTACTAATTTAGATTTTAACACTACTTATTATTGGAGAGTAAAAGGAGATAACTTATGTGGTGAAAGTGATTATTCCAATACTTTTTTATTTACTACAAAATGTTTTACCCCTATAGATATTGTAGCAACCAATATCACACTCAATTCCGCAGATATTTCATGGATAGATACAAGTAATTCTACTAATTGGGAAGTTGAAGTAGTTACATCTGGAGCAATGCCTTTGGGAGTTGGTTCCTTAACAACAACAAAACCTTTCCTTTTAAATAATTTAAATTCAGATACAAGATATGATGTTTATGTTAGATCTCATTGTTCTAATTCAAACTATAGTGAATGGGTTGGCCCATATAGTTTTGATACATTAGCAAACTTTTGTAATGGTGATAAATTTTATGACTCAGGAGGAGAAAATGGTATTTACTCTAATAATGAAAATAAACAAACTTTAATTACTCCTACTAATGGAGATATTGTTGAAATTAATTTTGAATCTTTTCATGTAGAAAATGGTTATGATTATTTAACTATTTATGATGGTAATGACATAAATGCTCCTTTAATTGGTTCTTATACAGGGACCAACTCTCCAGGAACTATTCGTTCTAAATTTGGACAAGGAATTACCTTTGTATTTACTTCTGATAACATTGAAACAAGAGATGGTTGGACAGCTACTGTGAATTGTATTTCTGTAACTTGTCCAGAACCTACAGAATTTTCTTATTCTAATTTACTGGGTAATTCAGTAGATTTATCTTGGGTTACTAATGGAACTGAAAACCAATGGGAAATCGAATATGGTATTACAGGTTTTGCAAAAGGTAATGGTAATAAAATACTTACTACCACAAATCCTACAACAACAAACTCTCTTACAACAGCAACAACCTATGATTTTTATATTACTGCGATATGTGGAACTGATGCTGAAGAAGATAATAGTTTTACATCACAACCATTAACCATAACAACGCCTCTTTGCGGAATATATACCGCTCCGTACACCTTCAACGTTGAAGATCAAAATACGAATACTACCATTGAACACTGCTGGAATGGGGAACCTCAAGTTTATAATGGCGATTATTTTTGGGAAGCGAAATATTCTGAATCTAATCAACACAATACAACGGGGCCTTACAAAGCAAATACAGGCAACCATTATTTTAGAACTAGAGACTATGGAAGTTCTACTAATGATGAAGCTCTTCTAGTATCTCCATTAATTGATATTTCTTCATTAACGACACCTACTCTTAATTTTCATTCATTTATGTATGGTGAATTTATTGGAAGTTTACACGTTGATATTTTTAATAATGGCGCTTGGACTGAAGATATTTTTGTTTTAAATGGGCAACAACAAGAAACGATTACCGATTTTTGGAAAGAACATTTTATTGATTTATCAACCTATACAGATCAGATTCAAATTCGGTTTAGAGGTATTTCAAATGGTAATTACAATAATGAAATAGCTATTGATGATATTAATGTATACAACTTACCTAATTGTATTAAACCGTCTGATTTCGAATATACAAATGTTACAGCTACAACTGTTGATTTATCTTGGACTGCGAATGGTAATGGTACTTCTTGGATTGTTGAATATGGAACCCCTAATTTTAGTCCTGGTACAGGAACATCTGTAATTACTAATACTAATAATTTCACATTAGAAAATTTACCTGCTAATTCTGAAATAGAAATTTATATAAAATCAACTTGTGGCAATAATCCTGGAGATGATGACAGTGATAATGTTGGACCTATAAAAATTACAACTCCTTGTGATGTTTTTTCTACTCCGTATAGTTTTAATGTAGAAGATCAAAATACTAATTCTTTAATAGAAAATTGTTGGAGTGGAGAACCAGAAGTATTTCAAACAAGTTATTTTTGGGAAGCAAAACAATCAAGACTTTACGAAAACAGTACTGGGCCTTATAAAGCTTACACTGGTAATCATTATTTTAGTACTAGAAACTATGGAAGTTCTGCTAATGATGAAGCTAAGTTAATATCTCCGATAATCGATATTTCTTCTTTATCTACACCAACTCTTAATTTTCACTCATTTATGTATGGTGAATATATTAGTAGTTTACATGTTGACATTTTTAATAATGGTACTTGGACTGAGGATGTCTTTGTTTTAAATGGACAACAACAAGAATCAAGCAACGATTTTTGGGAAGAACATTTTATTGATTTATCTGCTTATACAGATCAAATTCAAGTACGTTTTAGAGGTATTACTAATGGTAGTTATAATAATGAAATTGCTATTGATGATATTAATATATATAACTTACCTAATTGTATTAAACCATCTAATTTAGAATACACAAACGTTACTGCTACTTCTGTTGATTTATCTTGGACAGCTAATGGCAATGGCACTTCATGGATTGTAGAGTACGGTGATTCTGGTTTTATTCCTGGAGAAGGAACCTCTGTAACTGCAAATACAAATAATTATACATTAGAAAATTTACCTTCTAATTCTGAACTGGAAATTTATGTAAAATCAACCTGTGGAAGCAATCCTGGTGAAGATGACAGTGATAATATTGGTCCTTTTAAAATTAAAACGCTTTGTGGTGTATTTACGGCACCTTATAGTTTTAATGTAGAAGATCAAAATACCAATACTATTATTGAAAATTGCTGGAGTGGAAATCCTGAACCCCATCAAGCTAATTATTACTGGTTAGCAAAACAATCAAGTTTTTATCAAGGCAATACGGGGCCAAATAAAGCAAATACAGGTAATAATTATTTTAGTGTTGGAGATAACGGAAGTACTCTTAATGATGAAGCTAATCTATTATCTCCTGTAATTGATATCTCGTCTTTAACAACACCTACTTTAAATTTCCACTCTTTTATGTATGGCGAAGATATTGTGAGTCTTCATGTAGATATCTTTAATAATGGAATTTGGAATAGTGATGTTTTTGTTATCAATGGTCAACAACAAGAATCAAGTGTTGATTTCTGGGAAGAACATTTTATTGATTTATCAGCATATACAAATCAAATTCAAGTACGATTTAGAAGTATTTCTAACGGGAATTATAATAACGAAGTTGCTATTGATGATATCAATGTCTACAATTTACCTAGTTGTATTAAACCTTCTAATTTAGAATACACCAATGTAACTGCAACTTCTGTTGATTTATCTTGGACTGCAAATGGTGTTGGTACTTCTTGGATTGTTGAATATGGTAATCCTGGATTTATTCCTGGCACAGGTAACTCAGTTATTGCTAATAACAATAATTATACTTTAGAAAACTTACCTTCAAACTCACAAGTAGATATTTATATAAAATCAACTTGCGGAAATAATCCTGGAGAAAATGATAGTGACACTATTGGACCTTTAAAAATTAAAACTCCTTGTGATATTTTTACTGCTCCATATACTTTTAATGTAGAAGATCAAATTGCAAATACAACAATTCAAAATTGTTGGAGTGAAGAAACTGATAGATCTTTAACTAATTATTTTTGGATCGTAAAAAATTCAAGACTTTACCCATATACTACCGGTCCTTATAAAGCTAACTCAGGAAATAGTTATTTCTCTACTACAAACTATGGAAGTGCTACTAACGATGAAGCTATTTTACTTTCTCCAATAATTGATATTTCTTCTTTAACTACCCCTACTCTTAACTTTCATTCATTTATGTATGGCGAAAATATTGGTAGTTTAAAAGTAGATCTTTTTTATAATGGCACATGGAATGAGGATATTTTTGTTATCGATGGTCAACAACAAGAGTCTAGTACTGATTTTTGGGAAGAACATTTTATTGATTTATCAACCTATACTGGTCAAATTCAAGTCCGTTTTAGAGCTATTTCTAATGGCAACAATAATAATGAAATAGCTATCGATGATATTAATATTTATGACTTACCTAACTGCATTAAACCATCGAATTTAACCTATACTAATATTACTGATACTTCTGTTGATTTATCTTGGACAGCCAATGGTAATGGAACTTCTTGGATTATAGAATATGGTACTTCTGGTTTCACTATTGGTTCTGGTACTTCTATTATTGCTAACTCTAACAATTACATCTTAGAAAATTTACCTTCTAATTCTGAAATAGACATCTATATTACCTCTACCTGTGGTAATAATCCAGGAGAAGACGATAGTGCTGCTATTGGGCCTATAAAAATAAATACACTATGTAGTTCTTTTATTGCTCCTTGGTATTATGATGTAGAAAATCAAAACACGAATTCGGTAATTGCTGATTGTTGGAGCGGTAATCCTCAAATTCTTCAAGATAATTATTATTGGGCCACTCAAAATTCTAGACAAAGTAACACCACAGGACCTAATCAAACTAATTCTAGAAATAAATATTTCAGTGCCGAATCAAATAATAGTATTGTTTCAAATGAAGCTAATTTATTATCTCCTATAATAGATATATCCTCTTTAAACATACCTTCTTTAAACTTTTTTACTTTTATGTATGGAGAAAATATTGGTAGTTTAAAAGTAGATATTTTTAATAATGGAACTTGGAATGAAGGTATATTTGTTCTAACCGGACAACAACAAGAGTCTAACAATGATTCATGGAGAGAACATTTTATTGATTTATCAGCTTATACTGGAGAAATTCAAATACGATTTAGAGCTAGTTCAAATAGTAACTATAACGATCATATAGCTATTGATGATATCAGTGTAATTGAAAGACCAACTTGTATTAAACCAACAGGAATCACTTTTGACTCAATTACTGAAAGTTCGGTTAATATTAACTGGATTTCTAATGATACTGAAACGACACAATATACAATAGAATATGGTTCTCAAGGTTTCTTATTAGGTTCAGGAACACAAAACAACACGAATGAAAACACATATGCTGTTACTAACTTAGCTTCTGATACAACTTATGATTTTTATATTAGAACTGAATGCTCTAATGGTAATAATTCTGAATGGATAGGTCCTTTCACGAGAAAAACAACACCTGATTATTGTAATGGAGATCATTTTTACGATACAGGTGGACCAAATGGATCATATTCAAATCAAGAGAATTATACTACTACCATCTATCCTAAAAACACAAATAGTGTTGTTACAGTTGAATTCAATAGTTTTCAGTTAGAAAGTTGTTGTGATCGTTTATATATTTACGATGGTATAGACATTAATGCTCCTTTAATAGGATTCTATAATGGTAATAGCCCTGGTACTATAACTTCTACTGATTCTTCTGGCGCTTTAACTTTTAGATTTACTTCTGATAGCTCTGTTACAGGCTCTGGCTGGGACGCTACTGTTATTTGTAATAGTACTACTTGTTTAAATCCTACAAACTTAATTGTGGAAGAAATATCTATTGATAATGCCTCTATAAATTGGGATGCTGGAGGTTCTGAAACAAATTGGATTATAGAATATGGTAAAACAGGGTTCTCTCTAGGAAACGGTACAGAAATAGAAACTACTGAACGTCCATTACTTTTAGACAATTTAAATTCTCAAACTACGTATGATGTATATGTAAAAGCTAATTGTAATAATGAGGTTAGTTCTTCTATTAAAACTACTTTTACTACAAAATCTAATTATTGTAATGGAGATCGTTTTTATGATTCTGGAGGAGAAAACAACAACTATAGTGATAATGAAAATTATACAGAAACAATACTTCCTACTGAAGGTGCTGATAGAATTCGTGTAACATTTAATTCTTTCGATTTAGAAAACTGTTGCGACTTTTTATCTATTTATGATGGATCAGATATTAATGCTCCTTTAATAGGAACTTATAATGGTGTTGATAATCCAGGTACAATAGCCCCTACAAATGAAGAAGGTAGCTTAACTTTTGTTTTTACTTCTAATGATTTTAGCACATCTTCTGGCTGGGATGCTTCTGTTACCTGTGAATATGATTGCGCTGTACCATCTAACCCTGTTGTAGAAAACATTACTACAAATGAAGCAACACTAACTTGGGATGCTGGAGATAGTGAACAAAACTGGGAGGTATTACTTGCTATTGATAACGTTATCGTTAATTTTTACCAAGTAGACACTAATAATTATACATTTACTAATTTAGATCCTTCTACAACTTATCAATATGGAATTAGAGCCAATTGTGGAGGAAATTCTGAGCAAGGAAACAGCGAATGGTTAGGTTCTTTTACTTTTAAAACAGAGGATACATGTCCTATTCCTACAGATGCTTCAGCTCAAAATATTTCTCAAAATGAAGCTACTTTAAATTGGAATGCTGGTGGTAGTGAACAAAATTGGGAAATTGAATATGGTACCGATGGCTTTACACAAAATAATGGAACTAAAGTAAATGTTACTACAAATAGTTATATAATAACAAGCCTAGAAGTTTCAACTTTATATCAATATTATATTAGAGCAAATTGTGGTACTTCTACTACAACGGATGATAGTAAATGGATTGGTCCATTTTCTTTTGCAACTGCAGACATTACTTGCTTTGTTCCTACTGATATTTCTGCACAAAACATTACCCAAAATGAAGCTACTATAACTTGGAATGCTGGTGGTAGTGAACAAAATTGGGAGATTGAATACGGTATTGATGGTTTTACACAAAATAATGGAACTAAAATAAATGCTTCTACAAATAATTATGTCGTAACTAATTTAGAAGCTTCAACTTTATATCAATATTATATTAGAGCTAACTGTGGTAATAACAATTCTGATGATAGTGAATGGGCTGGTCCTTTTTCTTTTCAAACGAGTTGTAATGCTATTCTTGCTCCTTTCCATGAAAAATTCGTTTCATCTACTACACCAGATTGTTGGATTCACGATAACACTCAAAATTGGAATTATGACACAAATGCTATTTATAATTCTAATTCAATTCCAGATCATAGTTCTAATGGTAACTCTAACTACGCTTGGGTAAATAGTTCTGCTTCTAATGATTCAAACATACCTAGCAGTTTAAAAACTGGTTTTATAGATATCTCAAGTTTGAATTCTCCTAGATTACAATTTGCTGTATTTAGTCAGAATTCAGTTGATGATGAGTATAATAATTTAACTGTAAAATTAAATGATAGCTCAGGAAATTCTTTTGTTTTAATAGAACTACAAGGGAAAACAGAAAATGACTGGCAAGTATTTAACTTTAACATTAATGATTATACTATGAATGATAATAATATTCAAGTAGAATTTATTGTAAATAAAAACAACTCTAGCAATTCTTCTGATAATAATATTCTAATTGACGATATTAAAGTAGGTGAAGAAGCTTCTTTAAGCACTGAAAATATTGAAAACATTAAAGGTTTCAGTTTTTATCCAAACCCAGTTAATAATAGATTAACTATTAAATCTAGTGAAGTAATAACTAAAATTGAAGTTTATAATTTACTTGGTCAAAAAATAATTAGAAAAAAATTAAATCAAGAATTATATATTAACGACCTTGATTTATCAGAACTTTCAACTGGAAATTATTTAATTAAAGTATATGCTGATAATAAAATAAAAACGTTTAGAATTATTAAAAATTAACTTCAATAAATATTTACATCTCATTTTATTAACTCACCGTTAATAGATCATATTTAAAAACAAGAAAGCTCAAAGTATATACTTTGAGCTTTTTATTTTAACTTTTTTGTAAACCTCCTCTAGTTCTATCGACTTATTTAAAAATTAAAAACTCATCAAGAAAACATGAAACAATTATTTACTCTTTTTTTCATAACCTCCTTATTGTTAAGTTGTGTTCAAGACGATATTATTAATGATCGACAACCTGAAGAATTAACTTTTAATAACTCTATCACAGAACTTACTATTAAAAACACACACGAGTACAAAACTAAATACACCAATAATATTGGAAAGGTATTAACTCCTGAAATTACATGGGAGAGTGATGCTGATAATATAATTTCCGTTTCTAGTACAGGTATAATTACTGCTTTAAATATAGGAACAGCTACAATTACTGCCACAGTAACAATTACGGATGAGGAAAATAAGGTAATTACACAAAAAGAAACAATTGAAGTAATTGTTGATGAGGAACGAGTTTTAATAGATAATGTTATTGAAGAAATTATTATTAATAACACACATCAATATACTACAACTTTCACAAACAGTTTACGAGAAGTTGAAACCCCTACTGTTTCATGGACAACCTCAGATGCTACTATCGTTTCTGTTAACAATACAGGTTTAATTACCGCTAACAATATAGGTAAAGCTATTATTAAAGCTTCTGTTACAACTACAACCGGAATTGTAGAATTTGAAGATGAAATTACAGTTACTCAAATTGCAGAAAGACTAAGCATAAACAATCCTATTAATGAAATTAATGAGAGTGACACACACCAATACACTACAACATATACTGACAATGCAGGACAGACTAAGGTTTTAACAGTTTCTTGGATGAGTTCTAATACCGATATTGCTTCTGTAGATAATACGGGATTAATTACTGCAAAAAAAGCAGGAGAAGTTAAAATAACAGCTTCTGTAACTAATTCTTCAGGAGACGTTATTTCTTCTGAAAACACTATTACAGTAATTGGTACTGGACCAAAAGAAAAATCGGGTAACATTGCTACAACCAGTAGTTATAAATTAAAAGGTGGATTCACTTTAAAAGAAATACCTGGCACTAATGATTTAGAATTAAGCATTAATGACGATTACGAAGCTTCTACTAGATTGTCAGGCTTATACATATACCTTACCAATAATAAAAACACTATTAATAACGCTAAAGAAATACAAGCTGTTCGAGTTTTTAACGGTGCACACACTTATACGATTAGAGACACAGATATAGATGATTTTTCTCATATTCTATATTGGTGTAAGCCTTTTGGAGTTAAAGTGGGTGATGCTGAAATTAAATAACAAAAACTAACAAAAATGAAAAAAAACATATTACTTGTAGTAATTACAATATTACTAACAAATAGCTCTTTTGCTCAGTGGAGTAAAGGAAAAGGGAATGGATATTATAAATTATCTGCTTGGTATTTAAGTTATGATGAACATTTTACTGATAATGGAAAAGATGATAACACTACTAGAACTCAATTTAGCACAAATGTTTATGCTGAATATGGAATTAGTGACAAACTAGATGTAATTGCATATATTCCTTTCTTCTCTAAAGCTTCAGAAAACAATGTGATTTCAGGAACTACAGGAGAAACAATTACTAATGGAGAATCTCTAAGTTCATTTGGAGATGTAGATTTAGGTGTGAGATATGCTTTATATAAAAAAGGAAATTGGGCTGCTGATGTAAAGTTATTATTAGGTTTACCTACAGGAGAAGATCAAGGAGGAAGCAATGGAAGCTTTCAAACAGGGGATGGTGAATTTAATCAATATTTATCTTCTTCTTTAGGATATTCTACAACTATAAATGACCTCCCTTTTTATGCTAAATCTTATTTAGGATATAATAATAGATCTGAAGGTTTTTCTGATGAATTTAGAACAGGTTTGGAAGCTGGGGTTAATCTATTTAACAAAAAATTTTGGCTTATTAGTAGAATAAATGTGGTGAAATCTTTAAAAAACGGGACATTAAACGCCATAAACGGTAATGGTAGTATTTTTGCCAATAATGTTGAATTTAGTAGTTTTGGTTTTGAAGGAGCTTATTACATTACTGATAAAATAGGTATTTCTGCAAGTTTTGATTCTGCCTTTTCTGGTAAAATTATTGCTGCCAGCCCTTCTTTTTCAGGAGGTATATTTTTAGATATTAAATAATCAACAAAAATTATAATAAAGTAAACTACCTCGAGGTAAGCACTCAAGACATTAGTTGGAAACAAATTTTAATTTAAAAGCAAGCCTTGGAGACTATATCCTTTGGCGTGCCAATAAAAAAGCTAAATACTTAATTGTATTTAGCTTTTCATTTTTTAAAAATCCAGTCTATAATTCATTTTAAATGCTATTCCCCAGTTTTTTTGGTTAAAATCCTTGTTTAAATTATCTGTAATAACAAAATATACATAAGAAAGTGGTTTATACTCCCATTGTAGACGACTGTTTATATTAAAATTGTTTTGCTGATTATTATACTGTACGTAAGTTGTCCAATTTAAACGGTTATTAAAAAACACTTCTCCTGTTAACCTTGCTAAATGAAATGTTTCTTTCCCTAATTCATTTAAATTTAAATGATTTATATCGTAAGAAGCTTCAATGTTGGCAAAAGGTAATAATTGATAATTCAAATACATTCCTCCAGAAGTTCTACTTCCACCATAAAAACTTCCATTCTGAGCATTAAACCGATATCTCAACTTTTGATTATTGGCTGAATTATAACCTATTTTAATATTCCAATTATCATATTTTTCAGGCTGTAATGAATTGCCATTGTTTAAAACATCAAAACCATATTTTAAATTAATAGCATCGTAATTAAACACATAATAAATTGCAGACAAATCTTTAAAAAACACTGCAGAATTTAGCGAATGAGATGATTGAATTAAACTTCCTATTTCATCAAAATATGTATTATTCATATAGTTTATTAGAGGTCAGTAGATAATTTCATATATTAGATTACTGAAAATACTGGATTTTATGGAATTATTTAAAGGACAAAGCATTGTAGAGTTTGGTGCTCGCTTCAAATCAGACGAAAAATGCTTAGAATATCTAAGTCATTATA
>CAKZVD010000031.1 GCA_937922085.1 uncultured Tenacibaculum sp. | reverse complement strand
ATTTATATAATGGGAGGAACCATATAGGAAACCGTAACCTGACAATGGTTACACGAACTTGAAGAGCCGTATGACGGGAGACTGTCACGTACGGTTCTGTGAGAGGTATGGGGTGAAATTCCCCGTGCCTACTCGACAATGCCAGTTAATAGCTAGTGCATTCTATGGATAAAAGCAAATAAAACCTCGAATGAATAAAAACTAACGGCTAGCGATCGACTCTGTCGAGTGCCGTACCAGTTAAGCATAAGAATAATGAATACAAAATCTACTTTAATTTAATAATTAGGGTAGTTTTTTTGTTTTAAGAGTAAGCTTTTTTAGCATTATAGTTTTGTAAAAGATCAGATCGCGCGGATTTAAGGTGCAAATCCGCGCGATCAGTTAGTTTTGGATTAATATATTTGTATAATAAAAATTATTTTAGTTATTTCATTTTTTAGTTGCCATTCTGAAGATAATAGACTTAAGGTTAAAAATAATACATCAAAACCTATAATAATTAAAATGTTGTCTGATAAAGAAATGGAAGGAGTCTATATAGATGTATTTAGAACTTCTTCATTTAAAGTATTATCAAAAAAGGAAGATAATTTTACTCTTGTTTATTCGAAATGGGAATACGAATTCAAAGACATCCTCCCAGATTCATTAGTTAATGTTGTTATTTTTAGAGATTTTAAATTTAAATCTATAGAAAAAGGAATGAAAGCATATAGAAAAAGAGATAGTTTATTTAAAAAAAATAAGAAGGCTTATAAAAAGTATAGTTTAAAAGAGTTAATTAAAAATGATTGGTTAATAACATATCCAGATGATGGATTTATAGAATATTAATTTCCCGATAACACAGTTTTCAAACCTCGATTATCATTCGTTTGTTTTTAAAACTTTAAAACAGTATTTTTAAGGAACTTAAATAACCAAACTATGTTAAAAAACATTTCAAAATTAGGAACTATCTTGAACAAAAAGGAACAAAAATCTGTAAATGGAGGTATGTGGACACAATGTGGAGGAGCAACATGCTGTCGTACATTACCAAACGGATATGAATTAAGAGAACCTTGTCATTGTTTTTGGGCTGGTTGTATCTTATTATAAAAAATAAAACTCGGTAACTTTTAAAATTACCGAGTTTTTTTATGGAATTTTTACTTCAAAAACAATATATCAAACAAACTACGATTTCAATTTAGAAAGAAATTCAATAATATTTTTTACACTCGTAATTTCTAACCACGACTCTTTTGTTTTTTTATCTTCCCAACCAGAAGAAACGAGCCCCACTACTTTTCCGTTTTTGTCAACAACAGGAGAACCACTTAATCCGCCAAGACTTTTAGATGCTTTAATTCCTAACAATGTATGGTAATCTTTTTCTGTTTTGCTAAATGAATACTCATAAACGCGCTGTTTACCTATCGAATCTTTATAAGACCATCCTATAGCATATAAAGGCTCTCCTTTTTTTAAAGAAGTTGTTCTAAACTGTAAAGGAATATGATTTGTTGTATTCTTTTTAGTAGAAAACACCAACCAATCATTATAATTATTCCAATTGGTATTCATGTAATTCCAAGTAAGAGAATCTTTTCTATTTGTACTAAGTAGTTTGTCCAAAACAATATATTTAGTAACGTCATTCTTAGGATGCATTTTCCATTGTTTTAATTCCCCTTCAAAATCAACAAACGTCATTTTATCCGTTTTAGCAATCATTAAAACATGCTTAGCAGTAATAGCATATGTTTTATGATTATAATCAACAAGAAAACCATTAGAAGCATTTGCATTATTAAATTTAGAATTTATAAAAGAAACATTATTAATGAGTCCGATAGGAGTGTTTTTTAACTTTTTGGTAGTAGAACAACTCATCATTATAATTAAAATTAAAAGAATGCTTATCGTTTTAGTGAATTTCATTATTAAAATGGTTTTAATATTATGTGATAAGCGAATATAGAAATGAAAAATACGTACTCTTATAAAAATAGAAGAATAGTTATTAAGTGTATATGAATGATAAATAAAGATTCCTTTTGAAGAAGTTTATGAGATTACGAATAAAAGAGATAAAGCTATCATTAACGTTTTTATATTATTCTATAACAAATAATTAATTTTTGTCTAGCGTAGTCGAAACCTATTCATAGTTCTTTAATTACCTATCGATTGTGCTCGAGGAGACATTTGCGTAGGTCATTAATGCTGCTTGAAAAAAAATAGAGTCTCGATTAGACATAATTTAAGATGTTAATCTTTTAAATTTATATACAGTAAAAAGCTATTTATATACGGAAGAAGAAGAAATAGTAATTAGTTTAAGGAAGCAAACGTAATTTTACTATATTCCAAAAATGAATTTTAATTTTAAAAAAACAGGGAAGCATTTTCTTTTTTGGATAGGAATTTTCCTGTTTTATATATTCTCATCTACAGATCCTAATTTATTTGAACAAACCATCATAACTACTTTATTAAGAATTCCTTTATTAATATTAGCTGCTTATGCATTTAACTATTGGCAAGTACCTTATTATTTAAAACAAAAAAAGTATGTTCTTTTTGGAGTTTCAATGATTTTTATGATTGGATTGTTGGTGATATTATCTCGATTTGTAGGATATTATTATTTAGATCAGTTTTGTGCAGAAGGACCTTATCCTTTAATAAGTTTTGTAGATTTTCCTTTTTATATGATGTCGTTTCATTTTCCGGCTTTAATTATGTATTTCTATAAAATTAATAAAGAACAAGAACTGAGAAAAGATAAAATTCATGAATTAGAGAGAGAAAAAATAGCAACAGAACTTAAATACTTAAAAGCGCAATTAAATCCGCATTTTTTATTTAATACCTTAAATAATCTATATTCTTATATCATTACAAAATCACCAAAAGCACCAGATATGGTATTACAACTTTCAGGTATTTTAGATTATATCTTATATAAGAGTCAAAAACCATTTGTTCCTTTACTAGAAGAAATAAAAACAATAGAAAACTATATTGCTTTAGAAGAAATAAAATACGGAGAAAGATTAAAAGTTAGTTTTGAAAAGAATATAGTTAATGAACAGCAAAACATAATTCCACTTTTATTATTATCGATTGTAGAAAATGCTTTTAAACATGGCGTAAGTGGCAGTATTATTAAGCCAGAAGTAAAAATAATAATAAATCAAACAAACTCTGTTATTAATTTTGAGGTTTGGAATACAAAATCGAATACAGAAAAAGAAAATAAAACAGATGCTTATAAAAGCGGAATAGGGTTAACAAATATTAAAAGACAGTTAGATTTAGGATATCCAAACACGCATACTTTTGAAATAAAAGAATCGGATACCTCTTTCAACTTAAAACTATCTTTAAAAATTGATTAATATGGTAAAATGTGTATTAATAGATGATGAATCTCCGGCAATTGATTTATTAAAAAATCATATAGAAATGCTGAATAATATTGAAATTGTTGCAAGTTGTTACAGTGCAATTGAAGCTTTTGAAGTATTGAAAAAAGAATCGGTAGATTTATTGTTTTTAGATATTGAGATGCCTGTTTTAAAAGGACTAGATTTTCTGAAGACTTTACAAAATCCGCCTAAAGTAATTATAACAACTGCTTATAGAGAGTATGCTTTAGAAGGCTATGATTTAGATATTGTAGACTACTTATTAAAACCGATTTCTTTTGATCGGTTTGTAAAAGCAATGGATCGTTATTACGAAAGAAATACAGTCAGAATAGAAAAAGAAATCCCTAAGGCAGAAGAAAATGCTTCTTTTTTGTATGTTAATGTAAATAAGAAACATATTAAAGTAGTTTTTGAAGATGTTTTATACATTGAAAGTTTAAAAGATTACGTGCGTATTCATACTACAAAACAAAAATTGGTGGTAAAAAGTAATATTGGTAAAATAGCGACTCAATTACCAAAAAGTAAGTTTTTACGAACGCACCGTTCTTATATGGTTGCTATTCAAAAGATAACAGCATTTACACATAGAGATATTGAAATAGGAGAAATAGAAGTTCCTATAGGCAGCAGTTATTATAAAGAAGTTTTTAAAATTTTATCCTCTGATATTTAGATGTATATATACTCTTTATATTCGTTTATATACAAATCCTCTACTTTCATAAATACATGCTTTTTTACCTTTTAGTTTAGCCATATCTAAATAAAAAACAAATAGATATGTACAGTATTAATAACATTTTCAGATTAAAATTTCGCATTAAATCTATAACAAGAGGTTTAAAGCCCTTGATTTCCTTTGAAATGAAAGGAATGCTATACGAAATAATTAAAAGTAAATGGTATAAAACGATGGCAATATTTATTATTTTGCTAGGTGTTATTTCTTGTAATAAAGAAAAAACAGAAAGAGAAATTGAAGATGAATTTGTAAAAAAATATGCTCCAAAAGATTTAAAAACATATGGATTTACGTTGGCTGTAGATTCTAAAATTTCTGAAGTACATCAATTGTTTAACGATTTAGAAGCTAATTTTTATTTCTATGGAGATAAAGAAGAATTTAAGAGAAAAGCAGCTAGGATTATAGAACTAGACCCAAAGTATCCTAGTGGTATTTTAATGAGTTCTTTTTATGTAACCGATGAAAAGGAATATAAAAAATTGGTAACTAAGGCTTATAAATTATCAAAGAAATCAAACTTAAAATCGGAACACTATATTATTCAAGCAGAATACTATCTTTTGGTGGAAGAAAATTACCTTAAAGCGCAAGAGTATTTTCAAAAAGTAGTAGATATGTATCCTGATAGTGCCGCTGCAATATGGTCTTTAGGAATGGCGTATTATTATAACGGAGATTACGAAGAAGCCTTAAAGTGTTATAAAAAAAGTACTCAATTAATTCCCAATTTACCTAAAGGGTATGAATTTATTGCTGCTGTTTATTATCGTAAAAAAGAATATAAAAAAGCATTAGAATACGTAAATAAAGCAATAATGTTTGGGGCTAAAGCTAAAAATGATGTTTATTTTTCTGAATTTGAAAGTTTTGTGTATTACAGAAATAAGCTTTATGAAAAAGCTTTAAAATCAGTTGAACAAGCTTATGAATATGGAAGCATTTATAGGAAAAATGAAAACCTTAAAAAAGTATATAATTTATCTAAAACAAAATTAGATTCAATTAAAGCGCTTTAAAGTAACATATAAGTTACATTATTTCTAACAATCAATTTTACAGTTTAATACAAGAATGAATATTGAAAGGTAAGTATAGAAATGATAGCGCAGATTTGTAATCTGTGCCGAGTATGGATGATTAATAATAAAAAATAAAAAACTGCTTTAAGAAATTGAAGTAGTTTTTTATTTTTGAAGGAGTATTATAAATAAGTGTTATCGATATATTGTATGGGGACAGATTGTAAACCTGTACCATCTGGTAAACTATAATTGAGTTACTATGAATAGTAAGCATGTAATTAAAGATATATTAAATTTTATATTAGTAGATGAGAAAATAAATTTATATTTATTAAACTCAAATATTATAGAAAACAAAGATAAGATATTAAAATATTTGAATAATGGATACAAAGTTTCTACATTGTCCACAATGAAACAATGTGAAGTTTGTATGAGCTCTGCTGGACCTGTATCTTACTTTACTGATGGATATTGGATATGGCCAAAATGGTTAAACCATTATTTAACAGAACACAATATTGAACTTCCTGAAAAGTTCTTAAAAAAAATGAAAGCAAATAATTTTGAAATAAATAAAGAGTTTGTTAAAAAAATAATAGAGAATGAAAAGACATTTGTAGAATAACTCGGTAGCACGCATTGTAAACCCGCACTATCCTTTAGATTAGCATTTATATTTTTATGAGTAAAATAAGTACTATTTATAATTTTAATATTTCATAAGTTCTATGTAATTATTCGTAGAATAATTACTTTTGTAGTATACAAAAATGAATAATGAAAGATCAGTTTTATAGTTACATCGAAAACTTACAAGATACCATTACTAGCGAACTAGAAAAGGTAGATGGAAAAGCAAAATTTCAAGAAGACTTATGGAAAAGAGCTGAAGGAGGAGGAGGAAGAACTCGTGTAATTGAAGATGGTGCTATTTTTGAAAAAGGAGGAGTAAATATTTCTAAAGTACATGGTGAATTACCAGAGGCTTTAAGAAAGCAGTTTAAGGTAGAAACAGGTAATTTCTTTGCCTGTGGATTAAGTTTAGTTTTACACCCTATAAATCCTTTTATACCAACGGTACATGCAAACTGGCGTTATTTTGAAATGTATAATGAAAAAGGAGAAATTGTAACACAATGGTTTGGTGGCGGACAAGATTTAACGCCGTATTATTTATTTGATGAAGATGCTATTCATTTTCATACTGTTTGTAAACAAGCTTGTGATACATATCATCCAGATTTTTATCCGAAATATAAAGAAACGTGTGATACTTATTTTTGGAATGCACATAGAAATGAAGCACGTGGATTGGGAGGATTGTTTTTCGATTACCTAAAAGAAACGGAAGACTTTACAATGCAAGACCGTTATAATTTTGTTACAGAGGTTGGGAATAGTTTTTTAGAAAGCTATGTGCCTATTGTAAACAAGAGAAAAGAGCATACATATAACCAAGAACATAAAGATTGGCAAGAAGTACGTCGTGGACGTTATGTAGAGTTTAATTTAGTACATGATAGAGGTACTTTATTCGGTTTAAAAACAAACGGACGTATAGAGAGTATTTTAATGAGTTTACCTCCAAAAGTACAATGGAAATACAATCATCACCCAGAAAAAGGATCGGAAGAAGCAAGATTACTAGAAGTTTTGACTAAACCGAAAGATTGGGTTTAAATATTATTGAAAATGTTAAATATATCTTCTATTAAATATATTAATAATCTTCAATTCGATTATTTAGAAACATATTCTTTACAAAGGGGAGGTAAATATGATAAACGTATTATAGATGATCCAGATTTTATAGAATTTAGACATTTAGAAAAAAAAGAACAATTATCGGAAATAGAATTATTAAAGTTTAAGAAATTGAAGAAACTTTATGGAGTTACTCAATATTTAATTGACTCTGATGGTTTATTTCATCCTTCTGCAAGAAAAACAGGAATATATACAATAGATAATTCTTTAGTTGAAGATTTAATTAAAATTTTAAATACTAAAATAAATACTATTCCTAATTGGATGTGCGCACCAGTTTTTAGAGATGCAATAGTTTTTTATAATTCAAACAATGTAATAGTTTCTACATTAAATGTATGTTTAAGTTGTGAGTATATGGAAACAACATTAGGAAATTATGTAAATGCAGATGTTAAAACTTATGAGTTACTAAAAAACTTTTTTAAAACTATAGGTCATAAAGTAGAAGACTAACAATTATTTAAATAAGTATTGAAGAATGAACCGTTAATTAATTTTAATTGTTAATTGAAGGTTAATGCAGGTATATATAGTTCATATATATAATACATATAGTATTTTTGATAGATGTCTAAAAAAATAATTGTACTAATTATAACTTCTATTATAGGATTAATAGGTCTTAGTTTAATTCAAGGATACTTAATAAAAAACACCTATTCATTAAAGAAAAAATTCTTTATAGAAAAAGCAGATAAAGTAGTTGGAAAGTTAGACGTACATAATTCACCTTTAGATTCTATAAATGATATATGGGGAGAAATCTTTATTAAAGAATTGGACGATTACAGTGTTCAAATCGTTGATAAAAAGAAAGTTTTAAATAGACTAAGAGTTATTACAGATTCATTAAATCCTTTATTCATAAAAAAATATGATAAAAAAATAAGCTCTAAAAATTTACCTTATAATTTAAAATTCCATAAAACATTAAAAAGTATAATTATAAGAATGGAAGGTAAATCGGATACTATTTTTAAAGCTGACAATAAAGAACAATATCAATTATTTGGATATGATTTCAAAAATATTCCTGATTTATTAGTAGGAAATTCTATTTGGCAAACTAAACGTTCTTTTCAAAAGAAAATAAACACAGAAAATAAAAAAATAAACTATAATTTATACTT
This sequence comes from uncultured Tenacibaculum sp., assembly GCA_937922085.1. Lineage (GTDB taxonomy): Bacteria > Bacteroidota > Bacteroidia > Flavobacteriales > Flavobacteriaceae > Polaribacter. The sequence continues at coordinate 18,033 of CAKZVD010000031.1, read as the reverse complement.
TGAAGCTCAAAACTACATAAATATAGATGATTGGAATGCTATTATTTTTAATGAAATGAAAGGATTGTTAGTACTTTCTTTTTTAATTTTTGCGTTTGTAATAGGAGTTCTATTTTATTCTATTAAAAACTTAATAACTCAAAAGAAGATAGCAGATATAAAAACAGACTTTATTAATAACATTACACACGAATTTAAAACTCCTTTAGCTACGTTGTCATTGGCTACAAAAATGTTGAGAAAACAAGATGATGAAAGCCAAACAACAATAACTAAATCTACAGTTAATACCATAGAAAGGCAAAATATTCGATTACAAAAACTCATAGATCAAGTATTAAATAACAGTTTAGGTTATAAAGAAATAACTCTTAAAAAAGAACAAATAACTATTAAAGTATATTTAAATACGATATTAGATGATTTTCAAATCACACTTAAAAACGATACAGTTACACTAAAAAGAGAAATACTTGAAACAAATGAAATGATATCTTTAGATAACTTTTATATGACTACTGCTATCTTAAATATCTTAGAGAATGCAGTGAAGTATGGAGGGAATTTAATTCATATAAAAGCATTTATTAAGGGAAATAATTTAACAATTAGTATAATAGACGACGGTATTGGAATTTCTAAAAAGCAATTAAAATATATTTTTGATAAGTTTTTTAGAGCAGAGAATAAAGAAATTCATAATGTAAAAGGATTAGGATTAGGATTGTATTACAGCAATCAGATAGTAAAGGCACATGAAGGAGTTATTTTAGTTGAAAGCGAAAAAGAAAAGAGTACTACATTTAAAATAAAAATACCATTATAATTAATGAAAACTGAAAATTTTAGAATTTTGTTAGCTGAAGATGATTTCGATTTTGGTAACATCTTAAAGCAATATTTAGAAATGTCTGGTTATACCATAACTTGGGCGCAAGATGGAGAGGAAGCGTTAGCGCTTTTTAAAAAAGATAGTTTTCATATTTGTGTTTTTGATGTAATGATGCCAAAAATGGATGGATTTACATTAGCAGAAAAAGTAATAGAACAAAACCCTGAAGTTCCTTTTATCTTTTTAACAGCAAGAAAATTAAAGGAAGATAAAATTAAAGGGTTAAAGTTAGGCGCTGATGATTATATTGAAAAACCATTTGATGCTGATGAGTTGGTACTTCGGTTAAATAACATTCTACGAAGAACATCTACTGTATTTACACCTAAATTAAAAGAAGAAATAATTAGAATAGGAATTTATGTTTTTAATGCACGTAGGTTAGAATTAATTTATGAAGAATCGGTGCAACAATTAACGGAAAAAGAAGCTGCTCTAATTTTATTTTTATATCAACATAAAAATCAACTTTTAAAAAGGGAAGAAATTTTAAAATCGGTATGGAAAAATGAAGATTATTTTTCTGGTAGAAGTATGGATGTATTTATTAGTAGACTTCGTAAATACTTTAAAAATGATACTAAAATTTCTATAGAAAGTTCTAGAGGGGTTGGCTTAGAATTTAAGATACGTTAATAGTTTTTATAAGTAAGTTAACTGTAAGTTAACAAGCTTAATTATCCCTTTTATAAAGGGAAACAGCAGTAGTTTTGTGATATAATAATTAAACAACAAATATCATGAAAACAATTTTAATTACAATTCTAACAGTATTTATATGTGTTTTAAATTCATATACACAAAGTTTTCCAGAGCCACCACAACCACCAAATTCAGGAGTAACGTTTACTCGAACAACAAGTAAAGTTAGCAGTTCTACAAGTGTTTCTAGTACAGGTAATTCTTATAAATTTAAATCAAGATTTCAGAATTCTAAAAGAACTGGAGTTGAAAATATACTAAAGGATGTTTTAAAAGATATTACTTATAATAAAACAAAAAAAGGAATTGTATGGAATAGGTTAGTAGATGGGGAAATTGCTTTTGAATGTGTTTTAACTAAAAGAAGGTTAAAAATAATATTAAATAAAGAGGCTGTTTCTACTTCATTTCTTGAAAAAATAGAGGAGCTAGGTGAAGATTTACAAGAATACGTTTCTACACATAAAGAACATACTTTTAAAAATAGATCGGAAAGATCTTTAGCAAGAGCAGAAATACGATTAAAAAGAGCTAAAGAAGAGATGCAAAAATCTATGGAGTATCTTGAAAGAATAAAAGAAAGAGAAAGAAACTAATGTAATTTAGTAAGGCTTTAGTTGTTTTTTAGAAGTTAAAGAATTCAGGAGCTAAAAAACTACTTTCAATATTTTAATAACATCTTTATTCATCTTAGACGAAATCAAACTCTTCGGCTTCAACCAATGATAGTTTAGTTAATACACATATTCATTATTCATAGCATTTTGTATTTCTTGTTCTCATAAAAAAACAAGATTGAAGACAATATTTTGAGTCAATTTTTTAATGAAAATTAAAAATGAATTTAAAATAGTCTTGAAAATATTGAAAGATATAATGCAGAATGTTAGGGTATATTAAAAGTAAAAAAATGAAAAAAATAATTCTATTTTATATTTTGTTGATAATTTTTCAAAGCTGCGGAAAAAATCAGATTAAGAAACTGAAAAGTGAAAAAATTAATTTGGATTCTAAATGCACAAAAGATTTTAACAAATTTCAACATTATTCTATTTACAATGAAAATGATACAATTAATTATCATATCTATTCAAAAAAGAGCATTGATTCTTTAGATAATATTCTACTATATATACAAGGTTCAAAAGCATACTCATTGTATCAATCAAAAAGGGAAAAAGGAAAATTATGGAAAGGAACAACAGTACCTATTGATCTTAAAAGTATTCCAGATAACTATTTATTTGTATTGATCTCTAAAAAAGGGTTTCCGTTTTGTACAACTTTAGATGAAGATGTTCCTGTACCAAAAACATATTATAAAAACCAAACACTTGATTATAGAACTTTACAAGCTAATAAAGTAATTAATGATTTAACAGAAAGGCATAAAAATCATTTCAAGAAAATTATAGCATTAGGACATTCAGAAGGAAGTGATGTTGTAGCAAAGTTAGGAACTGTAAATAATGATGTAACTCATTTTGGTTATTTGTCTGGAGGCGGATATACACAGTTTCTAGATTTTATAACATTTACTAGGAAAAAAGTAATTAAAGGACAAATGAATGAAGAGGATGCACAGATAGAAATTGAATCCATTTTTAATGATTTAAAAGATATAATGGATAACCCAAACGCAGTAAATAAGTTTTGGGCAGGAAAGAATAATAGTTATAATAGATGGAGTCATTTTTCTGAACCACCAATTGATAATTTATTGCAAATTGAAAAGCCAATATTTGTTGCTATTGGAACAAAAGATAGATCGGTAGCATTAGAATCTGCTTATTTAATACCAATAGAATTTATTCGACATAAAAAAGAGAATTTAACCTTTAAGGTGTACCCTTATTTAGATCACGGATTTGGAAAAGAATTAGAAAATGGGAAATTTGAAGAATACTGGAGTCAAGTTTTTGAAGAGTTTTTAGAATGGATAGAACAAAATAATAATACAAAACTCTGAAGTGCTTTTTAGATCAAAAAAAATAAATTTTTAAAAAGACAAGAGGTTTTAAAAATCTATATCTATATCAGAAAATAATTTTCATTTTCTGATATAGATATATTTATTAGAAGACATTGTAAATATTGTAATACGATTTTCACATTAAAACCTTAACAATAGGTTTAAACCTAGGAGTATCTGAAAGTAGTTAATGTGTTTTTCTTAAGGTTTTTATTGATGTTGTAATAATGTTAGTTCGAATGAATTTTAGAAGAGAAACGAAGAAAATTTGAACTTCGGCTTGGCTCAGTAGAGCTATCGAAAACCTTATTTTCGTTTTTGTCATCAAATCTGCTTGAAATTTCTTTTCTCAGTTCTCGAAGTGATAATTAAAAGGTTGTAAACAGCATAAAATAAGTGTATTAATTTTAAAATAAATCTTCCAACTACTCTTGGAGTTAAATCTATTGATTCTCTTTGAAGTATTATTATAGGATAGGAGATGATTAAAAGTAAATGTATAAGAAGGATATTAAAATCTCAATAGAAATTTATTGAAAAGTTGGTTTAGAATTTAAGGAGTGTTAATAGCTTTTATAAGTAGGTTAATCGAAAGTTAACAAGCTTTATTATACCACTTACAAAGGTAAACAGTAGTAGTTTTGTGGTATAATAATTAAACAATGAATACCATGAAAACAATCTTAATTACAATTTTAGCAGTATTTACATGTATTTTAAATTCATGTGCACAAAGTTTTCCAGAGCCACCACAACCACCAAATTCAGGAAATACACATACAGAAATAACAAATACAGTAAGTAATTCTACTAGTGTTTCTAGTTCTGGGAATTCATATAAATTTAAATCAAAATTTCAAAATTCTAAAAGAACTGGAGTTGAAAATATTATAAAAGATGTTTTAGAAGATATCACTTATAATAAAACAGAAAATGGAATTGTATGGAATAGATTAGTAGATGGGGAAGTTGCTTTCGAATGTGTTTTAACCAAAAGAAGGTTAAAAATAATATTAAATAAAGAAGCTTTTTCTACTTCTTTTCTTGAAAAAATAGAAGAGTTAGGTGAAGATTTACAAGAGTACGTTTCTACACATAAAGAGCATACTTTTAATAGGGGAAGATCTAATTCTGTAGTACAAGCAGAAATACGATTAGAAAGAGCAAGAGAAGAGTTAAAAAGAGCTACAAAAGACTTGAAAAGAGCAAAATCAAAGTAATTTTAATATATAATTAATCAAAAAATATAGTCAAGGGGTTTTTTAACCCCTTGTTAAAGTTAATACATGAAATCACTATTAAAAATATGATTATTTCCAAATAACATTTTTCTTGGTTACTTTTTTATGGGCATTATGTATATGATACAAGCGTGCTTTTAATAATAACCTTCTTCCTTTAATATGCCTGGTAAAAAATAGTTTTGAATTACCTACATTTTTATTCCAGTACTTTTGAAAAACTAAAGCTTTCTTTTTATTACTTTCAAAAACTTCAGGTACCGAAAAAAAGTTTTGAGCTTTTAATCTTCTTTGTAACCAATTTGTTGTAATAATTAAATACTTAGGATTTTCTATTACCTGTAATACTTCATCTAAAGCATTAATAAAAACTTTACTTTCATATCGGTCGCATCCTTCTATACTACAAGTAACATTTCCGTTAGACTGTAAATCTGTAATAATAGAAATTTCAGAATCTGGAGTTTTAAGTATTTTTAATTCATGTAAAGTATCTATAATAGTAAAAGCTATTTTGTATATTTTTTTATGAATTAAACCATAATTAAAATATAATCGTAAAGATTTATATATTTTAAAACCAAAGTTTAAAAATAAAAGGCCGGCAAAGAAATAAATAAAATAGAAGGTTCCTTTTTGTAATAACAAACCGTAATTGTTAATTAAAAATTGAAGCATAAAAAAAATAATACCAATAAGTAGTTCAAAAATACTGTACTTAACTACATCTTTATAATACATTTTCTTTTGTCTAGAAACACTTTTCTTTGAGTTTAAAAAAAGGAGTTCATCTCCAATTCTTTTGCCACTAAAAACAGCTTTTTCCCACTTTAAAGAAACGTCATTACGGTTTTTAGATTCTTCTAAAGTTCTTCTATTTAAAGTTTCAATATCATTTTCGAATATTTTTTCAGGAAAATTAAGTCGATGAATACCATTTTTAATTACGGTGGTATTATGATTAGAGATTCCTAAAAAAGAATCAAATCGACGACTTAAAATTTCTAAATCTCTTCCTCCGTTTTCATCTGTAGTATCTACACAGGCTAAATGCCAAATAAGTCCTACTTTATTAGGAGTATTTATATGCGTTCTAATAGCTCTACCACGCATTTGATTAGAGGTAACAAAAGAACCTACAACAGAGGCCAGTATTAAACTGTTTATAGAAGGAGCATCCCAACCTTCTCCTAAAAGTGATTTAGTACCAATAAGAATTTGTATATGCCCTAATTCAAATAGTTTGGTAATAACTTCAACAATATTTTTAGAGGAAGATTTATTACTAAGTGATACAAAATTAGAATCTGTTTTAAGTGTACTAATTGTATAATTCTCAAGAAGATCAATTTCTTGTAATTTAGAAATTATATTTTCATGAATTATTACTAAAGAACCTGTTAAAACAGCCAAATGTTCTTTTTTTTCAATATCATTTTTTAAAAAATGAAAAATAGGAATGACTCCAATTTTTTGAATCTCGGAATATTCACTTTTAGAAAGACTCAAATATTCTTTTCTAATATAATCTGTTAAAATAACGCACCTTAAATTTTCTTTTAAATTCGTTTCTTCTTGTTTAACAATAGTGATAATACTTTTTAATTTACTAGTACTATTACTTAATGATTTATAGAGTAAATCGTTTCCAATTAAATTAACTCTGTTTCTATTGAATACTGAGAGTTGTCTAAGCTGTTTTTCTAAAGAATTAATATAAGTTTCATGTTCAATTAGCTGTTCTCTATCATCAACTAATATATTTTGAAATAGCGTTTGAACCCATTCATTTGTTAATTGTGGAAAAATGACTTCACTTTTAGAATTAAAACCTAAAAGAAATAATTTATCAAAAGAAATCTCTTCTTCTGCTTCATTTAAGAAAATTAAGATAGCATAAAAAAACTCCGAATTTTTATATATTTCTTCTAAATTTTCTTCTGTTCTACTATAAAATCGATGTTCCTTAATAAAAGAAATGAATTTTTTATCTTTTACGATATTTTCAACAAAATCAGCTATTTTTAATCTAAATTCAGTAATAAAATTAATTTCTTGATCTTCTGGTTTTGATAGGAAAATTAAATCTTGATGCGGACATAAATTTTTTTCTTTAACCAAATCTGGAACCACTATTTCATCGTCTATTTCTCCACATAAGTCAAAGTATTTTTGAACTTCAGAGTTTTCACTATCATAGGGTGGAGTAGCAGTTAAAGCAACTATCGTTTGTAAGTTTTTTTCTTTTAATTCATACAAACATTTCCACCATTCATTTTTTAAATGATGTGCTTCATCTAAAAGAATAACTTCTATTCCTTGTTCTTTAAAGAAATTAAAATAATCTAGTTTATTCTCAAATGTTTTAAAGAGACTATGTAAAGATTGGTAGGTAGAAAAAGTAACTAAAGAAGGCTTTTTAATATCAAATGAAATAGGAGTAAAACTAGTATCTTTTGTAAAAAAACTTTGTAAACGATCTTCCCATTGGTTTCGAATGGTTAAGGTAGGAGCTAGTACGAGTGTTTTTTTATTAATACGTTTTAAAATTTCAATACCTAAAATAGTTTTACCCGAACCTGGAGGCGCTACAATATGAAAATGATTATCCTGAATGTGTTTAGAAAAATTTTCTAAAACTTTAGCTTGATAAGGCCTCCATTGGTATTTAAAATGTAATTCTGTAGCTAACAAATTCATAGTAATTGTTTGTTCGTAAATTTTAAGTCCATTGTTTAATAGATGATTTTCTTAGTTTCATAGATGTAAAAACTATTTGCTATAGACATCTATTAAAGCTTCTTGCAATTTTGTGTATTTAAAAGAATAATGAGTTGCTGTTTTTTTAGAAGAAACTCGACTGCCTTTTAAAAGAATAACACTTAATTCACCTAATAGCATTTTTAAAACAAAACCAGGAACATTAAAAGGAGTAATAGGTTTCTTTAGCACACTTCCTAAAATTTTAGTAAAGGAAGTATTTGTTTGATGTTCTGTAGTTACAGCATTAAAAATACCTGTAAAAGTAACATCTTCTACAGCTTTTATATATAAATTACATAAGTCATCAATATGAATCCAAGGAATATACTGTTTTCCATTACCTAAGGCAGATAAAAATAGAGGAGTATTCATTTTCTTTAATGCACCACCATTTTTGCTTAACACAATACCAGTTCTTAAGATAGTAACAGGAGTATTTAATTTTTTAAATTGATTAGCGGCTTTTTCCCATTCAATACAAATTTTAGAAATAAAATCATTTCCAGGAGAATCATTTTCAGTGAATATGTTTTCTGAATTAATAGCTCCATAATAACTCATTCCTGAAGAAGAAATAAAACCTTTTAACGTAATATTTAACTCTTTAACTTTAGAGAATAAAAGATTAGCAGATTCAACTCTACTATCGATTAATTCTTTTTTTCTAGCTGTTGTCCATCTTTTATCTGCAATTCCTGCACCAGCCAAATGAATAATATAATCGATATTTTGAAAGGCTTTATCATCTATAAATTTAGAAGAAATATCCCATTTAAAATGGTTCTCTTTTTTAGGGTTTCTTGTTAAAATAACAACATGATGCTTATTCGCTTCTAGTTTCTGTTGTAATAATTTTCCAATTAAGCCTGTACCTCCTGTAATTAATATTTTACTCATAGCATAAAAATAAAAAATCCGTGAAGTATATCACGGATTTTAATAACTTAAAAAAGATTAAATTATTATTTAATGTCTTTTAAAGAATTTGTAATTAACGTTTTTAACTGATTTTTATGCGCCTTTGTAGCAATGTTACCAGTATTGTTACTTACTAATGTTTTAATTCTTTTCAGGTTATATAATGCCATTGCCTTAGAAGCATTAGTATAACGTCTGCTAGATTTCCCATTAACCATATTTAAAAGCATTTTGGTATAGGTAGTTTGTAAGTTTTGACGGAAAGAATTTACAGAACCATATATATCACTTTTAAAGACAGCATTATTTAAATCGGTCATATATTCTGAAAGTTTGTATTTGTTTCCATACAACTCAGAATCAGAAATTCTTTGTAATGTATTCGAATGTAAGATATGACGTAATACAGATGTTTGATAGTTTAAGATTTGTGCATGTATTTTAGGATCTTCTGGCCCTCCAAAGAAATTATAGCCACGACGTTGAATTCCTAAATAGTTATATAAATCTTTAGGAGCTTTAAAAGCATTAGGAGCAAAGATGTATGTTTTTAAAGCATTCATAGCTCTCTTTTGATCTGCATAACTAACAGGAGTAAATGGTTGTTTAGCCCCTTGTTGCCCATGCATAGCTCTATTTACATAAACACCACCTATGAATCTAGAAATAACATCACCAGCTCTAGCAGATTGACCATTTAAAGTATAATAAGCGTTTCGTAATTCTTGGTAAGATTCACCTGTTCTAGAAAGATTTGATTTTAAATTACGCATCATGTTATTAACTAACTTAATACGATCAATAGAATATGCAATTTGGTCATTAGATAAATCTCCAGTCATAACTCTAGGGTCAATTGCTTTTCCAGCAGAACGCATATCATCAGCATCATTACCAAAAATTAATTCTGGCTTTGTTGATTGTGCTAATAAAGCATCCATTTCAGTTTTACTATTAAATGGAGTATAACCAAATTGAATAGCCCAAATATCATAAGGTCCTACAGCGGTATCATAATATTGCCCTTGTTTAGTTCTATCTAAAGTTAAATTAATAGCAGCATAATCCATAACCGAGCCTGTTAAACATTTATCTTTAATAAAGTTAGCATCGGCTAATTGAGCAGGTGAAAATAACTGACTAGCCTTCATGTTGTGGTTTAAACCTAGAGTATGTCCAACTTCATGCATAATTAAAGCAATCATAGCTTCTCGTTTTATGCTTTTCATCTCTAAATCTGAAGCTCCAGTGGCATTTAAGACTACTTGACCAAAAAGAGTATCTTCATGCATCATGTGACCAGCAGAACATAGCATATGATTGTCTTCGTTTTGGTATAAATTAGCTCTAGCTTCTTCTTCAGAAGCAGCATTTGCTGTAGCGCTTAAAATACGTTCTAATCTAACTCTATTCGTAAAATGAACATATTCTAACATAATATCTGCTCCAAGAATTTCACCTGTCTTAGGATTTACAAAACTAGGTCCGTATCCACCAAAAGGAGGATTAGGAGAAGAAGTCCAACGTAATACATTATAACGAACATCACCAGCATCCCAATCAGCATCATCTGGTTGTATTTTAACAGCCATTGCATTTTTAAATCCAGCTTTTTCAAAAGCAACATTCCAAGCTAAAACCCCTTGTTTAATAGTTTCTCTCCATTCAATAGGAGTAGAATTTTCTATCCACCAAGTAATAGGAGTAACAGGTTCAGAAATAGCGGCGCTTGGATCTTTTTTTACCAATCTCCAACGGTGTACAAAATCTCTATAATTAATAGTTTCTGTACTGGTCATATCATTTACCTGAGTAGTGAAATAACCAACACGAGGATCATCAAAATGAGGTGTATAACCTTCTTTTGGCATATTCATAAAAGTATGAAAAAGCTTAATAGAAACGTATCTACCATCTTTTATTGCTCGTCCACCAGGATTTAAAACACTAGGATTGTTGTATACATATTCAGTTTTAATATTGGTGTTTTCAGGATAGTTTTTAATGTTGTTAATTTTTGATTTGTTTTTATCAAAACGTCCTAATTTAAATCTGAATGGAGAGCTACCAGGAAAACTAGGCGATTTAATCCTTGTTAACGTTTCAGATAAAAATAAACCTGTTGCATCTATTAAATATTCACCTTTTTTATCATCAGTAGCTAAAATTTTTGAACTAGAAATAAGTGCATCACTAATATTTGCATTTGCAGATTTAGAAAGTGCATTATTTTTATCGAAATAAAAAGAAGTATTGGGTGCAACGAATTCTATTTTATTAAAGTATTTTTTAATATGAAAAATACTTGAACCTCTAAAAGAACCTCTAAAAGCACCTGCTTGTGTAACTCCGTTTGCTACTTGAGAAAAGTAGATGTAATCTTTATTTAATTGTTCTTTTTTAACTAAAAGTTTTACACTACCGGTTAAAGAGTCTTGAAAAATGGTGAATAAACCTTCCATTTTTGCACTTTTCTTAGTTAACTGAGCAATTGTTTTTTTAGGTTTTTCTTTTTTCTTTTTAGGCATTTCAGTTTTATCTGCCCCTTTTTTATTTTTTTTCCTCTTTTTTCTTTGCGCATTTATATCATTTACACTAAAAATAGCGAGCGCCAAGAAAATGGATAGTACTATCCTTGGTCGTTTTATATACATGTTAAATTTGTTTAAAATTGATTAATTTTTTTGTAAAAATATTATTAATTAGATGTAAGATGTGTTAATTATATTGTAAAGCTTTGTGAATTTGTATATGTTTTAAAGTTTTTTATCCAAATAAAATGTGTTTTTTAGTATGAATAATTAATAAAAACAGCTACAAAAATTGAAAATAGTTAGGTTTATGGGAAGAGAAATAGATTGGTGTTTTACTTGAGTAGATTATTCCCAATTCCAGATTAAAATATTCCACTCGTCATTAATATGTTTATAAGTGTGTACTGTTTTAAAACCTACTTTTAAATGAGCTTTCATTGAAGGAATATTATTAGAAGATACTTCGGTTACACAAAAATCAAACTCTTGTGAGTATGCTTCCTTATGCTTTGCATATAATTTTTTAAAAACTCCTTTTCCTTTATGAGAATCAGCAATGCATACTTGCCCCATTACATAATAATTGTAACTACTTATGGTATTTTTTTTATATTTAACAGTGTTAAATAGTGTAAACATTGGAACTAAAGCTGGTATGAAGTTTTTAAATTCTTTTAGCATCACTAAAGCATAACCAACTACTACATTATTTTCGGTAGCTATAATTTGTTTTGCTTTAGAGTTCATTTTATTTATTAACTCTAAATTATGTTTTACAGTAACAAAACCATTAGAGTTTTGAGTTTCTAATGGTATGTTATCATAATGATTACTTTTTTGAATTTCTAATATTTGTAAAAGCTCCTTTTCTGAATCAACTAATTTTATAGTCATTATTATATTGATTTAACATAGTTTAGATTAAATCTAACAAAAAATAGGTAATTATGAATATAAAATTAAATTTATTGGCATGGCGAAAGGGTGTAATACCTCGGTGCTAGCCTCGAAACTCTAATTTTTTTTTCTTACAAATACCTCTAGGTAGTTTACTTATCGAATAATTTTAGAAGGAAAACTAACAATACTTTCATGTCCGTTTTCTCCTATTGCACTAACTCCGAAAAAGAAATTATCTACAACAATGCCTTTTAAAGTAAATTCATTTATATTTTCAACATATTTAAAATGATCCCAAGTAGGAGAAGTAGTATCTCTCCAATAAATTTTGTATCCTTTTGCTCCTTTAACTTTATCCCATGAGAATTTTGCAGAAGCTTGAACAATACCACCAATTCCTACATTTTTTGGAGAAGGTGGGGCAGAAGCAATACTCGCTAAATTAATGGCATTTACAGCTGTTAATTTTTTAGCATATTCGAAATTTACAAATTTTATACGATCTCCATATTCAATACCATTTTCAGTACGAATATCTTGATGTTGTTGTGTATAATTTTCGTGCGCTTCCATAATTCTAATACCAGGAAAACCAGCATCGTTAAAAGGTCTGTGATGACCACCACGACCAAAACGATCTAAACGATAAATCATTTTCGGATTCATTTCTGGCATATACGTTTTTGTTGTTTTATAGATATAACGTGCTAACTGACGAGAAATACCATCTACTTCACCACCATAAAAACGACGTGCTCTTCTTTGCTTTTCAGTTTCAGTAGGAGGAACAGGTTCAGAAAAAATTCTGAAAGTACGATTGTCAATTACACCATCCACACCTTTAATGTTTCCTATCATATCATTGTTCATAACACCTACAATGTTCCAACCTTTTTCTTTTGCGTATTTGGCAAGTCCTTTTCCTCCAAATAATCCTTGTTCTTCACCAGATAAACCCACATAAATAATACTATTTTCAAATTTATATTTACTTAAAACTCTTGCAGATTCAATTGCACCAGCCATTCCTGTAGCATTATCATTAGCGCCAGGAGCATCATCTGTATAATTATTAGGATCTGTAATTCGCGAATCTATATCTCCGCTCATTATTATATAGTTATTTGGGTTTTTCGTCCCTTTTTGAACAGCAACGACATTAACAACCCAAACGTCTTTTGTAATTCGTTGATTGGCTCCTTTTTTTACTAAATCTTTTTGATAAAAAACATCTAAACAATTAGAACAATTTTTTGATATTTTTTCAAATTCACCTTTTATCCACCTTCTAGCAGCACCAATTCCACGAGTATTAGAAATAGTATCGCTTAAAGTATGTCGTGTACCAAAGTTTGCTAGTTTAGTAATATCATTTTTAATTCTTTCTGAAGATACATTATTAATGATATCATATATTTTAGTATCTGTTTGAGAATTAGAAGTTATAACAGATAGTACAATAATTAAAATACTAAATATTTTTTTCATTTTTAATTGTGTTTGAGCAACCAATTTACAAAACACAAAAGAGAATACATTTAATATGTATTCTCTTAAACATATTTATTATCTGTGTTTAAATTTATTTAATCGCAGGGCGATAGCCAAAAGTTCAATTCCCAGAGGCTTGTCTTTAAATGGAAAAAAATAAAAAATCTTATAGATACCTCGTACCCTTGGGGCAAGGCAGTTCATTAATTGCTTGAAATAATTATTTAAAATACCAAAAAGGGATTATCGCATCTGTAACTTGTGTAGTATCGGATTCTTTTATTTTATTTCTATTTAATTTTAAAGTATGTTTTCCTTTTATAAGTTTAGAAGTAGATATATAGGTTTCAAAACCAATTTGATTTTGTTTATTCTTACTAATTAAAAAATCTGTTTTATAATTTATAGAGTCAATTTGTACTTTGTACATTAAATTAAAGACAGCAAGATATTTTTTAGAAAGACTATCTCTTTCTTTAGATGAAAAATTATTCTCATCAGAAAAATGAATACCACTTTTAAAGCCTCTTTCATCTTCTTTTGGTTTTAAAGAAGGATGGTATTTATAAATATTGTTTTCTACGTTTTCATCAAAAACCCTAAATATTTTTACAAAAGGATCTGTGATAACTTTCGATTGAATACTAGCTCTTTTTACAAAGTCTTTTTCTTTAGTAAGTAAATCGTCATACTCTCTTTTATCTAAATATATGGTAGAACTTAAATTTTTTGGACGATGTAAATAATTTGATTTTTTATATTTAAAAGAAGTAAATATTAAAATGGTAATATAAGCAGGAACAAGAAAAAAACTAAGCCTTTTAGTAAAACGATCATCTAAAAAATTATAGACTAAAGGTCTGTATAAAAAAGTAAGTGTAACAAAACTAAAAACCCAATAAAAAGGAAAATAAATTTTAGATAACCAATTTTTCTTTTTGAAATACCCTTGTGTAATAAAATCTAAAAAAGTAAAAATAGCTCCAAAACTAAAGAATACTAAAAGTATTACGCCTATTATAATTCTAGGAGTTTTAGGTAAACTATCATTATCTAAAATGAGAATAGAGATGGCAACAATAGCTAAAATCATCATCGTTATAGAAATAACATAAAAAATTAAAAGAAAAGAAACAGCAAACAAAACACTGCAATAATTTTCTAATGTAGCTACATATTTGTCAAAAGAAACTATTTTCTTTTTTAAGTATTTCGTAAATCGATTATGATAATTTAAAGATTCAAAATCGATATCACCAGAAACATACCTGAGTCCTAATGCTCCGATCCATAAACCTCTTAATATTACATGTACTAATAAATTAAAAAGTAAAATGGAACAAGCAATTAAAGCAATTAACATAATGACGAAATAAGGAATTTCGTTATCGTTTTGAGCTACTTGTAGGGCAAGGGTTATTTTAGGATACACTGTAAATAAACCGAATATTGCAAATCCAGATATAATAAGTTCTAATTGCCAGCTTTCCTGTTGAAGCTTATCTAGTAATTCTTGAAACTTTTTATCTTTATAATTAGTACTCATTTACCTATATAATTTGGCTTAAAAATACATAGTTTTTTTAATACACAAAGCACTCTATAATTTATAGAGTGCTTTGTGTATTAAATGTATTGAAAAATAATTTCTTTTATTCGTTATCTAACTTTTTTGTAAGATTAAAACCTGTAAACAAACCTAATCCTCCCATAAAAAAGATCATTGCTGGGTATACAGCTCCTTCTTCTAACTGTAAATAGGTTGTTAATAATAAAGCTATAAATACACCTATACCAATTCCCATTAGTAATAAAGAGAGATTTAAGACAATGATTCTTCCTGTTAAGGTAGATTTTTTTCTTTCTCCTTTCATAAAAATTTTTGCATCTACTCCTTTTTCTATTAAAGCTAAACGTTCTTTGTTTCTTGTTGAATAGAATAAATAAAAGATTCCAAAAATTACTGCGAATAAGAACATAAATACTATTGCTACTTCCATATTATTGTTTTTTAATGTTTATTTTTATTGTATTGTGAAGGTATGACCGTTATCTTTTGAAAAAGGTTACAGTTTTTTTTAAAAAAAATATTTTTCAAATTTTGTGTAACCTTTTTTTCAATATATATGTCAAACTTTAAATGACTACAACTAACGATCAAATATATATAGATAAAACTCTGAAAGGAGATACTAATGCTTTTGCTTTTTTAGTAGAGCAATATAAAGTAATGGTATATAGTTTGGCTTTAAAAATGATGAAGAATAGAGAAGAGGCAGAAGAAGTTTCACAAGATACCTTTATAAAAGCGTATAAAAAATTAGATAAATTTAAAGGTGAATCTAAATTTTCTACGTGGTTATATAAAATTACGTATAGAAATTGTTTAGATGCTATTAAGAAGAATAAAGAAAAGTATAATAATGATACTATTGATGAAATAACTATTAATAAAATAAGTGGAACAGAGAATATTTTAGAGAGTTTAGAGCGAAAAGAAAGAGCTGCGGTAATGAATGCTTGTTTACTAAAATTACCAGAAGAGGAACGTTCTATTCTTTGGATGTTTTATTTTGAAGAGTTAAGTTTAAAAGAAATTATTAAAGTTACAGATTTGTCGGAAGCGAATGTTAAAGTTAAATTGCACAGAGCTAGAAAACGTTTGTTAACTATTGTTAAAAGAGATGTTGAACCTGAATTAATTAATCATTATGGGAGAAAATAAACATATAGAAGAGTTAGATGCTTTTGCAAAAAAGTATATTAATGAAATAGAAAGTGAATCTCCATCTATAGATTTTACTAAAAATATAATGAATTCAATTCAAGAATTTGAAAAATCTGAAGCTTATAAAGCAGATCCTTTAATATCTAAAAAGATATGGATTTTATTAATAGGAATTTTAATAACTAGTATTCTTTATGTTGCTAAAGGCAAATCGATTGGTTCTATTGGTTTTTCAAAAATTAATTTAGATGTTTTCTCTAAAATTAGAATACCAAATTTATTTGAAAATATATCTGTATCTAGTGTTATGTTATATGCATGTTTCTTTTTTACAGTATTAATTTTTGCTCAAATCTATTTTTTAAAAAAGCGTTTTGAAATGAATATAAAAAGTTAAATACTTTCACTTTTAATTTTTAAAACAAGACCTTATTTAAAATGTAATTAAATGAAAATTAGTATCTTGTTAGCATAATTTATAAAACACTTCCTCATGAAAAAAATCGTTTTAATACTCGTAACGATATCTGCAATTATGCTTTCTTGTGTAGATAAAAAAGCAGAAGACAAAAAGAAAAAAGAAGCCGAATTAGAAAAACAAATAGAAACAGTTAATAAAGAAGTTAATGAAAATGTAGAATCTTTAGAAAAAGAAGCTAAAGAAATTGAGAATGAAATAAATGAATTAGATAACCTATAAAACATTAAGTATGAAATTTTCAAAATATATATTAGTTGTAATGCTTATTGGTTTTATAGGAGTTACAGATGCACAAAAAAATAAAGAAGAGCGAAAAGCGCGTAAGGAGCTGAAGAAAGAAATGAAGGAGAAACGAAAAGAAATGAAAGGGAAGAAAAAAGAAGAAATGAAGGCAAAACGGAAGGAGATGAAAGAGCAAAGGAAGGAAATGAAAGCTGAAATAAAAGAAGCTAAAAAAGAACTTAAAGAAGGACGAAAAGAAATTTTAGGTGAGCATAAAGAAAAAATGAAAGGAATGAGCAAGGATGAAAAAAAAGCTTATTTAGAAGCTAATCCTGATTTGAAAGAGAAATTAAAAGATTACAAAGAAGTAACCAAAGAGAAAAGAAAAGCATTAAAAGAAAAGAGAAAGGCGTTTAAAAATGAAAAAGCTAAAGCTGTTCAGCAAAAAATTGAAAATAAAAAAAATAAAATAGATTCTTATGAAAAGCGCAATGTCAATGCTAATAATAAAATTAAAAGAACAAAAGAGCGTTTAGAAGCGCAAAAAGATTCAGGAAAGATTACTGAAGAACAGTATAAAGAAAAAATGGCTAAAGTTGCTAAAGTAGAAGAGCGTATTAAAAAATACAAAAATAAATTAGATAAAATAAAAACTAGTTTACAAAAAAGTGAGGACAAATTGGTGAAGTTAAACACAGAAAAAGATAAATAAGACCGCTTAAAATTATAAGTAAAAAGAGGAAGTATAAAATACTTCCTCTTTTTAATTGATATGTGAAATTTAAAAAGAAATTAAAACCTTTTTCTAATTTGATTAAAAATACCTCTTAAAATCATAAGTGTAATTTGAAGGACAAAAATTAGAATAAAAGCAACTACAAAACCTACTAGTACCATTAGTCCGCTAATAACAATCCAACCACTTGCTAAAAAAGCTAAGAAAATACCTACAACTACTAGTATAGCAATGGTAATTGCAAGATTACTCATCCATTTATCTGCAATATTAGAGTAGTTCGTTTTTTTTAATAAAAAGCCTTTTTTACCTTTTAATATCAATTATATTTTAAAATGAGCTTAATTTTTTGTATTTTTAATATATGGGAATGGTTTCAAAATTTAAAATACAAGAGAGTGAAGAATTTTTATTATCGGCTTTTAAGTCTAATAAAAATTTCAAGATTCGTTT
>CAKZVD010000030.1 GCA_937922085.1 uncultured Tenacibaculum sp. | reverse complement strand
AACAATTATATAAAGAACATATCCTTTATATTCCTTATATTTTCTTTTACAAATCTAATGGATTTTTAATTAAAACAAAATTATTTACCGCTACTTGAGTATACAACTCAGTGGTTTTAACAGAACTATGACCTAATAAATGAGTAGCAAAAGAATGCCTTAAAGTATGTGGTGTTACTTTCTTGTTAATTATAGTTGAATGTTATACATATATTATTCGAATAATATACGGTTATGAAAAATCACCCACTAGTGTTCGAATCTCTTCGAGTACCATTTATAAATAATTTGTTGGTTCCTTAATAAAATTAAAAACTCCCTGAACTTACTCATACTTATCACCCAAAAGAATTCGTGTTCAAGCAGAAGGAATTTTCTCAATTTGCAAAAACTTTAGCTAGTTTAACAGAAGAAACTTATCTAACAAAAAAATAAATTGTCTAAGGAAAATTATTTAAAATCATTAGAGTTAAATCCGTCTAATAGCAACGTCGTTAAGATGATAAATAAGATAAATGAAAAATAGAAACAAGAATTAAAGTAATTACTATTTCTTATGGGAGTGAATGAAAGAAATCTTATTTTTTTTTTCTTGAAGGTTTAGATGTTATAGTAAGTTTTAAGAATGGTTAATAACTTTGATATAAATAGTTTTAGGTCTGTTTATAATATGAAAAGAGGTCTTTATTAATTACTGAAACTACATGTTCTATCTATTTTTAGAGTTTTTTTGATTGCTTTAATCTGATAATCACTGAAAACAGTGAGTTATTAAGATGTTAGATTAAGTAGTTTTGATGAGTAATAAATATCTTTATAATACCATGTTGTATTAACATATAAATTATTATTAGAAAAAAGTAATATTAGATTTAGTATTGTTTCAAGTTTATTTGAAGTTATTCACAATACTGTTTTTTCATATTGAGATTTGTTTCTAAAATAGAAGTTAGGTAATAAAGTGATATTTTAAATTAAAAAAACATAATAATAATAATAATAATAAAACTTATTAATAATGAAACATCACCTAAAAATAATAACTATTTTATTGATAATGATAGGTAATTATTCTCAGTCTCAAACAACTTTAAATGATAATGTAACTCAAGAAGAAATTACACAACTAGGATTTTATATTAAAGGTGAAAAGGGATACACTTCTTTTTCTTCTATTAATAACTCTAGTTTTCCAGAATTTAAACATTTAGGAATTATTAATTCATTAAAAAGAACCAATAATCAATTAGAATTAATAGTGTTTACAAAAGCTTCTTTAGAATCTCAGTTAACATTGATATCAAGAAAATTATCGCTTATTATTAAAACGGAAGAAATTATTTTTAAAGTATCACCTCTTGATAAAAAAAACAGGTATAAACTTACTTCAGTAACAGAAATTCAAGATGGCAGCTTTTTATATTTCTCAGGAGGTTGGAATCAAATATATACTGTGTTTTTAGGTGATAAAGAAAAAGAAACGGTTAAGTTTTTTTCAAATACGACTATGAAGCCTGCTTATACTGCCTTGTATAACTTAAAAGAAGCTATAAAGTCTTTTCCTGAAAACAAAAAATTATCTCAGTTATTGCCAGTATGGGAAAAAATAAAGAAAGCAGAAAGTAGTAATAAAGACTTTACTTATATCAGTAAAATTTGGAAAAAATATAAAGGAACTGAAAAAGTTGCTCAAAAAGTGTCCTATCTAAATGAAATACAAAGAAAATTAACTAATTTTCTTACAAGATATCCTAAAAACGAAAAAGGAGGTTTAATCAAACAATATCAAAACGAAATAAATAAAAAATTACCTAAACTTAAAAAAATGATTTAAGTAGGTTGTATTTAAAGCTAAGATATAATAGGAATAATGAAGAATAGGCAAAAAACACAGGTAGAATTATTTGTGTTTTTTTGTTTGATAGTTAGGAGAGTGAGACGTTCTTCAAAAGAATAAAATGAAATTATAACCTAAAGAATTTATAAAAAGTAAGAGCTTTCTTATTTTTTATACTGATGTGGATTTTCTCGAATCCCTTTTTTAAATAATTTTCGAACGCTGTTTCTTAAAAAAGAATCGAAACGTAAAATAGTATTTTTTGTTTTTTCATTAGGTCTACCACGAAAAGTAGTAACATGAAAATCATCAGAAACTAAAACAGGAATATTTGAAAAATAATAATTAGAGATACAAGTCCTTGTTTTATCAACATTAACTGTACTTACAGAATGCCAAGATTTTTGGTGAGTAACCATTACAATTAATCTGTTAAATTTACTTTCAATGGTTATAGGCTCATTTTTTACACCATAAGGCCATAACTCTAAATTACCACCATTTTCTAACTTCCAACCAGGAGTAACATAGTATAACAAATTTAAAACTCGCCAACGCTGTCTGTCCTTATCATGAGAATTGTCTAAATGCGGATTTAAATAATTTCCTTTTTGCATTAAAGACAATCCACCAGCATATAAAAATTCATCAGAATGAATTTCTTTTAAATTACAAATTTTACTAACTAACTCTACAATTCGTTCATTTTGAAAAGCAAATAAAGTTTCCTCTAATAAAGAATGATAGGTGTTCATTTGATACCCAACATATTTATGTTCCCTAATATTTTTTCTTAAAACAGTATTAGAGGTAGTAGGAAAGACTTTGTAAAGTTCTTTAGCAAAGGTTTCAGGTAATAATTCATCAATAAAGAAATATCCAATGGTGTTTTTACTTTGTTCAAATTGGTGTTTTAAATCTTCCTTTTTTTTAAGAAGATTCGTGTAAATCAGATCTGCTATTTCATTCCTTGAATTCAATACTGTTTTCGTTTTTATATTCACTAAATTATGTAATATTTTTGCGATGATGAAAAAAAGACTTCATGTAATTTCTTTTGATAATCCATATCCACCAAAATATGGTGGAATAATAGATGTGTATTATAAAATTAAAGCACTGTCTGAATTAGAGATAGGAGTTTATTTACATGTTTTCGGAGAACAAAATATAGAAGAAGAAAAAGAATTAAGTAAGTATTGCGAAGCTGTTTTTTATTATCCGAGAAACAATGTTTTTTTATCATTATTCTCTATAATTCCATTTCGTGTAAAAAATAGAGCCTCTAAATTACTGGAAGAAAATTTGATTAAAATTAAAGCTCCAGTTTTATATGAAGGGTTGCATTCAA
This sequence comes from uncultured Tenacibaculum sp., assembly GCA_937922085.1. Lineage (GTDB taxonomy): Bacteria > Bacteroidota > Bacteroidia > Flavobacteriales > Flavobacteriaceae > Polaribacter. Next base: position 4,083 of record CAKZVD010000030.1, on the reverse strand, counting down.
CACATTCTTTATTGTCTAATGATTTAAAAGAGGCTTATGTAAGAGCACACAATGTAGAGCATACTTACTTTTACGGATTAGCAAAAAGTGAGCGAAACTTAGTAAAAAAACTATTCTATTTAATAGAAGGAAAAAAGCTTGAGAGATTTGAGAAACAACTAAAAAAAGCAACTACTATTTTTACAATATCTAAAATAGAACAAAAATATTTTCAGCATCAATTTAAAGAGAAAGCAATTTATGTTCCTGCTTTTCATGACGCAACGTTTTTAATGCATAAAAAAACTAGAGGAAGTTATGTTTTATGGCATGGAGATTTAAGAGTACCAGATAATATAAAGGCCGTATTGTTTTTAATAGAGGTGTATAAAGATTCTAAATTTAATTTTAAAATAGCAAGCAGTACTATAAATACAGCTATAAATAAAAGGATTTCGAAAATTAATTCTATAGAATTTATCGATTTAAATGAAAAGGTAGATTTATTTCAGTTAATAAATGAAGCACATGTAAATGTGTTGTATACTTTTCAAGCAACAGGAATAAAACTGAAATTGTTAAACGCGTTGTATAAAGGTAAGTTTGTGTTAGGAAACAATCTTTTAATAGAGAATACTGGCTTAGAAACTATTTGTGAAATAGCGAATAATAAATCAATATTTCTAAAACAGACAGAAAATTTATTTAATAAAGAATTTACAAAAGCGATTACCGAAAAGAGAAAAGAGGTACTAAAACCTTTTTCTCCAAAATTAAATGCAAAAAAAATAAAAGAAATTATTTTTCCTCTTTAGCAGTATTTACTTGTTGTGGTTGCTGTTGTACCACTTCAAATAATTTTCCGCCTTCACATTTCAATGTTTTCTGTTTAAACTTTACAATTAATTGATAATCATGTGTAGCCATAAAAATGGTTTTTCCACTTTTATGAATTTCATTTAATAACTCCATTACCTCTAAAGAAGTTTTTGGATCTAAATTACCCGTAGGCTCATCTGCTAATATTAATTCAGGGTCATTTAATAAAGCTCTAGCTATGGCAACACGTTGTTGTTCACCACCAGAAAGTTCAAAAGTTTTTTTATAATACTTTTCTTTCATGCCTACTTTATCAAGCACTTCGTAAATTTTATCTTTACGCTCCATTTTGTCTTTCCAACCTGTTGCTTTTAAAACAAACTCCAAATTATCAAAAACATTACGATCATTCAGTAATTTAAAATCTTGAAAAACAATTCCTAATTTTCTTCTTAAAAAAGGAATGTCATTTTCTTTCATTCTCTTTAAATTGAACCCAACAATATTTCCTAAACCACGCTGTAATCTTAAATCACCATATAGTGTTTTTAATAAGCTACTTTTACCGCTTCCTGTTTTTCCAATTAAATAATAAAACTCTCCTTTATTAAGAGTAAAATTTATTTTAGATAGTACAAGAATATCACGTTGATAGATGTCTGCGTTTTCAAGATGTAAAATAGGTTCTTTCATAAAAGAATAATTTTTACAAATCTATTATTTATTATTCATTTTAACCACTTTTTTTATTTTTGCAGATTGTATCAAACAAAATAAAAAAAAAGACGTTAATTTATCGAGGAATTACCGTATTTAAAGATAGAAAGGAATATGAGATATTTTATACTAACACTTTGTTGTTTTTTATGTGTAAATATTTGGTCTCAGGAAACTGAGATACAAACGAATATAGATGCTAAATATCATAGAGCAGTAACTTTGTATAACAACAAAGCATACTCAGGCGCTCAAAGAATTTTTAAAGAAGTTTCTACAACCACGTCGAAACGGAATGTAGAAACTGACGCTGATTTTTATGATGCCATGTGCGCTATAAAATTAAATCAGACAGATGCGAACACAAAAGTGCTCGATTTTGTTAAAAAACACCCTTATAGTAGTAAAAAAGAAAAAGCATTTTTAAATGTAGGAAACTATTATTTTGCAAATAGAAAAGCTTCACATTCTTTAAAATGGTACTCAAAAGTAGATGCCAAATTATTAAATGAAGAAGAACGTAAAGAGTTAAACTATAAAATGGGGTATGCTTTATTAGTTTCTAATTATTTAAAAGATGCTAAAGAGAAGTTTGCTACATTACTTGGAGATCCTAGATATGGTACAGATTCGAGATATTTTTATGGATATATTTCTTATAAACAAGAAAATTATGGAGAAGCAGAAAATAACTTAAGTCAGTTAGCAGATAACGAAACTTATAAATCGAAAGCCAATTATTATTTATTAGATATGGCTTTTAAAGGAGGTAAATTTGAAAAAGCAGCTCAAATAGGAGAGAAGGTATTACCAAATGCAGAAAGAGATCAAAAATCTGACATTCGTAAAATTATAGGTGAAAGTTATTTTAATTTAGAGAAATACGATAAAGCAGTACCACATTTAGAAGCTTATGAAGGAAAGAAAGGGAAGTGGAAAAATACAGATTATTATTATTTAGGATACTCTTACTATAAATTAGAAGATTATGAAGGAGCAGTAAATCAGTTTAACAAAATTATTGGCGGTCAAAATAGTGTTGCCCAGAATGCGTATTATCATTTAGGTCAATGTTATTTAAAAACGGATAAAAAAATAGAAGCATTAAATGCTTTTAGAAATGCAGGCGAAATGGATTTTAATCCTACTATTGGGGCAGATGCAGATTTAAATTATGCAAAATTGAGTTATGAACAAGGAAACCCGTACAAAAGTACTCCGGAGGTTTTAAAAGATTTCTTAGCAAAATATCCTGAATCTCCAGATAAGCAGGAAATAGGAGATTTGCTAGTAACTTCTTATTTACATCAGAAAGATTATCAAGGAGCGATAGACTATTTAAATGCGAATAGAAATGAAGAGAATAATGCATTAGCAAATGAAGTTTCATTATATAGAGGAATTCAATTATTTAATGAACAGAATTTAAACAAAGCATTGCCTCATCTTTTAATAGCTACAGATGCTGTTAATGATACCATTCAAAATAAAGCTCGTTTTTGGTTAGGAGAAACAGAACATTTATTAGGTAATTATAAAAATGCAGTAAAAAGTTTTAGTGCGGTTACGAATAAAAATATAGAAGAAAGTAAATCTTTAAATTATAATTTAGGATATGCATACTTTAAATTGAAAGACTATAATAATTCAGCAAAATATTTTGAAGAATTTTTGAATCAAAAAATAGACGATAATGATTTAAACGATGATGCATCTAATAGATTAGGAGATTCTTATTATGCTACTAAAAAATATACAGAAGCAATTACAGCATATGAAAAAGTAATTAATGAAGGAGGAGTAGGAGCTGATTATGCACAATATCAAAAAGCAATGAGTTTAGGCTTGTCAGGAGATAGTAATGCTAAAATTACAGCATTAAAAGAATTGACAAAAAATTATTCAACTTCTAATTTAAAAGATGATGCGTTGTTTGAATTAGCATCTACTTACACTTCAAGAGGAAATTCTTCAAAAGCTAACTCTACATATGATGAATTATTAAAAGAACATACAGAGAGTAGTTATGTGCCCAATGTTTTATTGCGTCAAGGATTGTTGTTTTACAATGACGGAAGCAATTCAAAAGCATTAAGTAAATTTAAAAAAGTAGTAGCAGAGTATCCTAGTTCTAACGAAGCAAAACAAGCAGTTTCTAGTGCACGTAATGTATATATAGATTCTGGTAAAGTAAATGAATATGCTGCTTGGGTAAAAAACATTGATTTTGTAAATGTTTCTAACAGTGATATTGACAATACAACGTACGAAGCTGCTGAAAATAAATTTTTAGAGAACAATGAGACAAAAGCAATTCAAGGATTTGAAACTTACTTAAGAGATTTTCCTTATGGTATAAATGCTTTAAAGGCGAATTTTTATTTAGCACAATTATATTTCAAGGGTGCAAGTAAAGAAAAATCGATACCGAATTATGAACATGTAATTAAGCAAGGTAAAAATGAATTTTCTGAAGAATCATTAGCGAAGTTAAGTCAGTTATATTTAGAAAAAGAAAACTGGAAAAAAGCGATTCCTTTATTAGAACGTTTAGAAAAAGAAGCAAAC
>CAKZVD010000029.1 GCA_937922085.1 uncultured Tenacibaculum sp. | reverse complement strand
GTTAAATTTAAACCAGCAGCTTTGGCTAAGATTGTAAGTGGAGCTCCTATTTCTGTTGATTTTTCAGCAAACTTTTTATTCAATGAGAAGTTTGCAGCAGGACTGGCATGGCGTTGGGATGATTCTATCAGTGCTTTATTAGGTTTTCAAGCAACTGATAATTTTAATATTGGATTTGCATATGATTTAACCACATCGAATTACAGTAATTACAACTCAGGTACATATGAATTAATGTTACGCTGGGACATATTTAGAGAGAGTATAATGAAATCCCCCCGATTTTTTTAAACTAATTATTCATGAAGAGAGTATTATTAATTTGTTTTGTAGCCCTAAACTTTACAGGTTATAGTCAACGTAGGTATGCTGCGGATAGGTATTTTAAAGAATATGCCTATAAGAAGTCAGCAGAGTTATATGAAATATTATATCAAAAAGGAGATAGCTCACAGAAAGTAATTAGTAATCTGGCAGATTCTCATTATTTTAATACGAATTTAGAGAAAGCAGAAAAATGGTATGATTTATTATTTAATAAATATGAAAGAACTGTGTCTTCGGAACATATTTTTAGATATGCTCAAGTATTAAAGAGTAATGGAAAAGTAAAAAAATCAGATAAATGGCTTCGTAGATTGAAAGATGTTAAAATAGATGATTCACGAGCTTTAGCTTTAGATAATAATTCGAATTATTTTGTAGAGTATAGTAATAAGAAGAAGACTTTTGTTAGTTTAAATAACTTATCTATAAATACAAAGTACTCAGATTTTGGAGGCTTTATTTATGGAAGTGAATTGTACTTTGCTTCTACACGTCCTGAAGGCACTAAATATGATAAGAAATTATACAAATGGAATGATCAGCCTTTCTTAAATATCTATACAGCAGAGGAGAAATTTAGTAAAGAATCTTTAATTCTAGATGTAGAAAAAGTACAACGTTTTTCAGATGTAAATACACGTTATCATGAATCGAATGCGGTAATAACTTCTGATGGAAACACAATGTACTTTACGAGAGATAATTATGATGGGGAGAAATTGCGAAGAGATCCGAACCGAGTTACACATTTAAAGATTTATAAATCGGAATTTGAAGAAGGAAAATGGCAATTCAAAAAAGAACTACCTTTTAATAGTAATTTATATTCTTGCGGACATCCAGCATTGAGTTCAGATGAGAAGACTTTATATTTTGTATCAGATATGCCAGGAGGAATTGGAGCTACAGATATTTATAAGGTTTCTATCAATGAGGATAATACATATAGTAAGCCAGAAAACTTAGGAAATATGATTAATACTGAAGGAAAAGAAATGTTTCCTTTTGTAGATAATGATAATACACTTTATTTTTCATCAAATGGGCATTTAGGATTAGGGGCTTTAGATTTATTTGAATCCAAAATTTCAGGAAATAATTTTACCAAGCCAGTTAACTTGGGAAGCCCTATAAACGGGCCTTTAGATGATTTTAGTTTCGTAATTAGTGATGATAAATCATATGGTTATTTTTCATCGAATAGAGAAGGCGGAAAGGGAGATGATGATATTTATAGTTTTGTTATTTATCGATGTAAAGAAGATGTAACAGGAGTTGTAACCGATGCAAGTACAGGAGCACCTATAGAAAAAGCAACAGTACGATTAATTGATGAAAAAGGAGAACCAATAGCTAATCAAGTAACAGGAGTAGACGGGCGTTACACATTTAAAGATATTGCTTGTGAAAATAAATTTACAGTAACAGCTTCAAAAGACGATTATAGAAATGATCAAAAGATAGCAACAACAGAAGATGTAGATAAAAAATCGATTGAAGCAGATTTAGTTTTATCTTCATTAATTGTAGAAACTCCAGAGGCAGCACAGATTGTAATCAATCCAATTTACTTTGATTTTGATCTATATAATATTAGAGAAGATGCAGAGTATGAATTGGAACATATTGTTAGTGTGATGAGAAATCATCCGGATATGACTATTAAAATAGAATCTCATACTGATAGTAGAGGAACAAAGGTATACAATAGAACTTTATCTACAAACCGAGCAAAATCAACAAGAGATTATTTAATATCAAGAGGGGTTTCATCAAATAGATTGGTAAGTGCTATAGGTTATGGAGAGGATCAATTATTAAATAATTGTAATGATGCGAATCAGAAGAAATGTACAGAGGAAGAACATCAAAGAAACAGACGCTCTTATTTCTATATTGTAAAAGGAGATGGTAATGTAAAGTCGAGTGTAGGACAAATAGAGAAAGCAAATTATGATAATGGTATGTCTGGTTATTATATAGTGTCTTCTCAAGATACTTTATATAACATTTCTAAAAAATTTGATATAAGCATAGAAAAGTTAAAAACAATTAATGAATTAAAAACAAATACAATAGTATTAGGACAAAAATTGAAAATTAATTAGGAGGTTTGTTTTATTTAATTAAAGAGATAGCTTTGTTTACATCTTCTGTAGGTAATTTACAAGCTTTATTCACGCAAACGTAAATGAATGTTTTTTTATTAATAAATCTATTTTCTAATAAAGGTAAATTACTTTTTTTGGTACTTCCAGAAAGTAAATAATTAGGAATATAATTATTTTGTAATTCTCTACTTCTAAGAAAAGCATTTTCACCACAAATAGCAACCTCATAAAAAGGGGAAGAATAATTTAAATAATTGTCTAACCAATTAGAATAAATATGAGGGTGTTTTTCAATTTTAGGCATAAGATTATGTAGTATTTTTTTACTTAAATTTAGATAGCTATTATTACTATAGTAATGACCTAAATAGAATAAGTTTTTATTCATAACAGAGTTAGATGATGGTATAACAATATCTTCAATATCTATATTTTTAGAAATTAAAGAAACATCATTTTTAGAAGTATAATTAAAAACGTTTTGATCTTTTCTTAAAAAATTATCTAAAGTAAATTCGGATAACTTGTTAGAATATGTTAGCCATTTTTCATCTAAAGTAATTTGATATAAAGAAATGTAGCTATGAATTAATTGAGCATAGTCTTCTAAATATCCTTTAATTTTTTTCTTTTTAACGTTAATACTTCTGTACACTTCCCAGTTTTCAGATATCGCATTGTTTTTTAAAGCGATCGCACTTTCGATAGCTTTGGTTTTAAACTTTTCATTTCCAAAAACTTTATAAGCATCTGTAAAAGCTTGTAATAAAAGAGCATTCCAAGAAGTTAAGATTTTATTGTCTAGCTCAGGTTTTTTTCTTTTTTTACGTTCATTAAGAAGAATACTTTTCCATGAGTTTACTTTCTTTTTAAAAGAATCTAGATTCAATTGATGTTTTTTTACAAAAACACTATCATTATATAATTTTACTAATGCATGCTTTCCTTCAACAGTTTTAACACTATCAATTCCAAAATAATCATTAAAAAGAGAATAATCTTTTTCCTTAAATAAAGATTCTAAATCTTTTCTATCCCATGTGTAATAAGCACCTTCTTCGAGTTCGTTGGTTTTATTAAAACTATCCGCATTTAAAGAAGAAAAATACAGGCCATTATTGTAAAATTCGTTTTCAATAAAGTTTAGAGTATTTATAACAGTTTCCTTGTATAATTTATTTTTACTTATTTGATATGCGTAAGAAAATAGAGAAACTAATTGAGCATTATCATATAACATTTTTTCAAAATGAGGTATTTGCCATTTGTTATCTACAGTATACCTAGCAAAGCCACCCTCTAGATGATCATTTAAACCACCAAGAGCTATTTTATTTAACGTTTTAAAGACAAAATGTAATAGCTTTTTGTTTTTTGTTTGGTAAGCATAGCGTAATAAAAATTGATAACTGTTAGGTCTAGGGAATTGTTTTTCACTTAAAAAACCTCCATTAACGGTATCTAGTTTTTGATTCCAGTTTAAGACAAGGTCATTTATTTTTTTTGGAGTAAACTTTAAAGAATCATTGTTGGTTGATATGTTTTGTAATGATATTAAGTCTTTGGTTAGCTGCTTTGCAAAATCATCTGTGTTTTTAGGGTTTTCTGTATATATTTCATGAATGTTTTTTAAAGAAGTTAACCATTCTTCTTTGTTAAAATAAGTACCACCCCATACCGGTTGTCCGTTTGGTAAGAGAACACAATTTAGGGGCCATCCACCATTACCAGTCATTACTTGTACTGCTGTTAAATAAGTTTTATCTACATTAGGATGTTCTTCTCTATCCACTTTAATATTTATAAAGTGTTGATTCATGAAATTAGCTATCTCTTCATTTTCAAATGTTTCTTTTTCCATGACATGGCACCAGTGACATGAAGCATAACCAATAGATAATAAAACTAATTTTTTCTCTTTTTTAGCTTTTTCTAAATATTTTACATTCCAAGGATACCAGTTAACAGGATTGTGCGCATGTTGTAATAAATATGGACTTGATTCATTTATTAACTGATTGGTAAATTTATGGTTATCATTTTTACATGACAATACTAGTATAATAGATAAAACTATAAAAAAGATGTTTTTTTTTCGAATAGAAAATAACAGCATGAATAAATGAATTAAATTACAAAAACTATTCTATTAAGGTGAAAGTAGTACTTTAGAATTGATTTAAGAAATTTTAATTTATCTATTAAAATACTACTTTCTTCAGTTTTAAAAGTTTTAAAAGCAGTTTTTAAATTGAAAAAAGAAGGCTTTTAGTCTATTCATCTACACTTTCCTACTGTTTATCGTTATATATGACACTTTAGACTAAAGAAAGATTAAACCGCTTATTTTAAAATTAAATTGCAGTTTAAAGCTACTAAAATATATACAATGCAAAAAAAATTAACAATTTTGTTAATTGAAGATGATCAGATAGAAGTGATGAAGTTTAATAGAATCTTATCTAAAATAGATTCTAAACATCGCGTTATTGAAGCAAATAACGGAGAAGAAGCTTTGAATATTTTAGAAAACAAGGACGATTTACCTAATCTGATATTACTCGACTTAAATATGCCTAAAATAAATGGGATTGAGTTTTTAAAGATACTAAAGAATGATGAAATCCTTAAATATTTACCAACAGTAGTTTTAACAACTTCTAATAATCAAAAAGATATGTTAGAGTGTTATAAAATAGGTATTGCAGGCTATATGGTTAAGCCTTTAAAATATGAAGATTACCAAAGTAAACTTATTAAAGTACTTTCTTATTGGAGTGCTAACGAATTAATAACAGTCTAAAATTTTTTTACTACTTTTTTATTTAGATTTTAACCCTCAAATTTCTTACCTTAAACTCATAAATTGAAGTAAAAGATATTTAGCTTTTATAATTATTCAATGAAGAAATTTATGAGTGATATTGGAATAGAAGAATTAAAACATTCTCTTCAAGAAAAATTAAAAACTTTAGAAACTTCTGAAGCTAAAATAATTGCGTTAGAAAAAACAATTCATAAACTCACTAGAGAAAATGAAGAGCTACAGAAAAGATGTCTTCAAAAAGAAGCTGAGTTAAAAGATGTTTTCGAAAATGTGAACGATGCATTTGTTTCTATAGATTTAAAGGGGAATGTGTTTAAGATGAATGATATAGCTTCTGATATTTTTGGTTATAAATATGACGAAAATAATCCTTTAAACTTAATGAAATTAGTCCATCCAGATGATTATGAGTACACTCAAAAAGCATTTGAAAAACTAGTTAAAGATGGTTCTTATTCAAAATATAGATCTAGAATAATAACAAAAAAAGGATTGATAAAAAAAATAGAAGTTAATTCAAGTTTACTATTTAATAGTGATAAAAAATTGATAGGAGCACAAGGTGTTGTTAGAGATATAACACAAGAAATAGCAGTTCAAAAACTATTAGAAGCTCAAAAAAATCAATTAGATATTATTTTTAATAATTCACCTATAGGTATCACTTTATCTGAAGAAAAAGAAAATGATTTTGTATTTGTAAATAAATCACTAACAACAATGTTAGGATACTCTTTAGAAGAACTAAGAAAGTTAAAGGTTACTGATTTTACACATCCAGAAGATAGAAAAAAATCAAATGACTTAAAACAAAAATTATACAATGGTGAGATCGATAAATTTAGTTTAGAAAAAAGATATATTCAGAAAAGCGGAGATGTTTTATGGGCAAAAACAACTGTAAAGGCTATTAGAGATGAAAAAAGCGATATAAAATTTCAAGTAGCGACAGTTGAAGATATTACTGAAAATAAGTTGTCTAAAGAGAAATTAATAGAATCAGAAAATAGATTAACTTCTTTAATTTCTAAATTAGATAGTGGTGTATTATTAGAAAATGAAAAAAGAGAAATTGTAATTTCAAATGAAAAATTTTGCGATTTATTTTCTATTAAAACAGATCCAAGTCTTTTAAAAGAGAAAGATAGCACAAAACTTTTTGAAAAGTCTAAATCTATATTTGAAAAACCAGATTATTATTTACTTAGAATAAAAAAATTAATAAAAGATAAAAAAGTTGTTTTAGGAGATGAATTAAGGCTCACTGATGGTAGAATTCTAGAAAGAGATTATGTACCTATTTCTAAAGATAAAGAATATAAAGGGCATCTTTGGACTTATAGAGATGTTACATTATCGAGAAATTATAGGAAAAACTTAGAGGCTCATAAAAAAAGGTATAGTAATATTATCGCTAATTTACAATTAGGTTTAGTAGAGTTAGATAATCGTAATTTTATTCTTTCAGCGAATAAAAGTTTTATTAAAATGACAGGTTTTGAAGAAGATGAAATCATTGAGAAAGATATTAGAAACCTATTTAAGAAAGACAAAATTAAAGAGCTTATTCAAAAAAGAAGTATTAATAGAAAAAATCGTAGATCAGGTTCTTACGAATTTAAATTTATTAACAATTTAAATGAAGAAAAATCTTTATTAGTGAGTACAGCTCCTAATTTTAATATTAGAGGAGAGGTAATAGGCTCAATAGGAATTATACTAGATATAACCCATATAAAAAGTTTAGAATCTCAAAAAGAGGTGTTGTTAAAGAAACTTGAACAGAGAAATGTTGAGTTGGAAGAATATGCACATGTTGTATCCCATGATTTAAAATCGCCTTTACGAAGTATATCCGCATTAACAAGTTGGTTAAAAGAAGACTATGGAGATTCTTTAGGTGATGGAGGACTTAAGAATGTAGATTTAATACAAGAGGTTGTAGAAAAAATGGAACGTTTAATAAACGATATTTTAAATTATTCAAGTATTAATAATGATTCAGATACTACTGAAGAAGTGAATATTTACGAAGTTGTAACTGGAATTAAAAATTTAATATACACTCCTAAGCATGTAAAAATAAAGATTAATGAGAATTTGCCAATTATTAAAGCAAATAAAGTTCGAATACAACAACTTTTTCAAAATTTAATGAGCAATGCAGTTAATTATATTGATAAAAAAGAAGGGTTAGTAACCGTTGATTTTAAAGAGAAAAAAAAGGGATATATATTTAGTATAAAAGATAATGGAATAGGAATACCAGAGGAGTATCATGCTAAGATTTTTGAAGTATTTCAATCATTAGGAACTCATAAAGATTCAACAGGAATAGGATTATCTATTGTAAAAAAAATAGTAGACATGTACAATGGAAAAATATGGCTTGAAAGTGAAAAAGGAAAAGGAACGACTTTCTTTATAGAATTTAAAAAATAGTAATTATGACCACCGAACAACCGAACTTAAATTACATAAAAGAATTATCTGGAGGAGATATTGAATTTGAAGAAAAAATGATTTCAATACTTAGAAAAGAGCTTCCAGAAGAAATTTTAGTATATAAAAAAGCTATAAAAAACGAAGATTTTAAAGAATCAGCAGAAATCGTTCATAAGATTAAACATAAAATTAGTATTTTAGGCTTAGAAAAGTCATATGAATTTGCGGTTTCTCATGAAAAAGAACTCTTAGAAGAGCAGAAGGAAGGAAATGATAAGTTTATAGAATTATTAACTAGAATGTCTAATTTTTTAGACAAATTGTAAAATTTTCAAGGTACATGAATTGTTTAATTATCGACGATGAATCCGCTGCTAGAGCCATTGTTAATCAGCTATGTAAAAATGAAGGGTCTTTAAATGTTTTAGAACAGTTTTCTAATGCAATAGGAGCTATAAAATATTTAAATCAGAATGAAGTAGATTTAATTTTTTTAGATATTCACATGCCAGATTTTACTGGTTTTGATTTAATTCAAACACTTAAGAATCCACCAAGAGTAATTTTAACAACATCTGATAGTAAATTAGCTATAGATGCTTTTGAGTATGATTGTATTGTAGATTATTTAGTAAAACCTATTAATCTTCCAAGATTTAAAAAAGCTGTAGATAAAGCAAGAAAATTTACTGTAGAAAATAATCAAGAAACTAAAGAAACAGCTGAATCAAAAGAGGAAGCTCAACAGTTATACATAAATATTGATAGGAGATTAATTAAAATAGAAATTCCAAGTATTAATCTTGTAGAAGCAAAAGGGGATTATATTTTAATAAAAACCAAAGAAAAAAATTATACAGTACATTCTACGTTAAAAAAAATAGAAGAAAAACTACCAAATGATCTATTTTTAAAAGTACACAGATCTTATGTAATCAATTTAAAAAGAATAATTGATATCGAAGATAATAGTGTTTTAATAGGGAAAGATGTAATACCAGTAAGTAGGTCTAATAGACCAGAATTAATGAAAAGATTAAACTTATTATAAAGCCAAAATTTAAATTTACAAAAAACAATTCATCGATAGTTATACTATACTTAATCTAATTTTAAAAGCAGTATATCTAATTGATCTTTAAAAAAAATGATTGTTGTTTACATTTGTAGCATAGTTAGTTTTTTAAAGTTTTGTTTTTTTTCATTTTTTACAATCCCCAATTCAAAAATGAAGTTTTTAGATTTATTTGGTTGATAAATATAAACCTCTTACAATTTTGTAAGAGGTTTTTTTATTCTCCTAATTTTTTTCTAAATAAACAATAAAATAAAATTATACTTAGAGACATGTTATTAGAGAAACTGGATCATTTTTAAAATTTAAAATAGCTTGTCGATTAAAATAGTCTTTTAGTCTATATACTTGCAATGTAGTGTCGAATGTGTTGATATTTAGATTTTTAACTGAGTATCTTTACATGGTAGATAGTTTGAAAAATTAAAAAGTATATAAAAGTTTGTTTTTTTCATTATTTGAACCCCAATTAATAATAATTGAAGGTTTTTTTAGATTTATTTGGTTGATTAAAAACCCTCTTACATGTTTTGTAAGAGGGTTTTATTTTTGTTTTAATTAATTGATTAATAGAAAAGCCCTTATGTGTCCCCAATACGAAAGGGGTTTTTCTTTTTGTTTTTTAATGTGTTTGTTTATAGTGGTTTACAATTCGTCGATTCATATTTGCATTTAATCTATGTTTAGATGCTGAGTAACGATTTTTAAATAAGATAAATAAGAAGCTGTAGTATCTTTGAAGTGTAATTAAGTTCAAAAAATAGTTTTAAAAAAATAGAGAGTTTATTTTAAAATACTCTCAAAAGAGTTTTCATTTTTTAGAAATCTCCACACACTATGGAGATTTTTTAGATTTATTTGGTTGATTAAAAAATCCTTCTGTATCTCAATACATTAGGATTTTTCTTTTAAAAAAAATACAAGCTTTAGTTTTTCTCTTTAATAATTTCAGAAATAGTTTTATTCTGTATTTTACTTTGTAACCATGATAAGATATCTAAATATAAAAAAGCTCTTTTTTCATAAGGGTGGTTTTCAAATATCTGCAAACGAGTATAAATTTTTTTAAATTCCTTTTTAAATTCATGAGGATATAAATCACCTAATGAACGAATAGATTCAATAAAAACTTTCTGAACTTCTTGTAAGCTTTCCATTTTAAGAAGAAATTTATAAGTCTCTTTAAATTGACGCTCTAAATGATAATCTAAACCACATTCATAATGAGCTATTAAATTTAAAATTCTAGCAAAACATTGTAAATCCTCTCCAACATATAATTTTTTAGCATTAATAATTTTAGATAAATATTCAATGCACATTTTATTATTTCCCATACCAAAATAGAGACAAGCTATTTTATAGTAAAAACGAATAATATGATGTTTATCTAAAAGGTAATGATATGAATTAATTTGATCATTAATTATAGGAATAAGATACTCGCCTTCTTTAAAAGTACCATCAATAAAATGTTTATGTAATTTATTTGCATATAAATATTGAAAGATTAATATTTCAGTATTACTATTTTTTACAACTGCGTTATTTTCTATTTCCTGTTCAAATAAAACCAATTCATTATTAAACTCTTTTTTATTACGAATAAAAAAAAGAGATTCTAAAAAATAATTATAACCTTTTAAATAAAAAACAGGATTAATTGCAATCATTTTTGGGTGTTTTCTAAATAAATTCACCCATTTAGAAGCATATTTATAGCCATGTAAAAAATCTTGAGTTAAAAAACAGCGCCATAAATTTGCTTTATATAGCCATAATCGTTCTCTAAATCCTAATTTAGAATAATCAAAGATTGGAAGATTTGTTTTAAAATAATCATTTATTTTTTGAAGTTCATGATCATTTCTTGCGTACCCTATTTTTAATAATGTACCATATAATTGTAAAGAAAGATTAGATAGCTTACTGGTAATTACATTTTGTTCACTTAATGTTTTAGCTTCATTAGTTAATGCATCAGCTCTATTACTAATACTTCTAGTAATATATTGGCTTTCAATTATTTTTTCTAGTTCAACAATTTCATAAGCAACATTCTTTTCTTCATTTTCAATAGCCATTGTTTTGGCTTTTTCTAATAATTTTAAACTCTGTTTATAAAGCCCTTTTTGGTATAATACCGTTGCAAAATCTAATTGTTCTCTTATTTGAACTCTAATATTTTTATGTATAGGGTTCATTCGTAAACTAATTAATAGTTGTTTATAAAGATGTGCTTTTAAATTAGAAAGCTGCTGTTTACTAACAATACCATTCTTAATAATTACTTTTTCATCATATTTTTTTTGCTTCTCTAAAAACTTAAAAAGAGAAAAAAACTTAGCATCAGTATTACCGACCAATCTACCAACATATAAATTAAACTGACGTTTTTCAGATTTTGTTAAAGATTTAATTAATATAAATAAAGTATCGCTATGTTGATTAGCTTTTGTAAAATTATTCATTTTAAAGTGCTGTGTATCAGTATTTTTTAATTGTTTTTTTTTCGATAGATATCGTAAGAAGTAATTTAAAGATCTATACTTCTATAAAGCCAATATATACATTTGAATTATAATGACAATTAATTAGGAATAATGAATGCAAACAAAATTCAAATTTTCGATACGACTTTACGTGATGGAGAGCAAGTACCAGGTTGTAAGTTAGACACTAAGCAAAAGTTAATTATTGCTGAACGTTTAGATATGTTGGGAGTAGATATTATTGAAGCTGGCTTTCCTGTTTCTAGTCCAGGAGATTTTACTTCTGTAAATGAAATTTCAAAATTAGTAAAAAGAGCCACAGTTTGCGGATTAACAAGGGCGGTAGAAAAAGATATTAAAGTAGCCGCAGAAGCTCTTAAATATGCAAAGAAACCAAGGATTCATACAGGAATAGGAACAAGTGCATCTCATATAAAGTATAAATTTAAAAGTACAGAAGAAAAAGTTATAGAAAGAGCTAAGAATGCAGTTTCATATGCCAAAAAATTTGTTGAAGATGTAGAGTTTTATGCTGAAGATGCAGGAAGAACAGATAATGAATTTTTAGCTAAAATATGTGAGGAAGCAATAAAATCAGGAGCAACTGTTTTAAATATCCCAGATACTACAGGGTATTGTCTTCCTGAAGAATATGGTGCAAAAATTAATTACTTGAAGGAGAATGTAAAAGGAATAGATGATATAATTCTTTCATGTCATTGCCATAACGATTTAGGGTTAGCAACAGCCAATTCTATTGCTGGGGCAATTAACGGAGCTCGACAAATTGAATGTACAATTAATGGAATAGGAGAGAGAGCAGGCAATACAGCCTTAGAAGAAGTCGTCATGATTTTAAAACAACATCCGTACCTTAATTTGCAAACAGACATTAATACAAAACTATTATACGATACAAGTTTAATGGTAAGAGAGAAAATGGGAATGCCTGTACAACCGAATAAAGCAATTGTAGGTGCAAACGCTTTTGCACATAGCTCAGGAATTCATCAAGATGGAGTCATCAAAAATAGAGAAACCTATGAAATTATTAATCCAATAGAAGTTGGAGTAACAGAAAGTGCTATAGTGTTAACAGCAAGAAGTGGTAGAGCAGCATTAGCTTATAGAGCTAAAAAGATTGGATATGAACTAACTAAAATTCAATTAGATAAAGCATATCTAACATTTTTGCAGTTTGCAGATAAACAAAAGGAAGTGATAGATGAAGATATTCATTTAATAATGAAAAAAGTAAGTAAAATATCTAAAATAGCAATTGCATGATGGCAAAAACATTATTTGATAAGGTTTGGGATGCTCATGTGGTAGATCGTATCGAAAACGGACCTCAAATTTTATATATCGATAAACATTTAATTCATGAAGTTACGAGTCCGCAAGCTTTTAATGAATTAAAAGAACGTGGAATTTCTGTTGCACATCCAGAAAAAATTATAGCTACTGCAGATCATAATACACCTACAAAAGATCAGCATTTACCAGTAAAAGATATATTGTCTAGAAATCAATTAAAACAATTAGCAGAAAACTGTAAAGAACATAATATTACTTTATACAACCTAGGACATAAATATAATGGAATAATACATGTTATTGCCCCAGAATTAGGAATTACACAACCAGGATTAACAATGGTATGTGGTGATAGTCACACTTCTACACACGGAGCATTTGGAGCCATTGCATTTGGTATTGGTACAAGTCAAGTAGCTCAAGTATTTGCAAGTCAATGTTTATTAATTCAAAAACCTAAAAGTTTACGAGTACATGTAAATGGAAAGTTAAAGAAAGGAGTACTACCTAAAGATGTTATACTATATATAATTTCAAAACTAGGAACGAATTCAGGAACGGGGTATTTCTGTGAGTATGCAGGAAATGTTTTTGAAGAAATGTCTATGGAAGGTCGTATGACAGTTTGTAATATGAGTATAGAAATGGGAGCAAGAGGAGGAATGATTGCACCAGATGAAACAACATTTGAATATATAAAAGGAAGAGAATTTGCCCCTAAAGGAATAGATTTAGAAGAGAAAATAGCCTATTGGAAAACATTAAAAACAGATGAAGAAGCTAATTTTGATAAAGAGTTTTTTTTAAATGCTGAAGATATAGCACCAATGCTTACTTATGGAACAAACCCAGGTATGGGGATAAAAATAAATGAAACAATTCCTGTAGAAAATAATGATTCTTTTGAGCAATCATTAGCATATATGAATTTTCAGAAAGGAAAAAAATTAATAAATACACCAGTAAATTTTGTTTTCATTGGCAGCTGCACCAACTCTAGAATTGAAGATTTTAGAGTAGCTGCCAATTATATAAAAGGAAAGCAAAAAGCATCGAATGTAAATGCTTGGTTAGTACCTGGTTCACAACAAGTAGTAAAGAAAATAAAAGAAGAAGGATTACAAACGATTTTTGAAGAAGCTGGTTTTGAATTACGTCAGCCAGGTTGCT
Source organism: uncultured Tenacibaculum sp. (assembly GCA_937922085.1). GTDB lineage: Bacteria > Bacteroidota > Bacteroidia > Flavobacteriales > Flavobacteriaceae > Polaribacter. The sequence goes on along the minus strand of CAKZVD010000029.1, from coordinate 38,182 downwards.
CAGCATGTTTAGCAATGAATGATGATAAAATACCAGAAGGAGAATATTGTGTTTCTACATCAAATAGAAATTTTGAAGGACGGCAAGGTCAAGGAGCGCGCACTATTTTAGCGAGCCCCTTGGTTGCAGCCGTAACAGCTATAGAAGGAAAAATAGTAGACATTACAAAACAGTTAAATTAAATATGGAAAAATTTGTAAAACTATTAGATACAGCTATTCCGTTATCCATTGAAAATATAGATACTGATCAAATAATACCTGCTCGATTTTTAAAAGCAACAGATAAAAAAGGATTTGGAGATAATGTGTTTAGAGATTGGCGATTTCATAAAGATGGAAGTGTTAATAAAGAATTTATCTTAAATAATAAAAAGTACGAAGGAGCAATTTTAGTTGCAGGTAATAATTTTGGTTGTGGTTCTAGTAGAGAGCATGCAGCATGGGCATTAGCAGGTTATGGATTTAGAGTCATAATAAGTAGTTTTTTTGCGGATATTTTTAAAGAAAATGCACTTAATAATGGTATTTTACCAATTCAAATAAATGCTAAAGTTTTAGAATTATTATTACAAAAAATAAAAAATAATCCAGCAATTAAACTAACGATAGATTTAGAAGAACAAGAATTAATAACTCCTTTAGGAAATATAGAGTTTGAAATTAACCCCTATAAAAAACTATGTTTATTAAATGGGTATGATGATATTGATTTTTTAGTAAGTAAGAAAAAAGAAATAGAAGCTTTTGAAGCTTCATTATAAAAAATAATAATGAAATTTAATATAACTACCATTCCTGGTGATGGAATTGGACCAGAGGTACTTCATCAGGCAAAAAAGGCATTAAAAGCAATAGAAGAAGTATATGATCATACTTTTATATATGATGAAAAGTTAATGGGAGCTTGCGCTATAGATAAATTAGGAACTCCTTTACCAGATGAAACTATTTTATCTTGTAAAAAAAGCGATGCAATTTTGTTTGGAGCAATTGGAGACCCAAAGTATGATAATGATCCATCGGCAAAAGTAAGACCAGAACAAGGTTTATTAAAATTACGAAAAGAATTAGGTTTGTTTTGTAATGTAAGACCTGTTAAAGCATATGAACAGTTAATTGAAAATTCACCTTTAAAGAAAAATATAATTCAAGGTACAGATATTGAAATATATAGAGAATTAACAGGAGGAATTTATTTTGGAATAAAACAATTAAGTGATGATAAAAAAATTGCTTTTGATGGTTGTTCGTATTCTGTAGAAGAAATAGAAAGAGTTGCGCATTTAGCATTTAAATCTGCTCAAAAGAGAAGAAAAAAAGTAACATTAGTAGATAAAGCCAATGTTTTAGAAACTTCTAGATTATGGAGGAAAACAATTACTAATTTATCGGAACAGTATTCAGATGTAAAAGTTGATTATATGTTTGTAGATAATGCAGCAATGCAATTAATTTTAAATCCCAAACAGTTTGATGTAATATTGACTGAAAACCTTTTTGGAGATATACTTTCAGATGAAGCTAGTGTAATAGGTGGATCTATAGGAATGTTAGCTTCAGCTTCTATAGGAAAAGAAAATGCTTTATTTGAACCTATTCATGGTTCTTATCCAGAAGGGAAAGGAAAAAATATAGCGAATCCTTTAGCCTCAATTTTATCGGTAGCTTTACTTTTAAAGCATTTAGCATTGTATAAAGAAGCAGAAGCAATAGAACGAGCAGTAGATAAATCATTAGAATTAGGAATAACTACACAAGATATTGATTCTAAAAAAGATTTTGGAACTTCTGAAGTAGGTGATTTTATAGTTGATTATATTCATAATCAAGAAGATAATAATCTTAACTTTCAGAATATACATATGGGGCAAAGTACCATTATATAAAAAAGAATAAAATATATTTATAGAAAAAAATCATAGTTAATGAATAATTAACTATGATTTTTTTCTTTTTCATAAAGTACACATACTTCAAGTTCCTTATACTCTTTTAGTAATGGATGCTTAAAAGTATTTTTTTTCTTCATGCCCAATTTTTCCATTACACGTTCAGATTTATCATTTATGATAGGGCAAATAGATTTTATAGTTTCTAATTCAATGGTATTAAAAGCAAAATCAAGACATTTTTTAGCACCTTCAGTAGCGTATCCTTTTCCCCATTCTTTTTGCGCCAATCTCCATCCAATATCTACACAAGGTGTAAAATCAGCTTTAAAATTTTGTTCAGAAATTCCAATAAAACCAATAAACTCATTGGTTTCTAATATATCTACAGCAAAATAGCAAAATCCGTTTTTAGAAAACTGATTTTTCATTTTGTCTACGAATTCTGTTGTTTGTTCTTTACTTGGGATGTTTGGAAAAAACTCCATTACTTTCGGGTCAGAATTAATTAAAAGCATCTTAGGCTTATCTGCTTCTATCCAATTTCTAAAGCCTAATCTTTCAGATGTAAAAAGATATTTTTCCATTATAATTTGAGTTAATTAGTTACAAAAATAAAAATTATTGTAGAGAGTTATTTTATTGAAAACAATAATTGAGTTATTTTTAATAAAATATTGTTTTTTGGCTTTTTGTTTAAATTAAATTCATGTTTTTGGTGTTTTTAATGTTTTTAATTCTGTTTATTTCTATTTTTATTAACATAAGTTCATTTTTTTGTATTCGTAATTTGACCTTGTTATTTTATTGATACAATAATAACGATATTTCATTTTTAGGTCATATTATGATATTATCATTTTTTAGTACATTTTTTTGATAAGTGAATTCTTTTAGAAAACGTTTTCGGTTGTTTATCAACATGTTGTGTTTTGTTTTTTTAATTCTTACCTCATAGCTTTGGCTAGCAAGAAACTATAAAAAAACTAATTATGCTGACAAAAAAACAACTTAGGATGGCTATTTTAACATGCTTATTCCAACTAATAGTTTTTGCTCAAGAAGATCAAAAAAAGAACAATTTTTCATTTAGTGGAAGTGTAGATGTTTATGGAACTACAAACCTATCAGAAAATTCAAGAGGTACCGTTGGAATTTTATCAGATGTTCCAGCTCATGGTTTTGGTTTAGGAATGGCGAATACTGTTTTTTCATATGAAACGGAAAAAGCGGGAGTTGTTGCAGATTTGGCTTTCGGACCAAGAGCAAATGCAGCGAATGCATATGAGGGTAGTATTAACCAACTATATGTATATTACCAATTAGATGATAAATTAACATTTACATTAGGACAGTTTAATACCTTTTTAGGGTATGAAGTAATATCTCCAGTAGATAATTTTAATTATTCTGTATCTTATTTATTTAATGCAGGACCTTTCTCTCACACAGGTTTTAAAGTTGATTATAAAGCTTCTGAAGATTGGTCTTTAATGTTAGCAATAACAAATCCACATGCTATTACAGCAGGAACAAATATTACAAATGATTTTCAATTTGGTTTTCAAGCAGGATTTAAAGATCAATTTTTAAATGTTGTTTATGGAGCAGATGGTTCTGGATTTGATGATGTTTTATATTTAGATTATACAGGTGGTTTTGATGCATCTGATTCTTTTTATGTAGGAATTAATGCAGCATATTCAAATTCAAGTAATGCTGATTCAGGATATTATGGAGGAGCATTGTATTTACAAAATAAGTTTACAGAAACATTTTCTTTAGGGTTAAGGCCAGAATATTTTACAACTACAAAAGGTAGTTCAGATACAGCTATTTTAGCATTTACACTTTCTGCTAATCAAAAATTAACAAAGAACTTAAATGTTATAGGAGAGGCAAGATTTGATACTTCAGATGATGTTCCGGTTATTGGAATACGAGATAATGTAGCAGGATTAACATTTGCAGCTGTTTACAAATTTTAAAAAACTAATTATAAATAATAACATGAAAAAAATCGAAGCGATTATACGAAAATCTAAATTTCGAGAAGTGAAAAATGCATTACATGAAGTGGGAGTCAATTTTTTCTCTTATTGGGATGTAACGGGTTTAGGAAATGAAAAAAAAGGACATGTATATAGAGGTGTTTCTTATAGTACAAGTGATATCCAAAGAAGATATTTATCTATAGTTGTAAATGACAGTTTTGAAGAAATTACAATAAAAACAATTTTAGATGCAGCATCTACAGGCGAAGTAGGAGACGGAAAAATATTTGTAAGTGATATACAAGACGCTTATAGAATAAGAACAGGCGAAAAAGGAGGAGATACATTAAATTAACAAGAGAAGAACTATTATGGAATTAACAACAAATAATGTATGGATGATGATCTGTACAGCACTCGTTTTCTTTATGCATTTAGGATTTGCTTTTTTAGAAATCGGTTTAACAAGACAAAAAAACACTTTAAATATTCTATTTAAAAATATTTTTATAATAACAACGGGGCTTTTATTATATGCCGCTTTCGGTTTCAATTTAATGTACCCTGGTTTTGCTAAAGATGCTGCAGGAGTTTTTGGTTTTGCTGGTTTTGGTTTAAATCCGCCTATGGTTGAAAACGCATTAGATTTAACTTATAATGCTGGATATACTTATTGGACAGATTTCTTATTTCAAGGGATGTTTGCAGCAACTGCAGCTACTATAGTTTCTGGTGCAGTAGCTGAACGAATGAAAATTTTACCATTTATGATTTTTACTATAATTTATGTAGGTTTCGTATACCCAATAGCTGGTTCATGGAGATGGGGAGAAGGTTTTTTATATAAGTTAGAAACCCCTTTTTATGATTTTGCAGGATCAACTTTAGTACATTCTGTAGGAGGTTGGGCAGCTTTAGTAGCAGTTTGGTTATTAGGAGCTAGAATAGGAAAATTTAAAGATGGAAAAGCACAAGCTATTCCTGGTCATAATATTCCATTAGCAACAGCAGGTGTATTAATCCTTTGGTTAGGATGGTTTGGGTTTAATGGAGGATCTGTTTTATCTGCTGATCCAGCGGGAACCTCACTAACATTGGTAACTACATGTTTAGCAGCAGCAGCAGGAGGAGTTGTTTCAGCAATTTTTTCTACTATTTTATATAAAAATTTAGATTTAACAATGTTCTTAAACGGAATTTTAGGAGGACTAGTAGCTATAACAGCTGGAGCTGATCAAATGACTCCAATGGATGCAATTATTGTTGGTGGTATTGGAGGAGTTCTTATTGTATTAGCAGTAAGCTTAATTGATAAAATAAAATTAGATGATCCTGTAGGTGCTATTGCAGTTCATTTAATATGTGGAATATGGGGAACACTTGCGGTGGGAATTTTTGGAAAGTTAGCTAGTGTAGCACAATTTATAAGTCAATTAATAGGAGTTGCTTCTTACGCAGCTTTTTGTATTGTAACTTCATTTATAATCATATTTACTTTAAAGAAAACAATGGGAATAAGAGTGACTGAAAAAGAAGAAATAGAAGGTTTAGATGGACATGAACATGGAATGTCAGCTTATTCAGATTTTAGACTGAATGAGCACTAAGATTTTCAATTTATTTTAAAAAGCTTGTATTATTTTAATACAAGCTTTTTTGTAGAATATGAGAATATCAATTTTAAAGCTTTTTTTTAAGATTATAGAATTTTACGAAGTCGAATTTTATTAATTGAATAAAAGTGATTATAAAAATTATAAATAACTGTTTTTCAGTTTTTTATTTTACTATTTTAGAAATGAAAATACAATAATTATGCAAGATCAAGGACTTTATTTGAAACAGTTTGAAACTGCCAATTGCGGAGCTGGTTTTATTTGTAATTTAAAAGGAGAAAAATCAAATGAAATTATACATAACGCACTAGAAATATTAGTAAAACTAGAGCATCGTGGTGCAGTAAGTTCAGATGGAAGAACTGGTGATGGCGCAGGTATTTTAATAGATGTACCTCATGGTTTTTTTAATAGAGTTTGTCATTTTAGCCTACCAGCACCAAAAGAATATGCTGTAGGTATGGTTTTTTTACCTAAAAGTGTCAATCAAACAAATTATTGTACTCAAGTTTTTGAAGAAGAAATAACCAAGCAAGGTTTAGAAATTATTGGTTGGAGAGATGTACCTGTAGATACTTCTTGTGTGGGAGAAATAGCAGCAAAATCGCAACCAAAAACAAAGCAAATATTTGTAGGTAAAGGAAATGAAGAACTAACAGAATTGCAATTTAATGCAAAACTTTTTGCTGCTAGAAAAATAGCAGAACATATCATTTCAAAATCAAAATTATCACAAAGCAATTATTTTTACCTGTCAAGTTTTTCAACAACAACATTAATTTATAAAGGGTTATTAGTACCAGAAGATATAGGAAGATATTATACAGATTTAAAAGCACCAGATTTAGTAACTAAATTAGCATTAGTGCATCAACGTTTTTCAACAAATACATTTCCTTCATGGGATTTAGCGCAACCTTTTCGTTACATGTGTCACAATGGAGAAATTAATACACTTCGAGGAAACGTGAGTAGAATGCGTGCTAGAGAAGAATTAATGAAAAGTGATTTATTTGGAGATGATATTAAAAAGTTATTTCCAATAGTACAAGAAGGTAAATCAGATTCTGCTTCTATGGATTTAGTGGTAGAGTTATTATTAATGACAGGTAGATCTTTACCAGAAGTAATGCTAATGATGGTTCCTGAGGCTTGGGAAAAACATCAAACGATGTCTGAAGACAAAAAAGCTTTTTATGAGTACAATTCATGTATTATGGAGCCATGGGATGGGCCAGCTTCAATTCCTTTTACAGATGGTAATTATATTGGTGCATTGTTAGATAGAAACGGATTAAGGCCTTCAAGATATACAGTAACAAAAGATGGGTTTGTAATTATGTCTTCTGAAATTGGAGTGGTAAAAGTAGCACCAGAAAATGTAGAGAAACACGGAAGATTAGAGCCAGGAAAAATGTTCTTGGTAGATATGAATGCAGGAAGAATTATTGAAGACGAGGAAATTAAAACGGAAATAGTATCAAAACATCCCTATAAAAGTTGGGTAAAAGAACACACATTACCATTAGTAGAGGTTCCGTATACAAATAATATGTGTCCGATAGAACCTACAAAATATGCTGTAAGGTTACGTGCATTTGGGTATACTTTAGAAGATATTTCTACAGTAATTAATCCAATGGCTATAAAAAGTAAAGAAGCTTTAGGTTCTATGGGAATAGACACTCCTTTAGCAGTATTATCAGACAAACCACAACTGTTATATAATTATTTTAAACAATTATTTGCCCAAGTTACGAATCCGCCATTAGACGGAATTAGAGAAGAAATTATAACAGACATTAGTTTAGCTATTGGAGGAGATCGTAATATTTTTGACATTGTACCAGAACAAGCTAAAAAATTACGAATTCAAAATCCAGTTATCTCAAACGATGATTTGGATAAGATAAAAAATATAGAACACCCAGATTTTAAAACAGTTTCAATTCCTATTTTATATCCAATATCTAGAGGAGTAAATGGTTTAGAGAAGGCGTTAGATGATGTTTTAACTCAAGTAGAAAAAGCAGTGTACGGAGGAGCAAACATTGTGATATTATCAGACCGAAATATAGATAAAGAAAATGCTCCAATTCCTGCTTTATTAGCATGTTCTTATGTACATCATGCATTAAATAAAAAACAAAAAAGGTCGAAGTTTGGTATTGTATTAGAAACAGCAGAACCAAGAGAGCCTCATCATTTTGCAACCTTATTTGGGTATGGAGCTAGTGCTATAAACCCATACTTGGTAAATGAAATAATAAGAGAACAAGTAAAAGAAGGAGTTATTAAAGATATTGATGCAGAAGAAGCAGTAAAAAACTTTAATAAAGCAATAGGAAAAGGAATTTTAAAAGTAATGAATAAGATAGGAATATCTACATTACATTCTTACAGAGCCTCACAAATTTTTGAAGCTTTAGGATTAAAGAAAGCATTTGTAAATAAATATTTTCCTGGTACACCTTCTAGAATTGGAGGAATCGGTTTAGTTGTTTTAGATAAAGATATTCAAAAAAGATTTGAAACTTCTTTTAAAATGGAAGCGCATAAAGATGCATTAGATTTAGAAATTGGAGGAGAATATAGATGGAGAAGAAATGGAGAAAAACACATGTTTAATCCAACAACAGTCTCTAAATTACAACAAGCAGTAAGAGCAAAAAGTAAGGAAAGTTATGCTGTGTATGCAAAAGAAATAAACAATCAGAGCAAAAACTTAATGACGCTTCGAGGATTGTTCGAGTTTAATAACTTAGATCCAATTCCTTTAGAAGAGGTAGAACCTTGGACAGAAATAGTAAAAAGATTTAAAACAGGAGCAATGTCTTATGGGTCAATTAGTCAAGAGGCTCATGAGAATTTGGCAATTGCAATGAATCGAATTGGAGGAAAGAGTAATTCGGGAGAAGGAGGAGAAGATAAAAAGAGATTTGAAAAAGAAGCCAACGGAGATTGGAAAAATAGTGCTATTAAACAAGTGGCTTCTGGTAGGTTTGGAGTTTCAAGTAATTATTTAACCAATGCGAAAGAAATTCAAATTAAAATGGCTCAAGGAGCCAAACCAGGAGAAGGAGGACAATTACCAGGAGAAAAGGTGTTACCTTGGATTGCAGAAGTGAGGAATTCAACACCTTATGTAGGGTTAATTTCTCCACCACCACATCACGATATTTATTCTATTGAAGATTTAGCACAATTAATTTTTGACCTTAAAAATGCCAATAGAGAAGCACGAATTAATGTAAAACTAGTATCTAAAGCAGGAGTAGGAACTATTGCAGCAGGTGTAGCAAAAGCAAAAGCAGATGTTATTTTAATTTCTGGTTTTGATGGAGGTACAGGAGCTTCTCCTTTAACTTCTTTAAAACATGCAGGTTTACCTTGGGAATTAGGAGTAGCAGAAGCACAACAAACATTAACCTTAAATAATTTAAGAAGCCGTGTTGTTTTAGAATGTGACGGACAATTAAAAACAGGTAGAGATGTAGCAATTGCTTGTTTATTAGGAGCAGAAGAATTTGGTTTTGCAACAGCTCCTTTAGTAGCATCGGGTTGTATTATGATGCGTGCTTGTCATTTAAATACCTGTCCGGTAGGTATTGCAACACAAGATCCAGAACTGCGTAAAAACTTTAAAGGAACGCCAGAACATGTTATTAATTTTATGTATTTCGTGGCAGAAGAATTAAGAACTATTATGGCAGAACTTGGATTTAGAACTGTTAAAGAAATGGTAGGACAGGTTCAAAAAATAAATGCAAATCCAGCAATAGATCATTATAAAGCAAAAGGAGTAGATATTTCATCTATTTTATACCAACCTAAAACAACATCAAATACAGTTTTATTTAATACAGAAAAACAAAACCATAATTTAAATAATGTTTTAGACCACACAATTATTAGTGATGCAAAATCAGCAATCATTAGTAAAAAAGAAATGTCTTTGTCCTATGAAATCCAAAATACAGATAGAGCAGTAGGTGCAATTATAAGTAATGAAATTTCTAAATTATATGGAGAAGAAGGATTACCAAGTAACACATTAAATTTAACTTTTAAGGGGTCTGCAGGGCAAAGTTTTGGTGCTTTTGCAACCAAAGGACTTACATTAAAAGTAGAAGGAGAAACTAATGATTATCTAGGTAAAGGGCTATCTGGAGCAAAAATTATTATTAAAAAACCAGAAGAAGCAACATTTAAAGCAGAAAACAATATTATTATAGGAAATGTATGTTTTTATGGAGCAACTAAAGGAGAAGCCTATATTAACGGAATTGCAGGAGAGCGTTTTGCGGTTAGAAATTCTGGTATAACAACGGTTGTAGAAGGTGTAGGAGATCATGGTTGTGAATATATGACAGGAGGGAAAGTGATTGTTTTAGGAAAAACAGGAAGAAATTTTGCCGCAGGAATGAGTGGTGGAATTGCATATGTATTAGATGAAGAAGGACATTTTAAAAATGATTTATGTAATCCTGAAATGGTAGATTTAGATGCTTTATCTAAAGAAGATTTTGAAGAACTAAAAAACCATATAGCACAACATTTACAATATACAGAAAGTCAATTAGCAAAAGATATTTTAGAAGATTGGGAAATAAAAAAAGAAGCATTTGTAAAAGTTTTTCCTAAAGATTATAAGAAAGCTTTGAAACGATTAGCAAGTGAAACGAAAGTAAAAAAATTATTAACAGCATAATATTTAGATATGGGAAAATTAGGCGGATTTAAAGAGTTTAGTAGAGTAGATGAAGGAGCTATAGCTGTTAAAGAAAGAGTACAGAATTACAATGAATTTACAGTTGCTTTAAAAAATGAAGAATTAAAAAAACAAGCAGGTCGTTGTATGGATTGTGGTATACCATTTTGCCATAGTGGTTGCCCGTTAGGAAATTTGGTGCCAGATTTTAATGATATGGTGTATAAAGGAGAATGGAAAAAAGCAGCTGAAATTTTACATGCAACAAATAATTTTCCAGAATTTACAGGAAGACTGTGCCCTGCACCTTGTGAAAAATCATGTGTTTTAGGATTAATAAACGATCCTGTATCTATAGAAAATATTGAAAAAAATATTGTAGAACAAGCCTTTGAAAATAAATGGATTCAACCACAAATACCCAATAAAAGAACAGGGAAGATGGTAGCTGTTATTGGCTCAGGACCTGCTGGTTTAGCTGCTGCGCAACAATTAAACAGAGCAGGACATACAGTAACTGTTTTTGAAAGAGATGATAAAGTTGGAGGTTTGTTACGTTACGGAATTCCTAATTTTAAATTAGAAAAAGGAATTATAGATAGGCGAATTAAAATTTTAGAAAAGGAAGGAATTATTTTTAAAACAAGTGTACATGTTGGAGTTAATTATGACATTAAAAATTTAGATTACTTTGATGCAATAGTATTATGTGGGGGAGCTACTAAAAAAAGAAGTTTGCCTGTAAATGGGATAGATAGTAAAGGAGTTGTACAAGCAATGGATTTTTTAACACAACAAACTAAACAATTATTTAATTCACCTGTTGAAGGAGAGGTTATTTCTGCAAAAGGGAAAAATGTAATTGTTATTGGAGGAGGAGATACAGGTTCAGATTGTATAGGGACTTCTAACAGACATGGGGCAAAATCTGTAACAAATTTTGAGATTATGCCAAAACCACCAAAAGATAGAAGTCAAGATACTCCTTGGCCATTTTGGCCTTTACAATTGAAAACAAGTTCTTCTCATGAAGAAGGAGTAGAAAGAAATTGGTTAATTAACACAAAAGAGTTTGTAACCAATGATAAAAATGAATTAATAGCTTTAAAGACTATAAATGTAGAATGGAAAAAAGTTCCAGGAGAGCGACCTCAGTTAATAGAAATAGAAGGAACAGAGAAAATTTGGCCTTGTGAATTAACGCTTTTAGCATTAGGTTTTACAGGACCAGAAACAACTTTAAGTGAACAATTAGGGGTACAATTAAATGCACGATCTAATTATAAAGCAAAGAACTACCAAACGAATGTTCCTCATGTTTTTACAGCAGGGGATATGCGAAGAGGACAATCATTAATTGTTTGGGCAATTTCAGAAGGAAGAGAAGCCGCAAAATCAGTAGATACATATTTAATGAGTACTTCCTATTTACAGTCTAAAGGAAAAGGAGATTTACCATCTGTTTAATATTTTTTTAAATAAAATTAGGATTATTAAAAAATAATTACAAATATTTGTAGTATCAGATGAAAAAACAAATTTTAAATATCATTTCTATTATTGTCATTGTGATTATTTCACAAGGATAAGGAAGGGTATATTAAAAATAAAAAATATAATTAAAAGGCTTCCTAAATTTTAGGAAGCCTTTTTTAGTTTACAAAACATGAATAACATAACAACTATTATCGTAATTATTATTGTCATTATTAGCTCACCACCGAGTTGATACAGTAGATAATTACCTTATTTAAAAGCCTGTATCAATATCTTGATACAGGCTTTTTTTATGCTAGTGAATGTTATATTTAAAAGAGGTTAAAGTATTGATAATGATTTTGTTAGATTGTTTTTTGTTGATCTGAAAATCATTGAGTTAAGAATAGTTTATAAAAATAAAAAAAGGAATAAAATAATTTAGAATCATAAAAGCAGCTAAAAATGTATTTCAACGAACAAAGTGTAGTTTTTTATAACGGGAAATTTATTAAAGCAAAAGAAGCAACAGCAAATGTATACAGTCAAAGTTTACATTATGGAAATGGTGTTTTTGAAGGTATAAGAGCTTATAATACAGAAAATGGAGCCAAAGTTTTTAAATCTTTAGAACATTATAAAAGGTTAAAATTAGGAGCTGAAGTAATGAATATTCAATTTGATTATTCAGAAGAAGAATTAACTAAAATTACATATGAGTTATTAAAACGTAACGGGTTAAAAGATGCTTATATACGCCCATTAATAACAACAGGAGCAGATATGAGTTTGTTAACCTCATCAGAAACCAACTTTATAATCCAGTGTTGGGAATGGGGAAAGTATATGGGGGATAAATTACTTAGAGTTAAAACATCTAGTTTTCAACGTCCAAATCCAAACTCTTGCTTTGTAGAAACTAAAGTTACAGGGCATTATGTAAACTCAATATTATCTACTAATGAAGCAAAAAAAGAAGGATATGATGAGGCGCTATTATTAGATATGAACGGTAATGTAGCAGAATGTTCTGGAGCTAATGTTTTTATGCAAAAGGATGGAAAGTTATTTACGCCACCAAGAGGACATATTATGGCAGGAATCACAAGAGCAACAGTAATAGAGTTGTGTAAAGAGGAAGGGATTTCAATAGAAGAGAAGCATTTTACTTTAGAAGAATTAAAACAAGCTGATGCTTGCTTTTTTACAGGAACAGCAGCGGAAGTAGTTGGATTAGAATCATTAGATGATTATAATTTTCCATTACGATGGGAAACATCTTATGGGTATCAACTAATGAAATTATACAAAGAAGAAGTTTTAGAATTAAGAACAAAAGCGAAAGCAGTTTAACATGGAATTAAATAAGTTTAGTAAACAAGTAACACAAGACGATACACAGCCAGCAGCACAAGCAATGTTACATGCTATTGGTTTATCAAAAGAAGACTTACAAAAACCATTGGTAGGAATTGCAAGTACAGGGTATGAAGGAAATCCATGTAATATGCATTTAAATGATCTTGCTAAATTGGTTAAAAAAGGAACAAAAAATACTGATTTAATTGGGTTAATATTTAATACTATAGGTGTCTCTGATGGTATTTCTATGGGAACACCAGGTATGCGATTTTCGTTACCTTCTCGTGATGTTATAGCAGATTCAATGGAAACTGTAGTACAAGCAATGTCGTATGATGGTTTAGTTACTGTAGTAGGTTGTGATAAAAATATGCCAGGAGCATTAATGGCTATGTTACGATTAAATAGACCTTCTGTTTTAGTATATGGAGGAACTATTGCTTCAGGTTGTCATGAGGGAAAAAAATTAGACGTAGTTTCTGCATTTGAAGCTTGGGGAAGTAAAGTAGCAGGTACAATAACACAAAAAGAATATCAAAGTGTAATAGAAAAAGCCTGTCCAGGAGCAGGAGCCTGTGGAGGTATGTATACTGCAAATACGATGGCTTCTGCAATTGAAGCACTGGGTATGAGTTTACCTTACAATTCATCAAACCCAGCAATTAGTAAAAGTAAAGAAGAAGAAAGTGTAAAAGCAGGAGAAGCTTTACGAGTATTATTAGAAAAAGATATTAAACCGTCAGATATTGTTACAAAAAAAGCATTAGAAAATGCAATTCGTTTGGTTACTGTAATGGGAGGTTCTACGAATGCTGTATTACATTTTTTAGCAATAGCAAAAGCAGCTGATGTTGAATTTACATTAAAAGATTTTCAACGTATATCTGATGAAACTCCTTTTTTGGCTGATTTAAAACCAAGTGGAAAATATTTGATGGAAGATGTACATCGTGTAGGAGGTACGCCAGCAGTATTAAAATATTTGCTAACAAAAGGATTGTTACATGGAGATTGCCTAACAGTAACAGGGAAAACATTAGCCGAAAATTTAATAGAAGTACCAGGTTTAACAAGCGGACAAGATGTTATTAAACCGATTGATAGTCCAATAAAAGCCACTGGGCATTTAAGAATGCTGTATGGAAATTTGGCTAAAGAAGGTTCGGTAGCAAAAATAACAGGAAAAGAAGGATTGGTTTTTAAAGGGAAAGCAAAAGTTTTTGAAGGTGAATTTAAAGCAAATGAAGGTATAAAAAATGGGGAAGTAGAAAAAGGAGATGTAGTGGTAATTCGTTATGAAGGACCAAAAGGCGGACCAGGTATGCCAGAAATGTTAAAACCAACTGCAGCTATTATGGGAGCGGGTTTAGGAAAAGAGGTAGCATTAATTACTGATGGACGTTTCTCTGGAGGAACACATGGGTTTGTAGTAGGGCATATTACTCCAGAAGCACAAGAAGGCGGAGTAATCGCATTGGTGAAAAATGGAGATATAATTTCAATTAATGCAGAAAAAAACACTATTGATTTAGAAGTTTCAAAGGAAGAATTAGAAGAAAGAAGAGTACAATGGATAGCTCCGTCATTAAAAGTGAAAAGAGGAGTTTTATATAAATATGCAAAAACAGTAGCATCTGCATCTAACGGATGTGTTACAGATGAATTTTAAAGATCAGTAATATGGAAACTAGAGAAAAAAAATCAAAAAAAGAAGAAATAAAAACAAACGTAACTGTTTCGGGAGCTGAGGCAGTTGTAAAATGTTTATTAGCAGAAGGAGTCGATATTTTATATGGATATCCAGGAGGAGCAATTATGCCAGTGTATGATGAACTATATAAATATAAAGACAAATTAAATCATGTATTGACACGTCATGAACAAGGAGCAACACACTCAGCACAAGGATACGCAAGAGCAACAGGAAAAGTAGGAGTTGCAATGGCAACTTCTGGCCCTGGAGCTACCAATTTAATAACAGGTATTGCAGATGCTCAAATAGATTCTACACCAATGGTTTGTATTACGGGTCAAGTAGCTTCTCATTTATTAGGGTCTGACGCTTTTCAAGAAACAGATATTGTAGGAATTTCCACCCCAGTAACAAAATGGAATTATCAAATAACAAAAGCAAGTGAAATACCTGAAATATTTGCAAAGGCATTTTATATAGCACGCTCTGGAAGACCAGGGCCAGTATTAATAGATATTACTAAAGATGCACAGTTTGAACAATTTGAATTTTCTTATGAAAAATGTACTTCGGTTAGAAGTTATAAAGCAATTCCAGAATTAAATATAGAAGCAGTAAAAGAAGCTGCTAATTTAATTAATGAAGCCAAAAAACCATTTGTTATTTGGGGGCAAGGAATTGTGTTAGGAGAAGCAGAAGAAGAGTTTAAGGAATTTATAGAAAAAGCAGGAATACCGTCAGCTAGTACATTATTAGGGTTGTCAGCATTACCAACAAAGCATCCACTTCATGTAGGAATGGTGGGAATGCATGGTAATTATGGACCTAATAAATTAACCAATGAATGTGATGTGTTAATTGCTGTAGGTATGCGCTTTGATGATCGAGTTACGGGTGATTTAAGTAGATATGCAAAACAAGCTAAAGTTGTTCATTTTGAAATAGACCCAGCAGAGATCGATAAAAATGTGAAAGCAAATGTGGCTGTTTTAGGAAACGCAAAAGAGACGTTAAAAACTATTTTGCCTTTTGTAAAAGAAAACATGCATAAAGAATGGCTACAAGAGTTTAGAGATTATGATGCCACGGAATTTGATAAAGTTATAAAAAAAGATTTATATCCTACCAAAGAAGGTTTAACAATGGGGGAAGTAATAAAAGAGATTAATAAAGCTTCACAAGGAGATGCCATTGTAGTTACAGATGTTGGTCAACATCAAATGGTTGCTTGTCGTTATGCAGAATTTAATCAAACAAAAAGTAATATTACTTCAGGTGGTTTAGGTACTATGGGATTTGCATTACCAGCTGCTATTGGAGCTAAAATGGGAGCCCCAGAACGAGAAGTAGTAGCGGTGATTGGTGATGGAGGCTATCAAATGACAATTCAAGAATTAGGAACCATTTTACAAACAAAAGCAGCCGTTAAAATAGTGGTTTTAAATAATGAGTTTTTAGGAATGGTTCGTCAATGGCAACAGTTATTCTTTGATAAAAGATATGCATCTACAGAAATGACAAATCCAGATTTTGTAGCGATAGCAAAAGGGTATCATTTAAAAGCAAATAGAGTAACAAAACGAGAAGAGTTAGAAAACGTAGTACAAGAAATGATGCAATCGGAGGAGGCTTATTTTTTAGAAGTTTGTGTAGAAAAGGAAGACAACGTATTTCCAATGATAGCTACAGGTTCATCGGTTTCAGAAGTTAGATTAAGTTAAGAGTTATGAGTACAAAAAACACCTATACAGTATCTATTTATACCGAAAATAATGTAGGATTATTAAATCGAATCTCTGCAATATTTCAGCGTAGACACATGAATATAGAAAGTATAAACAGTTCAAAATCGGAGATTAAAAATGTATCTAGAATTACCATTTTAGTTAAGATTACAGAAGATCAAATGAAAAAAATAATTGGTCAAATCGAAAAACAGGTAGAGGTAATTAAAGCTTTTTATCATTCAGAGGAAGAAACTATTTATCAAGAATCTTGTTTGTTCAAATTAAATTCTGATTTGTTAATTGAAAATGATGAAATTCAAATGATTATCAATCAAAGTAAATCAAGAGTCATTAATATTAATAAAGATTTTTTTGTGCTAGAGAAATCAGGCTCTAAAGAAGAGGTAGAAGAATTATATCAAATTTTAAAAAAGCATGGAATTATGCAGTTTGTTCGCTCAGGGCGAATAGCAATAACAAAAGAGGAAATGAAAATATCAAAAATGTTAGATTAATTATTACGTGATAAAAAATATTGAAATACACGAAACAGCTTTTATAACCTCTATGTTTAGAGCAATGAATGCATCTTTAAGTAAAGATTATTATTCAAAGCTTTGGAATAATAAAAGAACTAAAATATGGGTAACCGATTATTTAAAGGAGGTTTCTTCAGAGGAAGTTGATACCCATTGTGTACGAAATAGGTTTTTTCTAGAAAAAATTCAGCAACTTATAAAAGAAGCTAAAATAGATATCCTTATAAATTTTGGTTCAGGTTTTAGTATGTATCCATTTTTATTAAACGAATCTATAGAACATATAGAAATAGATAAACCAGATATTATAGATTATAAGAGACATAAAGTCTCAAACTGGGTGCAAACAGGCGAATTACCAGAAAGGGAAATACATTTTTTAGGAGTTGATTTTGAAAGTGATTATAAAGAAGAATTATATACTAAGATTCAAAAAATAAAAAAGAATAAAAGATCTTTTGTTTTAATAGAAGGGGTGTTGTTTTTTTTAAATAAGAATCAAACAGATACACTATTCGGTTTTTTTAATGAAATTCAAAAGCAAGGAGATTATTTAGGAAGTGTTTCATTTAATTCTACAGTAAAAAAAACGAAAGCATTTTTGAGATTACTTAATTTCTTTAATGAAAGAATTTCAAAAACATCAAAGGATGATTATTTAACATTAGAGAATAATTTTTATAAAGAAAAATCAACATATAAGATAAAAGAACATAAAGATTACTTTATGTATTTTAAAGAATTAAAAAACACAGTAAATTTAAAAGAAACAGATATTTTGAATGAAAATTTTTATCTGTTAGAAAAAATAAAATAAAAAGCGAAACGCTAAAAAACAAAAATAATGGCAACAAATTATTTCAATACATTATCATTAGCAGGAAAATTAGAACAATTAGGGAAATGTAGATTGATGGAGTCTACAGAGTTTTCAGAAGGTATTTCAGAATTAAAAGATAAAAAAATAGTAATTGTAGGTTGTGGAGCGCAAGGTTTAAATCAAGGTTTAAATATGAGAGATTCTGGCTTAGATATTTCATATGCATTACGAGAAGGAGCAATAAAAGAACAACGACCATCTTATAAAAATGCTGTTGAAAACAGTTTTGTAGTTGGAACTTATAATGAATTAATACCAACAGCAGATGTAGTATGTAATTTAACGCCAGATAAGCAGCATACCAATGTAGTAAATACAGTAATGCCTTTAATGAAAGAAGGAGCAACATTATCGTATTCACACGGATTTAATATTGTAGAAGAAGGAATGCAAGTGCGTAAAGATTTAACGGTAATTATGGTGGCACCAAAATGCCCAGGAAGTGAAGTTAGAGAGGAATATAAACGTGGTTTTGGAGTTCCTACATTAATTGCAGTACACCCAGAAAATGATCCGAAAAATAAAGGTTTAGAACAGGCAAAAGCATACGCTTTCGCAACTGGCGGGCATAAAGCTGGAGTGTTAGAATCTTCTTTTGTAGCAGAGGTGAAATCAGATTTAATGGGTGAGCAAACCATTTTGTGTGGTGTATTACAAACGGCTTCAATTTTATCGTTTGATAAAATGGTTGATGAAGGAATAGCGCCAGGTTATGCTAGTAAATTGGTACAATATGGTTGGGAAACTATTACTGAAGCTTTAAAACATGGCGGGATTACCAATATGATGGATCGTTTGTCTAATTCAGCAAAAATTAAAGCGTATGAACTTTCTGAAGAATTAAGAGGTTTATTAAAGCCTTTGTTTGAAAAACATATGGATGATATAATGTCAGGCCATTTTTCTAAAACCATGATGGAAGATTGGGCAAATGATGATGTAAATTTATTAAAATGGAGAGCTGCTACGGGAGAAACAAATTTTGAAAAATCAGTAGCTACGATTTCAGAAGTTACTGAGCAAGAATATTTTGATAATGGTGTATTACTAGTTGCTTTTGTAAAAGCAGGAGTAGAATTAGCATTTGAAACTATGGTAGCTTCTGGTATAATAGAAGCATCTGCTTATTATGAATCGTTACATGAACTTCCTTTAATAGCAAATACAGTAGCACGTAAAAAATTATTTGAAATGAATCGAATTATTTCAGATACAGCTGAATATGGTTGTTATTTATTCGATCATGCAGCAAAACCTTTGTTAACGGAATTTATGAAATCTGTAAAAACTAATATTATAGGAGAAGTTTATGAGAATACTAAATCGGTAGATAATTTAGAGTTGATAAAAGTAAATAAAGCAATTAGGAATCATCCGATAGAAAAAATAGGAGAAGAACTTAGAGAAGCAATGGTTTCTATGAAATCATTAAAAGTAGAGAGTTTAGAACAAGAACCTGTATTGATGTAATATGGAATAAATTAACCAAGAGGTTAAAAACCTCTTGGTTTTTTCTATTAAAATCGATCAAAATATATGAAATCTACCATACATACATACTTTCCGAAAGTATCCGACATAAAAAAGGCAGCTGAGGTCATAAAACAAATAACCTCTGTAACACCTTTACAAGAAAACTATAATTTATCATCACAATTTAAAGCGAGGATTAATTTAAAAAGAGAAGATCTACAACAAGTTCGTTCTTATAAAATAAGAGGAGCTTATAATAAAATTCATTCATTAACAGAAGAAGAATTAGTGAATGGTATTGTTTGTGCAAGTGCGGGAAACCATGCTCAAGGTGTTGCATTGGCTTGCAGAAAAAAAGAAATTCACGGTACTATTTTTATGCCTGCCCCAACTCCTAAACAAAAGGTAGAACAAGTAAAAATGTTTGGAGGCGAGTTTGTAGAAATACAATTAATAGGAGATACTTTTGATGACGCTTATAATGCAGCAAAAGAGAAAGAAATAATAAGTGAAAAGACATTTGTACATCCTTTTAATGATGAAAAGATAATTGAAGGTCAGGCTACAGTGGGGTTAGAAATTATAGAGCAATCAAATGAGTTAATCGATTATGTTTTTGTTCCTGTAGGTGGAGGTGGTTTGGCTTCTGGATTATCGAGTATTTTTAAACAATTATCTCCTAAAACAAAAATAATAGGAGTAGAGCCAGCAGGGGCGCCATCAATGCAAAAGGCAATTGAACATAAAAAGAATATTAAACTAAACAATATAGATAAGTTTATTGATGGGGCTGCAGTACAACAAGTAGGAGATTTAACGTATAAAATTTGTATAGATAATCTGGATGATATGATTACTGTAGAAGAAGGAAAGGTGTGTGAAACTATTTTAGAAATGTATAATAAAGAAGCAATTGTTGTAGAACCTGCAGGAGCTTTAACTATAAGTGCATTAGAATCTTTTAAAGAAGAGATTATAGGAAAAAATGTAGTTTGTATTGTAAGTGGTAGTAATAATGATATTACTAGAACAGCAGAAATAAAAGAAAGAGCATTGTTGTATGGTGGGTTAAAGCATTATTTTATAGTACGTTTTCCACAACGTTCAGGAGCATTAAAAGAGTTTGTGATGAGGGTTTTAGGAAAAGATGATGATATAACTTTTTTTGAATATTCTAAAAAAACAAGTAGAGAAAATGGCCCAGCAGTAGTTGGAATAGAGTTAGAGAATAAAGAAGATTTAGTCCCTTTAATAAAAAGAATGAAAGAGTTAAATTTCTATGGAGAATACTTAAATAATAAACCCAATTTATTTGAGTTTTTAGTATAATTATTTGAAAATAAAGGAGTCGATGTTTTATTCGACTCTTTTATATTTATTACACTTAAATAAGCATACTTTTAGTATAACGCTATTATACAAAAAACATAAAAAAAGATATTCTAATAAACTTATATTGATTTCATTCAATTTGTATTGTTTTTAGATTGTTAATTACTTCATAAAAAAAGAATTAGAATTTAACATAAGCATAATTTATGCTTAGTATTCACAAAATTTGAATAGGATAATTTCGTCTTCATTATAACAGAAAAACTGTTAATATTAAAATTAACTTAATAATAAAAAATGAAACGCCTCCTCCTATCATGTATCATTATGATACTATGCTTTATTAATGTAATTGAAGCACAGAATAATTTAAAAGTAATGACTTTTAATAAGTTATACTCTACAAGTAATAATTCAGTATTAAATGTTATCCAATCTTCTGGAGCAGATGTAATCGGTATTCAAGAAGCATTTGGATCTGCGAGAAGTGTAGCAAATTCTTTAGGGTTTTACTATCATTCTATTAGTAATAGTGAAGCAATTATTTCTCGTTACCCAATTACTTCTACAAATTCTTCAGGTATTCAAATTACATTACCAGATGGTTTAGAAGTGTATGTTTTTAATGCGCATTTGACATCATATCCTTATGAACCTTATGAAATTAGAGATAGAGATATTACTTCAGAGTCAGCAGCTATTAACTCAGCCAACCGAACACGTGGAGCAGAGATGAGAAGATTGATAAATACGATTCAAAATTGGGTTCCTGAAAAAGCTCCAGTTTTTTTAACAGGAGATTTTAATGAACCTAGTCATTTAGATTGGACACAAAGAGCGGCTAATGCAGGTGTCCATGCTATGAAGGTAGCTTGGCCAACAAGTACGCAAGCAACAAATGCAGGAATGAAAGATTCGTGGCGTACAATATACTCAAATGAAGTATCAAAACCAGGAGATACTTGGACTCCAATTAGATCGTCTAGAGAAGTTTATGACAGAATTGATTTTGTTTATCATAGAGGAGAAAATGTAATAGCTACTAAAGCTGTAAGATATGGCCCAAATAATGATGAAGCAGAAGTAAATTTGAGAGGTTATACAAGTGATCATAGAGCAATGATGGTAACATATAGTATACCAAATACAGGCGGTGATGGAGGAGGTACTACCACTGATTATGGAAATAATTTATTAGATCAGAATAGTGCAGAAGAAAGTAATTTGGATAGCTGGATTCAAGTTTCAGGAAATAACAAACGTGTTCAGGGTGGAAGAGATGGATACCCAACAGCTAAAGAAGGGAACTATATTTTTTGGTTTGGAACTTCTAGTAAAGGAGAAGTTTATCAAGAGGTAAATGTGCAAAAGTATGCTGGTTCAATTGATGAAGGAAACCAAATGTTTTTATTAGAAGGTTTTATAAGATCTTATAGCGGAAGAGATAATAGTAGAATTCAGTTAGAATTTAGAGATAGAAATAATTTAGTTTTGGATAGTTTCGACAGTAATTGGAAGAGTAGTAGTAATTGGGAGCAAATAAAAAAAGAGAAAATAGCGCCAGTTGGTACACGTATAATTAGAGTGGTTTTATTGAGTCAAAGAAATAGCGGTCGATCTAATGATGGTTATATAGATGCGCTAAGTTTAAAAGCGAAAAAGGAAAACGTTTTAATGAAAAGACAAGCAAGTATAAATAAAATGATTGTTAAGAAAGAAGAAAATGTAGTATATAAAGTTTGGCCAAACCCTGCGAGTAATTATATAAATTTTGATTTTAATAAAAATGTCAAAGGAGAAATATCAATTATTAATATGTTAGGTGTTGTTAAAAAAAAGATCATTATAAATAATTTTAAATCAAATATTGAAATATCAATATCAGATCTATCTAAAGGATTTTTTACTTTTCAATTTATAAATGAAAAAGGGAATATTTATAAAAAGACATTTATTGTAAAGTAAAGACTAGCAAAAATTATTTTATTTAAAGTTGTGTAATTATTGTGATTACACAACTTTTTTGTTTTTTATTATGTAAATAAAAATAGAAGTGTTTCTCCTTATTTTAAAAATAAAAACCTTTTTTTTTGATAAAAAAAGTTAAGTTTTTATTGATTCAATGGTTTTTATAATATTTTTTTAAAATCAATGATCAGATGCTGTTTTTAATAGAAAAATCAAGTACATAAGGAAGTGTTCTTTTATATATAAATGAATATTTTTTTTCAGTTATTGAATTTTTTTTGTATAATTAATTAATAGTTAGTAGATTAGTAATCGTAAAAGGAAGGTGTTTCACACTAAAACACTTTCTGAAAGTTCTTTTTTATTTAAATAAAGAAACAATTAGTTTTAATCAAAACCCCCCAATATGAATAAAAAACTAAAACTCTCATTACTTCTTTTGTTATGTGTAATAGTAAATGTTAATTCACAATCTAAGAAAACATGTAATAACTCTGTAGACGACCCAGTTTTTGACCTTAATAGTATAACGAAATGTTCTGTTGAAAAATCAGATGATAATAAACAGCAAAAAGTAACTGTGCAAATTACTTCAAAAAGAAAAAGAAGTAGAATTGTTAGAAAAAGAAATAAAGTAAATGGTTTAGCATCTAACAATCATTCTCATAAACTAAATAATATTAAAAAGAAAGTTGATTTAGTTAACAATATTATTGATGTTAATAAAGAAGAACTTCCTGAGGTTTTACCTTTTGATTATGTAGATCAAATACCACTTTTTAAAAAATGTCAATCTGTACCTATAGCAAGTCAAGAAAATTGTTTTAAACAACAAGTTTTAAGTCATATTAAAAGAAATTTAAAATACCCTTCAAGTGCGTATCAAAGACGCCTACAAGGCAAAGTTTATGTTCATTTTGTAATAAATAAAGAAGGTAAAGTAGATGAATTAAAAGTGATTTCTCCTTATAAAGGTGAAATATTAGGAAAAGAAGCTGAACGTATTATAAAAAAATTACCAAAATTATCTGCAGGAAAGCATAAAGGAGCTCAAGTAGCTGTTAAATATGGCATGCCTATTACATTTAAAATTCCAGGTGTAAAACCAAGTAATATAAGGAAATCATCTAATAAAACTGAGATTAAAGAAATGATTTATAGCTTTTCTTCTTTAGATCAAATACCGCAGTTTAAACTATGTAGAAAATCAAAAGACACTTCACTTGGTTGTTTTAATAATAGTTTAATAAAACATGTTCAAAATTACTTTGCATATCCAGAGCAAGCTAAAGTTAATAATATAGAAGGAAATGTAGTTGTGAATTTTGTAGTTAATAAAGATGGAGATATAGTAAATATTACAAGTAAAGGTCCACAGAATGGAAAAATACTTGAATTAGCTGCGATTAGGTTCATTGAAAAATTACCAACACTTAAACCAGGTAAAAAAGAAGGAAAGAATGTGAATACTTCATATTCAATTCCAATAAACTTCAAATTAGACTAAAAAAACACTAAAAATTTTAAATACATAGATGACATCTAATAAAACAGATGTCATTGATGTGTTGATCCCATATTTCCCCTGAACCTTATTTAATTTATAAATCGATAAATAGTTCTTATATGAGAAAACTACTTACACTATTTAATTTGTTATTCATTTTATTTGTAGCCAACACCCAAGAGGTAGAAGTCAAGGGGAGAGTTTTAGACCAAGAAACAAGAGAGCCCATTCCCGGTGCTTTTATTTTACTTAAAGGAACCTCCGTTATTTCAGAAACTGATTTTGATGGGAGCTATAGTATAAAAGCAACCATAGGTAAAATAATAAAATTCAGTTATGTTGGTTATGTAGCTAAAGATGTAATTGTAACTAGTTCTATTATAGATGTAGAATTAGAATTGGATACTGAATTAAGTTTTTTAAATGAAATTGTAATTATTGGTTATGGTGAGAAACGAAGAGAATTGGTGTCAGGGGCATATTCAAGCTTAGAGGTTAAAGATATTGAAAAAAATAACCCAGTTAGGTTAGAACAAGCTTTACAAGGAAGAACAGCTGGAGTTCAAGTATCTTCTAATTCTGGTTCTCCAGGATCGGCATTTAATATTCGAATAAGAGGAACTACAACAAATGGAGATAATTCTCCTTTAGTAATTGTAGATGGAGTACAAATAGGAACAGATTTAAGTATTATTGATCCAAATGATATTGAAAAAATTGATATTATAAAAGATGCTAGTACAGCAATTTATGGGGTACAAGGGGCTAATGGAATTATTTTAATTACAACCAAGTCAGGAAAAGCAAAAACAAAAACTCAGTTTACATATAGTGCTTCACTAACATTACAAGAAACATCAAAAAAGCTAAATCTATTAAATGGGGTTGAATATGCTGCATTAGTAAATGAAACGATAGCTGCAGATGGAGGAGTAATCCCTTTTCAATTACAAAATATAACTACAAAAACAGATTGGCAAAATGAATTATTTGAAACTTCACCAATGACAACGCATCATATTGGAGCATCTGGAGGAGGAGAAAAATATAATTTTAATATTAGTGGAAGTATTTTAGATCAAAAAGGAATTA
The DNA here is from genome assembly GCA_937922085.1 of uncultured Tenacibaculum sp. Lineage (GTDB taxonomy): Bacteria > Bacteroidota > Bacteroidia > Flavobacteriales > Flavobacteriaceae > Polaribacter. Next base: position 12,921 of record CAKZVD010000029.1, on the reverse strand, counting down.
TAGCTCCAGATAAATCCAATTATACAAGATGGACTATTAAAAGTAATTTGGGGTTAAATTTAACTAACAAGTTAAAATTAAATACACTATTGCTGTATACCAATAATATAAGGAGATCAATTCCAGAAGGAAATAGAGGTTCTGTATTGTACTATGCTACAAATGCTTCACCATTAACATCTATATTTGATGGAACAGATGTAACAAGCCCTTCTAGAGGTTTTACGTATTTAGGAACAGAGCAAGGAAATGAAATCGTAAATCCATTTGCAGTAATTCATAATACTTACAATCAAACTAGAGTAAATAGGTTTACAGGTAAAATAGAATTAGAATATGATCTTTTAGAAAGATTGAAATTAACTTCAAGATTCAATTTTAATTACTCAGATGTAGTAGGTAGAAGTTATTCTCCATTGGCTTACTATGGACAAAACAAAGTAGTGAACACTGTACAGTTAAATCCTTTAACAGGCCTTTTTAATTTAGATAGAAATAATGATGGAGATAGAGATTTGTATAGTAGGGTAAATCAAAGTACGCAAAACTTTTTCGATTTTACTTTTGAAAATTTTATTAATTATGATTTTAATATAGGAGACGATCATAATTTTCAATCCTTATTAGGAGTCTCAATAAGAAGTGAACAAAGTAAAGCAATTTTTGGATCTGGATTTCTTTTAGGAAATGATTCATGGGAAAATGCATTTCTATTTAATACACAATCATTTGTTATAGATGATGATGATGTTGGAAATAATGATATACGAGAAACTATTAATGCAACTTCTTTCTCTGTTGAAGATAGATGGGCATCTGTTTTTGGTAGATTACAATATGATTATAAAGAGAAGTATATTTTTTCAGCAATGCTACGAAGAGATGCTTCAACAAGATTTGGTCCTAGTAATAGAGTAGGATATTTTCCATCGTTTTCTGGAGCATGGGTGATTCACAATGAAGATTTTATGAATAGTGTTATCATCTCTAATTTTAAAGTTAGAGGAAGTTGGGGAATTACAGGTAATGATAAAATAGGTTCTTATAGATGGATTGGAGCTTTACAAGGAACTAATGGAGAAGCAACATATCCTTTTGGAGATGTATTGGCTTTTGGAAATGCAGCAGGTGCATTATCTAATTTAGATTTACAATGGGAAACAAATACACAAACAAATATTGGTTTTGATCTTGGTTTGTTTGATAATAACTTAAATGTAAGTTTCGATTATTTTAATAAAAGAACTGAAGATTTATTAATTGTAGCAGAAGTTTCAGCACTTTTAGGAGCGTCTGCAGGAGGTAGTCAAGCACCTGTAGTAAATGCGGGTACGGTAGAAAATAAAGGATTTGAGTTTAATATAAATTATACACATAATTTTTCAGACAATGTTTCTTTAGGTGTGAATTATAATCTTACCAACATAAATAATAAAGTATTAGAAGTTAATAATCAAGCAGGCTTTATATCAGGAGGTTTATTTAACTTAAATCAGCAACCTTCAAGAATGCAAACAGGATTACCACTAGGTGTATTTTACGGATTAAAAACAGATGGAATATTTCAAACACAAGCAGAAATAGATGCTTTAGCTATAGATAGAGATGGAGACGGAACATTAGATGAGTATCAACAAGGAGCAGCTCCTGGAGATTTAAAATATGTAGATGTTGATGGAAATGGATATATCGAATTTGGAAGTGATACAGATTTAACAGAATTAGGAAATCCAATTCCTGACTTTACAATGGGGGGAGGGTTCAATCTTAAAGTTCATAATTTCGATTTTGGCGCTTCTTTTTATGCTTCTATTGGAAATGAAATTGTAAGAGGTTATGAACGTTTTATCACCTATAGTAATAAGCTGTCCTTATACAATGGTAGATGGACAGGAGTAGGAACTTCTAATGAAGTACCAAGAGCATCTACGAATGCAGCAAACAATCAATTATTCTCCTCTTTTTATGTAGAAGATGGTTCTTTTTTAAGAATTCAGAATGTACAATTAGGGTATACTTTAAATGGTACTCAAATAAAAGGAATAGATAAATTAAGAATTTATGTAGCAGCTAATAATGTATACACTTTTACAAAGTATAGAGGGTACGATCCAGATATATCCAATGCTAGTCCTATAGGAGCAGGAGTAGATTTAGGTCAATATCCACAAGCAAGAATGTTTATAACAGGAATAAAAGTGTCATTTTAATTAAATTAAATATGAAAACAAAAATTAAATTAATAGTTATGGTGTTGTTTTTCGCAATGTTTGGTTGTGATGATTACTTAGAAATACTACCTAAAGGACAAGAAAACACAGAAAATTTCTTTAACTCAGCAGATGATTATGAAAGTGCGTTAATAGGGGTATACGATCTGCTTTCTACTACATATTTAAATAATATTTTAGGAGAAATAGCTTCTGATAATAGTCTTTGTGGAGGTGAAAATGCTACAGATGTTTTAGATTGGCAACAGATAGATGATATGACACACAACCCTGATAATGGAGCATTAAGAAATGTTTTTAAATGGATGTATGCAGGTATAAGTAGAGCTAATTACATTTTGGAATTTAAAGATAAAACAAACTTTGATAGAAAGCCTCAAGTAATAGCAGAAACAAAATTTTTAAGAACTTATTATTATTTTGAATTGGTTAAGTTTTTCGGAGATGTACCTATGTATTTAGATAAACGTATCACCTTAGAAGAATCTCAATCAATAGATAAATCGACAACAGTTGAAATATATAAACAATTAGAAAAAGATTTATTGGAAGTAGTAACAATATTGCCTTGGCAACAATCGCAACAGGGAAGAGCAACTAAAGGAGCAGCATTGGCGCTTTTAGGAAAAATTTATTTATATCAAGAAAAATTTACTGAAGCAAGTCAAACTTTAGATAAAGTAATTAGTTCGGGACAGTATAGTTTAGTTTCAGATTTTTCAACCGTTTTTTTAAATCAAAATGAGAACAATTCAGAATCTGTTTTTGAAGTTCAATATTTTGGACAAGAAGGAGCAAGTTTTAATTGTTTTGAATGTGTAGAAGGTAATATTGCAGTTGGTTTTATGGGGCCACGATTCACAGGAGGAAATTATGCACCTTATGCAGATGGGTTTAGTTTTAATATTCCGACGTTAAATATTGTAAATGCATTTGAAATAGGAGATACTAGAAAAGCAGCTACTTTTTTAGATATGAATGTTTTTGTAGTAGCAAATCCAGATGTTGTTTTTACTCAAGGACATGATCATAATGGATTTTTTAATTTAAAATATATCCCTTATGCAGAAGGAAATGCATCAGATCCTCATTTAACACATAGCAATAATTATAGAGTTATAAGATATTCAGATGTCTTATTAATGGCAGCAGAAGCGTATAATAGAGGAGGTATAAACGATGCTATTGCTAGAGAGTATGTGAATTTAGTAAGAAGAAGAGCTTTTAACGATCTTAATCACGACATAACTTCTTCAGGTAATACTTTAACAGATGCTATTTTTAAAGAAAGAAGATTAGAATTGGCAGGAGAAGGACATCGGTTTTTTGATCAAGTAAGAACAAATACGACCTCTACAATTTCTGGTTTTGTTTCGTCAAAGAATAATTTATTTCCATTACCAAGAGTAGAAATAGAGTTAACTGGTAATAGATGGAAACAAAACCCTAATTATTAATAAAAATTAAGAAGATGAAATATATATATAAAGTATTAATAGCGGTTCTGATTTTTAGTGGATGTGAAGATGATAGAGATGTTTCTTTTATTGATTCAATTGAAGCTCCAACAAATGTAGCAGCAACATATAATATAGCACAAGATAACTCAGGGTTAGTTACTATTACACCAACAGCAGATGGAGCAAGTAATTTTGAAGTGTTTTTTGGAGACTCAACAACAGAACCAGTAGCATTAAAAGTTGGTGAAAGTATAGAGCATATTTATACAGAAGGTGTTTATACTATTAAAATAGAAGCCTATAATATAGGTGGAGATAAAACAGAAGCAACTCAAGAATTAGTAGTGTCTTTTAAAGCACCAGAAAATTTGATGGTTACTTTAAAAAATAATGAATCGATAAGTAAACAAATAGAAATAACAGCTTCAGCAGATTACGCTACAATGTATGAGTTTTATTCTGGGGAAGCAGGGGTTACTCAACCAGTAGCAACAGCAAATATAGGCGAGTCTGTTTCTTATCAATATCAAAATGCAGGTTCTTATGAGGTAAAAGTTATAGCCAAAGGTGCTGCAATTGCAACTACAGAATTTGTAGAAAATTTTATAGTAACAGAGATTTTACAACCAATAGAATCAGCACCAACACCACCAGTTAGAGAAGAAGCCGATGTAATTTCAATTTATGGAAGTGCATATACCAATATTCCTGGTACAGATACTTTTCCAGATTGGGGCCAAGGAGGACAAGGTAGTAGTTGGACAGAGTTTGATTTAAACGGAGACAAAATGCTTCAATATATTAAATTAAGCTATCAAGGTATTCAAATAGGAGCTTCACAAGATGTGTCTAGTATGGAGTATTTACATTTAGATGTTTGGACAAAGGATGTAACTATTTTAGAAACTTCTTTAATAAATATCTCTGGAGGAGTAACAACGGAAAAACCAGTAAATAGTGATTTAACAGCAGGAGAATGGACAAGTATAAATATTCCTATTTCTGATTATACATCTCAAGGTTTAACTGTTAATGAAATTTTACAATTAAAGTTGGTAGGTACACCTTGGGCTGAAGGTACAGTTTTTATAGATAATATTTATTTCTGGAAATCTGCTTCCAATACAGCGAATCAATTAATCCAAGATTTTGAAGGTACACCACCAGTATTTACAAGTTTTGGAGGAGCAGGAACTGAAGTGATTTCAAATCCAGATATGTCAGGTATAAATATGAGTACTAATGTAGCTAAACTAACTAAGAGTGCTGGCGCAGAAGTATGGGCAGGAGCATTTTTTGAGGTAGCTACAGCACTAGATTTCAATAATTTTTCAAAAATTAGTGTTAAAACATGGTCTCCAAAACAAGGAGCAGTTGTAAAACTGAAATTAGAAAATGCAGATGCAAGTATTACACACGAAATAGATATAAATACTACAGTTGCAAATGAATGGGAAGAATTAATTTATGATTTTAGTGGAGCACCAACTGCAGATTATGTTAAAGTAGTATTGTTTTTCGATTTTGGTAATGTAGGAGATGATTCAGAATATTATTATGATGACATTAATTTAGTGTCAAATTCTTCAGGGACACCTTCATCAATTATTTTTCAAGATTTTGAAGGAACAGTACCCGCATTTACTTCTTTTGGAAATATTGCAGGTATAATTACGGTTGATAACCCAGATAAAACAGGAATAAATACAACTTTTAATGTTGCTAAAATGATAAAAACTGGTGGGTCAGAAACTTGGGCAGGCGCTTTTTTCGAAGTATCCTCACCATTAGATCTTGATAATTTTTCAAAAATAAGTATGAAAGCATGGTCTCCAAAACAAGGAGTAATTGTGAAATTAAAATTAGAAAATGCAGATGCAAGTATAACACATGAAATAGATTTTACAACTACGATACAGAATGGTTGGGAAGAACTAATTTATGATTTTAGTGGAGCACCTTCTGCAGATTATGTTAAGGTGGTTGTCTTCTTTGATTTTGGTAATTCAGGAGATGACAGTTCTTATTATTTCGATGAATTTACATTAACTAATTAATGAGTAAATTAAAGATTAAAGAAATGAAATTAAAAAAATATATATTAAAAATAACAACAATTATTTTTACGCTATTCATAATAAATAGTTGTGAAGAAAATAATGAAGAGTTTGGAGATATTCTAACACCTTCTAATATTGAAATAATAGCAGATATAGTAGGTAAAGATGCAACAAATCCTAATGGAGACGGAAGTGGGGTAGTTCATATTTCTGCTACAGCAGACAATGCACTATCATATAAGTTTGTTTATAATGGTTCAGAATCTACAGAAATAACAGGGAAAAAAACATATAGTTTTAGTTCTTTAGGAGTAAATACATATACAGTAACTGTTATAGTATTTGGAACTGGTGGAGTTTCTTCAAGTAAAACAATACAGGTAGAAGTATTAGCTTTATATACAGCGCCAGATAATTTAAAAACAAAATTATATGGATTTGATCCTAGTAATGCTAGTGCTATTACTTCTAAAACCTGGAGAATTAAATCTGAATCAGATTCACATTTCGGATTAGGACCAGTAGATGGAACTACTTTTGCAGAGTTTTTTAGTGCGCCAGCAAATGATAAAAATGGAGTAGGTATGTATGATGACCGTTTAACATTTAAATCTGATGGAACTTTTGAACATACTACAGGAGGAACCATTTTTGGTAGAAATGGATTAATAGATGAGTTATCTACTTCTGGAGGTTCAGGAGGAACTATTGATAATGCTGATGTTCTTAATTATATGTTTAATGATTATATAGAAAGCTGGACGTTAACAGCGCCTCAAGGAGTAGAAACACTAACTCTTTCTGGTGTTGGTTTTATAGGTTATTACGTGGCAAATCATACCTATCAAATTGTAGATAGGCAACAAACAAATGAATTAGTTTTAAAAATTACTGATGGTAATAATGAATTTGATTGGTGGTTTACATTAACTTCTGAAGAGCCTCAAACAGGTACAACTTATGTATTTAATAATTTAGTTTGGGAAGATGATTTTACAGTTAACGGAACTCCAGATGCAACAAAATGGACGTATGATATTGGTACAGGAAGTAATGGATGGGGAAATAATGAAGAGCAATATTATACAGATAGAGCTGAGAATGTATTAGTAGATAATGGGAATTTAATTATAACAGCCAAAAGAGAAGATTTTATGGGGAGTAGTTATACTTCTGCTAGATTAAAAACACAAGGGTTGTATAATTTTAAATATGGTAGAGTAGAGGTAAGAGCAAAATTACCTGGAGAAGCAGGAACATGGCCAGCAATATGGATGTTAGGAAAGAATTTTCCTGTAGTAGGTTGGCCGCAAACAGGCGAAATTGATATTATGGAGCAAACAGGAGCTGATAAAAATACAGTATTGGCAACTTGTCATTGGTTTGATGCATCAAGAGGGGCTAAAGCAGATTATGGTTTAACTACATCGGTTACAGATGTAACAGATTATCATACATATACAATGGAATGGACAGGTGATTTTATAACTGTTTATTTAGATGATGTTGAGTATTATAAGTTGGCTAATAATGCAACATTACCATTTAATGAAGATTTTTTCTTATTGCTAAATGTAGCAATGGGAGGAACATTAGGAGGGAGTATTGATGCTGGTTTTTCTGAATCAAGAATGGAAATAGATTATGTAAAAGTATATCAATAAATAAGAAAATATTATTTGAATTTAATGTAAGAAGAGATTATCAATGTAATGTTGTTAGTCTCTTTTTTTAACTTTTATAAAGGTATGAAGTATTTAAAAGTAATAATAGTAAGTTATTTGTTTTTAATTTCATGTGAAGAAAAGAACGAGAAACTTATTTTAAATGAGCATTTTAGCAGCAATATTATTAACACAAGTGTTTGGAATTATGATTTAGGAAATGGATGTCCGAATCTTTGTGGATGGGGAAATAATGAACGACAGCTTTATACTAAAAATAATGTTTATATTAAAAAAGGGAAATTAATAATAAAAGCATCTAAGAAAGATACTCTGTATTTTTCTGGCAAAATACATACAAAGAAAAAGTTTGAGTTTATGTATGGTACTGTTGAAGTAAAAGCAAAACTACCTGAAGGATATGGTTTATGGCCAGCAATATGGATGTTAGGAGGCGATATAGATATAAACAATTGGCCTTCTTGTGGAGAAATAGATATTATGGAATACGTAGGTAAAGAACCTCATACTATTTATACTTCTTTACATAATTCCTCAAGTTTTGGGAATACAATTCATTCTAAAAAAACAATTATAAACACTATTGAGGAAGGTTTTCATATTTATAAAATGAAATGGACAGAAAAAGCGATTGAATTTTATATTGATAATTTAAAAGTATATGTTTATAATCCTATAGAAAAGAATTTAAAAAACTGGCCTTATAACAAACCTTTTTATCTTGTTTTTAATATGGCTATAGGGGGTGATTTTGGCGGGCCTAAAGTAGATGATTCAATATTTCCGCAAGAGTTTATTATAGATTATGTAAAAGTATATTCATTATAAATTAAATATTAGTTTAAGAATTTAAATATGCTTCTAATAATTTAGTTTCTAAAATATGCCCACCATCATGATTTATAAATTCTATTTTAGGAAAATAAGAATGTAAACGATCTTCTTGTTTTTTTACATTTTTAGGATCGAAAATTTCATCATTTAAACCTACACTATGTACTGTTTTTAAATTAGGTAAATGAATAAGATCATTGTCATTTAATTCCTTAGGAAAAACGCCCGAAATCATTATTAGTTTATTACAAAACTGTTTGCGTAAAGCTAACCAACGCGAGGCAATACTAACACCTTGTGAGTATCCTAGTACAATAAAATTAACAGTGTTAAAATCAATATTCTCGTTTTCAACAAGGGCATCTACATAATTAAGAACATTTTGAGTTTCTATTACAGTGTTTTCTCGAGTTAACCATGAAGCACCTACACGTTTGTAACCACTGTCTTTATAGTATTTAGAAGGAGCTTGCGGACAAATAATATAATTTTCATCGGATGGTAATTGAGAAAAATGTCGAATAAAAAAACGACTTAAATAACCAATGCCATGAAAAACTAACCATACATTTTTAGTGTTATTTGTATACTCATTTAATGTTTCATAAGTATTTACGTTTTTATATACTACAGATTTTTCCAAGTGTGTTGTTTTGCAGCAAAATTAAGATAAATAAAAAATGAATTCTAAAGTAATTGATATAAAAAAACAGGAGCATTAATTTAATATGAATCGAAAATGATGTAGCATAAAAATATGATGATATTTAAAAATAAAAAGCTGTCTAAAAAGACAGCTAATATTTTTGTTATGCACAATTCTGTAGACCTTTAGGAATACATCTTCCCATCCTGTTTCTACATTGACTCCAAGGACATTGAGTACTGTCACTACCACCTCCAGAGCCTGAGTTTCCTTCAGGGTCTTTGTCTGCCTTAAATGGAATTGGAGGAATATTACCACCAAAAACATTTTTTTGTTCTGTTTTGTTTAAAACATTTCCGAAATTAGAAATTTTGTTTAACATAATAATAAGTTTTTAAATTAATACTAATACTATGTGTAAAAAAATAGAGAATGTTACCCAAAGTATTATTAAATTAATTGTAGCTATTCTGTTATGCGAAAAACTGAGCCTACTTTAAATATGTATACAAAAACAAATTATATGTATAAAAATGATGGATATGTAAGAAGTTATAGCAAGATTTTTTTAAATTAGGGCATTAGCTTGGTTTACTAAAGAGAACTATTCCAAAAGACAAACAACCTTAACTTATGGCATACAACCCAGTACTATAAACGTATATTAACACAATGTTGTAACAACAAAATGTAGTAATCATAAAGGAGGCAAAAAAGAAAATACAATCTGAATCTCCTTCTCCATTAATAATTTGTTGCTCAGATTTGTTTAAAACTGAACCTAAATTTGAAATGTTTTTTTAACATAATACTTTTTTTAAAGTTTATCAAATCTGATATTATAAATCATAAACTACATGACATAAAAACAAAAAAAATATTACGGAGAGAATTAAAGGAAGATTAAAAAAATACATTAAACAAAAATACAAATTTTTAATACTGTAGTTATTTCTTAAATTTTCTTTTAAAGAAATCAGACTTGGATTTATGTGGTCTTTTAGGTTGAATAAAAAGAAAAGTAAGGATTAGAGCAATTACACCAATAATTAACATAGATTTTTTTGTAAAAATAGTTAAATTAAAAGAATAGCTAATCAATTAATAATTCAAGTATTTTATTGGGCCATTCTTTAAAAAAAAGAAGATAAACAGTTATGTAAATAATAACTATAGCAGCTTTATGAATATTCAGTTTTTTTTTAGGCTTAATAATCCAAACATACAAGTATTTGATTACTATAGGTGGAATAAAAAGGCATAAGATAAAAATTAAAGAAAACATAAAAGGGAAAACTATGAAACAAAAATAATGATAATTAAATAGGTTTGGTTATTATTTCTTGTATGATTTAAATATCATATAAGATGAAAAATAATAAGAGTTCCATTAATTGAAAACACTAAATAATCTGGGTTGTAAAGTTTATTGATTTTAATAACTCTTGATACAATACGGGAAAAAAAACTGCAAAAAAAAAGATTACATCAAAATATAATTTTGAAGAGAACTTTTTTTATTTATCAAACAAAAATAAATAGATACAAATAAAGTGTAATTTTTAAGCTAAAAAAATAAGTGTAAAAACCATCACAGAAGCAATTCCTAAAACAACTCTAATCCATGGTTTTAAAAGGTTGGTTTCCTTTTCTATAAAAAGTTTAGGATAAATACTATTTACAAGAGAAAATATAATAATAATAATAATTAAAGCTAAAGTATCTGTCAATTTCAAAGTGAAAATTTTTTGTCCGGCAAATTAAAAAAAAGTTAATATTAAAACCGTAGTTATTACAAAAACATTATTATAATAAAAATGCGACCTTTAAGTCGCATAGTTATCAATTGTTTTATGGAATACAAATACAAAGATCGTCATAGTCTCCACTAAGACAGTTATTCACTAAAGGAATAATGCCACAATCTTGTGCATTTTTAGCCCCTCCATTAATAGATTTTTGATCTGATTTACTTAAGGTTGAACCTAAATTAGAAATGTTTTTTAACATAATTAAATTTTAAAATTTATGTAAAATAAAATTTCCTCTTATGAATAGAAAAATAAAATTAAAACTGTTAGAAAGAAATGTATAAGCGAATTTAAAATTAATAAGACTTTAGTTAAAACACAACTAAAGCAGTTATTACAATTCCGAGATATAAAATTACTCTTGAAATTCTCCAAGCCATTTTTTTATCATCTGATTTTATTACCCGATTTATAATAATATCTGCAACTAAAAAAGAGGCAATTGTTCCAAGTATTAATTAGTAATAATTGAAGTAAAATAAAAAACCTTTCACGAATGAAAGGCTTTTGAAAACAAAACTTTTTTTATCGGGGGAGATAAACTAGTTGTATACAAGGTAATTAAAAGAGTAAATACAAAAGAAAGGTAAAACACCTTTTAAATTTTAATAATAAAAAAACTCTCCAAAAAGGAGAGTCCAAAGTTTTCGATACTATTCCTCTAAGAATATCTTCAAAACCGATAATCGAAAATAGTAATTAAATAAAAAAAGTATAAGGGAAAAACACCCTTTTTAAAGAGTAGTTAAAGTTTACTGGCAATAGCAGACAAAATCAAAAAAGATAAAATAATTGTACCGTAAAAAACGATATCGTTGAAGCCATTAAATTTTTCAACAACTATTTGGCCAATAGTAATACTAATCAATAAACGCCAATACCATGGTTTTAAAATACGCATAATCAAAAGTAAGCAATAAAAAAAACAGTAATTAAACGAATATGAGATTAAATAAAAAAACATAGAAGAGTGGGGAATTCAATTAAATAAAGAGGCTCTTAAAATAAGTTTCAAAGGATTTGAAGAAACACAATCAAATGAACAATGGTTAAATGATTCTGAAAACTGGACTCCTGAAGGTGTATTAACAGAAGAATGTTTTTATTGTTATAATTAATCTGTAGTTATGGAAGAATGCAAACACGAATTATTAAACCAAAATTATGCAGATCAATTTCTTTGTACTTGTTATTTCTGTGACAAGTTGATAATTGATAAATCATAAATACAGTAGGGTTATGAATAGAGATAATATATTTAGTAAAATTAATAGCACACGACTTTGCTTGATGGCTCATTTAGATAATGTAAAAGGTTCTGAAATTGAAGATAGGACAGTAGACCTAGAAGAAGTGCTTAATAGCTTAAAGTAAGCTATAATACTATAATAGAACAATGTTGCAACAACAAAAAACAGTAATCATAAAAGAGACAAAAGGGAATTAATAGGAGTATCAAATCTTTCATAAAGTAAAAATAGGGTTAGCTTTTTTTAAATATAATATACGATATGATACCTATGAAAGTGAAAATTATACCAATAAGAAAAAGTATTATAGCTAATATAGGAATACATCCATGTCTACATAAAGGGGTAATATAATTAAAACGAAGTACTGAACTAATTATAAAAACAAAAGAAATTATAAAATATAGAATGTGATTTTTCATACGAAAAGGAAGTTTTAAAATTTAGGACCAGGTAATGGAAAGGCAAAAATTATTACACAAAAAAATAATAAAAAAGAAACTACAATTAATATTAACACATAAATAAATATTTTCTTCAATTCTTTATCCATAAGGCAAAAGTAAAAAAAATATACTGTAGGTTTTGAATTCTAAAGGATGCTTCAGAAAATTAAGTGTATAATAAGATTAAAAAGCAACCGTCAAAATAATCGTAGTTATTATACTGGAATTACAACTACGAATAAGTCAATAACAAAAACTCAAAGTAACGTTACAGTAGTCTCTTTATTTTCTTTTTTATAAATTTTTTATAAATTTTTTAATAATCTTTTGATAAGAAAGTTGGGGAGTAAAAATAAGTAATTAACGTGAGTTCGATGTAAGAGATCAGAATTAATCCAAAGAAAAAGCAGAATATTTAGTAATTTAAAGTGCTTACTTTTAATTAATTAAAAACATTCTGCTTATGATTTCTGATTCTAAAATTATTGAAATTTTTTG
>CAKZVD010000028.1 GCA_937922085.1 uncultured Tenacibaculum sp. | reverse complement strand
CAAGTGCTGGAGGCACCACCATAAAAAAGCCTTAAAACTATGTTTTAAGGCTTTTTACTTCTTATTACAACATCACTTATTTTTAATTTTATCATCAAAAAGACCTACAAATACTAAAGAATCTTAGTAAAGAAGAGTTTAATAAATGTTTTTTCTATTAGAAACCTTATCTATTTAGTAAATGAGATTTCTTTATTTCATGACCTTAATTAAGCTTGAAAGAAAAACTAAATTATATACTTTGAATTACATTTTTAATTTACAGCTATAGTATAAAGTCTTAAAATGGTTAATGCTTTTATATACATTATAATAAAACAATTTCTTCATTCGTTAAAAATATTTTCTACACATATAACATCCTTCTAACATTCTCTTTTATAGCTAATAGACTATAAAAAACGAAGTACGATTTAACATTACAAATTTTTCATCTAATAACCTTACTTACTTTTCTCTTTTAAAATATTGATTTTTAATTCTACTCTACTTAATCTCTTAAAAAAAACATGATAATTTGATTCTAAATTATATCTACAAATTGAATATTTCAATAGCTCCTTACCGTAATTAGCTTCATGAATATTATTTTTTCATTAGTTCGTAAAGTTTTTTTTTATTCAGAGTGTAAGTTTCAAAAAAACTCTTCGACAATTGTCAAGCTAATAAATTAACCCCCGAAAAAATTAATTATGCCTACAATTTATCCTATTAAATTTAGTTTCAAAAAAATTACTCTTCAGCCTATAAGTTATTTATACCTGTTGTAATTAATTATTTTTTTACTAAAAATTTCACCCTCCTTATTAACAAACTATAGTTATCTCTTTGTTTTATTTAAACCAGAGATAATTATTAATTATTAACGCAATAGTTTAAAAAAAACATAGTGTTAATAGTCAACTTAATTAACCAATTATAAAAATTAAATTATGAATTCTTTTGAACTTGAAAACTCTATTAAAAGTTTAACAACTAGAGAAAAAACTATTCTAAAACTTATAGTTTTAGGTAATTCCACAAAAAAAATCGCCGAAAAATTAAATAACAGTAAAAGAACAATTGATACTCATCGCCAAAACATTGCAGTAAAATTTAACAGATCGGGGCAAGGGAATTTATTCTTGTTTCTAATAGAAAACAAAGCAAGAGTTATTGAGAATTTAGAAATGGTAGATCAATAATTTTTATTTAACTTAAGAGTTGGAGTATAACAATACTTCTAACTCTTATTTTTTTCTTTAAATTAAAGAACCGCATAAAAATATGTATTAAAGCACTTTAAACAATCCTCATAAAACTAAATAGCTCTTAAAACGTTTTTTAACAAAATTCACTTCATAAAAACATTTTAGTTTTCCTTTAAAACAAAATACGTTTATCTAACTTATACACAACTACATACACCTACTTCATTTATCCAATTCAGTTCCCTTCTTCAATTCAATTACAAAAAAAACAATAAATCAGTATAAATACTTAGATATACAAAATAAAACACCCATAAGTTTGCATTAAATTAATTAATTAACATTTAAAATTTTCAAATTATGAAAAACCTTAAAACAATTAGCACTTATTCTTCTGCACAAGGTGTAGCGGCTGTAAATGGGTTTGACAACACTTTAATTGGAGGTGCATGTACATGTAGTTCTAGTTGTTGTGGTTAACAAACAACGTTTAAAACAAATTAATCTATCAACATTTAAATTTTCAAATTATGAAAAATTTCAAAACAATTATTAGTGCTTACTCTTCTACACAAGGTGTAGCTGCTGTAAACGGATTTGACAACACTTTAATTGGAGGTGCATGTACATGTAGTTCTAGCTCTTGTGGATAATCTGTAGTTAATACTGTACTGTTAAATATTTAACAGTACAGTTTTAAAGTTAATAGTTAACTAAAAAATAATTAGGACACTTAAAATTTCTAATTCTAGAAAATTCAACTTTCTTAAAAAATTTACTGATTTAATTCCAAATAAAAAACATTTATAATGGGAGAAAAAAAAACCGATTACATTATACACCCAGAAGTTCATTGGGTACATGTAGGAAATGATCGTTTACAATTACGTCAACCAAATGGTGATAATGTTACATTTGACAAACATGTTTTAGAAATAGCTAATATTCTTAACTTTTTTAAACAGCCCTCAAACAAACTTGAAACTATTAATGAAGATATTTTTACCCCGTTAACAGAACTACTTATATCTAAAGGTTTTTTAATAAGTAAAAAAGAAATGAGTAGTTTTCAATTTGAAAGAATTGCAGATTTACATCCAAACAAAAATATTAAATACAAAGAAAACAGGCTTCCTAAATCAGTTTCTATAATAGGGGAAGGAATATTACACAACCTTATAAAAAACTCATTACTAGAAGCTAAAATAAAAATAAATGAATCTGACAATCCAAACTCACTTAAATTAGTTATTACTGATTCTGATGATTACTTGTTATTAAATAAAGAAAACGAAAAAGCTATTAAAAGAAATCAATTAGTTCTATTTTTTAGATGGTCTAATGGTTTATTTAAAATTGGTCCTTTTGTAACTCCTGGTGAAACTGCTTGTTTAGAGTGTGCTACACAAAGAGAAATTGCTTCAAATTTATTTCCTGATGAAATGAATGCATATTTAAACTCTAATGTTACCGATTTACCAAAATACCAAGGAGGACCTGTATTAGACAACTTGGCTTCTTCTATAATTACTAGGCAAGTGTTATTAATTTTAAGAGGAGATTATGATGTCTTAGGAACCTCTTCAATATTAACTGTTGATCCCTTGTTATTAAAATTTAAACACTCCCCTATTTTACGTTTACCAAAATGTAAAGTATGTAGTAGTAAAGAACAACAACCATCAAAGAATTATCACAATTTATTATTAGAAACTCACCTAAACAATTAAATCATGGATGAGAAATTAAGTAATCTCTTAGACAAAATATTAGATATAGATTATGGTATTATTCGGTATATAGCTGAAGCTCCTATAGCACCAGATGAGCCTAATATTTTTATTACAATTGCAGAATTTCAAGACCCTTTAGTAATCGCACCTTGTAATAGAGACAATTTTACTATTGAACGAAAATCAGCAGGAGCTGCTTTAGATCGGATTTCTGCTATGTGGGCAGCAGTAGGAGAAGGAATAGAACGTTATGCTGCTGCAATATATGATCCTGAGGATATTATAATGCTAAAATCATCTCATTTAAAAAAAGGAACTTATGTTCATCCTAATGATTTTATTTTATTCAATGAAGAACAGTATGCTAGTCAAGATTTAAAATACAATGCTCATAATCCAGAAATTAGTATTGGATGGATTGAAGCTTTAAATTTATCTAATAACAAAAATATTTTATTTCCTGCTGCACTTGCCTATTTTGCTTACAAACACATTGATAAAACAGAATATATTACAGATTCATATAGTACTGGTTTAGCTTGTGGGCCAACAAAAGAATGGGCTATCTGTGGAGGATTATGCGAAGCCATTGAAAGAGATTCTTATTCTCTTCATTGGGCAGCAAGGCAGTCTCCTAAAAAAATACCAATGGAAAAAGCTTTAGAAAACGCTAATCCTGCTTTAAAAAAACTGTTGCAGTTTAAAGGTGTTGATCTTTTTATTGGAGACATAACTACTGAATTAGGAATTCCTTCAATACTTGTTGTAGCAAAGCAACATGGTAAAGCTGGTATTGCTCTTGGAGCTTCAACAAATTTATGTGCTAAAAAAGCTCTTGAAAAAGCTACTGTAGAATGTTTTCACACTCTTAACTGGTGTCAAGAAATGAGACATCGATCTACAAGAATAGAAAAGGAAGAAATAAAACTATTTTCAGATCATGTTAAGTATTATTTAGATGAAGAAAATGAAAAAAAAGCTACTTTCCTATGGAATAGTGATGAAGTGTCAGATCTATTCGAAAACTCATCTTTAAATGATCATTGTAAAATGAATCATAAAGAACAATCTAAATTTATTATAAATAAACTTACTAGTTTAGGTCATACACCTTACTTAATAAACAATACTCCTAATGACATTAAAGAACTTGGACTTCATGTGGTAAAAATAGCAGTTCCGAGTTTTCAAACCATGTGGTGTGGTCATAACAGAGCTCCATTAGATAGAAGACGTTTTAATCAATTTTTAAAACATAAAAAACGAGAGTTAAATACTCCCATCAACATAGATATTCATCCATTTCCATAGTCTTTTTAAAATAAACAATTATGAATAAAACAATAGATTATTATTTAAATAGACATGAAATTTCTCAAGAATACATATTAAAAGAGGAAACTAAAAACTTTGTAGAAACATTTCATGAAAACACAAAAAACACTACTGTAAATAAGCCTTTTCTTTCAAAGTCTATTTCACATCATTTGACGAATCCTTATCAAATGTATTTAGATTCTAGAAATAAAAAAAATTATGTATTTAGTGATGAAAAAAAACTTTTAGAGCCTAATCCTTTTAACATTACCTTAGAAGAAGCTTTTAAAAATAGATCTTCAAAAAGACTTTTTAATAAACATCCTTTATCAGACCAAGAATTGTCTGATATTCTATCTAGTCTAAGAACAACAAGATTAAACACTTCTCCTTCTAATGAAAGAATAACTATTAGCAAACGATTATACCCTTCTGCAGGAGCTTTATATCCAATAGAAATCTATGTCTTTCATCCTAATAAAGATTTTTCAAAATGGAATTGTTATAACTATAACCCTAAAAAACATAGCACAACACTAATTAATGAAGGCATCGATTTAAAAACAATATCACATGCTTTACAAATGGAAATTTCAGAAATAAAATGTGGTGCTATATTTAGTCTTACTGGAATATTTAATCGTAGTGTAAATAAATACGGCGCTATAGGTTATCGTTTTAGCCTTATAGAAGCTGGTTGTATTATACAGCAATTAGGTTTGGCTGGTGCTAGCATGAATTTAAACTCACTTACTTGGGGTGGTAGTATCGATAATGAAATTAATATGCTACTTAAAGTAGATGGATTGGAAGAAAATTATGTTACTAGTTTTCTTGTTGGTCATAAAAATGATTAATAATGAATTACACAGAAAATAAAATAAAACAGCCAGGAGAATTATTTGCTGACTTATGTAAAGCTGCAACTCATCAAAATTGGCTTCTTACAAAAGAGATTGCTGAAGAATTAGCAAACATGGGAGCTCAAGGAATATGGTTAGATTTTGCCTATGACATTGTTGATGGATTAAAAAAAATAATTCAAATTTCAGATAAAATATTTTCCATAGGAAATGAACTATCTGAGTTACAAATTAAAAAAATTAAAGAAGCACAACTTTGGGTAGCCCAAAAGTTAAATGCCCCAATATCTACTCTTGTAATTGAATTAGAATCTAAAGAGACGCCTACACATGCAGTAACTGGTATTAATGGTTTTGGTTTTATTATTACAAACGAAACTGATATTAACAACACCTCTATTCTTGTTCACGAAATCACACATTGTAATTTAATGTCTAAATCTCTTTTTTTAGATGAAGGTTTAGCTACTCTAATGCAATACGAAGTAAAAAAGCAACCTATTCTTTTAGAAGATGACTATTGGGACAGGCCTAATATCTCTTCTTTAATAGAAAGTGATTGGAGTGAAGATCCTTATTTTTCTCATGTATTACCTACAGAAGTAAAACCTATAAGAGAATACAATTACAATGAAGGTACAAAAGTTCATAGATTAGCTGCATACATCGTAAAATTACTAATAGATTCAAAAGGGTTCCCTTTTTTAGTCTCTAATTGGCCCAAATTAAAACCTAAACTAAAACAAGGACGAACTTATACAGTTATAAAAGAAATCTTTAATGTTGATCTATGGGAAGTTGAAGCCAATATTCTTAAACAGAATCAATTTAATAAAGAAATTAAAGGAAACTCTTCAGTATTAAATATAGGAACAAAAGCATTAGCAGAAGGAAATAAGGAAATAATAATTTCTAACTTAAAAACACTTAGAATTAAAGCATATGAAAGCAATGATAATCTTCTTGGTTTAATTAAGGGGTTAATTCTATTGGGCATTAATGATGTTAATAAAGATAGTAAATACTATCGTTCTGAAGCTTTAACTTTAATGGATTTAGCTATTAACAAAGGCATTTCTAAGAAAGAATTACAGTTTTTTGAAGCCTATAAAAATGTTTTTAAGTTAAAAGGTACTGGACATGCAATAAGCCTTCGTAAAATTGGAACTCAAACTAGTAGATCCTTTGAATTATTTCTAAACGACTATCCAAATGATCCTGAAATTATTATTGCTACAGCAAAATCTCAATTAAAATCATACTATACGATACTCCCATTTGATGTTTGGAAAGAAAAATTATTATATGTCTTTAATAATCATCCTTTTTTTGCTAAAGCAGCATTAACACTTTTAGATGACCCCAAATTTAATTAAACCCTTATTGTTTTTATTTTATGGATTTTTTAGAAATAAACCTAACACACAATCAATTAGCTAAATCTCTTCCTCGCTCTTCTTATACCGATTCTAAAATTTTCGAAAAAGAAAGGCATTCTCTTTTTCGTTCATTACCTATAATGGCATCTCCATCATGCGCTCTTCAAAACACAGGAAATTATACCGTTACTGAAACTTCTTTAGAAAGTGTTATTACAATTAGAGATAAGGATGATACTATTAAAGCTATGGCTAACACATGTAGGCATAGAGGTAAACGCTTATTAGAAAAAAAAGCATTTGATGAAAAATCAAAAATTAAAAGCTTAAAATCAATAGTTTGTCCATATCATGCATGGAAATATGATTTAAATGGAGATTTAGTTTTAGCTAGAGGTGATGATTCTGTAATTTCAAAAGGATTATGCTTAAGAAAACTAAAAGTTCAAGAAACAGGAGGGCTTACTTTTTATCATGGTAATAACGAAAATTTCCCTCATTTAAATGAATTAAATAAAGTATTAGGTGCTTTTTCTCTTGAAGAAGGAAAAATAAGTGCTACCAAAACCTATAAAGTAAAAGCCAATTGGAAATTATGGACTGAGAATTTTCTAGAATGTTGGCATTGTGCATCTAGTCATCCTGAGTTAGGCGAAAACAAAGGTTTTATTCACCAATTTGAGAACGGCAGAGAAGATTTATACATGAATGATGATATTACATGGCGTGAAAAAGGATTAAAATTAGGATGGGAAGCTCCAGAAGAAGTTGATTTTCTGTCTGATAATGAAATGTTTTATTTCCACATGGCACTACCTCTTAAAGAAGGAAATTTAACAGGAAGTAAAACAGGAGAAAGATTAGGACCAGCTCTAGGTAAAGCTGAAGGAATAGAAGGTGGTGCTATTTTTGGATGTATGGGACCGTTTCTTTTCTATTTAGCGTATGCTGATTACGTTGTTCTTTTTTGTGTAAGGCCTGTAAATATTAATGAAACTGATATTGAAGTTTTTTGGGTTACCTCAAAAGAATTTAATAAAACAAAAGAAGAACTTACTTGGCTTTGGGATACTACACTTCAACAAGATATAAAACTAGTAGAAGAAACACAAAAAGGTGTGAGCTCCCTGTATTATACTCCTGGGCCTTTTCAAGCTGATGAATACAGAACACAAGCTTTTACTGTTTGGTGGAAAAATTGGCATCAAAAAAATAAATTTTAATACTGCATGACTAACGCTAGTAACCATAAAGAGAAATCTATACTAACACTTCTTTTTATCACTCTATTTATTAATATAATGGGGTTTAGTTTAATTATACCTATTAAGCCACAATTAATAATGGACATTTTAAAAAATGATTTATTAAGTGCTGCTAAGTGGGGAGGCTATCTTCTTTTTGGATATGCCTTAGGCCAATTTTTAATGAGCCCTTTAATGGCTGTTTTATCTGGAAAATATGGAAGAAAAAAAATATTACTATTTTCTATCATGGCAAGTAGTATTGATTTTATTGTTATGGCTTTTATAAATCATATCGAATTATTACTTCTAACAAGATTTTTATTAGGAGTACTTTCTGCAACTATTGCTACTGTTAATTTATGTATTATAGATATTACTCCGCCTAAAAAAAGAGCAATTAATTTTAGTATTGTAACATCTGCTATTGGTTTAGGTTTAATGGTTGGTCCTTTTTTAGGAGGCATTTTAGGTGAATTTATAAGTATTAGAAGCCCTTTATATATTGGGTCTTTATTTTTTCTTTTTAATTTGATATTGGTTTATTTATTTGTCCCTGAAACTTTAAAGAAAAAAAATGAAGAATTTGATTGGAAGAAGCTAGTTCCGTTTGGTTTTTTAAAATTTTCTAATTTACCTATTCCTCTTTTAACTGCTTCTTTTTTATACCAACTAGCATTTCATTCTTTCACATCTATATGGTCTTATTATATGATTGATAAATTTAACTGGGGTGCTTTAAAAATTGGATTGTCTTTACTTTTTGTTGGGCTAACAAATTTCTTTGTACAAAATGTATTGGCTAGATTTTTAATACCCAAATTTGGAGAACGTAAAACTTTTTTAATAGGCGCTTTTTTTGTTATCCCTACTTTTTATGCTTATGCTACTGTTAATATAGATTGGTTAATCTTTGTTATAATTGCTTTTGGAAGTTTTGGTTCTCTTATGAAACCTTGCTTACAATCTATTATGTCGTCTTTTTTGCCTTATCAAAAACAAGGTGAACTAATGGCTGCTATAACATCTATTAACGGAGTTTCCTTAATGATAGGTCCTTTAGTTATGACTCAAACATTTTCTTATTTTAAAGCTAATGATAACATTCATTTTCTTGGAGCTCCTTTTATACTTTCTATGATTCTTACGATACTAGCTACATCATTAGTATTGTGGGTATTTTCAAAAAAACAAACTCCTCTTCAAAATTTCGCTTAACTAATACTGAATATTATTATAGCCCCATTGTATATTAAAAAACATGAATTGAACATATAATGGGGTTAATTATTTTTTAAAAAACTTCACTCGCAATCGTTTGAATATTATCTGATTTACCCATTGAGTAGTAATGCACAAAAGGCACCTTTGCTTTTATCAGTTCTTTACTTTGTGCTATACACCATTCTATACCTACTTGTCTTACAGCTTTATTATCCTTCGCTTTTACCACAGCCATTACTAAATCGTCTGGCAAATCAACTTTAAATCTATAAGGTATAAGATTTAACTGCTTTTTTGTAGAAATAGGCTTTAATCCTGGAATAATCGGGACTGTTATTCCTTCTTTTCTACATTTTTTTACAAAATCAAAATATTTTTGATTATCAAAAAACATTTGTGTAACAATATAATCTGCTCCATTTTTAATTTTTTTCTTTAAAAAATGAATATCCGATTCCATACTAGGTGCTTCCATGTGTTTTTCTGGATAACCAGCCACACCGATACAAAAATTAGTAGCTGATGAATTTTGTAAATCTTCATCTAAATATTTCCCTTTATTTAAATTTCCTATTTGCCCCACTAAATCACTTGCATAATTATGTCCATTTTTTTCTGACTTAAAATACATTTCACTCTTTACAGCATCTCCCCTCAGTGCTACTACATTATCAATCTCTAAAAAATCTAGGTCTATTAAAAAATTTTCTGTGTCTTCTTTTGTAAAGCCTCCACAAAGTATATGTGGAATTGCATCTACATTATACTTATTCTGTATTGCTGCACAAATTCCTACAGTACCTGGTCGTTTTTTTACAACTTTCTTTTCTAACAATCCATTTTCTAATTCTTTATAAGTATACTCTTCTCGGTGATAAGTTACATCTATAAATGGTGGATTAAACTCCATTAAAGGATCTATATTATTAAAAATAGAATCGATATGTTGTCCTTTTAAAGGAGGTAAAATTTCAAATGAAAAACGTGTTTCTCCCTTTGATTGTGCTATATGTTCTGTTACTTTCATTTTATTCAATTTAAAAAAGCCGTTAGTAAAACAAGCGGCTAAAATCTCTTCACCTTTTTTTAATTATCTGCTAAATTTGGGTTCAACCATTTTGCAGCTTTCTCTGGTGAAATCGCTCTTCTTTTTATATAACTATTTAATTGATCTTCTTTTATTTTACCTAATCCAAAATATTTGGCTTCTGGGTTTCCAAAATAATAACCAGAAACACTTGCTGCTGGCCACATCGCTAAACTTTCTGTTAGCTTTACCCCTATTCTTTCTTCAACTTTTAACAAATCCCAAATGGTATTTTTTTCTAAATGATCTGGACATGCAGGATACCCTGGTGCTGGACGAATCCCTTTATAGTTTTCTTTTATTAATTCTTCATTTGTTAAACTCTCATCTTTAGCATACCCCCAATATTTGGTTCTTACCTCTTTATGAAGATATTCTGCATATGCTTCTGCTAAACGATCTGCCAATGCTTTAATCATTATAGAATTATAGTCGTCATTTTCTTTTTCAAATTCTAAAGCCAACTCCTGTGTTCCGAAACCTGTAGACACACAAAAACAACCGATATAATCTTCTTTTTCAGTTTCTTTCGGTGCTATAAAATCTGCTAAAGCATGATTAGAAACGCTTTCTCTTTTTTTAAGTTGTTGTCTTAATGTTATAAATGTTGCTAGTGTATTTCCTTCTGTATCGTATACTTCTATATCATCATCATTTATAGAGTTTGCTTTAAATAAACCAAAAACTGCTTTTGTTTTTAGTAACTTTTCATTTACTACTTTAATTAATAAATCTTGTGCATCTTTATATAATTCTGTTGCTTGTTCTCCCACAATTTCATCTTCTAAAATTTGTGGAAATTTCCCATGTAAATCCCAACTTCTAAAAAAAGGACTCCAATCTATATATTCTAACAAATCTTTTAAATCTACATCCTCTATAACTTTAATTC
Organism: uncultured Tenacibaculum sp.; assembly: GCA_937922085.1. GTDB lineage: Bacteria > Bacteroidota > Bacteroidia > Flavobacteriales > Flavobacteriaceae > Polaribacter. The sequence goes on along the minus strand of CAKZVD010000028.1, from coordinate 62,177 downwards.
CTAATTCATTTGGCTTGGTTATACTTGTACTATTCCAATCTATTTCAAATTTTTTCTTACGTGCTTCCTCAATAGAAACATAAGCTTTTGTTTTTCCTCTTTTTAAAAACTTCTCTCTAAATGCTCCATAATCCTTTTTTAAATCAGTTACATATTCATTTTTTGTTACTGTATTTAATAAATCTCCTACTACTGTTACTGCTCTTGAAGCATCATTTACATGCACTACTGCATTTTTATATTGCGTATCTATTTTTACAGCAGTGTGCGCCTTAGAAGTAGTAGCTCCTCCTATTAGTAAAGGGACTTCAAAATTTTGTCGTTCCATCTCCTTTGCTAGATATACCATTTCATCTAACGAAGGCGTTATTAATCCGCTTAAACCAATTACATCTACATTTTCTTTTTTGGCAGTCTCTATAATTTTTTCTGGTGGTACCATTACCCCTAAGTCAACAATTTCATAATTGTTACACCCTAAAACTACAGACACTATATTTTTACCAATATCATGTACATCTCCTTTTACGGTGGCCATTAAAATTTTACCTAACGTCTTTTGAGCTTCTCCTTTTTCTTCTTCTATAAACGGATTTAAATAAGCCACTGCTTTTTTCATTACTCTAGCAGATTTCACTACTTGAGGTAAAAACATTTTTCCAGCACCAAATAAATCTCCAACAACATTCATTCCTGTCATTAAATTTCCTTCAATAACATGTAAAGGTTTTGCTGCACTTAGTCTTGCCTCTTCTGCGTCTTCTACAATAAATGCATCTATTCCTTTTACTAATGAATGTGTAATTCTTTCTTGTAACGATAGTGATCGCCATTCTAAGGCTTGTGTTGTATCTTGCTTTTTTACTCCTTTTACAGTTTCAGCAAATTCCAATAATCGTTCGGTAGCATCTTCCCTTTTATCTAAAATTACATCTTCAACATATTCTAATAAATCTTTTGGTATATCATCATATACTTCTAACATAGTAGGATTTACAATTCCCATATTCATACCCGCCTGTATTGCATGATATAAAAAAACAGAATGCATTGCTTCACGAACAATATTATTTCCTCTAAATGAAAAAGAAACATTACTTACTCCTCCACTTACACTTACATGCGGTAAGTTTTCACGTACCCAACGAGTTGCTTCAATAAAATCAATGGCATTTTTACGATGCTCATCCATACCAGTTGCCACAGGAAATATATTTAAATCGAAAATGATATCTTCAGGTGCAAAACCAACAACATTCACCAAAACATCATACGATCGTTTTGCTATTTCAATTCTTCGTTCATAATTATCTGCCTGACCAACCTCATCAAAAGCCATTATAATTACAGCTGCTCCATATTTTTTTATTTGTGTTGCTTCCCAAATAAATTTTTCTTCTCCTTCTTTTAAACTAATAGAATTTACAACACATTTTCCTTGAACAACCTGTAACCCTGCTTCTATAATCTCCCATTTAGAACTATCAATCATAATAGGAACTCTACAAATATCTGGTTCTGCTGCAATTAAATTTAAAAATCGAACCATTGCTTCTTTTCCATCAATCAAACCATCATCCATATTAATATCAATGATTTGTGCTCCTCCTTCTACTTGATGACGTGCAATTGCTAAGGCTTCATCAAATTGTTCTTCTTTTATTAAACGAAGAAATTTACGAGAACCTGCCACGTTTGTTCGCTCTCCTACATTAATAAAATTACTTTCTGGTGTTATAATTAAAGGCTCTAAACCACTTAACCTCATATACTTTTTTTCTTTTACCATCTATTTATATAATTCAGGAAATTCAATATTTAAAAAGTCAATCAATTGTTTCGTTAATTTTGTTACATCAGATTTAAGGTCCAAACAAATTGAAATATGTCCTTTTTCTATATGCTGTATTAATTGATAAAAATTACCATACGCAATAACTATAAAGTTTAGACCTCCACAATCTATATCTCCTCGTTGTTTTGCTAATTTTAAAAGAGTTGGGTTTACTAATAACTCCTCATACTTGTCTGTTTCTACTTCTGAGTTATTCTCTAATTCATCTCTTTGCTTAAACAGTAAGTCATTTTCTTTATATATTGCTATATATCTAACCTCTTCAAACTCTTTAAAAACACGTTCAATTACTCCAATCTTATTCATAATTTCAAGAAACTTTTTCTCTTATTAATCTTGGAGTGTATTTACTTGCAACTTCTGCTATTGCTTTAATATGTTCTGGATTAGTACCACAGCAACCCCCTATAATATTTATCAAATCTTTTTTTAGATATTCTTCTATTTGAGATGCCATTTCTTGAGGCGTTTCATCATACTCTCCAAAAGCATTAGGCAAACCTGCATTTGGGTGTGCTGAAATTGAAAAATCTGTTTTTGATGCAATTGCTTCTAAATGTGGTTGTAATAAATTGGCTCCAAGCGCACAGTTAAACCCTACAGATAATAAAGGAATGTGAGATATGGATATTAAAAAAGCTTCTGCAGTTTGCCCAGATAAAGTTCTTCCGGAAGCATCAGTTATAGTTCCAGAAACCATCACTGGTACTTTTATCTTTCGTTCCTCTTTTACTTCTTCTATAGCAAATAAAGCTGCTTTAGCATTTAATGTATCAAAAACTGTTTCTACTAACAAAACATCTGCTCCTCCATCTAATAAAGCTTCTATTTGTAATTTATAAGCCAACCTTAACTCATCGAAAGTTACTGCTCTGTATCCAGGATCATTAACATCTGGAGACATGCTTGCGGTTCTATTCGTTGGACCTATAGAACCTGCTACAAAACGAGGTTTTTCTGGTTCTTTTTCGGTAAATTCATCGGCAACTTCCTTTGCTATTTTTGCAGATTCGTAGTTTAACTCATATACCAAACTTTCCATTTGATAATCTGCCATTGCAATCGTAGTTCCTGAAAAGGTATTGGTTTCTACAATATCGGCACCTGCTGCAAAATACTTTCTGTGTACTTCTTTAACAGCCTCTGGTTGTGTTATCGATAATAAATCATTATTCCCTTGTAATGGTGAAGGGTGATCTTTAAATCGTTCTCCACGAAAATCTTCTTCAGTGAATTTATATTCCTGAAGCATGGTTCCCATTGCACCATCTAGTACAAGAATTCTTTTTTGTATTTCCTTATATATGTTTGACATTCCTGATATTTTAAAGTTTGTTATCAGGAAAAGAGAAGTAAAATCTTTCCGTTATCTCTCTGCATATGTTTTAACACATACCAGTAGAATGTAGCACCTTCTTTGTTTACACAAAGGGTTGCTAAGGTTTCGCAGGGTCTAATCCCTCCACCTTTCTTGATAACATCAATAAATTAATGAACTAATTTGGTGGTAAATATAACAGTTACCTTTTTAAAATTACTGTTAAATTTTATTTTTTTCTTTTATAATATCAATTATCTCTTGTATTAAACTTTAAATTCCAACTAAATAACTAAAATTATACAGAGTGTAAATTTATTAATTCTGTTTAAATTCTCCTTTCCCATTTATAAATGAGATACAAACTCAATCAAACAGATAAGGTTAAATAAGTATACAATTCAATGAATGTAGCTCTAGAAGTTAAAAAAACAAATTAATAATAGTTCATTTTTAAGTGTATTGTTAATATACTTTTTTTGTTTCCCTTAATTCATTTCATTTTTTCCTCAATTCATTGCATAGCTATTTCAAAAACTGCATTCTCAGAATACTTTTGAGGTGTTATTAATTTTGAAATACTATTATTATGAGAACTATAGCTACACTTTTAATCGCTTTTGTTTATTCGATTAGTTTCGGACAAAAGTTTACTGGAAAAATAATTGACAAACAAAATCTACCTATTTCATTTGCTAATATTGTAGCAAAAGACAAAACGGATAATTCACTAATTACGGGTGTAATTTCTGATGAAAACGGTGCCTTTTCTATTAATACAAAAAAGAAAAACATATACTTAGAAATTAGTTTTGTTGGATTTACTACTAAAAAAATTACCCCTACCGAATCTACTATTGGAACCATTACTTTAGAGGAAGAAGGTCAACAATTACAAGAAGTAGTGATTACTGCACGTAAAAAATTGATTCAACAGAAAGTGGATAGATTAGTTTTTAACGTAGAAAACACAGTGGCTGGTACTGGAGGAACAGCGCTTGATGCATTAAAAACAACACCAAGTGTAAATGTAGATACGGATAAATTAGCCATTGTAGGAAAAGGAAATGTACGTGTAATGGTTAATGATAGAATTATACAATTATCAGGAAATGAATTAAATGCTTATTTAAGTACTATTGCATCTGACGATATTAAAAATATTGAAGTAATTACAACACCTCCATCTAAATATGATGCAGAAGGAAATAGCGGACTTATTAATATTGTTCTAAAAAAATCAAAAGAAAACAGTTGGAATAATCAAATAAGAACTTCGTACACACAAGCAACATATCCATTATTAAACTTTGGAAACACATTTAATTATAATAAAAACAAGTTAAGTTTAATAGCTTCATTAAATGGAACAAAAGGGCACACAGCACAATTTAATGAATTTGATATTATTTATCCATCAGCATCAACCGAAACAAATTTGGATATGAAAAATAAAGAAAATATGATTTCTGGTAGGTTCGGATTTGATTATAATGTAACAGATAATGCTACTGTTGGAGTTTTATATTCAGGTTCGTTTGAAAATAAAGGAATAAATGATGGAGGAAGAACACTTACAAATGATGGCAATGAAACTTTTACAATTAACAAAGGTGATGCAAATAATGAAAATAAAAATCACTCAATAAACGCTCATTACATTCAAAAATTAGATACACTTGGTAGAAAATTATCTATTGATGTTGATTACTTTAATTTTAATAATTCTTCTAACAGAAACTTTAGTAGCGAACGATTTATTACAAACCCTAGTTTTTTTGAGGCAGAAAACAGAACCAATCAAAATATTAAAAATTACAGCGGAAAAATAGATATAGAACACCCAAGTAAATGGGCAAATTTTTCATATGGAATTAAAACTACAATTACAAAAACAGATAGTGATGTAGCGTTTTATAATAAAACTACAGGTACACCTGTTTTTGATCCAGCTCAAAGTAATGAGTTTATGTATTCAGAAAATATTAATGCAATATATGCAGATATGTCGAAACCTTTAGGCAAAAAATGGCAAACAAAAATCGGACTTCGTTTTGAAAATACTCGAACAAAAGGAGTTTCAAAAACAAACAACCAAACAGATGTGAATTCATATAATAAACTATTTCCATCGGTGTTTTTAGGATATAATCCTAGTAGAAAAAACATGTTTAATATGAGTTATAGTAGAAGAATTCAGCGTCCTAGTTTTGAGCGTTTAAATCCGTTCCGTTTTTATATTAATCCTATTTCGTATCAAGAAGGAAATCCGTTTTTAAGACCTCAAATCTCTGAGAATTTAGAAGTAAAACACATTTATAAAGGAAAACTAATAAGTAAAGCATTTGTAAGTTATGTAGATGATGGATATTTTAATATAATTAAGGCCGAAGACGGAGCGCAACAAAGAATTGTAGTAACGTTTGATAATTTTTATACCGCTTATAATTACGGATTAACTGAAACATTTCTATACAACCCAACTAAATGGTGGAATACAACAACGCAAGCAACGTTATCAAAAATGGATACACGTTACAAAAATGGATTTAATTTAGATGCTGAATTATTAAGCGGATGGAATTTTCAAATGTATAATAGAAACACCTTTCATTTAAATGAAGCAAAAACTGTACAAGCAGAAGCTACATTTATATATGCTTCGCCACAAAAATTGATGTACTTTTCAGTGTCAGAAATGGTTAGCCTAGATTTAGGTTTAAAATTTTCATTACTAGATAAAAAACTAAATTGTACGGTAGCTGTAAACGATATTTTTAAACGTAAAGCAACAAGTGTAAACACTAAAACAAACGGAATAGATCAAACTTACTATAATTATTTTGATACTCGAAGTTTTAAAATTAGCTTAAACTATAGCTTTGGTAACAAAAAAATAAAAGTTAAACAGCGTAATTCTGGAAACGAAATAGAGCAAAAAAGAGCAAAAAAATAATCAATCTATAAAAAAACTGTTTAAAGAATTAAATGCTTTAAACGGTTTTTTTAAACTAAAAATGTATTTTGTAAATCTAAAATAATAAAGAAGTGAAGGTCTTCAATCAAAGAATAAATCTAAAACAAATTTTAATAGTAATTGTACTATTGTTAATCAGTAATAGTGCTAAAATTTTTTTCTTTTATAGCTTACGTACAAATGCTAATACTAGTGATATTGATTTTTATGACTATTTTGATCACTTATCTATTTTAATATTTTCTATACTTTCATTACTATCGGTACTCATTTCTTGGAAATTTATAAATAAAATAGATGCTACAAATACCATTTTAAAATTTGTAAAAGTTTATATTTTATCTTTTTTCATATTTACCTTAATGGGTATTATTATCGATTATGTTGTTTTACATGTTATTTTAAGTAATAAACTAGAATATGATATTATTTATAGGATTATAAATACGCTGTCAGTTGCTTTTATATTGGTTGATATTTTTGCGCTTACTTCTGCTTTTTTATACTTTAGGCAATCTCAAAAAATAGCAATAGAATTAGAACAAGCCGAAAAAGAAAAAGCTAAAATACAATCGCAAATGTTGCAGAAAAATTTAGAGCCTCATTTTTTATTCAATAATTTGAGTGTTTTATCAGGATTAGCAAGAAAAAAACCAGAACAAATAGAAGATTTTATAGATGATTTTTCAGATGTATATCGTTACTATTTAAACCATGGAAAAAAACAACTGGTTGAGTTAAAAGAAGAACTATCTTTCTTAACAAGTTATATGAATTTGATGGAAAAACGTTTCGGAAATACATATCAAATTGAAAATACTATTGAAAACACAAGTGGTTTTGTTGTTCCGTGCTCGTTACAGTTATGTATAGAAAATGCGATAAAACATAATAAAGGAAGTGAAGAAAATCCGTTATTAATTTCGCTTTCATTACAAGAAGATACCATTGTTATAAAAAATAAATTGAACAAAGTAGATTTTACGCTCGGAACAGGAACGGGAAACGATTATTTAAAACGTCAATATCAACTTAATTTTAACAAAGACGTTCTTTTTACAGAAACTAATAATGAATTTATTGTTGAAATCCCTTTAATTTCAGAAATATGAAAGTATTAATTATAGAAGACGAGGCTATTAACATCGAAATTATTACGGATCATATTCTTCGATATAACGACAAAATAGAAATTGTAGCTTCATTACAAAGTAAAGAAGAAGTTGAAAAATGGTATGAAACCAATGAACAAGTTGACTTGGTGTTTTCTGATATTGAATTGTTAGATGGAAATGTGTTTTCATTATTAAAAACCAATATTATAAAATCACCTATCATTTTTACAACCGCCTACAACACTTTTTATCAAGACGCTTTTGATGTAAACGGAATAGCTTATTTATTAAAACCTATTAGCTATAATAAGTTTAGTAAAGCAATGGAAAAGTTTGAAAGTTTACAAAATAAGGAAGTTGATTGGAAGAGAATATCAGAAACAATTCATGGGTTAAATAATAATTACAAAGAACGTATTATCATAAAAACTAAAACAGAAATAAAAATTTTAACTACTAAAAATACAGGAGCAATTTTATCTAATTCAGGTAAATGTATTGCGATTGATGAAAACGGAAAAGAAAATGAATTTCGTTACAAATTATCTGATTTAATAAAAGAGTTAAATCCGAAAGAGTTTTTTCAAATTAATCGTGGTGAAATTGTAAATATCAATTTCATAGAAAAAATTGAACCTTATTTTGGAGATAGATTGGCAATTTCAATAAAAAATTACAAACAACATTTAATTACAAGTGCATCTGCAACAAGTGAATTTAGAAAATGGATTGAATAAAAACTAATAATATTCGATTAAACACTTAGTAAATGTGATTTATACATATTATTAATCTTTGCTTTTAATTTATAAATACACCTAAACATTTGAATTCTTTGAAGATTTTCCAAATGCCCCATAAACTATATTTTTTTAGGTTTTATTGTATAAAGCTTTATATTCTTTTACTTTTTTGACTTCTCCATTAGGATAATATTTTTTCCATTTCCCAATTTTTTTACCATTAATTTTTTGCCCTTCTTTAATTAAAAACCAACCACATATTTTATCTGAAAATTTATACTTTTTTTCTTCAATTATTATATCAATAGAATTGTTATCATTTAAGAGTTCATCTAAACTTTCTTTATCTGTATCAATTTTTATTGTTTTAAGTTCTTGTTGTAAATTACCTAGTCCATCATACAATTTCCATTTTAAGACAATCCCAAAGTTATCGTAAGTAGTTTCTTCCAATATTTGTCCATTGCTATAATATGTAATATGTTTTCCAGAAAGTTGTTCATACTCAAAATCATTTAATTCATAAACGCTATAGTTCCCTATCTCTTTTTGATTCCCGTTTTTATATTTTTTATTGATTTTTATTGTATCAATAAGTTTTAAATTAGAAATCAATTTTTTAAATTTTTCTGTATGTTGAGCAGTCAAAAAATTACTAATAAATAATGTGAATATTATTTTTAAGTGAGTTTTCTTTTTCATCTTTTTTTAATTTTTTTACAATGTTAAATATTTCGAATACAACAACTAATTAATATGGTTTTTAACAAACTAAACTATTTTTTTCTGAGACTATTCCAAAAGGTTAAAAATTCGGAACTAATATTTTCAGGAAGGTCTTTAAAATTTTTGTCAAAATGTGTAGTTTCAAATTTTTCTGAAGCATTAACCCATAATTTATATCCTTTATTTTTATACACAATAAGTCCGGTAACTTTATTTAACGGGCTTTTCATTCCGTCTTCTTGTTCTTTAACTATATAAATAAACTCCATATTTCCATCTTTATCAATGTCTTTGTACATCATTCTGTTTTGAACAAAAGAAATACTTAGGTTTGTTTTATGTATAAAACGAGTAGTAAATGTTTTAATAAATTTCTCGTCTCCTTTTCTAGTAAATTTATCAATACAGAGTATATCATTTTCAGCACCGCGCTTATTTTTAGAAACAACTATATAATTTTCTGTAAGTTTATCATTTACCCCTACAGCAAACAGTTTTCTATCACTTGAAAAATTTAAATCCTTTTTTGTTAGGTTTGAACTAAACTGATTTGTTATTACAGATACTTGCGCTTTAAGTTGACTAAAAGTTAAAAGTATACTAAAGAAATAGAAGATGTTTTTCATGAAGTAAAAATACACAAGTTTAATTTAAATTATTAGTCACGTTTTTATGTTTTGTATGTTTTTTTGCGTGTTTTATCATACCTAAATTAATTAAAATACTTTAAAAACAATTGATGATACATTCTGTTTTAACCATTTTAATTTACTTCTAGTTTTACTTCCTTAATTTGAATACTTAATAGGTATTTATGCAGTCTTATTAAATATTCTAAATCTTTCAATAGTTGAATTTTTAAATAGTCAGGGTATTCTATCCATATATAATCAATATTTTTATAAAAAGTAGGATTCTTAAGTATTGAACTTTTAAATAATTCTAATGATTGTAGTAGTTCAGTTATTGGAATAAAATCATTATACATTTTAGATTCCCATGCATTTATGATGGTTAATTTTAATTTAAGTTCTCTTTCTAGTTGAAATATTAATCTAGATTCATCATATATTTCATCTACAGCAATACCAGTAGAAATTAAATCAAATCCTTTTCTAGAATCAAATTTGAATCCATTTAAACCAAGGTCAATAGAATATATTTTATCAAAGCTTACTTCTGGTTGGTACATAAAATCAATTTCTAAGCTCATTTTTTATTTATATCAATTATTAAAATCAAAGTTAAATTTATACACTATTCTTTTGAATATTGCTCATTAGTTGTTAAAAACAAAATAGTATTTTATTTTTTGTTTTCATCTAAAAAAACTTAGGATAAATGATACACTTCGGATTGGTACTAACATAAATATTTTAATTTTTTTATCCTTGACGATAAAGACTCTAAGTAAGGTTTTTTCAGGCTTTAATTTACACTTCTACCTTCGGATAACACCAAAATTCCGCATTACTTATAGTTATTGTGGCTGTTGCACAACTCTACAATTGATTAAAATGGCCTTTTTATCTATTTTATCTCTTCTTTTAATAATTCTTTTACAAATCTTTCGAGATGCTCTTCATATTTTACTTCCACCTCAAATTCTTCAGTTTCATCACTCAAATTAGAATATATTTTCATTTGATTATTCCCAAAGAAATATATACCTACATGCGGAGTGTTATCATTTATAATGTGTCTTCTAGCTCGAGATAAAATTAACCAAGATAATCGAGAACCTATTCTTAATGATTCATTAAGCCCTTCCTCCCTCATTTCTTTGATTAATCTAATTGTGTCTTTACTGGTATGATACTCTTCGGGATCGACAGATAAATAATTATAGTTATTTTCTTCAATTTCATTCCAGCTCTCGATGAATTCGCCTTTTACTCCCTCTCCCTTCTCATAGTATTTTGCCAATTTGTTCAGTTTTATTTCAGGAAACTGAATTTGTACCTCTGATGGCATTGTTCTCTTTAATATCCAACTTTTTATTATTTCAACCTGTTTTTTAATATCATCTCTTGATGTTTGAAAAATAAGACAGTCATCCCATTCGAACTCATATATTGGAGTTTCGCTAAAATAAAAAGGGTAAATTCTACACCCTCTGTCTTTGTTCTTTAATTCAATATGAGATTCGTTGCCAAAATCAGCTATAATATTTATTTTATTGATATCTATTTTACGTAATTCATCACAATTATTATTTATCTCTGATTGCAATAGTTCTAATTCTTTATTCATATCAATCTTGATTTTTCGTTAATCAGATATAACGTTTTGTTTAAACTGTCATTTTAATACAGTTTATATATTGTTACAGTCTCTTTTAATAGTATTTAATTATCCTTTTAGTTTTTATTTCTTTTATCAAGTGTTTTATTCCGTTATCATAGTTGTAAAATTTTGTTGTTTTTTATTTCAAGTTATTGGTACAAACATATTTATAAGAACATTTTTTTTCAAAACTTTTTAATCCGGAATAATTATAAGGAATTAGCCTTTGGGGTTGATTACCTGCATATATTAAAGGGGTTCCAATATCTACTCCATAAATGTTTCTTTTGTTTCTAAAATACATTTCAGTTCTAATCGTCTATAACCGTGTTTATATAAGATTAGTTACGTATTTAAGTTCTAAATTTAGCTAATAATTTACAGATATAAAGTTTGTTAACTTTATATCTGTAAGCATTGTACCTTACCTAATATACACGAACCAATCGATTCATCACATATATAGTGTTAGCGTATAGTTTCATTTTCGAAGATCTTTTTCAGTCATTTCCAAATTATATCTTTTCCCATCCTTATCAAAACACCAAACATTTGAGACTTCCCTTAGTTCGGGTAAACTCTCTTTATTCAGTTTTACTTTTTGTTTAACAATTCGTCTAAATTTTCTATTTGCGTTTTGCTTGTTTTCTTTTTCAGATTTAGCCGTTGTATTTCCGTGAATTTTAGTTTTCTGTTTCGATCTACTCATTGTTTCATCAAGTTAATTCATCGTTATTTTCAATGAATTTAAATTCGTAATTCACCATTTTTCAATTATACAAATTGAATTAAACATCGTATTTAATTTTCAGTTCTCTAAATCGTTAATCCAGTTCTGCATTTTCTTAGTAAATGGTATTTGCTCAGATTTACTAATCATTTCAAGCATTAGTTTCTTAAAACCTTCATTCCATTCAATTCCTTCCCGTTTACTTAATAACTCAACTTGATAAGGTCAACCCATTGCTCGTTCTTCAATTTTATATTTGATTACGATAAATTCATTTAGCAATTTCGTCCAATGTGACTCATTCCATTTACCGAAATCAGCGCCATGCATAAAAGAAACAATATTGTCTCTAGTCACATCACCCATGTACATAAGCATCTGGTAGATAAAGTGGATCATCTTTTCGGTTTTAAATCTTTTCATCTTTTATATGATCGTTAACGTTTTAGCTAAAAAACGTTGCATTAGTTTAGTTGTTAATTTAGTAAAAATACCTGAACATTGGAACTTTGCGAATATTTTTCCAAGGGGGAAATCCGCCAGCAATGTTTTTAGGTTTTGTTGTACTTAGTTTTTGGCACAGCATATTCATTTATCCTACTTTCTATCATTATAGAATCGTGCTCTCTTTCTTTTGGTATCAATAGATTAAAGTATTGGTAGGTATGTCCTTTTCCGCTTGCCCTTCTAATCGTAAATTCAAAACATTTTATATTTATAAATACTACGAATGTACATTTTGTTAGTAACCCATCCTGATTATTATAGGATACTACATAGTTCTTGTTAATTAGAATTCCTGACGTGGTTACTCTAGCCTCAGGGTTCTCAAAGTCAAACAGTTTAGATTTAAATTCTATTAGAGATTTTCTTAGGAATAGAAAAACAAAAGTAAATATTGAAAGGAACAAAAAAGATAACAAGATAAATAATCTATAATCTTCTTTATAAATAAGAATCATAAAAGATGTTATTATAGGAATTAAAATAAACATTATTATCTTATAATTCTTGATTCTTTTTTTGTAATAAATTTCAGCAAAAACGTTCCATTCTGTTTTCTCATAGTTAAATAACTCTATTAACCTTGAATCATCATTCAGGAAAACTATTAAATCATTTTTGAAAGATTTGTTGGTTTTTATCACATATCTTAATGAGTAAATAAATAATATTATTCCTAATGAGGTTAATAATAAGCTCACTAGATATCCATCCTTTTCATTAAATAAAATCAGTAAAATTGAAATAAATATAAGAAATATGGAAAACGGTATAAATAATAATATTAGTATAGATTTTATCTTCCAAAAAGGGTTTTTCATAATTGAGTACAACGGTTAATGTAAAATGCGTTTCAATGTTTTTTTACATAGTGTTAACTACTTTATTTTTTTTCCATTTTTATCCCACTTTTGAAAAACTTCTCCATTTCTTTCTATACGGAGTTGTCCATTTTCATGCCAATATTTATAAACATCATCTGCATATTTTTCATATTTTAAGTTGCCATTTTTATACCATTGTTTTAGTTGTTCGTAAGAGTGTTCATTTTTATAAAAGTATAGGCTTTCTTTATTTCCATCAAAATCGAATTCAAAACACTCACCGTGTACTTCACCTTTATGAAATGAGTATCTTTTTTGAAGATTTTTATTCGCATAGAAGGTTTCTAGTTGTCCAGTAAATTCCATTTCAAAAGACTTACCGTTCTCATCCAAACAAAAATTATTAGGGGTGTTTTTTATTTGTTTAGAAAGATGTAGCATAGGTTCATTTAGGTCAAATTTTGAATCAAAATTTGAATCTAACTTGTCGTAAATAGCATCTATTTCATCATGTTCCAACGACGTGTTTTGTAAAGATTCAAATTGATTCGAATATTTTTCATAAAAATTCGTTGCTTGATTTATGTTTTCTACTACATCTAAATGCCCAAATTCTTCAAGTAATTCACAAAGAGATGGCAATTCACCTACTAAGTCTTCGTATTCTGAGAAAAAATTAATGTAACCGTAACTTTCAAGTGTAAATTCGATTGTGTTTAATAATTGACAATACAACTGATGCTTTTGAAACATTTCTTGCTTTGACTTTGAAATAGAGTAGTCTGAATGGTACTCAGTTGCATCACCAATTAACTGTATTAGAGCGTGAGGGTTTTCTGAATAAAAATAATAGTAGAACTTACTAATTTTCGGAATCATGAGTTTTATTGTAGTTAATGTTTAGTATATAAAAAGTAAGGCAGTTGATAAGCACTATACTTCGGATTTAACACTTAGCTAAATATAAATATTTTGTTTTTAATTTTAGTTTAAATGCAAATTTTATATTTGACAACCCAGCAAAAAAACAAAACATTTTCAATACAACACTTAACCGTCCTATGCTTTTTATATAGTCTTAGCTATAGTTATTTTATTTTAAGTTCTTCGTGCCAATCATAAAGTCCTCCGTTGTCAAACACATTTCCTTTGAAGAACCTTTTTAAAAACTCTTCAAGAGAGGATGTAATTGTTTTTTTAGGATAACTTCCATTAAATATTTCATATTCTCCAGTTTCAGTAATCCTAATGCCCCACATATCTGAATAAATCATATATTCTGAAAAGTAAAACCAATTATCATTATAATTTTCCCATCGGTCTGTTATTTCTGAAAGAGACATTATATTAAAAATATCTTCTTCACAGCTAAATCCATTACAGGTAAGATAGAATTCTCTAAAATTTTGAGGTAAATTAAATCCAACTTTGTTTTCAAATTCAGTTATATCAAAGTTAGAGGCGCAAGGATTTATTTTTATTCCATCTACTCTGTGTTTTTGAGCTATTAAATCTATTAACTCTTTCATTACAATAAATTATTTTTCAGCTACAATAAAATTATTATTTATTAAAGTAGTAATTCAAATTCAGGTCAGTTTTTCAATTATAATTATTTCAATAGAACATTATTCAGATTTATATAACTTTTTTATTGGCGATCAAATATTCCCCCAAGAATGAATAAAACAGGAGTTATTATCAAAAAAGAATATCCTATTTTTCTTATTAATATTTTCTTTTTCAATTTTTCAATAATCGCATTATCTGAAGTTAAAGAAATAGCTTTTCTAATATGTTTAAAACCATAAAAAGGTTTATTTATGTTTGTATCAAAATCTTTAACCTTAGATATAATTCGAACAGGATTAGATGTTAAAACTAAAATTATTCCTAAAACCCAAGATGACATCATCAGTGTAGAGAATATTGTGTTCATTTTTTAATTATAGCTAACGTTTAGTATAAAACACGTAGGGCAGAGGATAAGCACTACATTTCGAGTTTAATACTTAGTCAAATATAATATTTTGCTTTTATCTTTTTTGTTGAAAATGCCAAATTTTATATTTGGCGACTTTATAAATAAATAGTGACCTTTTGGCAAGCCTAAACCGCTCTATGTTTTTTATAGATTGTTGTATGTTGTTTTTTTATTTCTTCCATTATTTGGCAGAATATGTGTTTTTTGTTGTATTTTTGCAACTAAATGTATTTTAAAATGCTAATAGATTTTAAATTTAAAAATTTCCTCTCATATAAAAATGAGAACAAACTTTTAATGTCTTCTGTAAAATCATATAAAGAACATTTAGATGATAATTTGGTTGATCTAAATGAGAATATAAATTTAATGAAATCCGTAGCTGTCTATGGTAGTAATGGAGGAGGTAAAAGTAATTTTATTTCAGCTTTTGGTTTTATGGAAGACTTAGTTCATAATTCTTTTGCTAATTCACTTAAGAAAAAAGAGGATAAAAAAAGGAATGATTTTTACTTTAAGTTAAGTCAAGAGACTGAAAATAAACCTTCTTTTTTTGAAATTTCTTTTTTTGAGCAAGGAGTTTTTTATAGATATGGTTTTGAAATTTTAGGTGAAATAATTGTAAAAGAATGGCTTTATCGAAAAATTAATACTGAAACTTTACTTTTTAGTAGGTTAAATTCAAAATTTGAGATAAATCATAAAAGCTTTAAGGAAGGTAATAAGTATAAGTCACAGGTTAATAAAAACGTTCTTTTCCTTAGTTATTTAGCTCAGAATAATGCTCAGATATCAAAGCAAGTATTTAATTGGTTTGAAAATGCTAATATTATTAGTGGACTAGATAATACACATTTCTCTAATGTTACTTCTATTTTATTAAGAGAAGATCCTAATTTTAAAAATTGGCTTTCTCTAGCAGTTAAATTTTTAGAAATTAGTTCAGTAGAATCAGGAGTTAATGAAAATAAGCTTTTGGCATACCACAATAAATATGATGAGAATGATTTTATTATAGATTCTGTTCCTTTTGATATTGATAAAGAAGAGAGTCAAGGAACAAGAAAATTAATTTATTTTTTGGGAGCACTTTATGATACACTTAAGTATGGCAAGGTCTTGTTTATTGACGAGTTTGACTCTAAGTTCCATCCTAATCTAACAAGAAAACTTATTTCTTTCTTTCATAGATTTAATAAAAAAAACGCACAATTCATTTTCACGGCGCATGATGCGACACTTTTAGATAAAGATATATTTAGAAGAGATCAAATATGGTTTACTGATAAAGACCAGTTTGGTGTTTCAGAGTTATATCCAATGTCTAGTTTCGATACTTCGGTAGTAAAAAACACTTCTGATTTTAGAAAAAAATATTTAGAAAGTACTTTTGGTGGAGCTGAGTCAATAAATATAGTAGAACCTCTTATATCTTTTTTGTATGAGTGAAAATAATTATGATACAGAATGGTATAAACAATATGAAAACAAACCAGGTAAAAGAAAAGCAAAAGGCCCAAAGCAAAGGAAAATAAGTTTTAGTTGGGAAAAACATATAGTTTCTTTTGGACAAGATATCAAGGAATGGGAAGATTACAAACTGTTACGTCCATTAATGGAAAGGTTGAAACAAATTAGTCAATATAGTGCACCAGATGCTTTAGCGCAACAGTTAATAAAACAATATACTAAGATAGGTTTTCCATTATGTTCAAATTTTGACGAGCCAAAACATGTTAAACCATCTTATTGGGCTGTAATTCATATAAAGCCAAATAGTAAAGAAGTTGTTGCGGGATATGTTGAAAATGATGTCTATTATATAGTTTTTTTAGATAAAGAACACGATTTTTGGCCAACTAATATACAGGAAAGAGGAAAGACGAAACGATAGTTCTAATAACATACAACAACTATATAAATGTACTATTACATTTATACAACCAAATAATGGTATAAAGTGTACCTTTTATATTGTTTTAAAATTTTTATATTAGAAAATAAAAAGGAAAAAGGAGGTTTAGTCACTTATTTCTTCATCTTTTTTTCGAGCTTAAATTTATAAAATAATAATAGAGGCACAATGTTTTTATTATATAATTTTTATACAATAGTATCACTTTGTTATATTATTTTAATGTTTTGAAAAAACAAACTACGGATAATGTGTCTATATTTTTATTAAAATTTTTGTATACTTTTCAAATAAAAGTGTACACTTCGTTATCACTATTTTTTTAAAGGTGTACAAAATTAACTCTCTTTTTTAGTTAAAATAAATGAGTACATAGTAAACAAGGGCGTTATATGAAAGGCAAACGCCAAAGTACTGTAGACCCCGTTTTTGACACATTAACCCAGTTTATAATTAGAGCTTACTGAAAAAGTACATAGCAAACAAGAGCGTTATATGAAAGGCAAACGCCAAAGTACTATAGAACCTGTTTTTGGCAAATTAACCCAGTTTATGGGACTTCGAAAAATAAATACATTAGGGATTAAGGTGATGCATGTATCTGCTATGGCCTATAATTTGAAAAAGTATTTAAAATTCACAAAAAAGACCATAAAAAGTAAGGCTAAGACTATAAATACATTGTTTTTAATAAAATAGATGTTCATAGGCTTTATATATTACTTTTTAAGGAATTCTAAATTAAAAACAGTTTATAATTACTAAAAAATAAGCCTCTTAAAAAGGCTTATTTTTTAGTAATTTTTTGTGAAATTATAAGGTTGTGTAACGGCTACCGTTGTTCTAGCACGTTAGTTAAATTCATTACTTTTCTAAATATCCTAATTTCACAAAAAAAGCTTCTGTCATTTCATCCACAGTTTTTCGTGCTGCAGAGTTATTAAAAAAATGACCAACATTCTTAAAGATTTTATATTCATAATCATTGCCAAGAGCATCCATTTTGTCTCTAAACTCTGTAAACTCATTTATAGGGGCTAAATGATCATTGGTTCCATGGAAAAAGATAGAAGGAACAAGATTTTTATCTAGTTGATGAAATGTAGAAATAGATTTAGGGTTTTGTTCTGATTGCCTTGAAAACCATTCGTTTTTCAGTGTGTTGTATGATGCAGAATGTACAACAATGGCGTCTGGTATAGAACTTATTCCAGAATCATTTGTTTCTTCATACCCTTTTAAAATAGCCGTAGATGCAGCCAGATGTCCTCCAGCGGAAAATCCTGCTGCGACAAGTTTATTTGGATCTACACCTAATGATTTGGCTTGTTTTCGTACCCATAAGATCGCAGATTTGGCATCTCTAACGCAATCTTGAATGTTGGAATTATGGATATCAACTAATCGATACTCAAACGAAATAGCAACCATTCCTTTGGAACTATATTTTTTGCAATTCTTGTATCCCCATTCTGGCATTCCTATTGCCCAACCACCACCATGAAAAAATAAGTAAGCGGGTCTTTGATCACTTTCTTTAAAATTTTCAGGATAAAAAATATGAGCCTCAAGTTCAATATTTCCTATTTTTTTATAGATTTTGATTGTACTTGCTTCTTTTCTTCTCTCAACACCTTTTTGAAAACGATCTTCAATTTGTTTTACCAACAAAGGATTTTTGCAATCTTCTCTAAATTTTGGTATTAAGTCTTCAAGATATGAAACACCGTAATCGTCCATACTTTTATGAAGGTGCTGACTAAATAAATAATTTTTAATTTCTTGATCTGCTTCTAATTTTTGGATCTCTTTATATTTTGGATGTATTTTTTCTATTGGAGCTTCAAAATAAATATCATATTTATATTCTCCAGCCGATTGTGCAGCTAAATAACTATCTAAAAACAATATATAATCGAGTGATTTTAATAATTCTGGATTATCAAAACTTCCTTTAGCAATATCTTCATAATAAGTCTTTTTTATAGGAAGCTTTTTATTCGTGTTTTTCTTAAATATTGAAGGATGACTTATTTTATAGAGTTTATTTCTATAGGCCATATCTGCTACTATTTTTTGTTCAAAAATCTCATTTACTGGAGTACTTTTTTTAAATTTTTTATGTGTATTCATATAAACTAACTCCAAAGAATCTAAAATAGAATTTACAGCATCAGATGACTGTGTATAAAAATCAATTCCATTAATATATTTTCTATTTAAATTAATTTGATCTCTCAAAGATTTTAAATGATTATTTTGTTTTCCACCCTTGCCAGAAAACACGATTTCTGAGTTAAAGTCGATATGAAGAGAATCATTTGGTGAAAGGAATAATTGGATTTCATTTGATTCGTGAGAAAGGCTGTAAAAGTTAGATTTTTCTAGAGGTAATTTTATTTTAAACGTACCATCAGTATTTAGGTCAATGATGGAATCTCCTATGTTAATTCGATCAATCCAGGAATCTGTAAGAGTAATTGCTCCGTTACTTAATTTAATAGTTTTTGACCAGTTGATATTGACCTTTCCAGTTATAATTGCCGAATTAGTTTTTGGATTGTTAGAACATGAAAATAATACTATACTGATTGTGAATAGTACATATACTAATTTATTATTCATTTGGTTTAGTTTTTACTAAAGACAATACTTTTGATAAAGTGTTACACTTTATCAAATAAACATAATCTAATAGTTTTTACTAAGATGGGTCAAAATGTGCTACAACGTCAGTTTGTCTAAAAACCCACGTTTACTTTTTTATATTTCAGATTTAAAAGAATAATAACAATATTTAGGGGTTGATTGAAAATATATGTAAACCAATATGTTTTTAATTTTAAATGTTTGTAAGAAGCCTTTTTGAGGGTAAAAAGAATAGAAAAACTAACTATTATTTTTATTAATTTTTTCTATTCCAATGATATTCATGATTCTTTTCAAGTTGTAGGCAATGAAGATAAATCCAACATCAGCAGAAGCCCTTTTTATAGTTTTCTTTGTCATAATATGATCAAATCCCCATTTTTTCATAGTTCCAAAAGGATGTTCCATAAGAGCTTATCTTTGTGCATATATTTCGGGGTTTTGGGTAATATTATTTTTGTTTATTTGGAGTGCCTGTGCGAACTCATAACCCTCCCTATGTTTTTTATACAGTGTGACTGTTGCACAAGTTAACAAAAAAATAAGATTAGAATAGAGTTGAGATTTAATAGGTTTCTTATTTTTATTTATGCAAGGCGTTAAAATATACCAAGAGAAGTTATTTAATAGTTTTCGCTTAAGCGATCATGTACCCGTAACTAATTTTTACAGACGATTAAAAGACATACTTCAATTAGATTTTTTATATAAAGAAACAGCAAAAGAGAAAAAGTTTAGTGTTACCTATTACTGAGAAGAATATGAACGCAATAATAAACGAATAAATAGTAAACAAGGTCGTTATATGAAAGGCTAACGGCAAAGTACAGTAGAACCTGTTTTTGGTATATTAATCCAGTTTATGAGGTTTCGAAAAATAAACACATTGGAATTAAGCAGGCAAATAAAGTGATGTATATATCTGCTATGACCTATAATTTGAAAAATATTTAAAATTCACAAAAAAGATTATAAAAAGTAAGGCTAAAGCCATAAATACATTATTTTTAATAAAATCGATGTTCATAGGCTTTATATATTACTTTCTAAGCCTCTCTAAATTAAAAACAGTTTACGATTATTAAAAAAACAAGCCTCTTGAAAAGGCTTATTTAAAGTTGTTTTTTGTGAAATTATGGGGTTGTGCAACGGTTACAGGTGTTAGTAAAAGTTTTTTTTATTCATAAAGTTATTAATTTACTTAACTATTTTTATGTGACCCAAATTCAAAGACCATCCAATCAAGTTAATTCCATATTGTTTATGTACTTCCACTTTTAGATTTTCTAGGGTAATATTTTTTATAACAATCGGAATAGCTGATTTTACTAAATTTGAAATCGGAAAATATAAATAAGCTATTTGCCCTTTTTGAAAATATAAACATACTGCTGGTCTCAGAATTCTATCTGAAACCAAATTAGTAACAGTAAACGCTCCTTCAAAAACAGTTCCTTCAGATAAAGTAGTTGGTACATTCGCTTTTGCTTTAATTATCCCATATCCACTATTTGAAATCAAAGCTTCTTTGTAAACAAAGCATTTATGACTATTCCTAAAATAACTACTTATGATAAAGTCTCCTATCGTGGGTATTTTTGAAAATCTAATTAAATCATAAAAGGATTCACGAAATCTGTCATTTGAAGATTTTTTTCTATTATCACTATTGTAATATGACTGGAATTCTGAGAATGCATCTTGATTTCCAATCCAAAATGAATTTCCTTTTTCTATTCCTTGATTTCCAATTTTATATAATTCTAATTTTTCAAAGTAATAAGAACCTAAGATAAATTCTGAATCATCATCATATCCTATTAAGCTCTCTTGTAGAAAAGTTAATATTTCATTAAGTTCTAATGGTAGTTTGCGGCATAAATCGTAAATAATATTTACACAAACGTTTACTGTTCCTGCAAAAGCCAAACAAATAGCTGGATGAATGATGTGAACTTTTAAAACGCCCTCATTCGGATTTAAGCGTAGCTTGTTATCACCAGTAACTGAGTCGTCTCCATTTAAAATAGAAACTTTTGTATCTGATCTAAATACACAAGAGTCATCTTCGATCTTAGCAATTATAATTGACATTTGAGCTGTGATTTGAAATTTTTGCTAACGAAGGGCTAAACACAATTGTGTTTATCTCCATTATGTTGTTTATATTTTATTTTTAAAAATAAAAAGGAATAGGAGGTTTAATCACTTATTTCTTAATCTTTTTTCGAGCTTAAATTTATAAAATAATAATAATAATAGTAGCACAATGTTTTCAATATAAAATTTTTGTACACTTTTCAAATAAAACTTTTATAGAAGTGTACAAAATTAACTCACTTTTTTAGTTAAAATAAATGAGTACATAGTAAACAAGGTTGTTATATGAAAGGGAAACGGCAAAGTACAGTAGAACCTGTTTTTGGCACATTAACCCAGTTTATGGGACTTCGAAAAATAAATACATTAGGAATTAAACAGGCAAATAAAGTAATACATGTATCTGCTATGGCCTATAATTTGAAAAAGTATTTAAAATTCACAAAAAAGACCATAAAAAGTAAGGCTAAAGCCTATGAACATTGTTTTTAATAAAATCGATGTTCATAGGCTTTATATATTACTTTTTAAGCCTCTCGAAATTAAAAACTGTTTATAATTACTAAAAAAACAAGCCTCTTAAAAAGGGGTATTTAAAGTTGTTTTTTGTTAAATTATAGGGTTGTGCAACGGTTACCTTTGTTAGCAATAGTATTTTTCTATTAAACCGTAAATATCTTTTGTTAATTCAACTAATTTTTTCCGTTCTTTCCAATCTGGAAATTTTTCTTTTATAAAGGTGTGTGGGGAATAAGTAGAAAATGCAGAATATTTATTTCCTTGAGTAATTTCTAGTGAGTAATTAAGTCCATCAGAAACTGAAATCATAGAACTTGTTCCATCTACATTAGATTTTGATCTTATATTCAGCATACTTTTTACTATTGAAAACCTATTATTTTGATTAGCATTGGATAAGAAATTCCAATAAAGTTTTCGTTTCGATTTTCTAATTCGTTCTTTCTTTATTTTCTGTTTTTTATTAGTATCAAATGGGAAAAAACATTTATAAAAAGAAACATTTCCATCATTTTCAAAAACAAGAAAATCGGAATATAGTCCTTTAGACCAATAACTAGAACTTCCTATTTTGATTATCAAAGCTTGTTCGTCTTTTATCTTTAGTAGATTTATATAGGTATTTAAATCCTCCGTTTTATTTTTAAACTCAATCTTTGGAATTTTAACTTCTTGAGAGAGTAATTTCCCAATAAACATTAAGAATCCGATTAATAATAGGTGATTTTTCATTTCGTTTATTTGAGTTCAAAAATAACTATAGATTTGACTTTTAAAAACTCAAATTGAGTAAAGTATACTTGCTGTTTAGTAAAACGTTCAATTTTGGTGTTTACTTCATATTAATTCTAACGTTCCAACTAAGAAATCGTTGCGTTTATTTTAGCGTTTAGTTTATAAATATACCTGAATTTTGGTTTTGCGATTGATTTTTCAAAGTGGTAAAATCGGTAAGCAATGTTTTTTAGGCTTTGTTGTAAACTGTTAATCTTCTATTTTTTTTAATTCTAACCATAAGTTATCAGTTGAGTGTAATCTAAAATAATCCTTATCAATTTTAATAACTTTTATTTTGTATTCATTTTGAATACCCTTTGTGTAAATAATATCTTTTTTTAATTGATTGTCTAGATATAAAGTAGTGGTGTCATTTCTGCTAATCATAAGACTATCAGTAATTGTAATAATATGCCTTTTCATGTTATTGCATATTATATTAAATTGAGTTCTTAATCCTAGAGTGTCACTTTTTTTTAACTCTAATTGTTTTTTTAATGATTTTTCAAAATTTTCACAATCTACTTCAATATTATCAATGCAACTGTGCACATTTTTCCATTTTCCCTTGATTGATTTCAATAGAGAATAGTCTTTGATGAAAGTTGTATCATTTTCTTCAATAACTTGACTATGCATATTTAAACTAAAGACTAATGATAATAAAAAGAATAATTTCAATTTCATAATTTCAATTGTTTACAACGTAAGGATAAACACAATTGCGTTTATCCCATTATATTTACAGTAAAAATAAATAAAACCGTTTCAAAAGAGTTTCTTTTTAAGATAAAAAGCCTTGTTTACACAAAAATATCCGAAGACAAATAACGATCTCCTCTATCGCAAATAATAGCTACAATAATACCTTCATCAAGTGTTTCTGCTAATTTTAATGCAGAAGCAACAGCTCCTCCACTACTCATTCCAGAGAAAATCCCCTCTTCTCTTGCCAACCGAATCGTCATTGCTTTTGCTTCCTCTTGATTTACTTCTAAAACCTGATCTATTTTTTCTCTTTTAAAGATTGCTGGTAAATATTCTTCTGGCCATTTTCTAATACCAGGTATTCTTGCACCTTCTTTTGGTTGAACCCCAACAATGGTAACCTCTTTATTCTGTTCTTTTAAATAATCTGATACCCCAGTAATAGTTCCTGTAGTACCCATTGCTGAAACAAAATGTGTTATTTGCCCTTCGGTATCTCTCCAAATTTCGGGTCCAGTAGTACTATAATGTGCTTTAGGATTATCTAAATTATCAAACTGATTTAATCTAAAATATCCTTTTTTATATTTTAACTCTAATGCATGATCTATCGCACCTTCCATTCCATCAGCTGTTGGTGTTAAAATAACCTCAGCTCCATAAGCACGCATTGTTTTCACTCTTTCTATAGTAGCATGTTCTGGCATTACCAAAACCATATTCAACCCTAATACTTTAGCCATTAACGCTAATGCAATACCTGTGTTTCCGCTTGTTGCTTCTACTAAAGTATCTCCCTTTTTTATATTATTCTTTTTTAAAGCTTCAGAAATCATAAAATAGGCTGCCCTATCTTTTACACTTCCTCCAGGGTTATGTCCTTCTAATTTTAAAAATAAGCGTACTTTTTCTTTATTTATGATACTTGTAGCTTCTACTAAAGGTGTATTTCCTACAAAATCTGTTATATTTTTTGCTTTCATTAGTTATATTATTAATAGAAAATTATTTGACATATGATTTTCTAGTGATGATTTTATTTTCTGATTCGAATGTTACTATAGATCCTTCAGGAATACTTTCGGTTACGCATACATTCGCTCCAATTATACTATCACTTCCTATAAAAACATCTCCTCCTAAAATTGTTGCATTTGCATAAATAGTTACATTACTTCCTATGGTTGGATGTCGTTTTATGGAAGCTAATTCTTTTTTAACCTGAATTCCTCCTAAAGTAACTCCTTGATATATTTTAACATTATTTTCAATAACTGTTGTTTCTCCTATTACAACTCCAGTTGCATGATCTATAAAAAAGGACTCCCCTATAGTAGCACCAGGATGTATATCAACCCCAGTAATACTATGCCCATACTCACTCATTATTCTAGGTAAAACTGGAACATTTAAGTTATATAACTTGTTACTTAATCTATAAATTGCAATTGCATGAAAACCTGGATATGCTAAATAAACTTCAGCTAAACTTTTACATGCAGGATCTGTAGATTCAAATGCCCTAGCATCTGTATCTAACATTTCTCTTATACGACAAAAAGATTCTTGATATTCTTTCCAAACTTCATCAACACCATCAATTTCTAAACCATTTAAAATTCTACTAAATTTTTCTTTTAAATGATTTCCTCTTTCTTGGCAAACATCTTTAAACAGTGCATAAAAAAGTTCTTTTGTAAATATTTCTACATCATCTTTTAATGATAAATCGTAATTTTTAAATTGCATTTCTACTTTTTATAAATATGTAACTAACTTTCTGGTGCTAACGTTATTTCTAAACCTTCTAATTTTGGTGTAATGTGAATTTGACATCCTAAACGGCTATTTTCTTCTACATAAAAAGCTTCTGCTAACATTGCATCTTCATCATCTGACTTTTCAGGTAACTCATGTTCTGATTTCACATAGCATTGACATGATGCACACATTGCCATTCCACCACAAATACCAATAGTTCCTTCAGGAGCTAATTCATATGATCGAACTACTTCCATCATATTCATATTCATATCTGTCGGTGCAAGTACCTCATGAATTACACCTTCTCTATCAGTTATTTTTATCGTTACATCTTGATTACTCATTTTATTCTTTTTTTAACCAATTTATCAACGAGTCTAAACTCTTGTTTTATTATACTTACTCTATGGCTTTTACTACTGCTTTTGGGGCCTCTTTTTTAGTTCCATCAAAACCTTCTACACCACCAACTGTAGTATATTTCATTACATACTTTTTATCTGGATGAATTCTCTTATAAGCACTTTGACACATTAATGTTGCTTCATGAAAACCACATAAAATTAATTTTAATTTACCGGGATAAGTATTTACATCTCCAATGGCATAAATTCCAGGAATATTTGTTTGATAGTCTAATGCATTATTTACTTTAATGGCGTTTTTTTCTATTTCTAATCCCCAATTTGCTATAGGACCTAATTTTGGAGCCAAACCAAATAAAGGGATAAAATGATCTGTATCTATAATAAATGGTTCTTTTCCTTTTTGTTCTACAGCTACCCCTGTTACATGCTCTTCTCCTAAAATTCCTTTTACTTCTGCTGGAGTAATTAAATTTATTTTCCCTAAATTCTTTAATTCCTGCACTTTTTCTACAGAGTCTAAAGCTCCTCTAAACTCATTTCTTCGATGAATTAAAGTTACCGATTTTGCAACATCAGTTAAAAAAACAGACCAATCTAAAGCAGAATCTCCACCCCCTGCAATCACCACATCTTTATCTCGATATAATTCTGGTTCTTTTATAATGTATTCAACTCCCTTATCTTCAAAATCTTTAATATTTGAAATAGGTGGTTTACGAGGTTCAAAACTTCCTAATCCTCCTGCTATTGCTACTATAGGCGCATGATGCTTAGTTCCTTTATTTGTCGTTACTATAAAAGTTCCGTCATCTTGTTTTTCTATAGTATCTGCTCTTTCTCCTAAAGTAAACCCTGGCTCAAATTGTTTAATTTGTTCCATCAGGTTTTTTGTTAAATCACCTGCTAAAATCTCTGGATATGCAGGAATATCATAAATTGGTTTTTTAGGATAAATCTCTGAACATTGCCCTCCTGGTTGTGGCAATGCATCAATTAGATGACAACGTAATTTTAATAATCCTGCTTCAAAAACTGTAAATAATCCTGTGGGACCTGCTCCTATAATTAATATATCTGTTTCTATCATTACTCTTACTTTTCTACTAAACTCTTAGTGAACTCATTTAGTTGTTCTACTTTTTGTTCGAAATTTCCTTTTATCGTTTTTCTGTAGTCATTTAAATTCTTAACTAAATCGTCAATTTTATCTGGAATTACTTCCTCAAAAAACTGTCGTAATCTTTTTGCTGTTGTTGGCGATTTTCCATTGGTAGAAATTGCAATCTTTACATTTCCTTTGGTTACAATACCTCCCATATAAAAATCACAGTATGGTGGATTATCTGCTACGTTTACTAGAATATTTTGCGCTCTACAATCTTTATAAACTTCGATATTAATTTCTGGTTTATCTGTAGTGGCAATTACCATATGCTTACCTTCTAAATATGAAGCATTATAAGTATCCTCAATCAATGTAACATTTCCTCTATTTGCAATAATTGAAGTACCTTCTCTAAACATAGGAGATACCATGGTCACCTTTGCATCTGGACTAGATTTTAATAAAAAAGTCAGCTTTTCTTCAGCAACAAAACCTCCTCCTATAATTAAAATTTCTAGTTGTTTTACCTTTAAAAAAACAGGGTATAAATTATTTCTTCCTTCATCAATATTGCTTCTATTTACAACCTTTTCAGATACTTGTTTAACTGATTTTGCCAATACCTCTTCATGTATCTCTTGTATTTTTGTTCTATGTTTTACAACCTCTCCTAAAACTATAATTGCAGGATTACTAAGTTGTTTCTCTGCAACAATACTTTCAATGGTATCTACGGTACCAATACCTATTTTTTCTCTTTTGGTTGTTCCGTCTTGAATAATGGCTACTGGTAATTTTTTTTTACCTTCTTTTTGAAAAAGAGAAACTATTTCTGATAATTTACCCATTCCCATTAAAATAACAACTGTAGCACTAGACTTTGCTGCTAATGCAACGTCTTCTGATAATTTGTGCTGTTTTGTTGTTCCGGTTATTACCCAAAAGCTCTCTGAACTTCCTCTTTTTGTTAAAGGAACATTTTGAGATGCTGGAACTGCAAGTGAAGACGATATCCCTGGAACCATGGCTACTTCCAATCCATTCTCTGCCGCATACTCCATTTCTTCTGCTCCTCTTCCAAATACAAAAGGATCTCCTCCTTTCAATCGTACTACATGGCCATGTGATTTTCCTCTAGCTACAATTAATTCATTAATTTGTTCTTGCTGATAATGATAACAACCTCTACGTTTACCTACAAAAATAAGTTCAGCATTAGGCTTTGCGTACTTTAATAAATCTGGATTTACCAAAGCATCATACAAAACAACATCTGCTGCTTTTAATGTATTTATAGCTTTTAACGTAATTAACTCTACATCTCCAGGTCCTGCACCTACTACCGTTAATTTGGGTTGTATATTCATCTTTCTTATTTTTTTAACTTTCTACTACTGCCTTTCTATAAGCATCTACTTTTTGATAAAATAAACTTGCTTCTGCTAAATACTTTTTAGCAAATTTCTCTGTTGGTTCTTCTTTATTTATCTGATACACCATTTTTGAAAATGAACTCGGTAATTCAATCCTATCATTTTCTATAAAAGTACTATCAAAATTTTTGATAATGCCTACTTGCGTATTTGTTTTTACACCCTCAGAGGTTAACAATGCTTTTGCTACGTTTACCATTGCTGCATAAGAATGATAAATACTATCTGACCACTGTTGTTGTTCTAATGCTTTTGTAGCATTTTCTAATTTTTCTTCACTTTCAAATAAAAGTGTAGCTACTAAATCGATAACAACACCTGCACATTCTCCGATTCCAATTGCTTTCACATAATTTTTATCGTGTCCCCAATCTATAAAATCATCTTGAGTTAAATTAGTAACGTCTGATAAATGCTTTAATAAGTCATAAAAATACGTTTTTCCTTGTCTATCATAATATGCTAAGAAATCCTCTTTACCATTACTTTTAGATTCAAAATCATTTAATAATAATCGTAATGATTCTGGACCTCTCTTACTTGGTATTTTCACCAACTTATCAGAAAAACGTCCTTGTCCATTTCCTACAATTCCTCCTCCTAATAAAATTTGTAATGCAGGAGCTACCAAATTACCTGATTTAATAGACATTCCTTGAAAACCAATGTGCGCTAAATTGTGTTGTCCACAGGCATTCATACATCCACTTATTTTTATAGTAACTTCTTTGTTATTTATATACTGTGGATATTCATTTTCTAAAACGCGTTCTAGTTCTGCTGCAATTCCAGTACTACTAGAAATTCCTAAATTACAAGTATCTGTACCAGGACATGCAGTTATATCTGCTGTACTATTATAACCTGCGTCAGCAAAACCTAACTTTTTTAATTCGGTATAGAAAAATGGTAAAAACGCTGCTCTTACATGACGGATTAATATATTTTGACGCAATGTAAATCTTAATTCATTTGCTCCATATTTTTTAACTAAATCTGCCAATAAACGAGCTTTATCTGTGTAAAAGTCTCCTAAATGTACTTTTATACCAATCGCAAATAATCCATCTTGTTTTTGCTGAATTACATTCGTACGTTTCCATTTATCATATCCTTTTTCATTTTCAATAGTTACTTCAGGAATTTCTTTTGTTTCAAATGTAATTTCTTGATCAAAGTCTGCTGTATCTATCTTATAAGATTGGTATGATAATGCTTTTTTCTCTGCTTCTACTAAAGTTAAAAAACCGTCTAAACCGATGTCTTTTAACAAAAATTTCATTCTTGCTTTCGCTCTTTTACTTCTTTCGCCATGACGATCAAAAACACGTAATACACCTTCTATTGTTGGTATAATTAAGTCTTCTTCTAAAAATTCATACATTACATCTGCATGTCTTGGTTGAGATCCCAATCCACCACCTAACAACACTTTGAACCCTCTAATTTCAGTATTTCCTACTTTTTTTGTTTTCGCAATAAAACCTAAATCATGCATAAAACTTATTGCAGTATCCTCTTCATTTGCCGAAAAAGAAATTTTAAACTTTCTTCCCATCTCTTGACACACTGGGTTTCTTAAAAAGAAAGCAAAAGTTGCATCTGCATAAGGAGAAATATCAAAAGGTTCATTTACATCTATACCCGCAGTTTCTGAAGCAGTTACATTACGTACTGCATTACCACAAGCTTCTCGTAATGTAATATCGTCTTTTTCTAACTGCGCCCATAATTCTGGTGTTCTATCTAAACTTACATAATGAATTTGAATATCTTGACGCGTAGTTATATGTAATCTTCCTTTTGAGTATTCATCTGAAACATCCGAAATTCTATGTAATTGCTCACTCGTTATTTTTCCGTAAGGTATCTTTATACGTACCATTTGCACCCCTAATTGGCGCTGACCATATACTCCTCTTGCTAAACGTAAACTTCTAAATCGTTCTTCATCAACCTTACCTTCTTTAAATAATTGAATTTTACGGGCTAATTCTAGAATGTCTTTTTCTACAACCGGGTTTTCTATTTCGCTTCTAAAACTTTGCATGCTTTTTATTTTTATTCGTTGTGTAAGAATTTTTGTTTGTTTAATAGTGTTTCTTCACTTTCTACATGATTATCATCGGGTACACAACAATCTACCGGACAAACAGCAGCACATTGTGGTTCTTCATGAAACCCTTTACATTCAGTACATTTATCTGGTACTATAAAATAATATTCATCAGATATTGGTTCTTGTTCCGAATCTGCATTTAATTTACTTCCATTTAATAATGTGATATCTCCGTTCAATGAAGTTCCTTGGCTGTAATTCCAATCTTCTGCTCCTTCGTATATTGCTGTATTTGGGCATTCTGGCTCACATGCACCACAATTAATACATTCATCTGTTATTATAATTGCCATTCTTATTTTGTTATTTTATAAAACCAACTCCTGCGGTATTATTGGTTTTAGGATTTATTAAAATAAATGCTCCGTTTGCTTTATTCTCTTGATAACTATCTACAAACAAAGGTTTACTTACCTTAAAAGAAACTTCTCCTATTTCATTCAATGATAATTTGGAAGGGTTTTGCTCTTTTCCTGAAAAATCGGTGCGAATTAAAGATGATAAATTCGTTACTTTTACTTGTGCATCGTTTATTCCATGTTTGATATAATATTTTTCTGATGCTTGTAAAGGTGATTTATCCATCCAACAAACCGTTGCCTCTAATTGTTTAATTACTTGAGGTTCTTCACCTACTTTTACCAACATATCTCCTCTACTAACATTTACATCATCTTCTAATGTAATATTCACAGAGCTTCCTTGTTTTGCTACTTGATATTCTTTATCAAAAAATTGAATACTTTTTATAATTGACTTAGTATCTGAAGGTAAAACCGTTACCGCATCTCCTACTTCTAAAGTTCCTCCATATACTTTACCTGCGTATCCTCTATAATCGTGGTATTTTTCAGTTTTAGGTCTTATTACAGATTGAACAGGAAAACGTACTCTTGAGTCTTCTTGTTTATTAAATTCAATATTTTCTAAATAATCCAATAAGCTTTCACCTTTATACCAATCCATTTTATTGGATCTATTAACTACATTATCACCATGTAATGCAGAAACTGGAATAAAAGTTATATTCTGATTTTTATAACCACTTTTTTCTGCTAAATAAGCGATCTCTCCCTTTATTTGATTAAACTTTTCTTCTGAATAATCAACTAAATCCATTTTATTTACCGCTATTACAACCTCTTCTACTCTTAATAAATTATTAATAAAAAAGTGACGATAAGTTTGCTCTAATACTCCGTTTCTTGCATCAACCAAAACAATTGAAGCTTGAGAATTAGAAGCTCCCGTTACCATGTTTCTCGTATATTCAATATGGCCTGGAGTGTCTGCAATAATAAAACTGGTTTTTTTGGTAGAAAAGTAAATATGAGCTACATCAATCGTAATTCCTTGTTCTCTTTCTGCTACTAAACCATCTGTTGCTAATGAAAAATCTAAATAATCAAAACCTCTTTGTTTACTTTTTTCTTCTATTGCCTGAAGTTTATCTTCTGTTAATGATTTTGTATCGTATAAAATACGTCCTATTAAAGTGCTCTTACCATCATCTACACTTCCTGCTGTTGCTATTTTTAGTACGTTCATTTTTATTTTTTTTATCTAAAAGCTTTGAGTTGTAAGAACATTAATAATCCCCAAAAAACGTCATGCCTCTTACAACTCTTCACTTATTATTTGTTTTTTAGAAATACCCCTGTTGTTTGCGTTTTTCCATAGCAGCTTCAGAGCGTTTGTCATCAATTCTTGCGCCTCTTTCAGAAATTGTTGAATCTCTAATTTCTGCTACTACTTTATTAATTTCTGTAGCATTAGAAAGCACTGCTGCTGTACAACTCATATCCCCCACTGTTCTAAAACGAACCATACGTTCTTCTACCTCTTCTTCTTCATCTCTAAACACAACCTCATCATTTGCTGACCAAATAAGTCCGTCTCTTAAAAATGTTTTCCTTTTATGAGCAAAATAGATAGAAGGAATTTCTATTTCTTCTTTTTGAATATAGGACCAAACATCTAACTCAGTCCAATTAGATATTGGAAAAACACGAACATTCTGACCTAAATCTATTCTCCCATTCAACATATCAAACAATTCTGGTCGCTGATTTTTTTCATCCCATTGTCCAAAATCATCTCTTACAGAAAAAATGCGTTCCTTGGCTCTTGCTTTTTCTTCATCCCTTCTTGCTCCTCCTATACAAGCGTCGAAACCGAATTCTTCAATAGCATCTAATAATGTTTCTGTTTGTAACATATTTCTACTTGCATACTTTCCTGTTTCTTCTTTTACTTTACCAGCATCTATATTGTCTTGTACATTTCTTACAATCAATTCTACTCCCAATTCTTCAACTAATTGATCTCTAAATTCAATTGTTTCTGAAAAATTATGTCCAGTATCTATATGCATTAAAGGAAAAGGAATTTTTGCTGGATAAAATGCTTTTTGGGCAAGTCTAACCAAAGTTATACTGTCTTTTCCTCCTGAAAATAATAGTACAGGTTTTTCAAATTGTGCTACTACTTCTCTTATAATATATATGGCTTCACTTTCTAACGCTCCTACCTGTAATACATTCGTATTCATAATCCTATTTTTTAAATATGTAAACCACATTCTCTATTACTTTCCACCTTTGTTGGATCAAAGTATTTGAACTCGTTAGGTAAATCATTTGTTTTTAAATACTCATCTAATGCTTCATCTGACCAATTATAAAATGGACTCACTTTTAATATTCCATCTTTACTTTTTGAAACAATATCTATACTGTCTCTAAATGCTGTTTGTCCTTTTCTTAAGTTGGTAAACCATACATCTGGTTGATGTTCTTTCATTGCTCTTTTAAACGGTTCTAGTTTTACTTGTTCTGTAAAAACCCCGTGTTCTGAATCTTCTATTGTTGGTAAACCTATGGTAGCATTTCTATGTGCTACTGTTTGTTTAGGCACGTATAATTGAACATTTAATTGTAATGTATGTATTAATTCTTCTGCATGTTTATATGTTTGTGGTGTATTATAACCTGTATCGCACCAAATTACTTTTATTTCTTCTTGTTGCTCTACTACTACATGTAAAATAGCACTTTCATAAGGTCTAAAATTAGTGGTTACTACTGGATTTTTTGCCACTGATAACGCCCAAGAAATTATTTCTTGTGGTGTTTTTTCTGTTAACTCTTTATTTATTGCTACTAAATCTATCGCTTCTATGCTCATCGTTTTCCCCATTTTATATTGTTCCACATTCTTTCATGAAAAAAATACAATACCATTTTTGTTACTAATTCTATTGCTCCTATTGAAAAAGCTGTTGTTAACTCACCTGTAATTATCCAAGATATAAGAACCGTATCAATAGTTCCTACTATTCTCCAACTTATAGATTTTAAAATACTTCGAATTGGTTTTTCAGAGTACTTATCTACTTTATAATTTGTTTTATTATCTACTACTTGTTCTATAATCATTTCTAAAATACATTTACCCTATCGGGTTACTAGGATTAATGTTTTGTAAATATACATTCTCTTTTTAAAAATCAAAGAGAAAAATTAAAAATTTAACAATTCTATAATATTTGTGAGATTGAGATAGCGTTAAAAATTATTGTTTTACAACAAATTAGAATCAATTAGTTTAATTAAAACCTTTGAAATACATTAATAAAGTTCAAATTATTAAACTAAATCGGCTAAGGTAGTATTACGAAGTACATCGAGTGTATTGTCTCTTACTTGGATCATTAATTTATGAACAGCACAAGCATTTTCATCTGGACAATCGTCACATTTTTCGTAAAAATTAAGACTAACGCATGGTACCATTGCTATAGGGCCTTCTAAAGTTCTAATAACATCTGTCATTTTCACTTCTTCTGCTTGTTTTAACAAATAATATCCGCCGCCTTTTCCTTTTTTTGCTCCTAAAACGCCTGATTTACGCAGTGTAAGTAGTATACTTTCTAAAAACTTATGTGAAATATTTTCTTGCTCAGCAATACTTGCTATTTGTAACATCGTGCCTTTTTCTTGTCTTGCAATACAAGTTAGCGCCTTTATTCCGTATTTCGTTTTTTTAGAAAGCATACTACAAAAATACGCTTTATTTATATTTTCAAATCTCTAATGCTTGTTTTAAATCATTTATAACATCTTCTACGTTTTCTAATCCTATAGAACACCTTACTAATCCGTCTGTTATTCCTACTTCTAACCTATCTTCAATACTTAATTTACTATGCGTTGTTGAAGCTGGGTGTGTAACAATAGTTCGGGTATCTCCTAAATTAGCAGATAGTGAGCACATTTTTATCTTATTTAAAAATTTGCGTCCTGCATTAATTCCTCCTTTTATTTCAAAAGCAATCACATTTCCTCCTAAACGCATTTGCTTTTTGGCTATCTCATATTGCGGATGTGATTTTAAAAAAGGGTATTTTACCAATTGAACATTTGAATTCCCTTCTAAAAACGCTGCTACTTTTAATGCATTCTCACAATGTTTTTCTACTCTAACAGCTAATGTTTCTAAACTTTTAGAAAGCACCCAGGCATTAAATGGGGACATTGCTGGTCCTGTATTTCTTGAAAATAAATATACTTCTCTAACTAAATCTGCTTTACCAACCGTTACTCCTCCAAGAACTCTACCTTGTCCGTCAATTAATTTAGTTGCTGAATGTATCACCAAATCTGCTCCAAATTTTATTGGATTTTGTAAATAAGGTGTTGCAAAACAATTGTCTATAATTAGCAATAGATTGTGTTTTTTTGCTAATTTTCCTAATAATTCTAAATCTAAAATATCTACCGCAGGATTTGTTGGTGTTTCTGCATATAAAATTTTTGTATTTGGTTGAATTAAACTTTCAATTTTATTAGGTTCATTTACTTTAAAATAACTAGTCTCTATATTCCATTTTGGTAAAAATTTGGTAAACAAGCTATGTGTTGAACCAAATACAGATCGTGAGGATACAATATGATCTCCTGAATTTAATAATGCTGCAAAAGTTGAAAATACTGCCGACATTCCTGTAGCAAAAGCATATCCAGATTCAGCTCCTTCCATTTTCACTATTTTCTCTACAAATTCAGTAGTATTAGGATTAGAAAATCTACTGTATAAATTTCGTTGCTTTTCTTCTGCAAATGAAGCTCTCATATCTTCTGCATCTTCAAAAACAAAACTCGAGGTAAGATACAATGGTGTTGAATGCTCAAAAAACTGAGATCTTTCTGTTTGAGTTCTTATTGCCTGGGTTTCAAAAAAATCGCTCATATCTGTTCTTTATTAATTATTATTTTATAATTAATTTTTGCCGTTTGTTCTAATATTTTTGCTACCGAACAATACTTTTCTATAGCCAAATCTGTAGCTCTTTTAACTTTACTATTATTTAATTCCCCATTAAATGTATACGTGATCGTTATATCTTTAAATATTGAAGGAACTTCTTGTTCTTCTCGTATAGCATCTACAGAAACATCATAATCAAAATCAAAAATTTTCTGTTTGTTTAAAATTTTTACAATATCAATACTACTACAACTAGCCAAACTGACTAGCATTAATTCCATAGGTCTTATTGAATTTATAGAAGTTTTAGTATCACTTTGTCCTACTAACAAAGAATATCCTGTTTCATTTTTAGCTTCAAAAACAAGATGCTTATTATAATTTTTTAGTTGTATGTTCATTTTATTTTTTTGTTAATCGTAATATATCTCCAAATACACCTCTAGCTGTTACTTGTGCTCCTGCACCTGCTCCTTGAATAACTATTGGCTGCGCTCCATAAGATTCTGTATAGATTTCAAAAATAGCATCAGATCCTTTTAAACTTCCTAATGGAGAGTTTTGTGGTACAGAAACTAATTTCACATCTAAAGCTCCTTTTGTTTGTTGCAAATCGCCATGTAAATCACCAATATATCTTAGCACATGATTTTCTTCTTGTCTTTCTTTCTTTTCTTGAAAATGTGTATTTAAACTTTCTAGAGTAGTTAAAAAATCATTTGAAGAAATTGTTCTTAAAGCTTCTGGTATTAAATTCTCTATGTGTATATCTTCAAATTCATTTTCTAAATCTAATTCACGTGCTAAAATCAATAGTTTTCTAGCAACATCATTTCCACATAAATCTTCTCTAGGATCTGGCTCTGTAAATCCCTTATTTATCGCTTCTTGTAAAACTTGTGAAAACGGAACTTCTTCTGTAGAAAACTTATTAAACAAATAACTTAAGGAACCTGAAAACACCCCTCTAATTCGAGTTATATTTTCTCCTGAATCATGTAGTAATTTTATAGTATCTATTAAAGGTAAACCAGCCCCTACATTCGTTTCATATAAGTAACTCTTATTATTTTCTTCTAAATTCTTACGTAACTCTTTATAGAATTTATGTGATACTGTATTTGCTATTTTATTTGATGATACTAAATCGAATCCTGCTTTAATTAATGGTATATAATTTTTAATAAAATCATCACTTGCTGTATTGTCTACTGCTATTAAATTTTCTAAATGATTTTCTTTTGCATAATCAATAACATCAGTTATTAAAGAGACACTTTTAGATGTTTTATCTAGTTCTTCTTTCCAATTTTCGTCAATTCCATTTTTAGCTAATAACGTTTGTTTAGAATTACTGATGGAAAAAATATTTAATTGAATTTTACGTTTCTCTAAAACACTTTTTGTGTTTGCTAAAATTTGTGCTATTAAAGCTCCGCCTACTAATCCTTTTCCAAAAACAGCTATGTTTATTTTTTTAGCTACTTCAAATATTTGTCCGTGAATAACATTTAGTGCTTTATGTAACTCTTTCTTTTCAACTACTAAACTTACATTTTTACCTGTAATTGTATTGTTAAAAAGTAATGGTACTATTTGATTTTTGATTAATGAATTATAGGCATGATGAAACTCACTTAAATCTTGGCCAATTATAGAAATTACGGAAACATCTTTAATAATAGAAATCTGACTTACATCCTTAGCATGAATATCATATTCAAATTCTTCTTCTAAAGCTTTCACTGCTTTTTTTGCATTACTCTTATTTACTACCAATCCTATTCCTCTTTCTGAAGATCCTTGAGAAATAATACTTATATTAATTCCATGATTGCTTAATGCTTTAAAAATACGAGCATCTACTCCTACTTTACCAAGTAAACCTCTACCTTCAAAATTTAGTAATGCAACGTTATCTAGTACTGATAAAGACTTTATTCCTTTTGATGTTGATTCTTCAGTAATTAATGTTCCTTTATCTTTTGCATTAAACGTATTTAAAATTCTTAAATTGATGTTTTTTTCTAATAAAGGAATGATCGTTTTTGCATGTAAAATATTTGCTCCAAAATTTGCTAATTCATTGGCTTCTGAAAAAGACAACTTTTCAATTTTTTTAGCATCAGAAACTAAATCTGGGTTTGCTGTAAATATGCCATCTACGTGCGTATAATTTTGTAATTCTTCTGCATTTAAATAATTTGCTAATAATGAAGCAGTATAATTACTCCCATTTCTTCCTAAAGTGGTGGTTTCATTATTTAAATTTGAACCTATAAAACCGGTTATTACATTAACCGTTGTTCCATTAAATTTCTTAAAATAATTAACTACATTTTCTCTAGACAACGTATTTATTGGTTGCGCATTTCCAAAATTAGCATCCGTTTTTAACAGCTCTCTTGCATCTGTTCCATTTGCTTGTATTCCTTTTTGCTGTAATAATTCTGTAATTGTTTTTACAGATAATAATTCTCCTTGTGCTAAAACTTCATCTTTAATTTTTTGACTATAATCTCCTAATAAATGAACTCCTTCAAACAATTTTTCTAAACGGTTAAACTCTTCAGAGTAATCTACTAAAGGAGTTATTTTTGCTTGTTGATATTTAAAAGCTTCTAATTGTTCTTGATAAGTTTCATTCTTTGAAGCTTTCTCTAGAATTAGTTCTAACTCATCTGTTGCATTTCCTCTTGCCGAAACTACTATCGCTATTTTTTCATTCTTGTTAATCTTATCTTCAATGATTTTAACAACTTCATGTATTCCTTCATTCGATAATGATTTACCACCAAACTTTACTATTTTCATTTTCTTATCCTCTTTATTAAATATGGGACTAATAATTTTTTCTAATTGTTCATACTCCATTAAAAAAGCGTCATGACCATGTATCGAATTAATTTCATTATAAGTAACATGCCTATTATTTTCTGCAATTTTTTTGTAGGTTTCTCTATTTTCTTCAGCTGTAAAAAATAAATCAGAATCAACTCCTACAATATGTATATTACTTTCAACATTTTTTAAAACATCCTCTTCTTTTCTTCCTCTTGTAACATCAATTGTTTTTAATAATTGGTTCATTAGTTTATAAGAAGCTAATTGATATCTTTCTTGTAATTTTTCTCCATGATGTAACAACCAACTTTCAACATTAAAAATTTGTAACACTTCATTTTTTGTACGTTTAAAGCGTTCATTAAAAGATTTTGGTGTTCTATAACATAACATTGCATGCATACGGGCATCTTGCAGTGGATTACTAGAATTTACTAAAAATTGTTCTTGAATTTGACAATTCGCAATTAACCAATCGGTAGATTTCCAATCGGTTGCTATTGGTATTAAATGTGTTGTTATTTTAGGGTTTATTGAAACCATCTCCCAAGCAATTCCTCCACCTAAAGAGCCCCCAATTAAAGCAAATAATTTCTCTATTTTTAATTGTTTTAACCCTTCTAAAAAAATAGCAGCTATATCTTTAGCTACAAATTCTTTATAGTTTTCTACTAAAAAATCATCATATCCATTTCCTGGAATATTAAAACATAAAACGGTATATTTTTCTGTATTAATTGCCTTATTTTTTCCTATTAAATCTTTCCACCACCCTTCTTTTCCTGCAACATTACTGTTACCTGTTAAGGCATGATTAATTAATACAATAGGGGCAGTACCCAGTTTTTTACCAAATAACTGGTAACTTAATGGTAAATTGGTGTACTGGGTACCATTCTCTATAACACAACTAAGAATTGTTATTTGCTGTAAATCTTTTTTAAGTTCCATAATACCTATGAGTTAAATCACATTATTTTTTATACTAGAACTTCTTTAGTTATTTTAATAAAAGCTTCTTTCAAATCTTGTTTTAAATCTTCTATATTTTCTAACCCTACAGACAATCGAATTAAATCATTTGTTACCCCAGCACTAATTTGTTCTTCATCGCGTAATTGTTGATGTGTTGTACTTGCCGGGTGAATTATTAAAGATTTTGTGTCCCCTATATTTGCTAACAGTGAAAACAATTTAGTGGTATCTGCTATTGATTTTGCAGCTTCATATCCTCCTTTTACACCAAATGTTACAATACCACTTTGTCCTTTAGGTAAATATTTTTTTGCTTTATTATTGTATTTACTACTTTTTAATCCTGGATAATTTACCCAAAGAACCTCTTCTCTTTCTTCTAACCACTTTGCTAATTCTAAGGCATTTTCACTATGCTTTTTAATTCGCACTTCTAAAGTTTCTAAACCTTGAATGATATTAAATGCATTTGTAGGACTTAAAGCACCTCCAAAATCTCTTAATCCTTCTAAAATTAATTTAAAAGTATAAGATGCAGCACCTAATGCTTCATGATATACTAAACCATGATAACCTGCCGAAGGTTCTGTGAATTCAGGAAACTTTCCGTTAGACCAATCAAAGGTTCCAGCATCAATAATTGCTCCTCCTAAAGAGTTACCTTGTCCGCCAATATATTTTGTTAATGAATGAATTACAATATTAGCTCCATATTTAATCGGGTTTAACAAGGCAGGAGTAGCAACTGTGTTATCTACAATAAAAGGAACTTTTGCTTCCTTTGCATGTTTTGAAATCTCTTCTAAATCTAGTACATCTAGTTTTGGATTTCCTAAAGATTCTACAAAAAATGCTCTTGTGTTTTCTTGTACAGCATTAGCAAAACTTTCTGGGTTAGATGCATCAACAAATGTCGTTGTAATACCCAACCTTGGTAAAGTAACATTTAATAAATTATATGTTCCGCCATATAAGCTACTTGAAGCTACAATATGATCTCCTGATTTTAGTAAGGTTAATAATCCGGTTGAAATTGCTGCGGTTCCTGAAGCAAATACTACTGCTCCAATTCCTCCTTCTAAAGCAGCTAAACGCTCTTGAAGAATTTGATTTGTAGGATTATTTAATCTAGTATAAATAAAACCTAATTCCTTTAATGAAAAAAGATTTGCTGCATGATCAGAATCATTAAAAACGTATGATGTTGTTTGATAAATAGGGACCGCTCTTGTTCCTCCATTTTCTTTTACATTATGTCCTGCATGCAATGCATTTGTGGCAAATTTTTGTGTACTCATTTTTCTGTTTTTAGTTAAAAATAAATTAAACCAAAAGTCAAAACACACCTACTTAGATGTAGCTTACTAGAAAAATGTTATTAAGAATTTAAAAAAGTTTTTAAGTATGATTTTAAAACTTTTCTGGGTTATCTATCCTTTTTTTATTATTTCAAAATGTTTTTGAAATAATGTTTTGGTAGAATTTAGCACCTTCTTTGTATAGAACAAAGGGTTGCTAAGGCTTCACAGGGTCTAATCCCTCCACCTTTCTTGATAACATAATCAATAAGTTATTGAACTTCGTGAGTACAAATATTCAATTTTAAAAATTGAATATCCTAATTTTTTTTGCTTTTTTTTGAAAATAAATATTTTGTTACTCGTTATTACCTTAATTTAAACTTCATTTCAACTGGCAAATGATCAGATATTTGGCCAAATTCATTCAATACTTTTCCTTCTATATATTCAATTGTTTTTTTTGTGTAAAAAATATAATCCAAACGTTTATTTGGTTTTTCTGAATCAAAAGTATTTTCATAATTTTCAACTAAAAAAGCAGCACTCCCGATATTCGATAAATTAAAAATCGTTTTAATTGCAGCATCTTTAAATTTTGGATCACTATTAAAATCTCCTAGTAAAATTGTAGGATTTGATTTTGCATATTCTTGAAATAAATGCCCCACTTTCTTTAACTGTTTTGTTCTTGTGTTTTTATCAAATGCTTCTAAATGTACATTCATTAAGACAATTTCTTTACCTTCTATTTCTACTTTTACAATTTGTAATAATCTATCTAAATAAAATGCATCTCTAAAAAATGGACTCTCTTCTACTCTTTCTAAAACAACTCTTTTATATTCTTTCATTTTATATTTACTAAGAATAGATTGTCCTGAAATTACTTTTCCAAAATGTCTATTAGGTGGCCAATAAGGAAATGGTAAATAGCGTTTATCCCAATTTATACCTCTTGCTACATAATTATATCCTAAATTAGCTAATGCTTCTTCTTGATTTACTCCATATGATCTAGAAGCATTATAATCTATCTCTTGTAAAGCAAAAATATCTGGATTGCTATTTTTAACCCGATCAATAACCTTTTTTAAATTACTTACAAATAACGTTTTGGGTTTCTCTACTGTTTTATTATTAGTCATACCACTTAAATAACCTATGTTGTAAGTTATAATACTATAAATAGAATCATTATCAATATTACTTTTATGCTTATTCACTATTAGCTTAGTATACTTTTCTTCATTTAAATTTGCAGAAGAAGCCCATAAAAAAAAAGCAATTAGTATAATTAATAATACTAGTACTGTTTTTAAAGTAAGTGCAAAAAAGTATTTCATTTGAATCTGTTTATTTTAATAATATTATATCTAAAAAAAAATATTTTCTTCACAAAATTAAACCTTTTCATTTTTTATCAGTCCTAGAAGTATAATTTTAAAAGATAAAAAATATGAAAAAAGCATTTTCAATTATACTCGTTCTAGGTTTAATCTTAACTAGTAATGCACAGAAAAGAAAAAAAGGGAATAATTTAACAGTTGCTCAAAAAACTGAACTTTCTTTAAAGAAAATGACACTCCGTTTAGATTTAACAGAACGTCAGCAAAATAAAATTCGTCCATTATTAGCTGAGAAGCATTCTAAATTTAATGATAATCGTACACAACGTAAAGAAGATCGTAAAAAATTATCTTCTGAAGAACGTTATGCTAAAAAAATGCAACGTTTAGATAGTCAAATTGCTTTAAAAGGTCAGATGAAAGATATTTTAAATGACAAGCAATATGAACGTTTTGAAAAAATGTTACTTAAAAAGAAAAAGCATATGGCTAAGAGGAAAAGAAAACATAAAAAGAATAAAAATTCTCATAGTAGAGGATAGTAGTTTAGTAATTAGTTTTTTATTAGTAACCCCAATTCTTTAAATAAAGAATTGGGGTTTTGTTTTACTCAAAAAATAATCTTTTTTCTAACTTTCTCCGTTTAGTACTTTCCATTGATCGTTTGACTTATAAATATTTACTTTATCAACTGTTTTTGAGCCATCAGGAAAAGTACATATTTCAGTTAATAAACAAAGGTCTTCAGATTTAAACTCTCTTAAAAAAGCTCTTTTTACTCCAACAAAATTAGGCATTCCATTCTCTTGCATGTGCTGTACAAATGATAATTTTAAAACCTCAGCTGTTTTATCTAAAATTTCAGAGTCCATTGTAACTTTAGACATATTTGCTAGCATTAATTCAGCTTCTTTAAAAAAATTTTTACTCTCAATAGCTTTCTCTAAATCATTATTAGTGTATGCTTCTTCTAATGATAACAATGCTCCTTCTGGGGTGTCATAATTAAGTTCAAAATAATCTTCTCCTTCATCTATGATCATTCCTAAACTATTATCAAAATTATCTAACTCCTTTCCTTGCATGCCATCTCTAATAGCTCTTATAGTATATCCTCCTATTAATCTTGCACTATCAATAATCATCCAGTCAGAAACTTCTCCTTCACTAATTCCTATTTTTTCATTTAAAGTTACATTCGTAACATTTGTAGGTAAATTACCAACTATTCCATAAATATTTCCGTCTGAATCAAAACTTGGCTCTCCTAACCAAATATGCTCTATAATACCATTATCATCTATTCTTGCTTTTACAGAAAAATAAGCTTGATTTTCTTTAGGATTTTGTACACATTCTTTAAAGTAACCAAATGTTAATTTTGCTTTTTCCATAGCCCAATTCATTCTTTCATCTTCATCCGCTATATAATGTACATCTGGTTGTCCTTCTCTTTTTTCTACTATTTTTTCTGTCGCTTTTTTTCTTCCAAATAGCTTTTTTAAAATCCCCATTTTATCTTTTTAAATAGTTATTAATTTATAAGCAATGAAGTTAAGGAAAAATATAATAATTAAAAGTAAAATTACTCTTTAAACCAACTAGAATATTTAACATAATTATCCGCAATTCTATCTACTTCTCCTGAGGTTAATTC
Source organism: uncultured Tenacibaculum sp. (assembly GCA_937922085.1). Classification (GTDB taxonomy): domain Bacteria; phylum Bacteroidota; class Bacteroidia; order Flavobacteriales; family Flavobacteriaceae; genus Polaribacter. The sequence continues at coordinate 18,267 of CAKZVD010000028.1, read as the reverse complement.
AGGTGAAATATCTTTAACTTTTTTTGCGGGTACTCCTGCATAAATACTCCCACTTTTTACGTGTGTATTTTTAGTTACAACTGCTCCTGCTGCTATAATAGTATTACTTTCTATAATACAATCATCCATAATAATACTTCCCATACCTACTAATACATTATCATGAATTGTACAACCATGTACAATAGCATTGTGCCCAATAGACACATTATTACCTATTGTAGTTGGTGATTTTTGATAAGTTGCATGTATTACTGCTCCGTCTTGAATATTTACTTTATTTCCTATTTTAATATAGTGTACATCTCCACGTATTACTGCATTAAACCAAACACTACACTGTTCTCCTAAAACTACATCTCCTACTATAGTTGCATTTTCAGCAACGTAACAGTCTTCTGGTATTTGAGGTTCTTTTCCTCTTACTTGTTTTATTATTGGCATTATATAATTCTAATTTTTAAATATTGTTAATTAATTTTAAAGTATTTTGCAATCAAGTTAAGAGATGGTTTACCCTCAATAGTAAAATTGGCATTATTACCATCAGATGTTCCTTGAGCTTGCCATTCCCAAATATGAATACCATGAAACCAAGTTTTTTTCCATATTGTATTAAAAAAAGCTTGATAACATAACAATTGTTCTTTTTTAGAAATTTTTGAATACACATTTTTTATCCCGTTCCATTCCCATGGTTTTTTTGAAGTGCCTTGAATAGATTTGTACCCTATTTCTGTAAAAAGTACAGGTTTATTAAATTTTGTGCTAACTAATTCTATTTTTTCTGTATGTTTTTTCCAATTTCTTTCTAATTCTATAAGTGTTGGATTATCTGTTTCACTTAATGGAAAATAAGCCTGAACGCCTATATAATCTAACTCATTCCAAAAAGGAACTACTTCAAACTCTTTATTCCAATTAGCTGCATAGGTTAATTTCCCTTTATAAATTGCTTTAACTTTTTGTATTAATGTTTTCCATTGCTCTGGCTTTTCATAAACTGTAGTTTCTAATTCTGTACCTATGCAAAACTGCTCTAATTGAAGTATTTCTGCTAGTTCAGCATATTTCAACATAACTTGACTATAATTTTTAAACCAATTATCCCAATCCTTCTCTGTTTTCATTTTAATATCAGATCTCCACTTACCGTTCTCGGTTTTAGACAACCAAATATGAGGTTTTAGCATTATTTTTATTCCAAATTTATTGCATTCTTCTTTTATAACCTTATATTTTTTTAATCTATTCTTAAAGTTTTCATTGGAAATCAATCTTAATGCTGGTTCATTATAATTACCTTGACTTATAAATGGTGTAAGCGTAATCCATTCAAAATTATTAGTTTTTAATTCCTCTATATCTTCTATATCCCTGCTTATATTGAATACATGAATGCCTCTTTGTTTATTATCTATATTATAATAATTATTTATTTTATTTGAATTGTTTTCCACTGTGCTATCCCAAGTGTAAGTCAGCATTTCAGATAATCGATAACTTTGTAGTATTTTATTTCCTATAAAAAGAATTGTAACTGGAGTAACCAGTTTTAAAAAAATTCCTTTTAATAAACCTTTAATTTTATTTTGCTTGTAATCATTAACATTACTTTTTATCAAAACAAAAAAAAGGTACGGAATCATTGCTATAGTATAAAATAAAAAACTGGTTAACACATTATTTACTAAACCTCTGAAAGTAGAAAATACCCCGCCTATTCTATAGCTGTTTTTATGTAATATTAATAGAAACACTAATATCAATAGAATAAAAATGGTGCTGCTATAAATCCAAAAGAACCATTTTAGTCTAGAACTTTTTATTTTATTAATCATAAAACTTAAGTTAGATTAATACAAGGTAAAGTTTTTTATGTTTTTGTTACTTATAAAAAAAGTTAAAGATCAAAGTATTTAAATGAAATAATAAATGAACTTGAAGAAAATTTAAGAGACTTTAATTTTATTTATGATTCGTTTTTAACACAATTCTCTTTATATCCCATTCAAGAATTATAAATTCTTTTTTCTCTCTTTTAGCTTTATTCTCTTTCCAAGGCCACTTTTTTGTTTCAAAATCAACTATTAATTTGCCCTTTTTAAAATCAATTCTATAAATTTTCTTTAAAGATTCTCCTACTGGACAAAACAAATGATTTGTATAAATTATATCTCCATTTTCTTTAAAACTAATTCGTTCTCCATATAAATCCTTTTTCTTTCTCTTAAGAATTTGTCTTTCATTCAATCCTACAAAATTCGTTTTTGTTTTCTCTCTTTTATATAAATGCACTGTATCTCTTTCAAACCAGTATAAAGTTCTCCAATCATTTTTAGTTAAAACTTTTAGAGAATCTATTTTTTGTGATTGGCAAGCTAATGACATAAATAAGAAAAGTGATACGATTTTTTTCATTCATTCTTTTTAAAGAAAAATTATTTAAAATAAGCTAATAAATTTCCTTTCTTGGATGCAGAAACTAAAATTTCTTTTCCATTTGTTAACTCAACACTTCCACCTTTTCCTTTTTTATACTTCGTTATTTCATTAATATTAACTAAATAAGATTTATGTATTCGCGCAAACGGATATTCTTTTAAAACTTCTTCAAAGTGTTTTAGTGTTTTACTTACTATTTTTTTAGAATTTGAAAAGTGAATTTCGGTATAGTTATCGTCCGCTTTACAAAAAACAATTTCTTCTACGTTTACCACTTCAAAGCCATCTTGTAATGGTATCGTAATTTTCCCTTTAATTATAGTAGTTTTAGGAGTTAGTACTTGGTTTTGTAACTGACTTTCTTTTTCTCTTATTTCTGAAACCAAATTAACCGCTTTTATTAACTCATCTATAGAAATAGGTTTTAGCAAATAATAAGTTGCCTGATTATTTAGTGCTTCTATTGCATAATGATCATAAGCGGTTACAAATATTGTTTCAAAAGTTTTATTTTCTATTTTTTCTAATAAATCAAACGCATTTCCAAAAGGCATTTCTACATCTAAAAAAACTAAATCTAAATCGTGCTTTTTTATTAGCTCATGAGCTTCTTCAATATTGCTTGCTTCTCCTAACAATTCTATATTAGGGCAATATTTACCGACATAGTTTCTTAAAATATCTCTACTTATTTTTTCATCCTCAACGATAATGGTTCTCAACTTTGTCATGGCTTATTTTTTTAAGGTTAATTCTACTTTTGTTCCGCTTCCGTCTTCATTTAAATCTGAAATTTGCACCGCTATTTTATCTTGATACATATCATTTAAAATAGCAATTCTATTCTTAATAGTACTCATTCCTTTAGATTTTTGCTTTAATTGGTTTTTTGTTTTCATTTCTAATGATCTTTTTCTACCAATTCCATCATCTTGAATACTAATCGAAATTGCATCTTCTTCCTTTTGAGTAATCGAAATTTTTAAATGTCCTTTCTCTTTTCTATATCTTAAGCCATGCCAAATAGCATTCTCTATATAAGGTTGTAATAACATTGGCGGAATTCTATATTCATCTATATTAATCGTATTATCTACATCAATTTCATACCCGAATTTATCTTGAAAACGATTGTGTTCTAATTTAACGTACAATTCTAACAACTCTATTTCTTTTGAAAATGGAATAAAATCTTCATCAGAATTTTCTAAAACTGAACGCATTAACGCAGAAAATTCAGATAAATACCTATTCGCATTACGTTCATCATTTACAGCTATATAACTATTTACAGAATTTAACGCATTAAAAATAAAATGTGGATTCATTTGAGAACGCATCGATTTTAATGCTAATAAATTATTTGCTAGTTGTTGCTTTTGATTTGCTCTATGTTTATAAAAAGTTAACAAACTCATTAAAAACAAACCTCCAATAAGTGAATAAATGGCTATTTGTTGTTTTTTACTTTTCTCTACCGTTAATTCTTTATCCTTAATAGCTACATTAATTTTACTAACAGAAAGTTCTTTATCTTTTTCTAAAATAGCAATCCTACTTTGGTTATCAGCTATCTTTTTTGTCAGCCTCTTTATTTGATAAATTTCTTGTTCTTTTTTAATATATAAAGTATCTACAATTTCTGCAAATTCTTTATACGTTTTTAATGCCTTTACATAATCTCCTACTGTAGAATATACTTCAGATAATTTTCTTGTTGCGTGTTTTTGTACTTCAAGATCTTCATTTTCATCTGCTTCTTCTATACTTTTCTCTAAATATTCTATAGCTTCTGGATATTCTTCTTTTAACAAGTAAGCATTTCCTATTTTATAATTTAATTTTTGTGAGGTAAGTGAATCTTTCTTCGTTATTTTATCTTCTGTTTTTTTCTCATTTTTTAATGCTTTATTTTTTTTCTCTTCCCTTCTTCTTACAATTTTATTTCTATCTACTTTTTTTAGAATCTCTTTCCTTAATTTAATTTCATCATCATACTGCATTGTTTCATTTAAAAAATCTGCTACTTCTTGTTTTACTTCTAAAGAAGATCTTTCAGAGTCTTCAGAAGCAATTTTTAAGGTATTACTATAAGCTGAATTCGCTTTTCTTAAGTTTCCTTGTTTAGCATATACATTTGCTATTTTTGAATTTAAGTCAGGTATAAATTCATTTAACGATTTATTCTCAGCAATTTTTAATCCTTCTTCATAATTATTTTTAGCTTCTTTAAATTCTTTTTTAGTAAGCAACACATCTCCTAACCCTTGTAATACTTCTGTTTTATCGTAATTACTTAAATTTCTCCCTTTTAGTTTTTTATATGTCTCTTCACTTTCTTCATATTTTTTAGCTAAAAATTGCGTCTTTGCTAATTGCAAAAGCGTTTCATCTTTTTCATAAATTTGTAGTGAAATTTGATAATTACTTATTGCAATATCATATTGCTTCCAATAGAAATAAATATCTGCTAAAATTTTATATGTATTGGCATTTCGTTTTTTAGTTTGATTCTCTTCTAATGCCTCTTCTATAAAACATAAACTTTTATCTATATCCTTTTTTTTATAAAAATTTGCAGAATCTACTAACTGTATATAAATATCTTTCTTTTTCGTTTTAAACGAAAACAAGCTTCTCCTTTTTTCGCTTGGCAATCCTTCTACTACAATTTTTATTTCTTCATTTGATTTGATAGTATACCTAACTGTTTCAAAATCGGGATGTCTAGCTATTAACTCATCATTAACTCTGGCTTTTACTCTATAAACTCCATATATATCAGAATCTGTTGTAGTATAAGCATTAACACTAATTTCAACATTCTTTATAGATTCATTATTATTTTTATCGACAACTCTAACTTCCACTTCAAACATTCCTTCATTACCAAACATTGGCTGTTGTGCGTTGATGCTTAATAACACTGCTAAAAATAAAAATATTGATATGTAATATTTTAGATTCACTTTTTATATGTTCTCTTTAAATTATATGTAAACTTATCACCAAAAAATCAATAAAAAAAATACCTTTTCAGCTATTTAGATTTAAAAAAACATAAAAAACAAAGGTTTACTCATTTTCAAACATCATTCACTAATTAAAAAAGACTGTTTACTCATCTACGCTTTTTTAAGAAAAAAGTTAAGCTTAGTTTTGAGTATACAAATTTGAATAAAGATCCAAAGATTTCAAAAGCTATGTAACAAAACTTGAAATCATATAATTGAAGAGGGGAAAGTAGATTATAAAAAAAGAGTAGGAATACCTACTCTTTTTTTCATTTTAATATTAACTCTTGGCCAATACTTATATTATTACTTATTATTCCATTAAGTTTTTTTAATTGTTTTAATGGCACTTTAAATTTTCTTGATATAGAATACAATGTATCTCCTTTAATTACTTTGTAATAAAAACGAGTATTTGTATCATCTACATTTGATACGGAAGAGCTTCTAGTAGTATCCTTTTTTTTCTTAGGGTAATTAGTTACAATAGGTGTAGATGTTTTCCTTTTTTTTATGATACTTTTTTTATTACCTCTATCATATTTATCTAAACCAAATTTCTTTATTAATGCTATTAATTTATTAGGATATTTTCTATCTGTTGCATAACCTGCTCTTTTTAAACCATAAGCCCATCCTTTATAATCTGTAGCTCTTAATCTAAATAATTTTGCATATCTTTTTCTTGTTGTTAAAAAAGTAGAATGATCTTCATATGATTTTTCAGGATATTTATACTTTCTAAAACATTCTCCTTTTTCATCATCATCATGTGTTACTCTTTTTCCTTTCCATCCCCTATGACATTTAATTCCGAAATGATTATTAGAACGAACTGATAAGTTACTTCTACCACTACCTGATTCTAAAATACCTTGTGCTAAAGTTATACTTGCTGGTATTTTATATTTATGCATTTCTCTTACCGCAATAGGAGCAAATTTTTCTATATAATCGGTTGTAGTTTCAGTATATGATTTTTTAGTATATTTTTTCTTCTTCTTAGGTTCTACCTTTGGAATAGCTACTGCTTTTTCTTCAGGTTCATTTACTATTATTGGCTTAGGTGGTGTTTTAGTTACTATTTGCCTTTTAGAACCACAACTTGCCAACGTTAATACTATTAACGATAAAAAAAATATTCTAAATCTCATTTTTATACCTTAATTAAATCTAAACCTCTTTTTTGTAATTTTTTATTTATTCCAGCTATACCTTGTACTCCTCCTGTATGAATTGCTAAAACTTTACTTCCTCCTTTTATTTTGTTCTTTTTTATCAATTCTAATACTCCAAACATCATTTTTCCTGTATAAATTGGATCTAACAAAATATTCGTTTCTTTCTTAAATTGATTTAAAAAACTGATCAATTCAGAATTGTATTTTGCATATCCTCCAAAATGATAATCTGTTATCAATTCCCAATTTTCATAAAATGGTACTAACTGTTCAATATCATTCTTTAAAAAATCTCCTTTTAAAGCTGAAAAACCTAATACTTTCTGATGCTTTTCAGTTGCTTTTAAAATACCAGAAATTGTTCCTCCAGTACCAACAGCAACACAAATATAGTCGAATTTTTCATCTTCAGTTAACAGTATTTCTTCACAGCCTTTTATTGCTAACTCATTGGTACCTCCTTCAGGTATCAAATAAAAATCACCATACTTCTCCTTTAATAAATCAATGAACTCCAGTTCGTGCTTTTTTGAATAATTTTCTCTCGAAACAAATTCAAAATTCATTCCATTTTTATACGAATGATTTAATGTTTTATTGTTTGCTAATGTTTTTTCTAAATTATTTCCTAACTCTTCACCTCTTATTACACCAATAGTATTAAAACCAGATAATTTGCCTGCTACAGCTGTAGCTACAATATGATTCGAATAGGCACCTCCAAAAGTTAATAGTGTTTTCTTTCCTTGCTCTTGTGCCTCTATAATATTATACTTTAGTTTTCTAAACTTGTTACCAGACACAAATTCATGAATTAAATCTTCTCTTTTAACCCACAATTCTATGTTTTTTTCTTCTAAAAAAGGAAAAATAACTTGTTGGTTATAAGTTTTAATAGTATCATGAAACATAAACAAACTCTTAATTTCTAGACCAAAAATCTATTTCACTTTCTGAAATGTATCCTACACTAATATTCTCCCAAAAGATATTCCCTCCTTCTAATTCTACAAAAACTCTATAATATCCTTTAGAAAAATCAGAAACGTTAACTTGTAAATTACCATTTCCTTGAACATTAAATTCTTTAAATGCTCTTGATTTTATTTCTTTACTATCATAAGTTTCGATAGATAGTAATTTATTAAAAATAACATTTTGAAAACTATGTACAGGTGACGCCTTAATTAGCCATATATTTTTAATATTCATAGTACTTACAACATTAAAAATAGTGTTAACATTTGTAGGATATACAGTAACTCTATTACTATCAATATCATCTATTGATATAGGGTCTTTTTTATTTATCGCTTTTGATGCCATTTGCTCTTTTAATAAAGTATTTGGATTTCCATATACTCCGATTGGCAAACCTGAAGTATCAACTAAATTAATTCCAGTTACAATATCTATTTTTACTGAATCTTCTACATTTTCAGAATCACTACAGGCAAATAAAAAAACACTAATAATTACTACTAATAAATTTTTTCTCATTTTCAAATTAATTAAATTCACTTATTTTTTCTTCAACTTCTTCCCATTCGAACATTAATGTTTCTAATTGAGCTTTTTTCGCTTTATACTTCTCAAAAAAATTAGGTTGAGAAGATACTTCATCGTAATTCTGAGCTAATTCTAAATCAATTTTTGTTATTTCTTCCTCTAAATCTGAAATATTCCTTTCAATTTTTGAAGATTTATTTTTTAATTTCTTTAATTCTTTCTCTTCTTCTCTAGATAGTTTATAGCCTTCTTTTTTACTAGTTGTTTTTACCTCTTTAACAACTGTTCTTTTTTCAGCTTCTCGTAAGTTTTCAATTTTATGCTGTTCTAAGAAATAATCAATATCGCCTAAGTATTCTGTAATTTCTCTATCTTTAAATCCGTATACCGTTTTAGTAAGTCCTTGTAAAAAATCACGATCATGAGAAACAATGATTAATGTTCCATTAAAATTCTGTAATGCTTGCTTTAATACATTTTTAGAAGCTATATCTAAATGATTGGTAGGTTCATCCATTATTAACACATTAAATGGTGATAATAATAATTTACATAAAGCCAATCTATTTCGTTCTCCTCCTGACAGTACTTTTGCTTTTTTATCTGCAGCATCACCTCCAAATAAAAAGGATCCTAGCATATCTCTAACTCGCATACGATTACTATCTGTAGCAGCATCTTCCATGATTTCTAATACTGTCTTTTCTGGTGGAAGATGTTCCGATTGATTTTGAGCAAAATAACCTACTTCTACATTATGTCCTAACTTTAAATGTCCTTCAAAAGGAATTTCACCAACCATCATTTTTGCTAGTGTAGATTTTCCTTGTCCATTCTGACCAACAAAAGCTATTTTACTATTACGTTCTATTAACAAATCTACATTATGTAATACTTGTTTATCACCATAGTTTTTAGTCAATTTTTCAGCTTCAACAATAATTTTACCTGGCTCTTTAGATATTGCAAAACGAACATTCATCGTTGCATTATCATCTCCGTCTACTTCAATACGTTGTACTTTGTCTAATTGCTTCATTAGCGATTGTGCCATTGAAGCTTTACTTGCTTTTGCTTTGAATTTATCTATTAAGTGTTGCTTTTGTTTTATTTCTTTTTCCTGGTTTTTCTGTGCTTGTAATTGTTTTTCTTTAATTTCTGCACGCAATAGTAAAAACTGAGAATAAGGTTTTTTATAATCGTAAATTTGACCTAAAGAAATTTCAATAGTTCTATTTGTTACATTATCTAAAAACATTTTATCGTGAGATACTAATACAATTGCTCCTGAATATCCCTTTAAAAAATTTTCTAACCAGACTATAGATTCTATATCTAAGTGATTGGTAGGTTCATCTAATAACAAAATATCATTATCTTGTAATAATAATTTTGCTAATTCAATACGCATACGCCATCCTCCAGAAAAAGTATCGGTTAGCTTATCAAAATCTTCACGTTGAAAACCTAATCCTTGTAATATTTTTTCTGTGTCTCCTTGATAATTGTATCCTCCTAAAAGTTCGTAACGTTCAGTAAACTCGTTTAAATCAATAATTAATTGATTATAAGCTTCACTTTCATAATCTGTTCTTGTAGCTAATTGGGTGTTTATTTCTTCTAACTTCCCTTCTATTTCTTTTATTTCTTCAAAAGCTTGATATGCTTCCTCTAAAATAGTTCTTCCTTCTACAAAATCGATATCCTGCCTAAGAAAACCTATTCTAACATCTTTATCAAACGCCATGGTACCACCACTACTTTCTATATCTTTAGATAATACTTTTAATAGCGTAGACTTTCCTGCTCCATTTTTTCCTATTAATCCAATTCTATCTCCTTTATTAAGTTTAAATGTAATACCTGAGAACAAATCTGTTCCCATAAAAGAAACGGTTAAATTATGTACGTTTAACATGAGTAATTTTAAATTGATATTGTTAAATAAGTATATTTTATCGTTTTTTTAAACGTAATAAACTTATTTTTCTGAAATTTGTACAAACTTACAAAACTGAACCTATAGAGAGGTATCTAAAATCATATAATCTATGTTAAACAAAGGAACAAAACTCTTCAGTATTTTAAAAAACAAGTGTCCTAGGTGTCACGAAGGTGATTTTTTTAAACATAAAATTTCTTTAAACCCAAACAAAATAACAAAGTTGCATGATAATTGTTCTCATTGTAATTTAAAATATATGATGGAACCTTCTTTCTTTTTTGGTGCTATGTATGTGAATTACGGATTAGCTGTTGCTTTATTTGTATCTGTTTTTATTATTTGCAAACTACTTATAGGCTTAACTATTCTTCAAAGTTTTATTTCTATAATTGTAGTTTCTGTTTTATTAACCCCTCTTACTTTACGTTTATCTAGAATTATATGGATAAACATATTTGTAAGTTACCAAAAGAAAAAACCTGTTAAATAATCTTTATTAAAGGCTAATAATTTTATTTACTATTAGCCTTTAATAAGAGAAATTAACAGTTTTTATTCTATAAATGTAAAAGGTCAAGTAATAACCTCTTTACTATCTAACTAAGGTTAAAGAAATCGTTTAATATCAATTTCTTTATCTAATTCTTCTCCTTTTTCTAAATGATTAAACAAATTTAGAGCTATTGTAGGTGCAATCATTATTCCACGAGTTCCTAACCCGTTCAAAATATTTAATTGTGAATGTATTGCATGAACACCAACTAAAGGTCTACGATCTTTTACTGTAGGTCTAACCCCAGCATTTTGTTCTGTAATTGTATAAGGAACTGTAATTGTTTTCTCTAATTTTTCTATTAGTTCTTGCCTTCCCTCTTCGGTTGTTTTTGACGTTTTATCTTTTCTATTAAATGTAGCTCCTACTTTATAAGTATCATTTCCTATAGGTATTACAAATATGGACGATTTTAATAAGAAATCAATTTTTAATTCTGGTGCATGAATTGTCATTGTTTCTCCTTTTGTTCCATTTAATGGTAATTCATTAAAAAAAGGGTTTTGTTTTAATCCATAGCCTTCACAAAAAACTATTTTACGTGCTAAAATTCCTTTATAATTTACACCATCTTCTAAAAAATCAATCTCATTATATTCAAATTCCTCTTCTTTTAACTTTTCATCTAGAGATAAATACGATCGATATCTTTTTATTAACTCTTTAGTATCTATTCTTCCTATACCTTTTAATTCACCAAAACCGAACTCACCTATAATTCCGTTTATTTTTTCTTTTAAAATTTTTGGTTGCATGTAATTAGATAATGTTGGTTTATCTATAGCAGTAAACCAATTATTTTCATCACCTACAGAATTAAACACCTTCCTGGCTGTAAATTTCGTGTCTAAATTTTTATCTATTTTTTTGAATATTTTTTCATAAAAAGGAAGTGCTAATTGCAACTGTTCATGACCATTCCATGCTGCTGTAAATCGTTTTAAAATAACAGGGTTATAAGTTCCACTAGCAACACTAGATGAATTTTGAGAGCTATCTTCAAAAACCAAAAATGTTTTATTATTCTTAATTAGTTCTTCTGTAAAAGCCAATCCTGCTAAACCAAGTCCTACTATAATATAATCTACTTCCATATTGCAAAAATATAAAGATTGATTTTAAGAGATCATAAAACTTTAATTTCTTTATTTTTGGTTTTAAAAATAAAATTGCTCCATAAATATGTACATTTCTCCTATTGATTTATTAGATATTTCTCTTATAGAACTAGAAAACATTAATGAGAAAAGTACTATTAGATTAGAAAAACGATTGAAAATTTTAAAACTTCAGAATGAAGAAAACTTTTATAATTTTGACCAATTACATATTTTAATAAACCAGCTAAAAGATAAAGAGAAAAGAAACTTTTTTATATTTATAGAAAAACACCCTTCTTTTAAAAAGTTTCTAAGCTCTGGTAAAAATGATGGGCCTAAAACATTTCTTTTTTCAGAGGAAATGATCAATGATTACACTTCTTCTTTAGAACCTTATTTAGAAAATTATTTTATTCCTTTACTAAAAAAGGATTATCAAAATAAAAAGTATGAAACAATTATTCAAGCTTTTAAAAGTAAAGATATTTTCACTGATGATCTTTTATTAAAATCTTATGAATATATAGAGCACCAAACACAAATTCTTATAGAAACAATACAAGCTGCTGGTTCTAATGAATTGTATAAAAAATGCCCTCAGATTACTTATGAAACTCATATTGACCTTTTAAACTCAATTCCTTATGGTATTATAAAAGATTCAAAGTTAGAATATGTAAAAGTATTAGTGACTCATTTAAATAAGATTAGCATAATTGGCTCTGAATACAGAAAAATAAAAAAAGCATATACCTTATTTTCTAGAATTTCTATAGAAGATACTGATTTAAAAAATCAAATTGATCAATTGTCTTATTTGGACAATCCTCTTTTAACTATAAAAAAGAATCCTAAACATATTTTAGCTTTAATTGTTGAAATTTTAATAGTAACTCCTTTAAGAGTTTTATTAATAAGTCCAATTAAAATTATATTATTTATTCTTAATCCTAAAGAAGAAATAAAAAAATTAATAACATTCTTTAAAAAGAAAAATTAAACTTCTTTTTATTAGTTTTAAGAAGATTAAATGAGTTAATTTATTTACTATATTTTTACAATTAAACAATATTAATACACATGTATATTTCTCCTGTTGATTTATTAGGCATTTCTCTTGAAGAATTAGAGAATATCAACGAGAAAAATATAATTCGGTTAGAGAAACGTTTAAAAATTTTAAAACTTCAGCAACAAGAAGACTTTCACAATATTGAAGAATTGTATCTTTTAATAGATCAACTTAAAGATATTGAAAAAAGAAGAGTTATCATTTTTATTGAAAAACATCCTGCTTTTAAAGAATTTATAAGTTCTGGTAAAAATGATGGTCCTAGAACTTTTTTTTTTGAAAACGAGTTTTCGAATAAACTTTCAACTTTTTCTTCTTTTTTAACCCCTTATTTAAAAGCATATTTTGTTCCGTTATTAAAAAAAGATTATCAGAATAAGAAATATGATACTATTATTGAAGCTTTAAAAAACAAAGACCTTTTTACTGATGAAATTTTATTAGAATGTTATAACTATCTTAATCAGCAAACTTCAATTTTAACAGAAATTATTCGAGTTACTAAAGCCAAACAACTTTATAAAAAATGTCCTCAGGTTACTTATAAGACACATATTCTACTTTTAAATTTAATACCTATTAGTATTATAAAAGACACCAAAATAGATTATGTAAATGCTTTAGTCAATTATCATAACAAAACGCAGGTAAATAATCGTGAGTATAACAAAATCAAAAATGCATATCGTTTATTTTCTAGTATAGAAACGGAAGATGAATATGTTAATGAACAAATTAAAAAATTGTCTTATTTAGGTTATAAAGAGAATAATTTAAACGATCCTGAAGAAGATAATTCAGGTTTCATAGTCATAAAAGCAATTGCTTTTATTTTAGCAATAGTTTTGGGTATTGCTAAAATAGCTAGAAGTAATAATACTACCTCCAATTATAATTTTGATCATAATAAAGAAATTCTTAAAAATCAACAATCAATTCTTAAAAAATATGTAGAAGAGAAACAAGCTAAATTTATTGAACATTTATATGATATTGCAGAAGAATATGAAGATCCAAATTACAATAAAAAAACGATCTCTTTAGTTTCTGGAAAAGAACCTTTTCTAAATTTTAATGCTCTTGCTCACTTAAATATAAAAGATTCTAGAAACATTATGTATAAAGATTCCATACTTATTAATAACAGTAGTAATAAATCTTTAATTCTTTTTTTAAAATACCCAATTGATAATTTTAAAACTGCTGTCTTTGTGCAAAAAAAAGATTCTCTAAAAATTAAATATGATAGCAGTTGTGAATTTATTTTTTATATAGGGAATGATTTTTCTGAATTTGATGGAGTTCAGAACCCTGAACGATTTTTTAATAAAATTACTTCTAAAGATCGAGAATTATTATTAAAAAAATATATTTTAAATACTAAAATTGATAGTATTAAAAAAAGTGTTTTTATTAAAAATGATACTATTATTTTTAATAACATAGAAGTCGATATTATTAAAAATAATGTTCAAAAAAAAATATCTTCATTAAAAACTAATTCTATTAATAATTATACGACACAAGATACTGAGGATAATATCGGTGAAAAAATAGCGTATAATTTAAACTGGAATAAGAATAAAAACCTTTTTTTTAAAAAATTAAATCAAAAATCTTCTTCAGGAACCAAAAAAGTTTCTAATTCAATTCTAAATGGAGAAAATCCTTACCCTAAATATTTTAGAGATCGTATGCATGCCAATATAAACGGCTATCCTGTTACCGTTAAAAACAATACAGAGAAACATTTAATTATTCTTAATAGAAATTTAATTAATTATAGAGATTTCGCTACTTATATAAAAGCTAACAATGAAACTACTATTTATTTATATGATGTAGGAGATTCATTATATTTTTACAGAGGTAAATCCTTTTACCTTTCTGAAAAAATAATGAAATTAAAAATGGACAATAAAGATCGAGTACTTTTTTCTAAACCTTTACTCATTAAAAATGTTTTCAATAACACTCCAGTTATAAATGTTAATAAAAGTATTGTTGAATTATCTAAACTGAACTTTAATTAAAAAGAATTATTGTAAACCTGTTTTATCTTTATTTTTCATTTGTTTCTTATCCTTTTCTTTATTTGGCAATAAACTATGTAAACTATATACTACATATTTTAAAGTTTTATAATCTTTATTTTCTATAGCTTTATCTCCTTCATCAATTAATTTTTCTGCTTTAATGGTATCTAAAAAATCTTCTGAATTATATTTATAATGTAAAAAAACAAACACATAATTTTCTTCCTTTGCATTAAAAATCATATTCTCTAAAGACTCTAATTCTTTTATTTTAGATTTTAAAACATATTTATTACCTGAATTTAAATACCTTTTTTCATCTTTAATTATTCTATTCAGCTTTTCTCTATAATGAATTAACTTTTCTCCCTCTGTTTGTAATTCAATTTCTTTTACTAATAATTTATATTTATTTATTTCTGAATCTAAAATAACATGTCTCGTTAAAGAATCATATCGCTGAATTAATTCCCTTTTTTGATTATCAATACTAAATTTTTTATCTGTAGAATCATTATCAGATAATAATGTTAATTCTATTTGAAGTTCTATTAAATTATCTCTTATAGATTTAAATTTAGATAAAAGCTCATAATTATCATCGTGTTCATTCAATTCTTTATCTAAATTTTCAATCGCAATAAAGAGATCCTTTTCTATTTTACTTCTACTAATATATTTTTTAGTTGGAGTAAATTTATTTTTAAACTCTTGCTCTATTAAAGATAAAAAAATATTAACCGATATATCTCTTGATTCTGACATAATAATTTCTATTTCTATATCTGTACCTTTTATTAAATCTTCAGTCAATTGTTTTCCTGAAATTTCAATATATCCAATCGTTAATCCAGAGCTAGGTAATCCATTATCATCTCCTTCAACAATATTAATCTGTAAAAATTCTTCACTATTTTTTAATATTGTTTTCGAAGCTGTTTTATAAATCATCTTCTTTAAAGGAAGTATACTGTTTTTTGTAAAAACAGCTTCTAATCTTGTTTCATTATATTCTAAATCATCAATTTCTATACAGATATCTTGTGGTAATAATTGCCCTTTAACATTGTATTTACCTTGAGAAATTTTTATTTCTCTATTTATAAATATTTCTTTTTGTTGAGCGTCAAATATTTTAAGTTCAAAACTATTAATTTCTCCTTTTAACAAATCAACATAATTAAATACATCCTTATTAAACTTAATTAAACCTGTATCGAAACCTCCATCTAATCTAATTATTCTATAAAAACCTTCTTTTTTAAATAGGTTTTTTACATTAATTAATTCTTCATCATCATTAGAACTTTTTTCATAAAATATTTGAAACTCTTCTTCTTTCTTCTTTATATCAATCTTTTCTTCTTCAATAATATGAACTGCTTTAGGTTTGTTTCCTGCAAAATAAGCTGCTCCTATACCAACAGCAGCTGTAGGATCGACACTTGTATCAACTGCTATTTCTAATTTTTTTAAAACTTGTTCTCTAACATAAGGTATTAAAGTTGTACCTCCTACCATTATAACTTTCTCAACATCATTGTTTTTCAGTTGATTATTAGATAAAACTTGTTTAGAAAAAGTAATTGTTCTTTCTATTAATGAATCTATTAATTCATGAAACACTGTTTTAGATATCTCTAATGTTTCATAAAAATCTTTTTCTGTATATTCTATTTCAATTTCAACATTATCAAATATTGATAACTCTTTTTTTGCTTCTTCTGCTTTAAATAATAACTCAAAATATAATTTTTGATATGGATTTCCTGTTTCTTTAAACTTATTCCATAAATTTTCTTCATTAATTTTTTTTTCTAAAAAAGGAACTATTAATTTTTCTACAATTAAATTATCTATATCAAAGCCTCCTAAAAAATTATCTCCTTCATTATCTAAAACATTTATCTCTCTGTCATTTATTTCTAATAATGCTACATCAAAAGTTCCTCCTCCAAAGTCATAAATTAACCATCTTTTAGTTTCTTCTAAATTTAATTTATTTTGATTAGCAAAAGCCAAACCAGCGGCTACTGGTTCTTGTAATAGATATACTTTTTTAAATCCTGCTTTTTCTCCCGCTATTTTTGTTGCATTAGACTGAATAGTATCAAAAGAAGAAGGAATTGTTATAACAATTTCATCTATTTTTTCTCCCGTATGAACAAAATTTTTAAGTTCTTGTAAAATCAAGGTAGAAAGCTCTATAGGTGTAATTTTTTTATGCAAATTAGGTACATAAAACTCTTCTGCAGTTCCCATTTTTCGTTTAAAACACGTAAATACATTAAGTGCATCTCTTTCTAATAATTCTCTAGCTTTATCACCTATAATAACTCTATTTTTTCTAAAAGCAACGGTAGAAGATAATGTTTGTTTTAAACCTAATGGATTTTTAAAAATATTTAAAATTCCATTTTCATACTTAGAAATTAAACTATTTGTTGTTCCTAAATCTATTCCAAAATTAACTGTTTTCATAACTTTTTTACTCTACGATTACTACCCCCTTTTGTACTATTACCATAGTATCGTTAATACTATGATATACTATTGGTTTTAAAACTTTCACTATTTTCATTTCATTATAAAAATCAGTCATTAAAGTAGCTTCAATATCTGTCCTTTCTAATGAATATTTTTCTCCAAGAGGATTCTTTACAATATAACCTTGTTTTTCTATTTCATGATAAAGTCTCCTTATATTTCTCTCAAAAAAATCAATATTTCTCTTTTCTGATTTTTGTTCTATATCATAAATTTGGTTCAGAATTTCTTTCATAACTAAAAATATACTTTTAAAAAGATCTTACATTTAAGATACTCTTTCTGATAAGAACACAAAATAAACTAATTTTAAATAATAGTCCTCTTTAACCCCTCCTTTTTGATTTTGATTTTAAATATTTGGGTATAAAAAAAAGCCTTTTGCAATTGGGGTTTGCAAAAGGCTTTAATTAATCAACCAAATAAATCTATATCTCCTTTTTATATCAAGGAAATTAAAAATGAAAAACTATTCAGAGGTGTTCCCCCTCTATATTTTATTTAACTACTACTATTCTTAACTTATCTACACTTCAAAAATAACCCTAAATCACATTGTAAATATCCCATAATCGACACAGCATCTTAATTCTGTAGATTAAGCGTTTAAAGTTCTCGATAAACTGTAAAACATCTCTTTTAAAGATCCTTTAATATAGTTATAGTCTTATATAGGTTCTATTTAATTTTAAGTCTTGTTTTAAGGAGTATTCTAATCTAGATGTTTTAGATTCTGATATATTCTATTGGTAATTACAAACTATTGTAAAAACAAAAAACACGCAATCTAAAGATTGCGTGTTTTAATGTATAAAGAAAGGCGACGACCTACTCTCCCACCATTGGCAGTACCATCGGCGCTAAT